>CAYTZH010000010.1:4171-20789 GCA_964442285.1 uncultured Spirochaetales bacterium | reverse complement strand
GCCCGCCCCCGCCTGGCGGGGCCCGGGCGCGTTCCCCCCCGCCCCCCGCGGCGCCCCCCCGACGAGGGGCACCGGCGCGGCGGCCGGCCGCCGCAGGGCGTGCCCGACCTGGGCCGCGAGCTGGCGGGGACGCAGGTGGCGCGCCGTGCGCAGCCAGGTGCCGACGCGAGCCGGCATCACGACCCGTTGCCGGCCTCGCGCACGGCCACGGCCCGCGCGTAGAGATCGCGTCGCGGCAGGTGCGCCTCGGGGGCCAGGGAGGCCGCGATCTCCCGGGGCGTGCGGCCCTCGCGCAGGAGCGCACGGATCCGCTCCTCCAGCGCCTCCCAGGGCACCGGCGCCGGCGGCGGCGCCCCCGCCACCACCAGGGTGACCTCGCCGCGCGCGCCGTCCCGGAAGCGGTCCGCGAGGGCGGAGAGCGGACCGCGGACGGCCTCCTCGTGGAGCTTGGTCAGCTCGCGGGCCACGCAGGCCTCGCGGTCGCCGAGCCGCGCCTGGAGCTCGGCCAGGGTGGCCGCCAGGCGGCGGGGCGACTCGAAGAACACCAGCGTGTCCTCCCGCTCCCGCAGGCGCTCGAGCAGGGCGCGCCGCTCTCCCTGCTTGCGGGGCAGGAAGCCGATCACGCTGGCGGGCAGCGGGGGGAGCCCCGAGACCGTGAGCGCCGCGAGCGCCGCCGAGGCGCCCGGGATAGACACTACTTCGTGTCCTTCGGCAAGGACCGCGCCCACGAGTCGCTCGCCGGGGTCGGAGACCAGGGGGGTTCCGGCGTCGGAGACCAGGGCCACGTCGCCGGCGGCGAGGGCCTCGCAGACCGCGGCGACCCGGGCCGCCTCGTTGTGGGCGTGCAGCGCCTGCAGGCGCGCAGAGATCCCGTGGCGGTCGAGCAGCACCCGGGTGCGGCGCGTGTCCTCCGCGAAGATCGCGGCGGCGTCCCGGAGCACGCGGAGCGCCCGGAGCGTGACGTCCTCGAGGTTTCCGATCGGGGTGGCGACCAGGTACAGCGTGCCCATGGGGACTCCGGACGGTACCGCGGCCCCCCTCGACCCGCCGGGCCGCGCCGGGCCTGCGCTACGCTCGGGATGCCCCGGTCCCGGGGAGCCCCCCGACATGAGTCCGGATCGAGAGCCCGTGGACGGGCGTCGCGCCCTCGGCGCCGAGGGCGAGGCGCGCGCCGCCGACTGGCTGCGCCGCCGCGGCTACCGGATCCTCGACCGCAACCCGCGCGCGGGCGGCGTCGAGCTGGACCTGGTGGTGCAGCGCGGCGCCGTGGTGGTCTTCGTCGAGGTGAAGGCGCGCCGGGTTCGCCGCTTCGGCGGCGCGGTGGCGGCGGTCGACGCCCGCAAGCAACGCCGGCTGGTGCAGGGCGCGGCGGCCTGGCTCCGCAGCCACGCGCCGCGGGCGCGCCGGGTGCGCTTCGACGTGGTCACCTACGAGCGCGACGCCCGCGGCGACTGGCGCCTGCGCCACATCGAGGCCGCCTTCGACGCCGGCTAGAGCGTGACGACGCGGTCGGCGATCTGATCGAAGAGCGTCTCGTGGGTGGCGAGGATCACCTGGGTGACCGCGCCGAGCCGGCGGAGACAGCGCGCGGCACCCCGACGCCGCTGGGCGTCGAGACGCACGAAGGGGTCGTCGAGGAGCAGCGGGAGGGGGTGCGCGGGCGCCACCCGCTCCACCAGGGCGAACTGGATGGCCCAGTTGAAGGCCTCGGCGGCGGCGCCCGTGGCGTCCTCCACGGGCAGGGGCGCGGCGCCCTCGCGCTCGAGGAGGTAGCGCGCGTCTCCCTTGCGACGCACTGCCAGGTAGCGGCGTCCGGTCAGGGCGCGCAGGTAGGCGCCGGCCAGCTCCTCCGCATCGGCCCAGACGCCGGCCGGATCCCCGCCGCGGAAGGCGCACGCGGCCCGCACCAGCCCTTCCACCAGCCAGGCGCTCGGGGCGACCTCGTCGGCCGCCGCCCGCGCCGCGGCGTCCTGGGCCGCCCGCTCGGCCAGGCGCAGCTCGCGCTCGGCGGCCTCCAGACGCACGCGCAGGGAGGCCGAATCCTCCTCGACGGCCTCCGGCACGGGCTCCGGGATGGCCGCCAGGCGGGCGCGCACCGTGCGCATCTCGCTCTCGAGCTCCGCGGGCGTGCCGAGCTCGGCGACCTCCCGCACGGTCTCCTCCTGCCGCGACGCGAGCTCCCGGTAGCGGGCCACGGCCTCGGGCAGCTCGTCGGGCGACCGGAGGCCGAGGGCCGTGGCCAGGCTGCGCACGGCCACGGTCTCCAGCTCGAAGCGATGGCGCAGCATCCGCAGGCGATCCTGCGCCTCCGAGCGCTCGTCCGAGAGGACGGCCCGGGCGAGGCGCAGGCGCAGCGCGGACACCCCCGCCGCGACGAGCACCGCCACGCCGAGACCGATCACCGGAGGCGCGAGCAGGGAGGAGAGCCACCAGAGGGCCACGCCCCCCGCCACCAGGGCGGCGCCGCCGCCGAAGAGCGCGCGGCGCTGCAGGGAGGGCGTCCGCAGGACGGCCTCGCGGGCGTCGAAGTCGGACTGGCTGCGCTCGAGCGTGGCGTGGCCCTCGCGCAGCTCCTCGTCCAGGCGCCGGAAGTCCGCCAGCCGCGCATCCAGGTCCGCAGGCGCCTGGGCCAGGGGCTGGGAGCGCGCCAGCTCCTTCTCGACGCGCTCCAGCTCCTCCTGCGCCTCGCGGCTCGCGCGCAGACCGGCCTCGATCTCCTCCAGGCGCTCGCGCTCGGACTCGCGCAGACCGTGCTGGACCTCGCGCTCGCGCACCCAGGCCAGCTTGGCGGCCAGGGCGTCGACCTGGGCCCGGGCCTCGCGGACGCTGCGGCCGCCGGCCTTGGCCTCGAGCACCCGCTGGGCGTCGCCCAGGCGCCCGCCCCGGGTCATGGGACCGAGGCGCTCCGAGGAGAGAGTGAACAGGCGCTCGTAGGAGCCGCGCGCGGGCAGGCGCAGGCGCCGGCGGAGCGCCTCGCAGACCGCCTCGGGGGGACCTTCGAGCACCGGGCCGTCCCCCTCCTGCAGCCACAGCTCCCGGGCGTCGAAGTCGGCGGTGATGCGAACGCGGCCGTCGGCGTCGCGCAGCTCGAGGAGCGCGTGCGAGCGCTGGGGGGAGGGATTGGTGCGGAGGAAGGGCGCGATCTCCAGCTCGGGATCGGGATCGAGGAGCAGCGCGACCAGGTCCAGGAGGGTCGACTTGCCGCTCTCGTTGTCGCCCCGGAGGATGACGGTGCCGGGCCCCAGGGCGATCTGCCGGGGGTGCGCGAAGGGGCCGACCCCCTCGATGTGGACACCCTCGAGGATCACGCGGGCGCCTGGCCCTCCTCCTCTTCCGTTGCCTCGGCGGTCTCGCCGCCCTGCGCCTCGGCGGCCGCCTCCGGCTCGGCCGCGACGTCCTCGCCGGCCTCGGCCCGAGCCAGGGCCTCCGCCTCCTCCTCGGAGATCAGGCCGGAGACGTCGCGCAGCTTGGAGCGGAGCCGCGCGGCCTTGCCCCGCAGACCGCGCAGGTAGTAGAGGCGCGCGCGACGCACGTGACCGCGGCTCTTGATCTCCACCTTCTGGACCACGGGCGACTCGATCGGGAACACCCGCTCCACGCCGACGCCGTAGGAGATCTTGCGCACCGTGAAGCTGGCGGAGGCGCCGCCGCCCCGGCGTCGGATCACGACGCCTTCGAACACCTGGATGCGTTCCTTCTCGCCCTCGCGGATCTTGGCGTGCACCCGCACCGTGTCCCCGGGGCGGAACGGCGGAAGGTCCCGGCGCAGGCTCTGCCGCTCCAGAACGTCGAGCTGGTTGCGATTCATCGCTCCTCGTCTCCTCGCGCCGTTCCGCCCGGCTCCGCGGGATCGGTTCGGCTCAAATCGGCTCGGCTCAGGTCGGGCCGGCGCGCCTGGGTGCGCTCCCGGGCCCGGGCTTCTCGCCAGCGGGCCACGGCCTGGTGGTCTCCCGACCGGAGCACCTCGGGCACCGCATGGCCTCGATACTCGGCGGGCCGAGTGTACTGCGGTCCCTCCAGCAAGCCCGCCACAAACGACTCGGTCCGGGCCGATTCCGGGTTCCCGAGCACCCCCGGCAGCAGCCGGACCACGCCCTCCATCAGCGCCATCGCCGGGACCTCGCCTCCGGAGAGGACGAAGTCGCCGAGCGAGATCTCCTCGTCCACGGCCAGGTCGACCACCCGCTGGTCGACGCCCTCGTAGCGCCCGCAGACCAGCACCAGGTGGGGCCGCGCGACCAGCTCCACCAGCCGGCCCTGATCCAGTCGCCTCCCCTGGGGGGCCAGCAGCACCACCCAGGCGCGCCGCTCCGGACCCTTCGGGCCCGCCAGCGACTCGATCGCCTCCACCAGAGGCTCCGGCTTCATCACCATGCCGGGGCCCCCACCGTAGGGCTCGTCGTCCACCGTCCGGTGCCGGTCGCGGGTCCAGGCCCGCAGGTCGTGCACGGCCAGCTCGAGCTGGCCGCGCTCCCGGGCGATGCCGATGTGCGCGGTGCGGGCGAAGGCCTCGAAGAGCCCGGGGAAGATGCTGACGACGTCGATCCGCACCGGATCAGGCCGGATCCAGGAGCCCCGGGATCACCCGAATGACGATTCGCCGCCCCGCGACGTCCACCTCCTCGAGCAGCGGCTCCGCCGTGGGCAGAAGCCGCGTGCGCCCGTCCTCGCCCTCGACCACCAGGACGTCGTGGGCGCCCGTCTCCCAGATCTCCCGCACCCGACCCACCCGGGTGCCGTCGTCTCCCTCGACCCGACAGCCGACGAGCTCGTACCAGTAGTGCTCGCCCGTCGGCAGCGGCGGGAGCGCAGCCGCATCTCCCAGCACCAGCAGCCCGCCCAGGGCCAGGGCCGACTCCCGGTCGGAGATCCCGGCCAGCCCCATGCGCAGCTCGCCGGGGCGCCCGGCGGCCACGCCGGTCACCTCGACGGGTCGCGCGGCGTTGTCGTCGGGTCCGGCGCCCAGCCAGACCTGGCGCAGAGCCATCAGGTGGTCGGGGGCATCGCCGAGAACCTGGACCCGAAGCTCACCCTGCCGGCCGTGGGCCCCCGCGACGCGGCCCAGCACGACCCGGTGCGGTCGCTCAGAGGACGCCGTGCCGCCTCAATCGACGATCTCCAGACGGGCCTCGCCGCCCTCTCGAGCCGCCGCCAGCAGGGCGCGCATGGCCTTGGCCACCCGTCCCTGACGGCCGATGACCCGCCCGCGATCGCCCGGCGCCGTCTCCAGCTCGAGCACGTCGCCGCCCTCCTCGACCCGGACCTTCACCGCGTCGGGCTCCGTCACGATCGAACGAGCGACAAACTCCACGAGTGCGACCCCGCCGGTCTCCTGTGCCATCGGCTCAGGCCTCCGCGCCGCCGGCGGCCGGCTCGGCCGACGGGGCCGGCTCGGCCGGCGCCGCGGCCCGGGCCCGGCGGGCCCGGTTGGCCAGGGCGGCCGCGGTGGGCGAGAGCCGGGCGCCGCGGCCCACCCAGTGGTCCACGCGGTCGAGCTTGAGGTTGACCTGGATGGGATCGGATTTGGGCTCGTAGGTCCCGAGGAACTCCAGGGGCCGACCGTCGCGCTGGCGGCGCTCGTCGATCGCAACGACGTGGTAGAACGGGCGCCTCTTGGCTCCCGCGCGGAGCAGACGGATCTTCACCATCGCGTAACTGTCCTGCGTTGAAGTGGCTGCGGACGGTAGGAAAGTCGCGTCGGGGGGTCAACCGTCGACGCGTCGGGGGTCAACCGTCGACGCGTGCCGGATCGGCGGCGCGGCGCTGCCGCTCCTTGGCCTCGGAGCAGGTCGGACAGGCGTAGCGCTCCCGGTGGGGCTTGCGCAGCCGATCGTAGTCGCCGTCGAGCGCCACCCGGCGCACGCGCTCCGCGGGCTCACCGCAGAAGTCGCAGACGCGCGGCGCGGCGGGCTGGTCGTCTCCGGCCATGGCGCGCAGTCTAGCCGACCCGCATCCAGAGATCGGCGGGCGCGGCCTCGCCGAGCTCCCGCTCCAGCGCCGCCAGCAGCGCCGGTGTGCGGAGCTGGAGCGCGTGGCCCCAGGCGGGGGCGTCCACCTCCACCTCGAGGACGTCGCCGCGCAGGGCGGCGGGCCGACAGTGGGCGGCGGCCTCGGGTCCCACCACCCGCTCCCAGACCTCGGCCAGCGCCATCAGCGCCCGCGCCCGGTCCAGGCCCAGGTCGTCCAGCACCCGGGGAATCATCTCCTCGAGGGACCGGGGCCGGGTGCGGCGCCGCGGGCTCACGGGTCCAGCCGGCGGAAGACCAGCCCCGTCGGCAGCTTCGGCTGAAAGAAGGTCGACTTCTGGGGCAGGATCTCGCCGGCGCCGGTGACGCGGAAGACGTCGTCGGGCGTGAGCGGGTTGAGGTAGAGCGCGGCCACCCCGCGGCCCGCCCGCACCTCCTGCCCCGCCCGGATGGCGGTCTTCGGGTAGGCGACGGCGCCCTGGCGCACCGCCTCCTCGTCGAGGCCGAACACCCCCTCGACCACCTCCCGGTGGATCGCCCGGATCGTCAGCTCCTCGTCCCGCGCCCGCCAGAAGACCCGGAGCACCCCCTGGCCGTCGTCGGCGGCGAAGGCGTGGCGGTCGGCCAGGGGCGTGAGGTGCTCCGCGAGCAGCGCGGGCAGGTCGTCCGCGCTGCGGAGGGCGAGCTCGCGCATCTCCCAGCCCGGGAGGCGGCCGCGCCAGGCCTCGGCCGTCGGGGCCGAGCCCTTGAGGATCACCCGGTGGATGGGCAGCAGCAGGCTCCCGGGCGCGAAGGCGTTGGCGAAGTAGACGAGCGCCCACTCCGAGGGCGCCTCGGCCCCGGCGCCCTCGGCGCGACACTCGTCGCGGTAGGCGAGGGCCGTCTCGTAGCGGTGGTGGCCGTCGGCGATCACCACGGGGCGCTCCGAGAGCGCGCCCTCGACCGCCGCCACCGCCTCGGGATCGACCACCCGGACCAGCGTGTTGTCCACGCCGCTCGGGTCCTGGCCCTGGGCCAGGGGCGGCCCCGAGAAGGCGGGGGCGAGGGCCTCCGCCACCTGATTCTCGCGGTCCTCGAAGAGCATGAAGATGACCGAGAGGTTGGCGCGGGTGGCGCGGATCATCTTGAGGCGATCGGCCTTGGGACCCGCCAGGGTGCGCTCGTGGGGCAGCACCACCCGCGCGCCGTAGTCCTCCAGGTGGAGCTCGGCGAAGAAGCCCTCGCGCACCAGCGTCCCGCCCCCGGCGACCTCGAAGCGCTGGCGCAGGCCGTAGAGGCCCGGCTGCGGGTCCCGGACCAGGACGCCGTCCCGCTGCCAGTCGGCCACGGTGCGGGCCACGTCGGCGTAGTCGGTGTCGGCCTCGTCGGCCACGTCGCGGGTGAGCTCCAGGCGGATGGCGTTGTGGGGATCGCGGTCGTAGTAGGCCACGCGCTCGTCGGGCGTGATCACGTCGTAGGGCGGCACGAGCACCGCGTCGAGACGCGGGCGGCCGTAGCGCAGGGCGCGAAAGGGGCGGATGCGGGTCATCGGGCGGTCTCCACCACGTCCTCCTCGCTCAGCGCACCCGCCCGCAGGACGCGCGGCGCGGGCCCGGTGAGGTCGACGACGGTGCTCGGCGCCCCCGACGGCTCCGGACCGCCCGGGACGTCGAGGAAGTGGGGCGCATCGGACCCGCCGTGGCAGACTGCCAGGGCCTGGTCGCGGGATCGTGCCGGAGGGCGGCCGCTGCGGTTCAGGCTGGTGGCCGTCGCCGGGCCCACGCCGGCGTGGGCGAGGGCGGCGGCCAGCGCCGCGGCCACGGGATGGGGAGAGCAGCGCACGCCCACCGCGCCGTCCCCGCGCGCCACCCCGGGCGGCCAGGTCCGCGTGCAGGGCAGCACCAGGGTGAGCGGTCCGGGCCAGAACGCCTCGACGAGCCGCCGGGCCGCCGGGCCCACCCGGAGGCCCAGCGCCTCCAGGGCGTCGCCCCCGGGCACCAGCAGCGCCACCGGCTGGCCCTCGCCCCGCCCCTTCCACCTGCGCAGGCGCGCCAGGGCCGGGGCGGAGCCGGCGTCGACGCCGAGTCCGTAGAGGGTCTCCGTGGGATAGGCCACGAGCGCCCCGGCGCGCAGCTGTGCCACCGCGGTCTCCACCGGATCGCCGGTCCCGGCCTCCAGCGGATCGCTCATCGTCCGCGGGCCCGGGCCGCGATGTCGCCGCGCTGGTGCTTTCCCGCGAAGCCGATCCGGTCCGCCGCCCCGTAGGCGCGCGCCCGCGCCTCGGCGACCGTCGTCCCCCGGGCCGTCACGCCCAGGACCCGGCCGCCGTGGGTCACGAAGCCCTGCTCCCCGCGGCGGGTGCCGGCGTGGAACACCACCACGCCCGCCGCGTCGGCGGCCAGGCCGCCGGCGGCGTCGAGGCCCGAGATGGGCAGCCCCTTCGGGTAGCTGCGCGGGTAGCCCTCGGAGGCCAGCACCACACACACCGCGGCGTCGCCCCAGCCGAGCCCGGCGGAGGCGGGGTCCAGGTCGCCCCGGGCCGCGCCGAGCAGCGCGGGCACCAGGTCGCCCTCC
Organism: uncultured Spirochaetales bacterium; assembly: GCA_964442285.1. Taxonomy (GTDB): domain Bacteria; phylum Myxococcota_A; class UBA9160; order UBA9160; family JAFDET01; genus CAYTZH01. The sequence continues at coordinate 12,270 of CAYTZH010000010.1, read as the reverse complement.
ATGCGGACTACGAGCGCCTGGGTCTCGGGGTCGCCGAAGCGGACGTTGAACTCGATCACCCGGGGCACGCCGGCGGGGTCGATCATCAGCCCCACGAACAGCACGCCGGCAAACGGCGTGCCCTCAACCGCCATGCCCCGGACCGTCGGGTGCACGATCTCCTCGAGGATCCGCTTCTCGACGGCCTCGGAGACCACCGGGGCGGGCGAGTAGGCGCCCATGCCGCCGGTGTTCTCGCCGCGATCGCCGTCGAGGGCCCGCTTGTGGTCCTGGGCCGCGGCCAGGGTGACGAGGCGCTCGCCGTCGGTGATGACGTAGTAGGAGGCCTCCTCCCCTTCGAGCCGCTCCTCGATCACCACCCGGGCGCCGGCCTGCCCGAAGCGCCGCTCGCCCATGACCTCGTCCAGGGCGGCCAGCGCCGGCGCGGGCCCGTCGCAGACGAAGACCCCCTTGCCGGCGGCCAGCCCGTCGGCCTTCACCACGCAGGGGCCGCCGAGCGCGCGCACGTGGGCGCGGGCCGGCTCGAGGGCCTCGAAGACAGCGTGGGAGGCGGTGGGAATCCCGTGGCGGGCCATGAACGCCTTGGCGAAGGCCTTGCTGCCCTCGAGGCGCGCCGCGGCGGCAGTGGGGCCGAAGGCCGCCACGCCCGCCTCGCGCAGCCGGTCCACCAGCCCGGCCGCCAGGGGATCCTCCGGACCGACCACGACCAGGTCGACGGCCTCGCGCCGGGCCAGCGCGACCACCGCATCCAGGTCGCCGGCTAACACTTCTGAGTGACAGCGGGCCAGGGAGGCCATGGCGTCGCTGCCCGGGGCTGCCAGCACGGCCGCGACGCGGGGGCTCTGCGCGATCTTCCAGACGAGGGCGTGCTCGCGCCCGCCCGAGCCGACCACCAGCACCCGCACGGCTAGTGGCGGAAGTGGCGCACGCCGGTGAAGAGCATGGCCACACCGAGACGGTCGGCGGCCTCCACCACCTCGGCGTCGCGGTTCGAGCCGCCGGGCTGCACGACGGCCGTGGCCCCCGCGGCCACGGCGAGCTCGAGCCCGTCGGGGAAGGGGAAGAAGGCGTCGCTGGCGAGCACCGAGCCCGCCAGGGAGACGCCCACCCGGGCGGCCTTCTCGCGGGCCGCGTGCACCGCGTCCACCCGGGAGGTGGCGCCACCGCCGATGGCCCGGGTCTGGCCGTCGCCGGCGAACACCACCGCGTTGCTCTTCACGTGCTTGACCACCCGCCAGGCGAACTCGAGGGCGCGCAGCTCGGCCTCGCTGGGCTTGCGGCGGGTGGCGACCCGCGCCGCCTGCAGGTTCTCGCCCTGTACGTCGGGCTCCTGGAGCAGCACGCCGCCGTAGAGCCGCTTCCAGTCGAGCTCGGTGCGATCGATCGCCGACGGCTCGAAGCGCAGCAGGCGGCGGTTCTTCTTCTTGCGCAGCAGCGCCAGGGCCTCCGCCTCGAAGCCCGGCGCGATCAGCACCTCGGTGAAGATCTCGTCCACCTTCTCGGCCAGCGCGAGATCGAAGGGCCGATTGCAGACCACGATGCCACCGAAGGGGGAGTCGGGGTCGCAGGCGAAGGCGCGCTCGTAGGCCTCCCGCGGCGTGTCGGCGACCGCCGCGCCGCAGGGCGTGTTGTGCTTCAGGATAGCGACGGCGGCCGACTCGGCGGGATCGAATTCCAGCACGAGCGCCAGGGCCGCCTGGGTGTCCACGAGGTTGTTGAAGGAGAGCGCCTTGCCGTGGAGCGGCTCGACGCCCTCCAGGAAGCGCCCGTAGAGGGCGGCCCGCTGGTGGGGGTTCTCGCCGTAGCGGAGCGCCGCGGCCTTCTCGAGGCCGAGGGCCAGCCGCGGCGGGAAGGGATCGTCGGCCGCGCCCGGCTCCTGGCCGACGAGCCAGGCGCTGATCGCGGCGGCGTAGGCGGCGGTGCGCTCGAAGGCCACCCGCGCCAGGCGCCGCCGGGTCTCCTCGGCGAGGCCGCCGGACGCGCGCAGCTCCGCCAGCACCGCTGCGTAGTCGGCGGGGTCGACCACGACGCCGACGAAGGCGTGGTTCTTGGCGGCGGAGCGGATCATCGACGGACCGCCGATGTCGATCTTCTCGATGGCCTCGGCGCGGGTCACCCCGGGCTGGGCCACGGTCTGCTCGAAGGGGTAGAGGTTCACCACCACCAGATCGAGGTCGCGAATGCCCTGGGCCTCCACGTCCGCGCGGTCCTCCGGCAGGTCGCGCCGGTTCAGGATCCCGCCGTGGATCTTCGGGTGGAGCGTCTTGACCCGCCCGCCGAGCATCTCCGGGCTCTCGGTGAGCGCGGCCACGTCGACGACCGGCAGGCCGGCCTCGCGCAGGGCGGCGGCCGTGCCGCCAGAGGCGACCAGCTCGACCTCGAGCTCGTGAAGGCCCCGCGCCAGCTCCACGAGACCGGTCTTGTCGAAGACGGAAAGCAGGGCGCGTCGAACGCGATCCATTCGGGATCTCCCGGCCGAGGAGGGGGCGAGGGGGTTGGCGGGAACGAGAGGGATGTAGCAAAGCCGCGGCGGCTGCGCCGAGGCGGGCGCGCGCCCCCGCCGAAACGGCGTCTCACGCGTCGACGTAGACCCGGGGCACCCGCGGGCCGACGCGGACCAGCAGCTCGTAGGCAAGGGTGTCGACGGCCGCTGCGGCCTCGTCGACGGGCAGGTTCGCCCCGAAGAGCTCCGCCTCGTCGCCGAGCTCGACCGGAGCGTCGCCGACGTCGACCGCGAGGTAGTCCATGGACACGCGCCCGACGATGGGCAGACGCCGGCCCGCGAGCCAGACCTGGCCGCGATTGCCCGCGCGACGCGGCACCCCGTCGGCGTAGCCCAGGGGCAGCGTGGCGATGCGGGTCGGCCGCTCGGCGCGGTAGGTCCCGCCGTAGCCCACCGCCTCGCCCGGAACCAGGGCGCGCAGCGAGACCACCCGGGCGGCCAGGGTCATGACCGGACGCAGCTTCTCCCCGAGGTGGGGCGCCGGCGGGGCGCCGTACAGGGCGAGCCCCGCGCGGACGGCGTCCACGCCGGGGCCGACGCCGAGGTGGGCCAGCACGCCCGCGGAGTTGGCCACGTGCACGAGCGCGGGCTCGATGCCGTCGGCCCGCACCTCCGCGAGCCGTCGGGCGAAGGTCGCGAGCTGGGCCTCGGTGGGCGCGGCGTCCTCCTCGTCGGCACAGGCCAGGTGGGTGAACACGCCCTCGAGCACCAGGCCGGGCGCCCCCGCCACGCGCCGCAGGAGCGCATGGGCGGCCTCGTCCCGGACCCCCATCCGGCGCATCCCGGTGTCGATCTCCACGTGCACGGGCAGCGGCGCCCCCCGCTCCCGCGCCGCCGCCGAGAGGCGCTCGACGCAGGCCTCCCCGTGGACCACCGGGACGACGCCCAGGCGCGCCGCATGGGCGGCCTCGCCGGCGTCGTGGACGCCGCCCAGGACCAGGATCCACTCCGGGCGGCCGGCCTCGCGGAGGGCGGCCGCCTCGGCCACGCTCAGCACGGCGAAGCGCCGGCAGCCCGCCGCCGCCAGGGTCTCGCAGAACGGGGCGGCGCCGTGGCCGTAGGCGTCGGCCTTGACCACGGCGACGACGTCGGCGGGCGCGGCGCGGCGCCGGACTAGGGCGAAGTTGTCCCGGATGGCGGACCGCAGGATGCGGGCCTCGCAGGGTCGGCCGCCGGTCATGGTCCCCCCCGAGAAGGAGGGTGGATCCCCTCCGACGGGGAGCGTATCGAACCGGTCTCCGTTAGCTTCGAAGGGGTCATGGAGACCGGACCCCCCGAGCTTCGCGCCCCCGCCACGAGCGCCGAGGATCTCGAGATCGAGGTGAACGGCGAGGCCCTGCGAGTTCCGTCGGGCACCCGGCTCGAGGCGCTCCTGCAGCGTCTCGACCTCGCCGGGCGACGCGTCGCGGTGGCGGTGAATCGGGAGGTCGTGCCCCGCTCGGCCTACGGGCGCACATCGCTGGCCGCCGGCGACCGGGTGGAGATCCTCGAGGCCGTCGGAGGAGGCTAGACCGTGCAGCCCGAACCCGCCTTCGCGCTCGGCGACCACGCATTCGCGTCGCGGCTCATCGTCGGAAGCGGCAAGTACGCCTCGATCCAGCAGAACCTGGACTGCGCCAAGGCCAGCGGCGCCGAGATGGTCACGGTGGCCCTGCGCCGGGTGAAGGTGGATGCGCCCCCGGGCGAGAACCTCTACGAAGCGCTGCGGGGCGGCGGCTTCCGCATCCTGCCGAACACCGCCGGCTGCTACACCGCCGACGACGCGGTCACCACCGCCCGCCTGGCCCGGGAGCTCCTGGAGACGGACCTGGTCAAGCTCGAGGTGATCGGCGACGACCGCACGCTCTTCCCGGACGTGGCGGGCACCCTGGAGGCGGCCCGCACCCTGGTCGACGACGGCTTCACGGTGCTTCCCTACGTGAGCGACGACCCGGTCGCCTGCCAGCGGCTGGCGGAGATGGGCTGCGCCGCGGTGATGCCCCTGGCGGCGCCGATCGGCTCGGGGCTCGGGATCCGCAACCCGGCCAACCTGCGCATCATCCTCGAGACGGTGGACGTGCCGGTCATCGTCGACGCCGGCGTGGGCACCGCCAGCGACGCCGCCGTGGCCATGGAGCTCGGGGCGACCGCCGTGCTGATGAACACCGGCATCGCCGCCGCCGGCGATCCGGTGAAGATGGCGACCGCCATGCGTCTGGGCATCGAGGCCGGACGCCTGGCCTTCGAGGCGGGACGCATGCCGCGCAAGCTCTACGCCACCGCGTCGAGCCCGCTCGACGGGCTGGCCGAGTTCTGAGCGCCGGCCCCGGCCCTCCCCTCCCCCGGCCCGTCCTCTGCCTGGTCACCGACGCGGGTCCGCCGCTGGCGCTGCTGCTCGACCTGCTCGAGGCGGGCGTCGACTGGATCCAGGTCCGCGACCGGCAGCGGGACGGGGAGGCGCTGGCCGCCTGGACGACCGCGCTCGTGGCCGGCGCCCGCCGGCGCGCGCCGGCCGCCCGGATGCTCGTCAATCGCCGCACGGACCTGGCCCTCGCCGCGGGAGCCGACGGCGTGCACCTGGGCTTCGACGGCGTCGACGTGATGGATGCCCGGAGGCTCCTGGGGGACGCCGCCTGGGTGGGCGTCTCGTGCCACGCCGTCGCCGAGGTCGCCGGCGCGGCCCGGGCAGGCGCGAGCTACGCCCATCTGGCCCCCATCCACCCGCCCCTGTCCAAGGCCCCGGAGCGCCCGGCCCTCGGGCCGGGCGTGCTGACCGCAGCGGCGGCGACGGGCCTGCCGGTGCTGGCCCAGGGCGGCCTCCAGACCGACAACGCCGCCGAGGCGGTCCGGGCCGGGGCGGTCGGGGTGGCCGTCACCGGGGCCGTGCTCGGCGCCCGGGAGCCCGCCGCCGCGGCCCGCGCCCTGCGCCGCGCCCTCGGCGGACCGGGAGGTACACTCCGGCCATGAACACCCTTCGGCACGCGCCGCGCGCGGCGACGACCCTCGCCCTCGGTCTCTGGATCCTCCCCGGCGCCGCTGGGGCCGCCGCGCCCCCGACCGACGCGCTCCAGGCGCGCATCATCGAGATCTCGGAGCAGGTGACGCCCTCGGTGGTCCACATCGAGGCGATCGCCAAGCGCAACGACCGCCGGCGGCAGGTCACCGGGTCGGGCTTCATCGTCCGCAGCGACGGCGTGATCCTCACCAACGAGCACGTGGTGGAGAAGACCGAGAAGGTGACCGTGCTCGTGCCGGGCCAGAAGCGGCGCTATCGGGCCCGGGTGGTGGGCACCGACAAGCAGACCGACATCGGCGTGCTGCGCATCGAGCCCGAGGGCGCGCTCCCCGCCGTGGAGATCGGCGACTCCGACGCGCTCCAGGTGGGCCAGTGGGTGCTGGCGGTGGGCAACCCGTACGGCCTCGAGGGCACCGTCTCCTTCGGGATCGTCTCGGCCAAGGGGCGCAACCTCGAGGTCGAGCACCTCATCAACGACTTCATCCAGACCGACGCCATGATCGACCGGGGCTCCTCGGGCGGCCCCCTGGTCGACCTGGAGGGCCGGGTGGTGGGCATCAACTCCCGCGGTCAGGGCCGCGGCATCGGCTTCACGATCCCGATCAAGACGGCCCTCGAGGTGCTCGCGCAGATCGAGAACGGCGGCGTGGAGCGGGGCTGGCTCGGCATCACCGCCCAGCCCCTGGACCGCGAGCTGGCCGACTACTTCGGCATGCCCGACGCCACGGGCGTGCTCGTGAACAGCGTGAGCGACGACTCCCCCGCCGACCGGGCCAAGCTGCGGGTGGGCGACCTGCTCACCCACATCGACGACGTCCCCGTCGAGGCGGAGAAGGACGAGGATCTGCGCACCTTCCAGCGGCAGGTCGCCAACCTGCCGCCCGGCACCGAGGTCCGCCTGGCGGTGCTGCGGGACGGCAGCTCGCGCACCCTGAAGGCGAAGCTCGGCGCCCAGCCGAAGGTGGTGCCCGAGGAGGCCGAGAGCGACACGGGCTTCCACGTGCAGGAGATCACCGAGCTGATCTACCGCGCCGGCCGCCTGGCGACCCGCGAGGGCGCCTACGTCTCCTTCGTGGAGCGCGGCTCGCCGGCGGCGGAGGCGGGCCTGCGGCGGGGCGACGTGGTCGCCGCGGTCGAGACCCGCCGCGTGGACGACCTGGCCGACTTCCGCAAGGCGCTCGACGCCGTGGCCGGACGCAGCCGCTTCCTGGTCAAGGCCCGGCGCGGCGACGAGACCCTCTACCTGCTGGTGAAGCGCCGGGGCGACCGCCCGTCGACCCCCGCCGCCCGGGAGGAGGCCGGGGCCGCGGCCCACACGCAGTGAGCCTCAGGCCGGCAGCGTCACCACCGCGGCGCCGTCGGACGGCACCGCCTCGAGCACCGGGGGCCTTCGCCCGAAGCGCCGGGCAAAGGCCCGGGCGATGGCCTCTGCGGCCTCGGCGGCCGCCTCGCGTCGGGCCAGGTGCAGCGTGCACCCCCCGAAGCCCGCGCCGGTGAGGCGCGAGCCGTAGACCCCGGGATGCGCATCCCCCGCCTCGCAGAGGGCGTCGAGCTCCGGCGTGCTCACCTCGAAGTCGTCGCGCAGGCTCGCCATCCCGGCCCGGAGCAGGTCGCCGGCCGCGGCCAGGTCGCCCCCGCCCAGGGCAGCGCAGAAGGCGTCCACCCGCGCGTTCTCGCGGATCACGTGACGCGCGCGTCGGAACAGGGTCGGCGCCAGGGCGCGCTCGAGCCCCGGCAGGTCCGCCTCCCGGAGGTCGCGCAGGGCGCGGGCAGCGGGCGCCGCGACGCCCGCCTCCCGGGCGGCCGCGAGGGCGGCGCGACACGCCTCGCGGCGGTCGCTGTAGCCCCCTCGCGCCAGCTCCCGGCGCACGCCCGACTCGGCGATGAGCAGCGTGAGCCGCGGGTCGGCGATCGGCACCGCCCGGGTGGCGAGGCTGCGGCAGTCGATGCGGAGCGCGTGCGCCCGCCGGCCCAGGGCGCTGGCGTACTGGTCCATGATCCCGCAGCCCACCCCGACGAACTCGCTCTCGCCGCGGTGGGCGAGCCGCGCGCGTCCCTCGGCACCGAGGTCGAAGCCCAGCAGCGCGTCCAGGGCGGTGGCCACGCCGACCCCGAGGGCCGCCGAGCTGGAGAGACCGGAGCCGAGCGGCACGTCGCTGGCCACCCACAGATCGCAGCCCGCCACGGGGAGGCCCTCGGCGGCCGCGGCGGAGAAGACCGCCTGCACGTAGTCCACCCACGCGCCGAGGCGACGCGGGGCCGCGGCCTCGAACGCCGCCTCGCCGAGCTCGCGGGAGACCACCCGGACGCGACCGTCGCCCCGGCGCGCGGCCAGCACCCAGGTGTGGCGGTCGATGGCGCAGGGGAGGACCAGGCCCTCGTTGTAGTCGGTGTGCTCCCCGATCAGGTTCACGCGGCCGGGGGCCCGCGCCGCCAGCGCCGGCGAGCCGCCGAGGGCCTGCCGGAAGGACGCCGTGTGCTCGGCGAGCGCCGCGTCGGTGGTGATCGGCCCCATCCGCGGCCTCCGTGTGGGCCCGCCGACCCGAGCCTCCGTGTGGGCCCGCCGACCCGAGCCTCCGTGTGGGCCCGCGGACGCTAGGT
>CAYTZH010000010.1:0-4071 GCA_964442285.1 uncultured Spirochaetales bacterium | reverse complement strand
GCCTCCGTGTGGGCCCGCCGACCCGAGCCTCCGTGTGGGCCCGCGGACGCTAGGTCGGGCGGCGGGAGCGGGCAACACCGGGGGCGGGCCGCCGCGTTGCTCCCGCGGGGTCCGCGACCTACGTTCCGGCCCCCGGGACGGGCGTCGAATAGCCGACGTCCTCCGCCGTCCAATGTCACGATCCATGAGGCCCGGCTTGAGAGCGATCCTCGCTGCCTGCGTGCTCACGGTGTCCGCCGCGGTGCCGACCGCGGAGGCGGCAGATCCGTTCCTGCGCCGCACCGCCACCGTCGAGGTGGTGGAGCGGGTGGGTCCGTCGGTGGTCAACATCACCACGGAGCAGATCGTGCGGAGCCCGAACCCCTTCGGCTCGGGCTTCAACGACCCCTTCTTCGACCGCTTCTTCAGCGACTTCTTCGAGCGCGGCCGACCCCGCAACCGCACCCGCCAGAGCCTCGGCTCGGGCGTCCTCATCGACGCCGAGGGCCACGTGATCACCAACGAGCACGTCGTCGCCCGCGCCAGTCGCATCCGCGTGTCCCTGGCGGACGGCCGCGAGTTCGAGGCGCAGCTCGTGGGCGCCGATCCCAACAACGACCTGGCGGTGCTGCGCATCGAGAGCGAAGACACCCTGCCCTGGGTCCGACCGGGGAGCTCGGACGACCTGATGGTCGGCGAGCCGGTGATCGCCATCGGCAACCCCTTCGGTCTCTCCAACACGGTCACCACCGGGGTGATCTCGGCCCGCAACCGCTCGGTCAATACCGGCGGGCGCATCTTCCACGGCTTCCTGCAGACCGACGCCTCGATCAACCCCGGCAATTCCGGGGGACCGCTGCTGAACGCCCACGGCGACCTGATCGGCGTCAACACCGCCATCTACGGCAACGCCGAGGGGATCGGCTTCGCCATCCCGATCGGCGTGGCGATGCGCGTCGTGGACGAGCTGATCGCCCACGGCGAGGTGCCGCCGGTCTGGCTCGGGCTCCACTTCCAGGATCTCGACCCGACCCTGGCCGAGGCCCTGGACCTCCCGCCGGAGACCCGGGGCGTCCTGGTCTCGCGGGTGCACGACCGGAGCCCGGCCCGGAAGGCCCGGATCCGCCGGAGCGACGTGCTGACCCGCGTGGACGGGCACCCGGTGGGCAGCGCCCGGGAGTTCTTCCAGTACCTGGTGCGGTCGACGCCCGGCCAGGTGCTGGAGCTGGAGCTGCTGCGGGGCCGCGAGCCGCGCCAGGCGCGGGTCGTGGCGGAGGAGATCCCGGAGCGCCTGGTCGAGGACCTGGTCCGGGGCCTCCTGGGGCTGCGGCTGGAGCCCGCCGCCGAGGGCCCGGGCTTCGTGGTGGAGGAGGTGGTGGCGAGCAGCGCCGCCGCCCGCATCGGGCTCGCCCCCGGCGACCGCCTGCTGCGGATCAACGGGCGTCGGCTGGCGGACGAGGCCGCGCTGCGGCGCTCCGTGCTCGACCTGCGCGGCCGGGCCCGGGCCATCGTCGTGGTTGCGCGCGGGCGCGGCAGATACCATGTAACGATCCCCCTGGTCTGACACCGGACGGAGGCGTCCTGCCGGGGTCGGGAACGAGAGGCCCGCTCTGGGTGTCTCAGGTCGGGGATCCACGGGAGAGGTGAGCGAATGGGTGGCTTCGGAAAGTTCGTGGTGCTGGTCGTGCTCGGCGGCGCGCTGGCCGTCTGGTCCGGCGTGGTGGACGTCCGCTTCGACTGGCGCGGTCCGGACGCCGATGCCGCGGGTCTGTTCGACCGCGACGACGAGGCGCCGGCGGCAGCGTCCGATCCCTTCTGGGAGGAGGGCGTGGCCCGCGAGGCGGCCACGCCGCCGGCCGGCACGCCGGGAAGCTTCGCCGACCTGGCGGAGGGGGCCTCCCCGGCGGTGGTCAACATCCGCACGTCGCGCAAGCCGAGCCGCGAGCAGCAGCGGCGGGTCCCCCCCGGCTTCGAGGAGTTCTTCGGCGGGCCGGGTGGGCCCTTCGAGGAGTTCTTCGGCGGCCCCCGGGAGAGCGCGGGCAGCGGCTTCGTGATCTCGACCGACGGCTACATCGTCACCAACGACCACGTCATCAAGGACGTGGACAAGATCCTGGTCGCCTTCGAGGACGGCCGGGAGCTCGAAGCCGAGGTCGTCGGGCGGGACCCGAAGACCGACATCGCCCTGATCAAGGTGGAGCCGGAGGGCGACCTCCAGGCCCTTCCCCTCGGCAACTCCGAGGGGGTGCGCCCCGGCGACTGGGTCGTGGCCATCGGCAACCCCTTCGGGCTGGAGCACACCGTCACGGCGGGGATCGTCAGCGCCAAGCACCGCATCATCGGCGCCGGCAGCTACGACGACTTCATCCAGACCGACGCCGCGATCAACCCCGGCAACTCGGGCGGTCCGCTCATCAACCTGCAGGGCGAGGTGATCGGCATCAACACCGCGATCAATCCGCGGGCGAACACGATCGGGTTCGCGGTGCCCATCAACATGGCCAAGACCATCCTTCCCCAGCTGCGCGCGACGGGCAGCGTGACCCGCGGCTGGCTGGGCGTCGTCATCCAGGGCATCAACGAGGAGCTCGCCGAGCAGTTCGAGCTCGAGGACAAGTCGGGGGCCCTGGTCTCCAAGGTCGAGCCGTCGGGCCCGGCGGACGAGGCCGGCATCCGGCGCGGCGACGTGATCGTGCAGTTCAACGGCAAGCCCGTGGAGGAGATGCAGCGGCTGCCCCGGCTGGTGGCGGAGACCCCGGTGGGAACCGAGGCCGAGGTGGTGATCGTCCGCGACGGCAAGCGGAAGACCCTGGACGTGGAGATCGGCCGCTTCCCCGACTCGGCCACCCAGCTGGCGCGCGGCCCGGCGACGCCGGAGGAGAAGGCCGCCGAGGCCTACGGCCTGCGCGTGCAGGACCTCACGCCGGACGTGGCGTCGCAGCTCGGCGTGGAGGAGGACGCGGGCGTCGTGATCACGGGCGTGCAGCGGGGCAGCCCCGCCGGTGCGGCCGGCCTGCGCCGCGGCGACGTGATCGTGGAGGTGGACAAGGAGGAGGTGAACGACGTCGACGCCCTGCAGGAGCGGCTCGGCGCGGCGGATGCCGGCGTCCTCCTGCTCGTCCGCCGGGGCGAGAACAACCTCTACGTGGCCATGAAGCGCGGGGAGGAGTGACCCCAGGGGGAGGCCCCGGGCCGACCGCGCGTTGACCGGCCGGAAGCCGTGCTTACGGTTCCGGCCATGCGATTCGACAAGCTCACGATCAAGAGCCAGGAGGCCGTGTCCGAGGCCCAGAGCCTCGCCACGTCCCGCGGCCACAGCCAGATCACCCCGACCCACCTGCTCCGGGCGCTGCTCGACCAGCCCGAAGGCAGCACGGTGCCGATCCTCCAGAAGATCGGCGTCGCCATGGACGGCCTGCAGGCCTCCCTGGAGGAGACGCTCTCGCGGCTGCCCAAGGTGAGCGGCGGCGCGCAGCCCGCGCTCTCGCCCGCGGCCTCCCGGGCGCTGGAGGGCGCCTTCGCCGAGGCGGACCGTCGCAAGGACGAGTACGTCTCCACCGAGCACCTGCTGCTCGCCCTCGCGCGCGAGAAGGACGACGCCGCCGAGTGCCTGCGCCGCGCCGGGGCCTCGCCCGAGGCCATCGAGAAGGGCATCGCCTCGGTGCGCGGCGGCGCCCGGGTGACCGATCAGGACCCGGAGTCGAAGTACCAGGCGCTCGAGAAGTTCGGCCGCGACCTCACCGAGGCCGCACGCACCGGCAAGCTCGATCCGGTGGTGGGGCGCGACGAGGAGATCCGCCGGGTGGTGCAGGTGCTCTCGCGACGCACCAAGAACAACCCGGTACTGATCGGCGAGCCCGGCGTGGGCAAGACCGCCATCGCCGAGGGCCTGGCCCAGCGCGTGGTGGCCGGCGACGTGCCCGAGTCGCTCTCGGAGCGCCGGGTGGTGGCCCTGGACCTCGGGGCCCTGGTGGCGGGCACCAAGTACCGGGGGGAGTTCGAGGATCGGCTCAAGGCGGTGCTGCGGGAGATCTCCGAGGCCGAGGGCAAGATCATCCTGTTCATAGAGGAGCTGCACACAATCGTCGGCGC
>CAYTZH010000009.1:41512-129930 GCA_964442285.1 uncultured Spirochaetales bacterium | reverse complement strand
GCGAGGGGGGCCGCGCTCATACCGCGAGGGGAGCCGTCGCCATGGAGCGAGCCTAGCCGACGGCCCGGGGGCCTAGGCGTCGCCGGCGACGAGCCCGGCCACGGTGTCCACCAGGGTCCCCGGGGAGTACGGCTTCTGGAGGAAGGCGACGCGGTCGTCCCGCGGCAGCCGTTCCCGGACCTCGGGCCGCGAGAAGCCGCTCGACAGCACCACCGGCAGGTCCGGGGCGAGCCGGCGCACGTGTGCGAAGGTCTCCTCGCCCGGCAGCTGCGGCATGCTCAGGTCGAGCAGGATGGCCCGGAAGACGTGGGGCTGGCGCCGAAGCCGGCTCAAGGCCTCCAGCCCGTTCTCCGCCTCGACGACGTCGAAGCCCGCCCGGTCGAGGGCGCGGGCGGCCATGCGGCGAACCCCCTCCTCGTCGTCCACGACCATCACGGTGCCGTGGGCGGCCGGCGGGCGCCCGGTGGGCGCGGTCGCCTCCTCCGCCGCGACGGGGGCCTCGGCGCAGGGGAAGACGAGCCGGAAGGTGGTGCCCGTGCCGCCGCTCTCCACCAGCACGCCCCCGCCGTGGCTCCGGAGCGTGCCCAGCAGGAAGGCCAGGCCCAGGCCCCGGCCGTCGCGCTTCGTCGTGAAGAAGGGATCGAAGATCCGGGCGCGCGTCGCCTCGTCCATTCCGCAGCCGTCGTCGCGCACCTCGAGGCAGACGTAGCGGCCCGGCGGGGGCTCGTCGGTGCCGAGGCAGCCGCCGAGGACGTCGGCGTCCAGGTCCAGACGCCGGATGGTGAGCTCCACGCTGCCGCCCGCGTCGGGGAGGGACTCCACGCCGTTGGTGACCAGGTTGAGGATCGCCTGGTGGAGCTGGCTCGGGTCGCCCCGGACCGGCGGCAGGTCCTGCTCGTGCTTGCAGGAGAGCCGGACCTTTCGCGGCAGCGTGTGCTCCAGGAGCTGCGCCACGTCGCGGACGAGTCGGGCGAGGTCGAGGGGCTCGGACAGCGTCGGCCCCTGGCCGCTCGACGTGAGCAGCTGGCGGGTGAGGTCGGCGGCCCGCTGGGCACCCTCCTCGATGTCCCGGGCCAGCGCGTCCAGCTCGGGCCGGTCCGACACCTGCTCGCGCAGGAGCCCGGCGTTGCCCAGGATCGGGACCAGGAGGTTGTTGAAGTCGTGGGCGATGCCGCCGGTCAGCAGGCCCAGGCTCTCGAGCTTCTGGCTCTGGCGCAGGCGCTCCTCCATCGCCAGCCGCTCGCCGACGTCGCGCTGGGTGAGCAGGATCCGACGCTCGCCCGCGGCATCCCGATAGGAGCGCAGGGTGCCCTCGATCCAACGCCAGCTCCCGTCTCGGTGTCGGACGCGCAGCGGTCCGAAGCGGAGACCGTCTGCTTCGCTCGAGGTGCTCCGCAGGTCGTCCGGGCCGGGCGAGCCGTCCGGGTGGAGGAGGTCGAAGCAGGACCGCCCCACCAGCTCTGCGGGGGCGTAGCCCAGCACGTCCTCGATGTTCGGCGAGGCGTAGACGATGCGTCCCTCGGCATCGGTCTCGGTGATCAGGTCGTGGGCGCTCTCGGCCAACGTCCCGAAGCGGCGCAGGTTGGCCTCCAGGGCCTCGGTGGCCCGCTCGCTCTCGCGGCGGGCCGCCACGAGCGCCGCCACCACCTGCAGGGCCGCGACGGGGGCCGCGACGAGGGCCCACACCGGGAACGGATGGGCGTCGGGCCCCCGGAGGTCTTCGAGGGAGTCGAGCAACCGGGGGAGGACCAGCAGGCCGACGCCCAGGGGCAGCAGCCGACGCACCCAGGACTCGTCGTCCCGCGTGCCCAGCCAGGTCAGCACCGCCGCCGCCACGAGCAGCGGCACGTCGATGGCGAGGCTGAGCGCGCCCGCCAGCGGGAGTCGTCCGGAGGCGACCAGCGCGGCGCGCAGCGTGCCGAAGCCGAGGGCCAGCAGGGGGATCCAGCGCGGTGCCGTCCGCCCGGTGCTCTCCAGGGCGCCTGCGAAGGCCAGGAAGCAGAACGCGCTGGAGAAGACGAAGCTCAGGGGCAGCTCGGTCGTTCCGACGGGGAGCGCCATCCCCATCTGGACCGCGACCCCCGCCGCCATCAGCGAGGCCCAGGCGCCGGGCCACCAGGGTGTGGCCTCTCCGCGAATCCGACCCAGCAGGGCACCGCCCAGGCCGAAGGCCACCAGGAAGGCGAGCGAGAGCAGGAGCTCGTTGGTCAAAGCGAGGCCCCCCCGCCGGATTCTCTGCCCAAACCCCCCGGAAAGGCAAGTGGCTCGCCGTCAGCGGCGGGGGGGAGCCCCGAGCGCGTACGGCAGGATGAGCTGCAGCAGGTCGACCTGGGCGCCCAGACTGCGGGTGACACCCGACAGGAGCCCCAGGGCGCGGCCCAGCAGCATGACGTGGCTCGGGACCCGCACGATCGGATTCGCGCGCAGGGTCTCGCCCAGCTCCTCGTTCCAGTGCTCGATCATCTCCCGGTCCACGTGGGCCTGATCGCGCAGGCGGGTGCCCAGCTCCAGGATCATCCGCGCCACCTGCACCAGGGGGTCGGTATCCCCCGACCGGGTCTCGAAGCCGAGCGCCACGCAGGCGTCGACCATGCGCTCGGCATCGCCCTGGAGCAGCGACGCGGTGAAGGCCAGGATGCCCTCGCGGAAGCTCGGCGGCAGGTCCTTCGAGAGGCCGAAGTCCAGGAGCACGAGCCGCGGCCCCTCGGGCTGCACCAGCAAGTTGCCCGGGTGGGGGTCGGCGTGGAAGAAGCCGTGGACCAGCACCTGGAGGCAGTAGGCCTCCACCAGCAGGCGCCCGACCTCGTCCACGTCGACGTCCGCCGCGCGGAGGGCGGCGACGTCGCTGATCTTGATGCCCTCCATGAACTCCATGGTGAGCACGCGCCGGGTGGTGTGCGCCCAGACGATCTCGGGAACCACCACGTCCTCCCGGTCGGCGAACATCCGCGCCGCCTGCTCGGCGTTGCGTCCCTCGCTCTCGAAGTCGAGCTCGCGCGGGACGTAGGTGCCGAGCTCGTCCACCAGCGGCATCAGATCGATGTCGCGCTCGAGGTACCCCACGGCGCGGAACAGGGAGCGCAGGTTCGAGAGGTCGCCCCGCACCAGGGCGTCGATCTCCGGGTACTGCACCTTGACGGCGACCCGCCGCCCGCTGCGCAGCGTCGCGTCGTGGACCTGGGCCAGGGAGGCCGAGGCGATGGGCTTGCGCGAGAAGCGGCTGAAGACGTCCTCCAGGGGCGCGTCGAGCTCCTCCTCCACGGTCCGACGCACCACCCGGAAGCTCCGCGCCGGGACGCGGTCCTGGAGGCGCGAGAGGGCCTCGACGTACTCGCGCGGCAGGACGTCGGCGCGCGCCCCCAGGAACTGGCAGCCCTTGAGGATGAGTCCCCGCAGCTCCACCGCGGCTTCGTAGATGTTCTGGGCGCTGTCGCGGTGGAAGCGCTTCCAGCGGGCGTTCATGTCCGGCGGTCGCAGCCGCCGCGCGATGAACTGGTTCGCCTTGATGCCGAGGTAGACGCGGCCGAAGGTCGAGCCGATGCGGCGGGCGCGGTACAGCCGCTCCGCCGGCCCCACCCGGTGCGCCGGGGCCGCGCTGGTCACCAGAGCTCCGGGGGCGCGTCTTCGCAGGACCATTCGCCGGGCAGGGGACCCGCCTCGGGGTCGAGCTCCACGTCTTCCTCCTCCTCCTCGTATACCTCGTCCTCCCAGGGTGGGCTGTAGGCGCACTGCACCCAGCCCGGCGCGGCGAACTCGAGCAGGTATCCGGTTCCGAAGTTCTGGTAGCTGAAGTCCCCGTTGCCGAGTCCGGGGAAGCCGATCTGGGGCCTGGGGACCGTCTCGAGCACCTTCGACTCCACCAGCTCCTCCAGGCGGTCGGGATACTCGCCCTCGGTCTCGCTGTAGCGGGCCAGGGCGTCGATCACCTCCTGGGCCGTGCCGTCCCGGGTGAGGGTATAGTCGAGCCGGGCGCAGCCCTGCCCGAGGAGCAGGGGCAGGGCCGCCAGCAGGGTTCCCACGGCGGTGTACCCGCCCGCACTGTGGAGCCTCCGGCCGGGATGCTCGGCGGCGGTCGCGGCCAGACCCATCCCCGCCCCGGCCAGCAGCGCCGCCGTCGCCAGCAGGAGCAGGCCGCCCCCGAATCGGAGCTGGACCCACAGGACCGGCAGCACCAGCGCGGCCATCCCCAGCGCCCAGGCCAGGGGAGGACGCCGCACGCGGTGGCGCCAGGCGCCCAGCGCCAGGGCGACACAGCCCAGCAGCCCGACGATCGCCGTGGCGATCCCGTCGAGGCCGAACACCGTCAGGGCGGGCCAGGGAGAGATGTTGAAGGCCAGGCGCGGGTCGGTCCCGGTGATGGTCCGCGAGGCCGCCACCACCAGCAGCACGATGGGCAGGTATGTGGCCAGACGCAGGGGCCAGCGCCAGCGCAGCCAGCTCTCGGCCAGCCGGGGCGCCAGCAGGGTGCCCGCGATCGCCAGGGCCAGGCACGCCATCACCGCCGAGCCCCGCCAGCGGAAGAACTCCCAGATGCGCGGGCCCGGATCGCGCAGCCCATAGAAGGCGAACAGGAGACAGGCCAGGACGCAGGCCAACGCCAGGGTCCAGGCGCCGGGGGAGCGCAGGCAGAGGAAGACCCCGCTGCCCAGGGCCAGCCCGAATCCGGCGAACGCGGCGACCGCGAGGCCCATGTTGCCGTCGAAGGCGCCGACCAGGGGCGAGTGCACCAGGAAGGCTCGCGGGTGCCACCAGGGCACATCGCTCAGACCGTCGTAGGGTCCGAAGCCGTAGTAGCAGAGGCCGCAGTACAGGACGAGGAGTCCGAGGAGCACCCGGCCGACGAGAACGCGTCGCCCGTCGGGGGGGGCCTGCCCGCCGTCCGGCGACCGTGCCGGCGCCGCGGCGGGCTCGCTGTGTTCGCTCAACGCGGTTTCCCTCTCGCGCCCGCCACCCGGGAGCCCTGCGACTCCCGCTCTCCGGCTCCCTTCTGCTTCGCAGACTCGTCCGGAACCATGCGCACCTCGACCTTGAGCTCGATCTTCTGGTCCGCCATCAGGCGGCGCGTGATGCCCTCGAGGTCTGCGGTCTCGAGGACCCGCACCATCTCCTCCGCCAGCCGGTTGACGAACTCGGTGCGGGTGCGATCGCTCTGGTCGACGGCAAAATCCACCCAGTCCTTGGGAAGGGTATCGCCCAGGGCGCGTCGGAACGCGGCTTCCGTCGTGAAGATCCCCGAGAGTCCCAGCGCCAGGGCGCGCTGCAGGATCTCCGGCAGGAACGGCTGGCGGTCCTCCGGCGCCTCGCGCGAGGGTCGCCCTCCGCGCACCTTCGGTGCGGGAGCGGTGTCTTTGTTGTTGCCTCGCGACGGCGGCATTGGAGTAGACTGACCGGAATGGGTATGGAGCTGAGCCGTAGGGAGCTTACCCGGTTGGAGCCGACCCTCATCCGAGAGATCATGCGACAGAAGGTCGTCACGATCAGTGTCGGCGACCGCCTGTCGACCGTCGAGGATATCATGACTCTTGGTCACGTGCGCCATATCCCGGTGGTGCACGGAGGGCGTCTGGTGGGCGTCGTCTCCGAACGCGACCTGCTGCGGGTCTCGCTCTCCAACCTGACCTCGTTCGGCAGCGAGGAGCGCCGGGCCTTCCTGGAGGCGATCGACATCTCCCGCGTCATGTCCACGCCGCCCATCGCCGTGGGGCCCGATGCCTCGGTCGAAGACGCGGCCCTGCTGATGGCGGACCACAAGATCGGCTGCCTGCCGGTCGTCGATGCCGACGACGTGCTGCTGGGCCTCGTCACCGAGACCGACCTGCTCCGGTATTTTGCCGGTCGCCTGCGCGACGGCTAGACGCGGACCTGCTGCCAGCGGCCCGAGCGGAATCGCCAGGCGAGCAGCGTCGCCTTGAGGGCATAGTCGGCGAGGAGACAGCTCCAGACGGCCGTCACCGAGGCGCCGACGACCTGCCAGAGCACGAGCGCCCCCGGCAGCCGCATCCCGAACAGGCCCGCCAGGATGACCAGCAGCGGGTAGCGCGTGTCGCCGGCACCGCGCAGCCCCCCGCCCAGGGCGAACTCCAGCGCCATGAGGGGCTGGGCGGCGCCCAGGATGTAGATGAACGTCACCGTGAGGCCGACCGTCTCCTCGCCGGCCGCGCCGAAGATCGAGGCCACGGGCCGCGCCAGCAGGATGATCGACAGCCCGACGCTGCCCATCACCACCACGGCGCCCTGGGTCGCCCGCCAGCCGGCGCGCATGGCCTCGCCGGGGTGCCCGGCGCCGAGATGCTGGCCCACCAGCGTGGAGGCCGCCGTGGCGTAGCCCAGCCCCGGCACGAAGGAGAGGGACAGGATGCGCACCCCGATCAGGTAGGCGGAGACCGCCGTGGTGCCGAACCCGGCCACGATGCGCAGGAAGAGCACGATCCCCACCTGGAAGGCCGCCTGCTCGAGGAAGGTCGGGATCCCGATCGCCAGCACCCGCCGGGCCAGGCCCGCCGTGAGCCCCTCGAGCCAGGGGCCGCGCTCGACCACCAGCCGGTTCCCCCACCACAGCGCGATCCAGGCCGCGGTGCCCACGGCGATGGCCATGCCCGTGCCCAGGGCCGAGCCGTCGGCGCCGAGCTCGGGCAGGCCGAAGCGGCCGTAGACCAGGCCGTAGTTGAGGAAGACGTTGAGCACGTTGACGATCGCGCCCAGCACCAGGGGCGTGCGCACGTCCCCCGCGCCGCGGACGCCGCTGGAGAGCACCACGCCGATGGCCAGCGGCACGTTGAATGCCAGCAGGATCCGCAGGTAGGAGGCGCCGATGTCGACGACCGCGGCCTCCACGCCGAATACGCCCACCACCGCCGCCGCCACGGGGATGAGCCCCATGGTGAGGAGCCCGATGGCGACGCCGAGCAGCACCGACACCCGCAGGGTGCGGTCCGCCAGCGCGGGGTCGCCGGCCCCGATCGCCCGGGCCACAAGGGCCACCGTGCCGGTCGTCACCCCCGCCAGCACGGCGAACTGGGCGAAGTAGACCTGATGGGCGATACCGACCGCGGCGACCGTCTCCGCGCCCAGGCCCGCGACGATGGCGAAGTCGACCACGCCCACCAGGCTCTGCAGCCCGAACGACACCATGGTCGGCCAGGCCAGGCTCCAGACCCCGAGCCCGGCGGGGCCGGGGCCCGGCGCCGGCGCGCCGGGGGTCGGCTCGCCCTCCGGCACCCCCGGGGCGGGCTCCGTCACGCCTCGAACTCGTTCCCGCGTTCCAGGATGTGGTGGGCGGTGCGGTCGGCAAGGGCCGCGGTGGTGATCTGGGGCGGCGCGCCCAGGGAGGTCGGGAACACGCTCATGTCGGCGACGAACAGGCCGCGCACCCCGTGGACCTCGCCCCGGGCGTCCACCACGCCGGAGCCGGCGTCCGGGGACATGGCGCAGGTGGACTGGGGGTGGGTCGAAGCCATGGGCACGGCGCCCGCGCGCACCCCGCGCCGGCGGATCTCGTCCACCGGGTCGCCGCGCTCCAGCACCAGGGGCTCGGGCGCGTAGGGCAGCACCACGCGGCGGGCCCCGCCGGCGAACAGCACCTCGGCGCAGTGGGCGAGGCCCTCGGCCAGCTGGCGCGCGTCCTCGGGGTCGAGGTCGTAGTCGATCGACGGCTTGGACAGCGATGCGCCGGGGCGCACCCGCCCCTCGCTGCGGTCGTGGAGCAGGACCAGCAGTCCCGCCATGCGAGCGTAGTCGCGCATCACCCGGTAGTGGTCGCGCCCGAAGCCCGGCAGCTGGGTGGCGGTGAGGACCGGGAAGCCCGCGATGGGCATGAGCACGTAGCCCCGGTGCGGATCCCGCTCGAGATCGATGAACTCGTCGATGTAGTAGCTCTGGGGGATGCCGCGGTAGGCGTGCAGCGGCTCGTCGAAGAAGCCTGCGGCCATCACCGACGGATGCAGGTGGAGACCGCGCCCGACGCGATCGCCGCCGAGTCCGCTGCGGAGCAGCAGGTCCGGCGAGG
Source organism: uncultured Spirochaetales bacterium (assembly GCA_964442285.1). Lineage (GTDB taxonomy): Bacteria > Myxococcota_A > UBA9160 > UBA9160 > JAFDET01 > CAYTZH01. The sequence goes on along the minus strand of CAYTZH010000009.1, from coordinate 121,925 downwards.
CGACGGCGCCGGCGGCGAGCACGACGGCGCGCGCCGACACCTCGATGCTGCCCCGGGGCGTGCCGTCGGGATCGATCGCCCGCCCCAGGACCCTCCGGACCCGACCGCCCTCGGCCTCGATGCGCTCCGCCCGGGCGTTGCAGAAGATGCGCGCGCCGGCGCGCGCGGCCCGGGGCACGTAGGTCACCAGCATCGACTGCTTGGCGTCGTAGGAGCAGCCGAGGATGCAGTAGCCCGACTGGACGCAGCCCTCGCGATTGTGCCGGGTCACGAATCCCGAGTAGCCGAGCTTCTCGGCGCCGGCGCGGACGACCCGGTTCAGGGCGTTGACCTCGTCCTCGCGGATGGGCTTCACCTTGAGGTGTCGCTCTACCCGGGCGAAGGAGGCCGCCAGCGCCCCGGCCGTGAGCTCGGGGAGACCGTGCTCCTCGCGCCACAGGCGCAGGATCGGATCGGGGGTGCGGAACGCGTAGCAGAGGTTGTGCACCGTGGAGCCGCCCACGTTGCGGCCCTGGAGCACCACCACCGAGCCGTCGCGGGTCTGGCGCTGGCCGCCCTCCTCGAACAGTCGCGGGAGCATCTCGTCCTCGCGCTGGCTGAAGTCGGCCGACGTCCAGTGGTGTCCCTGCTCGAGCACCACCACCGAGCGCCCGCCCGCGGCGAGCTCCGCCGCGGCGACGGCGCCGCCGCCGCCCGAGCCGATGACGCAGACGTCCGCCCGCTCGACCCGATCCCCGCCCGCCGCGCGGAGATCGACGATCAAGCCGCGCCCCGGCCGCGCAGCAGCGGCCCCGCGTAGTCGATGAGGGGCCAGGTCTCCTCCTGGGCGTAGTAGCCCAGGAAGGCGAGGTTCTTCAGGGCGGCGAAGCCCTGGCGGCGCAGCGCGAGGCGACTCGTCATCCAGGCGCGGATCGAGGCGTCCTTGCCCGCGTCGTCCATGCGGGTGAAGCGGCAGAACGTGAGGTCGAAGACGAACGGGCCCCACTCGACGGCGTAGAGCAGCCAGGGCAGGGGCTCGGTGAGGGTCGGGTCGAGTCCGGCGCAGAGCGCGTCGATGGTGTCGACGGCGCGGGTGTCGCGCACGGCCGGTGCCGACGCCTCCCCGGTGTCGACCATGCGCTCGACGACCTGGGTCAGGATCTCCCGGGGCCCCGGCTCGAAGAACCCGACGCCGCCCGCCGGCGCGGCGCGCGCGGCGGCGGGGACGGCGCGGACCTGCGCCAGGGTCGCCAGCGCCACGCCGCTGCCCGCGAGTCGCAGGAAGCCGCGGCGGGTGGTGGCGAGTCGACTCGGGGCCGAGGGGGGCATCGCACCTACGTTAACCCGACGTGCCGACGAAGGCGCAAGGGAATCCGTTCGGGGGAAGGCGGCTCGGGCGGCGCGGCCGCGCGCTCGGCCGGCGCGTAGGTGTTCCAGAACAGGACGGGGTGGTCGCCGCCGAGCAGGCCTCGTTCGGCGTCGGCGCGGAGGGCCGCCAGACATTTTCCCGTGTAGGTCCCGTCGAGCTGGAGGCCCCGGGCGCGGGCCAGGGCCACGGCCTCGGTCGCCGCGGGGGTGGTCGCGCCGTAGCCCGTCCCGAGCTGTCCCCGCAGGAGCGGGAAGTCGTCCAGGCCCAGGCTCACCTCGGGCACGCCGGGATCGGCCCGGCGCAGCAGGGCCAGGGCGCGGCGGGCTTCGCGGAGCAGGCTCCGCGACGAGGGCGGCAGGATGTCCGTCACCAGGACGCCGCACACGCGCGAGGCCAGGCCGGCGAGGCGCAGCCCCAGCACCAGCCCCACCACGCTGCCGCCCGTCCCCACCGGGAGGTAGATCCGGGCGGGCACGGGGCAGAGGCCGTGCTCGATCTGGGAGGCCAGCTCGAGACCGGCGGAGACGAAGCCCAGGTTGCCGCGGGGCGAGGAGCCCCCCGTGGGCACCAGGTACGGCCGCTCGCCTCCCAGGCTGCTCCGCACCAGGACGCGGGCCACGCCGAGCACCGCGCCGGCCAGGTTGCCGCCGTAGACGAGCTCGGCGCCCCAGGCGGCGTCCAGCAGCAGCTTGCTGCGGACCTCGTCGGTGACGGGCTGGTCGACGAGCACCAGGCTGGTGCGCATGCCGAGCGACCGCCCGAGGATCGTCGTCGCCAAACCGTGGTTCGTGCCGATTCCGCCGGTGGTGACCAGGCGCCGCGTGCCCCGCTGCCGGGCGTGTCCCAGCACGAACTCGAGCTTGCGCGGCTTGTTCCCGCCGTAGAGCGGACAGCTCTGCTCGTCGCGTTTGACGAACAGGGGGCCGCTCCGCTCGAGCGGGAGGGCCAGCGGCTCCACGGGGGTCGGCTCGCGCACGAACGCCACGTGGGGGAGCCGGAGGCGCAGACCGGGGAAGGCGCGAAACAGGGCCGGCTCCATGGGGGCAGGATACGCAAGGCGGCGAAGCCGCCGCGCAGCGCACCGGGGCGAGCGGCGTGGAGGCAGGCCGGCGGGCCGGGTTTGACATCCCCCGCGGGAATCCCGTACTCTCCGAGGGCCGCCTTCACCCGTCCCGTTGTCGAGAGGGAGTCTTCTCGATGGCCATCGTCGAGCCCGTCGAGGGCCCCCCCGGCCGGCGCCGCCGGCTGGCGCTCTCCAGTCCCGCAGATCGCCGCCCCCTCGGCGAGATCGAGGTGATGAACGCCCACGACGTGGCGGCGGCCGTGGAGCGGGCCCGCAAGGCCCAGCACGGCTGGGCGGAGCTGCGGGTCGAGGGGCGGGCGCGTTTCCTGCGTCGCGCCGTCCGCGTGCTCGTCGAGGCCCAGGACGAGTTCGCGGCGACGATCGTCGAGGAGACCGGAAAGGCGGCCCTGGAGGCCGTGGCGGCCGAGATCGCCACCGCCTGCGACGTGCTCGAGTACTACGCCAAGCGGGCGCGACGGATCCTGGCCGAGCGGACGCTGCCGATGCACCTGCTGCGGACCAAGAGCCTTCGCCTGGCCTGGCAGCCCCTCGGCGTGGTGGGCGTGATCACTCCCTGGAACTTCCCGTTCATCCTCTCCCTGAACCCCACGGTGCAGGCCCTGATCGCCGGCAACGCGGTGCTGCTCAAGCCCTCGGAGGTGACGCCGCGCTCCGGGGCGCTCGTGGAGGAGCTGTTCCGACGGGCCGGCCTGCCGGAGGGGGTGCTGCAGGTCCTTCCGGGCGACGCCGAGACCGGCCGGGCCCTGGTCGACGCCGAGGTGGACAAGATCTGCTTCACCGGCAGCGTGGCCGTGGGACGCGAGATCGGCGAGCGCTGCGGACGCCGCCTGATGCCCTGCACCCTCGAGCTCGGCGGCAAGGACCCCATGATCGTCTGCGCCGACGCCGATCTGGATCGGGCCGCCGCCGGGGCGGTGTGGGGCGCCTTCGCCAACGCAGGGCAGGTCTGCATCTCCACCGAGCGCGTCTTCGTGGTGGGCGAGGTCTACGACGCCTTCCTGGATCGGGTGCTGGCCCGGGTGGCCGGGCTGCGGCAGGGGGCCGAGGGCGAGTTCGACGTCGGCGCCGTGACCCACGCGCCCCAGCTGGAGATCATCGAGCGCCAGGTGCGCGAGGCCGTGGAGCGCGGCGCGCGGGTGTTGGCCGGCGGTCGCCGCAACCCCCACGAGAAGGGCCTCTTCTGGGAGCCGACGGTGCTCGCGGACGTCACCCCCGAGATGGCGATCCTGCGCGAGGAGACCTTCGGTCCCGTGCTGCCCATCCTGCGGGTGCGGGACGAGGACGAGGCGGTCGCCCTGGCCAACGACTGCGCCTTCGCCCTCAACGCGAACGTGTGGACCCGGGATCGCCGCAAGGGGGTGCGCCTGGCGAGGGCGGTCGCCGCCGGCGGCGTGGTCGTCAACGATTGCATGGTCTCCTACGCTGTGACCGAAGCACCCTTCGGCGGGGTGAAGGACAGCGGCGTCGGCCGCGTGAACGGCGAGATGGGGCTGCGAAGCTTCTGCCACGCGAAGTCGATCGTCGTCGACCGGTTCGGTTCGAAGTCCGAGTCGGCCTGGTATCCGTACACGGCGACCAAGCTGAAGCGGACGCAGCGCTTGATTCGCTGGGTATGGGGATCTTTCGTGGGGCGGCTGCTCTCCTGAGGGAGCGACGCCGGGACCGCGACGGGGACCAAGAGGAAGGCAGGACCGGGAATGATCGAATCGATCTTGATCGCGAGTGACGGCTCCCAGGCGGCGAGCTCCGCCGAGCAGTATGCGATCACCATGGCCGGGAGGCTGCGCTCGCGGCTCTCCGCGATCACGGTGGTGGAGGATCGCCTGGCGCGTCCGCCCGCCATCGAGGGGCTCGGCGCGCCGCCGCCGCCCGAGGGCATGGAGGCGTGGCTGAAGGCGCGCGCCGACGCCGTGGCGCGGCGGGTGACGGAGCGGGGCCGGGCCGGCGGGATCGAGGTCTCCTGCGAGACGGTCCAGGGCATCGCCGACGACCGCATCGTCGAGCGGGCCCAGGGCATGGACCTGGTCGTGATCGGCCGCGACGGCGAGCACGCCCCGTACCGGACGGGGCTCATCGGCTCCACCGCCGACGGCGTGCTGCGCAAGACCAACGTGGCGTCCCTGGTGGTGCCCCAGGGCGCCGAGTCCACGGGCCCGCTGCTGCTGGCCTTCGACGGCTCCCCCGGCTCGCGGCTGGCGGCGCGCCTGGCCGTGACCCTGGCCACCCGGCTCGGGGAGTCGATCACGGTCTTCGTGGATTCGAAGGACAAGGGCCGGGCGGCGGCGCGCTTCGACGAGGTGCGGCGGCTCCTCGGGTCGTCCCCCATCCCGGTGCGCGAGTCCTCCTCGACCCTGGGCCGGCCCGACGTGAAGAGCGTGGATGCGGCCCGGGAGGCCGGCGCCGGGATGCTGGTGATGGGCGCCTTCGGGCGGAACCGGATTACCGAGTACTTCCTCGGAAGCAACGCGGCGGCCGTCGTGCGGACCTCCCCGATCGCGGTGCTGCTCGCCCGCTAGGGAGGACGCCTTGCGTCTGGCGGATCTCGCCGAGTCCCTCGGCCGACCCGTCGAGGGGGCGGGGCAGACCCCCGTGCGGGGCGCCGCGCCGGTGGAGGAGGCGGGACCCGAAGAGGTCACCTACGTCGCCTCGGCGCGCTACACGGCCCAGCTCGCCGCGAGCCGGGCGGGTGCGGTCATCCTGCCCTCCGGTCTCGACGCCGGCGGACGCCCCGCGATCCGCTCTCCCCATCCCCGTCTCGACTTCGCCCGGGCGGTGGCGCTGCTCCACCCGGTGGAGCGGCCGGCGGCCGGCGTCGACCCCGGCGCCCGCGTCGCGCCCGACGCCGCGGTGGATCCCGCGGCCAGCGTCGGCGCCGGGGCCGTCGTGGGGGCACGGAGTCGGATCGGTCCCCGGAGCGTCGTCCACGCCGGGGCGTTCCTCTACGCCGACGTCGAGGTGGGGGCCGACTGCGAGATCCACGCCGGCTGCGTGCTGCGGGAGGGCACGCGCGTGGGCGACCGGGTGCTGCTCCAGCCCGGCGTCGTGATCGGGGGCGACGGCTTCGGCTACCAGCCCGACGAGCGCGGCGCCTGGGTGCGCATCCCCCACCGCGGTCGGGTCGTCCTCGAGGACGATGTGGAGATCGGCGCCAACAGCACCGTCGACCGGGCGACCTTCGGCGAGACGCGCATCGCCCGGGGCGTGAAGATCGACAACCTGGTGATGATCGCGCACAACTGCGACGTCGGAGAGGACGCGCTGATCGTGGCCCAGTCGGGGCTGGCCGGCAGCGCGAAGGTGGGCCGGCGGGCGATCCTGATGGCGAAGACCGGCGTCGCCGACCACCGGACGATCGGCGACGGCGCCTTCACCGGGGCCTCTGCGGGAGTGGCCCGCGACGTGCCGGCGGGCGCTCGCGTCTGGGGTACGCCCGCCCTCGACGAGCACGTCTGGCGTCGCATGGTGGCCGTCCTGCCCCGGCTGCCCGAGCTGCTGCGCCGCCTGCGCCGCCTGGAGCGCCGCGTCGACGAGGCCCCGGACGCGTGAGGGACCTCCGGGCGCGATCGCTGGCCGAGCTCCGGGAGCGACCGCTGGCCGAGCTCCGGGAGCGCATCCGCCGCACCCGCGACGCGCGCAGCCTCGAGCGGCTCGCGGAGGCCCTCGACGGCGACGCCCGGGCCGGCGCCCGCGCCCTGGCGCTCGGGTGCCGCCGGCGGGCGCAGCGGGCCGCCGAAGAGCGGCGTCGGCTCGATCGCCTCTACGCCCGGATGCGGCGCCTCCAGGCGGCGGGGGCCCGGCGCGTGGCCGGCGTCGACGAGGTGGGCATGGGGCCGCTGGCGGGGCCCGTGGTCGCGGCGGCGGTGGTCCTGCCGTCGCGGCCCCGGCTTCCGGGCCTGGACGACTCCAAGCGCCTCGACCGCGACGCGCGCGAGTCCCTGGCGGCGGCGATCCGCGCGCAGGCGTGGGACCTCGCCGTGGCCGAGGTGGCGCCGGGCGAGATCGACCGCCTCAACATCTACCGCGCGGGGCTCGAGGCCATGCGGCGGGCGGTGGCCGCCCTCGGGCAGCGGCCCGATCATGTGCTCGTGGACGCCCGCACGATTCCCGGGATCCGCGCGCCCCAGACGCCCATCGTCGGGGGCGACGCGGCGGAGGCCGCCATCGCCGCGGCGTCGGTGGTGGCCAAGGTGCACCGCGACGCCCTGATGGGCCGCCTGGACGCCGAGCACCCGGGCTACGGCTTCGCGCGCCACAAGGGCTATCCCACGCGGGAGCACCTGGCGGCCCTCGAGCGTCTCGGCCCCAGCCCCATCCATCGCCGCTCGTTCGCGCCCGTGGCCCAGGGAGTGCTGTTTTGAACCCGGAGCGGCTGGTGCGCAGCGCCGTCGCCGCCTGGACCGTCTCCGCGGAGACCCTGGTGCTCGGGCCGCCCGCCATCGCCGCCGGCGCCGTGCTCGGACCCGCGCATCCCTGGGTCAACTGGATCTACCGGGGGTTCTCCCAGGTGGCCCTGCTGGGCTTCGGCGCGCGGGTGAACACCAACGGCGACGCCCACCTGGACGAGGGGCAGCGCTTCGTCTTCGTGGCGAACCACATGAGCCACCTGGACGCGCTCGCGATCCTCTCCTCCCTGGAGCGCCATCCCACCCGCTTCGTGGCGAAGGAGCAGCTGGGGCGGATCCCGATGTTCGGGCAGGCCCTGCGCGCCACGGGCAACGTCTTCGTCACCCGCAGCGACACCCAGAAGGACCTCTCCCGTCTCGACGAGGCCCAGCGCGATCTCCTGCGGCAGCTCTCGGTGCTGTTCTTCGCCGAGGGGACCCGCAGCGGGCCCGGTCCCCTCGGCGCCTTCAAGCGCGGCGCGGCCGTCTTCGCCCTGCGCTCCGGGCTGCCGCTGGTGCCCATCGGGGTCCACGGGGCTCACGAGATCCTTCCGCCCGGCTACGAGGTGAAGGGGCCCGGCACCATCGGCGTCTCGATCGGCGAGCCCATCCGGGTGGACGGGCTCGACCTCGACGCCCGGGGCCCCCTCACCGAGCGTCTGCGCGGGGCGGTCTCCGAGCAGATCGAGCGCGCCCGGGAGCTCGCGAGCCGCTGATCGACCTCACCCCGCTCCTGCGCGAGCCCGAGGACTTCTGCGTGGAGGAGATCCCGCTCTACGCGCCTTCGGGTGCGGGCGAACACACCTTCGTGGAGGTCGAGAAGCGGCTGCGGACCACCGAGGAGGTCGCCCGCGACCTGGCGGCCGCGGCGGGCGTGGCCCCGCGCGAGATCGGCTACGCGGGACGCAAGGACCGCTACGCCCTCGCGCGCCAGTGGCTCTCGGTGCCGGGGCTGGCACCGGAGCGCGCCCTCTCCCTGGCGCTTCCCGGGGCGCGGGTGCTGGCCGCCGTGCCTCACCCCCACAAGCTCCGCACGGGCCAGCTCCGGGGGAACCGCTTTGCGCTCACCCTGCACGGCCTCGCCGACGACGCCCCGGCCCGCCTGGGCGACGCGGCCGGGGACGTCCTCCGCGAGGGCGTCCCCAACGCCTTCGGGGCCCAGCGCTTCGGTCGCGACGGGGACAACGCCGAGCGAGGCCTGGCGCTGCTGAGGGGGGCGGCCCCGGGGCGCGACCGGCGCCGGGCGCGCTTCCTGCTCTCGGCGCTGCAGGCGGCGGGGTTCAACGCGGTGCTCGCGACCCGGCCGCGACCGCTCTCCCGACTCGAGGCGGGCGACGTGGCCTGGCTGCACGAGAGCGGCGCCTGCTTCCGGGTCGACGACCCCGGTCGCGAGCAGCCGCGCGCCGACGCGGGCGAGATCTCGCCCACCGGTCCGATGTTCGGCACGCGCATGCTGGCCGCGGACGGCGCCCCGGGCGCGCGCGAGCGCCGCGCGCTCGCCTCGCTCGGCGTCGATCCCGACGCCCTGAGCCCGCCGCGCGGACTGCGACTGCGCGGCGCCCGCCGCCCGCTGCGCGTCCTGCCCCGGGGCTGCCGCGTCGAGCGGGTCGACGCCGCCGTGCGGCTCCGCTTCGAGCTCCCCGCCGGCAGCTTCGCCACGGTCTGCGCCGGAGCCTGGCTCGAGGCGGCCGGCCTGCTCCTCGGATGACCGCGCAGGGCGCGCGGTGTAGACTCGGAATTCCGCGCCTGCAGCGCCCGAGGAGGACCCTCGTGAACATTGCCCAGAGCATCACCGAGCTGATCGGGCGCACGCCCCTCGTGCGGCTGAACCGCGTCTCGCGCGGGGTCGGCGCCGAGGTGGTGGCCAAGCTCGAGAGCCAGAATCCCCTCAACAGCGTGAAGGACCGGATCGGCCTCGCGATGATCGAGGCCGCCGAGCGCGAGGGCAAGATCCAGCCGGGCAAGACCGTGCTGGTGGAGCCCACGAGCGGCAACACCGGCATCGCGCTGGCCTTCGTCGCAGCCGTGAAGGGCTACGAGTGCGTGCTGATCATGCCCGAGACCATGAGCGTGGAGCGCCGCGTGGTCCTGCGGGCGCTCGGCGCGAAGCTCGTCCTGACCGAGGGGCCGAAGGGCATGCGCGGCGCCCTCACCAAGGCCGACGAGCTCCTGAACGACATCCCCAACGCCTTCATGCTCCAGCAGTTCGACAATCCGGCCAATCCCGAGGTCCACCGCAGGACCACGGCCGAGGAGATCTGGGCCGACACGGACGGCAAGGTCGACGCCATCGTCGCGGGCGTGGGCACCGGGGGCACGATCACCGGCGTGGCCCAGGTGATCAAGGAGCGGAAGCCGGGCTTCCAGGTCGTGGCGGTGGAGCCGGAGGCGGCGCCGGTGCTGTCCGGGGGAGCGCCGGGGCCCCACAAGATCCAGGGGATCGGCGCGGGCTTCGTTCCGAACGTGCTCGACACCGAGCGGGTCGACCAGGTCCTCACGGTGAGCAACGAGCAGGCCTTCGACATGGCGCGGCGGCTCGCCAAGGAGGAGGGCCTGCTCTGCGGGATCTCGTCCGGCGCGAACGTCCACGCCGCCCTCGAGTACGCGCGCCGCCCCGAGAACGAGGGCAAGCTGGTGGTGGTGATCATCCCCAGCTTCGGCGAGCGCTACCTCAACACGGACCTCTTCGCGCCGTACCGCTACGAGGGCAGTGACGCCGTCGGATAGCGGGAACGACCGGGGCCGCGCGCTCGTCCTGCCCTATCGCGAGTGCCTGCCCCGCATCCACCCGGCGGCCTGGGTGGCGCCGGGCGCCGTCGTGATCGGCGACGTCGAGGTGGGCCCCGACGCGAGCGTCTGGTTCGGCTCCGTGGTGCGCGGTGACGTGCACCGCATCCGCATCGGCGCCGGCACCAATCTGCAGGATCAGTGCGTGGTCCACGTGACCCGGGATCGCTTCCCCTGCGAGATCGGCGCCGAGGTGACCGTGGGGCACCGGGCGACCGTCCACGGCTGTCGGGTCGAGGACGGTGCCCTGGTGGGAATCGGCGCCATCCTGCTCGATGGCGTCGAGGTGGGGGAGGAGGCCTGGGTGGCGGCGGGGGCGGTGGTCGCGCCCGGCACCCGGGTGCCCCCGCGCACGCTCGTCCGGGGGACGCCGGCCCGGCCGGCACGGACCCTCGGTGCAGAAGAGCTGGCTCTGCAGCGCCAGCGCACGAGGAGCTACGTGGACGAAGCCCGCCGCTACGCCGGGGCCGGCATCGGGCAGGGCGCACGGCGGTGAGCACGGAGCGCGACGACGCCGAGGGCCTCGGCCGCTCCCGGCGGGAGCAGAAGAAGGCGCTCCACCGGCGACGCATCCTCGAGACGGCCCGCGAGGTCTTCTTCCGGGACGGGTTCGTCGACGCCAACCTGGACGAGGTCGCGCAGCAGGCGGGCGTCGCCAAGGGCACGCTCTACCGCTACTTCGAGAGCAAGGCCGATCTCTACGTCGCCGTGCTGGCCCACAACGGCGAGCTGTTCGCGGAGAAGATGCGTCGCGCGCGGTCCGACGCCGCCGACCCGTCCGAGCAGATCCGCCGGATCAAGCGCTTCTACTTCCAGCACTGGACGTCGAACCCCGAGTACTTCCAGATCTTCTGGGCCGTGGAGAACCAGGCCCTGATCGGCGATCTGCCGCCGAGCGCCGAGGAGCAGGTGACCCGCCTCTGGGAGGAGTGCCTGAACATCCTCGCCGACGCCATCGAGGCGGGCGTGGAGGCGGGCCACTTCCGGGAGTGCGATGCCTGGGAGACCGCGAACATCCTCTGGACCGTGGCCAACGGCCTGATCGCCACCGAGCATGTGCCCGCCCGGCGGCGCCTGCGGCGGGTCCGACTCGAGCGGATCTTCGACGATGCGGTCGAGACGCTGCTGCGGGGTCTCGCCGTCCGTCCCGGGAGCGGCCATTGACACCGGCGGCGGGATCCGGAAAGCTTCCGGCGTCAATTCTGACTGTTAGTCATTTTTTTCATGGATTCTTCATCCACGGGTCCACGTGAGCGCAGTTGCAGTGGATCGGTACGGTGCCAGGGGGGAACGATGAGTCAGCTGCAGAGCCAGATCGCGGAGATCGTCGCCAGCCAGCTCGGTGTGGACGTCACCCAGATCACGCCCGAGGCGAGCATCCTCGACGATCTCGGCGCCGACTCCCTCGACGTGGTGGAGCTGGTGATGGCGCTCGAGGAGGCCTTCGACATCGAGGTCCCCGACGAGGACGTGGAGAACATCCGCACCATCGGCGACGTGCAGTCCTACGTCGCCGGAAGAGTGGCCGCCTAGCGACGCCCGCGATCGCCGTAGCCGGGAAGCCGGCCCGTCCAGGCACCCAGACCCACCGTCACCAACGACGCCAGGACCGCGTAGGGCACGCGTCCGCGCAGGGCCTCGCGGGTGCGCTCGCCTGCCTCCTCCCGCTGCTCCTCGGTGAGCGTCTCGCCCGGCGGCAGCTCCCGCGCGCCGGCCATCAGGGCGGGCAGCGCCATCAGGAACAGATAGAGCAGCAGGAAGGCGAAGAACCAGGCGATCCCGAGGGTGAATCGGGGCCGGAAGGCGGGCGTCGTCCCGGAGCCGGACACCCAACCACCCTACCCCAGGGCCCCGCCCTCTGCTGCGTTCGGCCCGTGCTAGGCTCGCCAGCGCATGCGCCTCGTGGTGATCGACGCCGCGAACACGCTCTACCGGGCGTTCTTCGCCCTGCCACCCCTGCGCAGCGCGGCGGGCCTGCCGACGAACGCCGTCCTCGGCTTCGTGAACATGTTGAACAAGGTGCGGCGGGAGGAGTCTCCGGACTACCTGGTCGTCGTCCTCGACGCGCCGGGCAAGACCTTCCGCCAGGAGGTCTACGCCGACTACAAGGCCCATCGCGACGCCCAGCCGGAGGACCTCTCCGCCCAGCTGCCGCTGGTGCGCGAGGTGGTCGATGCCTACCGGATCCCGGTGCTCCAGGTGCCCGGGGTCGAGGCCGACGACGTGATCGCCACCCTGGTCCGGAGGGCGCCCGACGCGCTGGAGATCGCGGTGGTCTCGACGGACAAGGACCTCATGCAGCTGGTGTCCGACCGGGTGCAGCTCCTCGACACCATGAAGGATCGCCGCTACGGGCCCGCCGAGGTGGAGGAGCGCTTCGGGGTTCCCCCGGATCGGGTGCTCGACGTCCGCGCGCTGGTCGGGGACCCGAGCGACAACATCCCCGGCGTGAAGGGCATCGGCGAGAAGGGCGCCGCCAAGCTGATCACCGAGTGGGGCGACCTCGAGAACCTGCTCGCCCACGCCGCCGACGTGAAGGCCAAGCGGGCCCGGGAGGCGCTCCAGTCCCAGGCCGACGAGGCGCGGCTCTCCCGGCAGCTCGCCACCCTGCGCAGCGACGTGGACCTGCCCCTGGCGCTCGACGCCCTGGCCGTCCGGGAGCCCGACCGCGAGGCCCTGCGGGAGCTCTTCACGCGTCTCGACTTCACGCGTCTGCTGGCGAGCCTCGAGGAGGACGGCGGGGCCGCGCCGGCCCGGCCCGCGCCGACCGACGTGCGGGTGACCCTGGCGACCTCGCTCGAGGAGCTCGAGGCGCTGCCGAGCCGCCTGGCCCGGAAGGCGCCCCTCACGCTGGCCCTGGCCGACGCCCCGGGCGACGTCGCTGCGCCGCCGGCGGCGATCGCCTTCGCCCTCGGCGACGAGGAGGCGGTGGTCGTCCCCCTGGCCCACGGCGACCTCGCCGCCGAGGAGCGCCTGGCCGCCCTCCGCCCCCTCCTCCAGGGCCCGGCGGCCGTGGCCTGGCAGGCGCGGGACACCCACCACGTGCAGCGGGTGCTGGCGGCCTGGGGCCTCGAGCCCGGAGAGCCCGCCTTCGACGTGGAGATCGCGGCCTTCCTGGCGGATCCGGCCGCCCAGCGCACCACCCCGGCCCTCGCGGCCGCGCATCTCGGTCGCGAGGTGCGCGCCTGGGAGGACGTCGCCGGCCGGGGGGCCCGGGCGACCCCCGCCGCGGAGCTCTCCCTCGAGGTCCTGGCCGCCTGGGCCGGCGAGGAGGTCTGCGCCCTCCACGCCCTTGCGCCGCTGCTCCGGGGACGCCTCGAAGGCGATGGGCTCCTGCCCCTCTTCGACGAGGTCGAGCTGCCCCTGGCCGGCGTGCTGGCGCGGATGGAGGCCGCGGGGGTGCGCGTCGACGAGGCCTTCCTGGCCCGGCTCTCCGAGGAGTACGAGAGCGAGCTCTCCCGCATCGAGGGCGAGATCCACGCCCTCGCCGGCGAGCCCTTCCTGGTGAGCTCCCCCAAGCAGCTCCAGCACATCCTCTTCGAGAAGCTGAAGCTGCCGGTCATCCGCAAGACCAAGACGGGCTACTCGACCGACGAGAAGGTCCTGGAGCAGCTCGCCGCCCACCACGAGCTGCCGGGGCGGATCCTCGCCCACCGCCACCTCGCCAAGCTGAAGAACACCTACGTGGACGCCCTCCCGCCCCTGGTGAGCCCCAAGAGCGGCCGCATCCATCCGACCTTCCATCAGACCGGGGCCGCCACGGGGCGGCTCTCCTGCTCGAATCCCAACCTCCAGAACATCCCCATCCGCACCGAGGAGGGCGTGCGCATCCGGGAGGCCTTCGTGGCGGAGCCGGGCCGGGCCCTGGTCTCGGCCGACTACTCCCAGGTGGAGCTGCGGATCCTCGCCCACTTCTCGGGGGACGAGAGCCTGATCGAGGCCTTTGCCTCCGGGGAGGACATCCACCGGCGCACGGCGGCGGAGGTCTCGGGCACCGACCCCGAGGCGGTGACCCCGGAGCAGCGGGCCGCCGCCAAGGCCATCAACTTCGGGATCATCTACGGCTCCACGGCCTTCGGCATCGCCAACCAGCTCGGCATCGCGACTGCCGACGCCCAGGCCACGATCGACACCTACTTCGCCCGCTACCGCGGCGTCCGGCGCTTCCTGGACGAGACCGTGGAGCGGGCCCGGGAGGAGGGCTTCGTCCGCACCCTGCTGGGTCGCCGGCGCTATCTCCCGGACCTCCGCTCCCGCAACCGGGTGCTCCGGAACGCCGCCGAGCGGATGGCCGTCAACACGGTCGTCCAGGGCACGGCGGCCGACCTGATCAAGAAGGCGATGGTGGCCGTGGAGCCCGCCCTGGCCGATGCCGGCCTCGCGGCCCGGATGATCCTCCAGGTCCACGACGAGCTCCTGGTGGAGAGCCCCGAGAGCGAGGTGGAGGCCGTCTCGGCCTGCCTTCGCGAGCAGATGCAGGGGGTCTATGCCCTGCGGGTCCCCCTGGTGGTGGACGTCGGCCGGGGCCGCTCCTGGCGGGAGGCCCATTGAGCCGGCTGCGGCGAATACGGGCGGAGATCGGCGCGTCCAACCGACGCGACGGGGTGGCCGGGTGAGTGCGGAGCCGAGCGATGCCGAGGCGATCGCGAAGGCGCAGCAGGGAGACCACGATGCCTTCCGGGTGCTGGTGGAGCGCTACCAGACCCGCGCCTACCGGCTGGCCCTGCGGGTCCTGAAGGACGAGGAGAGGGCCCGGGATGCGGTGCAGGATGCGTTCCTCAAGGTCTACCGCTCGCTCGGCCGCTTCGAGGGTCGCTCGGGCTTCTACACGTGGCTCTACCGACTTGTGTTAAACCTGTGCCTCGACATGAAGCGCCGCGACCGCTCCGACCGGGAGGTGGAGTGGAGCGAGGAGCGCCTGCACCCGGCCGGGGCGGCCGGAGCGGCGGGAGCCGCGACCGGCGGCACCCCCGCGTCCCTGGAGTCCGTCGACGGCGGGCCCGCAGGCGCCCTCGAGCGGGCGGAGATCCGCAAGCGGGTGGCGGCGGCCATCGAGACGCTTCCGGACGTGCAGCGAGAGACGCTGCTCCTGCGCGAGGTGGAGGGACTCAGCTACGCGGAGATCGCCGAGTGCCTCGGGATCTCGAAGGGAACGGTGATGAGCCGACTCCACTACGCCCGCAAGAAGGTCCAGAAGATCCTCCTCGAGGAGGGCCTGGTGTGAGCGGTCGCGACCGCCGCGGCGAGCGCCTGGGGGCCTGGCTCGACGGCGAGCTCGGGGCCGCTGCGGCGCGGCGGATGGAGCGCCGCCTGGCGGGCTCGCCCGAGGCCCGGGCCGAGGTCGAGTCCCTGCGCCGGGTGGGCGAGGTCGTGCGGAAGGTCGCCTCGGAGGGCGCGTCCGGCCCGGACCTCTGGGATTCGATCGCACTCCGCCTGCCGGCCGCGGACGCGGAGCGGGCCGAGGCGACCCGGGAGCCGGACTCCGCATCCGGGCTCTCGGCCTGGAGCTGGCTGGCCGGGCTCGGCCGCCCCCTCGCGGCCTCGGCGGCGGCCGCTGCAGTGGTCGCCGCGCTGCTGTTCGCCGTCTCCGGCGAGGAGGTGGCGCCGCCGGACGTCCACTGGCTCGAGGCCCCGGCCCCGGTGCTGGTGTTCGAGTCCGGGCAGGACGCCACCATCATCTGGATGCTGGACGCCGCTCCGGCGGACGTCTCGGGAGGGAGCCGCGATGGTCTGGCCTAGCCGGATCCTGGCCCTGGCCGCGCTCGTCGCGCTCTTCGGGGCGCCTCGGGTGGAGGCCCAGGAGGTCCAGCGGGTGGCCCTCCAGGTCCGGGTGAGCCACGTCTCTCCCGCCCCCGGGCCGATCGACGATCCCGAGCTGGATCGCCACCTCCGGGGTCAGTTCAAGTACGCCAGCCTCCGGCAGCTCCAGCGGGAGCAGCTCTCCCTGGCCATCAACGAGATCGGCAAGGTCAAGATGCCCAACGGGCGCTGGGTGAAGCTCCGCCCCCTGAACGCGGCCCCGGGCTCCCTCCTGGTGGCGGTGGACGTCGAGGAGGGCATGAAGATGGACCTGAAGATGCACGGCCGGAAGCTCGCCATCCTGGGGGGCACCCGGTACAAGGATGGGACGCTCGTCATCGTCCTCCAGCGCGTCGACTAGTCCCCTGGGGACGCCTTTCGAGAAAGCTCATTTTTTTACGCCTGCCCCTGACACCTTTCTCGCTGGGCGACCACTTCATCCTTGACAGACACAGATCCCCTTCCCAGGGAGGCCCGGAGTCGCTTCGTGCGGTTCCGGGCTTTTCCGTTGGGGGATGTGGCTGAGGGCTGCGCTCGAAGGTGGTGGCCGCCCGCCCTCGCTCGGTTCTTCCTAGTGCGTGCCGAGGCGGTCGACGAAGGTGTAGACGAAGGGCGTCCTGACGAAGAAGTCGAAGGGCTTGTCGATGTCGCGCGGCGCGAAGATGCCGGTCAGGGCCGCAGCCGGCACGAAGGCCATCGTACCCCCGACGAGACCCAGCAGCCCGATCGGCCGCAGCACGAAGAGATCGAAGATCGGCGGCGTGGCCTGGGGGTCGATGTCCTCGAGCGCCGCCGAGGCCGGAGCGACCGGGAAGGCGATCACGACGGCGGCGATGGCGATGGCGGCGAAGCGGCGGATGCGTCGAAGCATGGGACTCCCTCCTGGTAGGACTCCCCCGCTATCGGCAGCCTCCGGAGAAAGTTGAAGCCCGGCGCCCCGCGCATCGGGCGCCGGCATCACGGGTGCGCAGCTTCCAGCGCAAGGATGCGCAGCTTCCGGCGCAACCATGCGAGGCTCAGCTCCCGATCAGCATGCCGCCCTCGACGGGCAGCACCTGGCCCGTCACCAGGTCCGACCCGGTCACCAGGGAGAGGATGGCGGCCGCCACGTCCTCCGGCCGGCAGACCCGGCCGAGCGGGGACCGGCTCTCCATGGCCGACTTGATCGCGTCGTAGGCCGGCCCCAGCCCCTCGCGGAGCCAGTCGCCCTCGATGAAGCCCGGGGCCACCGCGTTGACCCGCACCGTCGGGGCCAGGACCCGGGCCAGCGCGATGGTGAGGTTGTTCAGGCCGGCCTTGGACGCGCAGTACGGAATCGAGCTCCCGGTGGCGACGAGGCCCGCCACGCTGGAGACGTTCACGATCTCGCCGCCGCCGTCGGCCTGGAGGGCCTCCCGGGCGGCGCGGGCGCAGTGGAAGGGCCCGAGCAGGTTCACCCCCAGCAGGCGCTGCCACGTCTCGTCGTCCAGGTCGTCGAGCTGGGCATGGGGCACGAACGCCGTAGTGCCGGCGTTGTTCACCAGGACGTCCAGGCGACCGAGCTCGCCCACCGCCGTCTCGACCAGGCGCCGGCAGTCGGCGTCGACAGCCACGTCCGCCTGGACGGCCAGGCCGCGGACGCCCGCCGAGCTCACCTCGGCGGCGGTCTTCTCCGCCGCCTCCCGGGACCGGCTGTAGTTCACCGCCACCGAGCAGCCGCTCCGGGCCAGGGCAAGCGCGGTCGCCCGTCCCACCCCGGTTCCGCCCCCGGTGACCAGGGCCGCCTTGCCTTCGAGCTCCATGGTTCCCTCCGTCGGGGGCCCTCGGGCCCGCCGCGGCTCCCAGGGTCGCGAAGGGTCGCCGCGGTGTCGACGCAGGGGCCCGATCGTCGATCCGTCGCCCGGCCTCGATTGGAGTATCCGGACCGGGCCGAAAGCGGTACAAAGGGGTGGGCCCGGGGGGGCCGAGCTGGTGTTCCAGCGGGTGGCGCGTCGGCTCGCGTCTCGTTGCAACCCGGCAGCCCCGGGCCCGCCTCGCCCCACTCCGCCCGCTGCGTCGCCGGGCCGCCCCGGCGCGGCCGATTCCTTCCCTTGCGGGCCGATCCCTTCCCTTGCGGGCCGATCCCTTCCCTTGCGGGCCGATTCCTTCCCTTGCGGGCCTGCCGCGTGACGTTTCCGGCTCCCCGTGCGTCCAACCCTCTCGACGGCGTTGAAGTTCGGCGCACACCTGCCGAATACGTGCTAATGATCGGCGCATTTCGCTGCGCCCGATTTGTGTGAGGGAGAAGTGGCCATGCCCCGCGAGACGCGATCGGGAACCGCGGACCCGGCGCCGGGACCTCGGACCCGCCCAGGGTCGGACCCCGGGGGTTCGACCGAGACGGAGCTCGCCAGCTTCGGCCTCAACGCAGCGCTCGCCGAGGAGATCCAGCACCGCTACGAGGTGGATCCCGACTCGGTCCATCCGGGCTGGTCGGGCGTCTTCCGCGATGGTCGCCCCACTCGGGCACCGCGCCCTCCCGCCGCCCCGCGTCCGTCCCCGGCGCCCGCCGCCGCCCCGCGTCCGTCCCCGGCGCCCGCCGCCGCGGCGCCGAGCCACGACCTCGGGCCGGACGCCGAGAAGCACGCCCGGGTCCTGCGCCTCATCCACTCCTACCGGGCGCGCGGCCACCGCGTCGCCGACACCGACCCGCTGGGCGGACAGCCCAGCTACTTCCCCGAGCTCGACCCGGCGCACTACGGATTCGGCAACGACGACCTCGGGCGCGAGTTCATCACGGGCGACCTCCCCGGCGGCCCGGTGCAGCCGCTCGACGAGATCCTGGGTCGGCTGCGGGATACCTACTGCGGCACGCTGGGCGTCGAGTTCACCCACATGCAGGACCCCGGCCGCAAGGCCTGGCTGCTCCGCACCATGGAGCAGGATCGCAACGTTCCGGAGCTCGACGGCGCGGCGCGCCTGCACGTGCTCGAGAAGCTGTTCGCCGCGGAGCTCTTCGAGCGCTTCCTCCACACCAAGTTCCTGGGCCAGAAGCGCTTCTCCCTCGAAGGCGCCGAGTCGCTCATTCCGCTCCTGGACGAGGCGGTGGAGTACGGGGCGGAGCAGGGCGCCCGGGAGTTCGTGATCGGCATGGCCCACCGGGGCCGGCTCAACGTGCTCTCCAACGTGATGGGCAAGTCCCTCGAGCTGATCTTCTCGGAGTTCGAGGACATCGAGGACGTGGAGAGCCCGTTCGGCTCGGGCGACGTGAAGTACCACAAGGGCTTCTCGAGCGATCGCGTGACGCGCTCGGGCCAGCGGGTCCACCTCTCGCTCACCGCCAATCCCTCCCATCTGGAGGCGGTCGACCCGGTGGTCGAGGGTCGGGTGCGCGCCAAGCAGGTGCGATCGGGCGACGAGGAGGGTCGCACGATCATCCCGCTGCTCATCCACGGCGACGCCGCCTTCGCGGGTCAGGGCATCGTTGCCGAGACGCTGAACCTCTCGCAGGTGGCGGGCTACTGCAACGGCGGCACGATCCACGCCGTCGTCAACAATCAGATCGGTTTCACCACCAATCCCTACGAGGCGCGCTCCACCCTCTACTGCACCGACGTGGCGAAGATGGTCCAGGCGCCCGTCTTCCACGTAAACGGCGACGATCCCGAGGCCGTGGTCCACGCCGTACGGCTGGCCCTCGACTACCGCCAGCGCTTCTTCTCGGACGTCGTCATCGAGCTCGTCTGCTACCGGCGCCACGGTCACAACGAGGGCGACGAGCCGAGCTTCACCCAGCCGCTGCTCTACGAGAAGATCCGCCGTCGCCCGTCGGTGCGGAAGCTCTACACCGACCGCCTCATCGAGGCCGAGGTGCTCGACGTGGCCGAGGCGGCCCGCATGGAGGAGGAGCGCAAGGCCGAGCTCGACGAGGCCCTGCGCGGTGTCGAGTCGAACCCGCCCGGACCCGACGAGCCCTACGATCCCCGCGGGCCCTGGACCGGCTTCACCCGCACGCCGCCCGAGGAGGAGGAGGACACGTCGGTGCCGGTGGAGCAGCTGGCCCAGATTGCCGAGGGCGTGGGCGCGGTCCCCAGCGGCTTCCACGTCCACCCGAAGCTGGTGCCCCTGCTCGAACGCCGCCGCAAGGTGATCAGCGAGAACGCCGCCATCGACTGGGGCATGGGCGAGGCCCTCGCCTTCGGGAGCCTCGTCGTGGAGGGCACGCCGGTCCGGCTCTCGGGCCAGGACTCGACCCGGGGCACCTTCAGCCATCGTCACGCCGCGATCGTGGACCAGAAGACGGCCGAGGAGTACGTGCCCCTGGACCACCTGACCTCCACCCAGGCCCGCTTCGAGGTCTACGACAGCATCCTGTCCGAGGCCGCGGTGCTCGGCTTCGAGTACGGCTACAGCCTGGCCGATCCCACCACGCTCACCCTGTGGGAGGCGCAGTTCGGCGACTTCGTGAACGGCGCCCAGGTGATCATCGACCAGTTCATCACCTGCGCCCACGTGAAGTGGCAGCGCATGAGCGGCCTCGTGATGCTGCTGCCCCACGGCTACGAGGGGCAGGGCCCCGAGCACTCGAGCGCGCGCATGGAGCGCTTCCTCCAGCTGTGCGCCGAGGACGGCCTCTACGTGGTCAACTGCACCACGCCGGCCCAGTACTTCCACGTGCTGCGCCGGCAGATGCGGCGTCCCTTCCGCGCGCCCATGGTCATCTTCACGCCGAAGAGCCTCCTGCGGGCGCCTCGGGCGACCTCGCGGGTCGAGGACTTCGCCCAGGGCCGCTTCCAGACCGTGATCGACGACGCCCTCGCCGCGCGTGCGCCGGAGCAGGTGGATCGGGTGATCCTCTGCTGCGGCAAGGTCTACTACGACATCCTGGCGGAGCGCGAGCGGCGCTTCGGGGAGGACGACGCCGGGGGCGTCGCCATCGTCCGGCTGGAGCAGCTCTACCCCTGGCCCGAGGAGCGGCTGAGCCGGATCCTCCGCCGCTACGAGCGGGTCGAGCGCGTGGTGTGGTGCCAGGAGGAGCCCGCCAACATGGGCGCCTGGAGCTTCGTGTTCGGCCGCATCCAGGACGTGCTGGTGCCCGAGTCGAAGCTCGCCTACGCGGGACGCACCGCCGCGGCCAGCCCCGCTACCGGGTCGGGCCGCATCCACCGCCGGGAGCAACAGGACCTCATCGAGGCCGCCTTCAACGGGGTCGGCCACTGAGATCGGCCCCGGCGGCCGCGGCGCTCGCCGCCCTCGCTGCCCGGGCCGCGCTCGCCCTCCTCGTCGCCTGCGCCGGCTCCGCCCCCAGTGCCCCGGCCCCCTCCGCGTCGCCGTCTTCGGAGCCCCGCGCCGACGCGCCGAGCCCGCTGCTCGAGCTCGCGGACGCGGCTCGCGCCCGGGGCGAGCTCGACACTGCAGCAGGTCGCTACCGGCGGGCGCTGGGCAGCGATCCCGTCGCCGGGCGGATCGGTCTCGCGCGGTTGGCCCTGGCCCGCGGCGCCCTCGACGAGGCCGAGCGCTGGATCGGCGAGGCCCGCGAGCGCGCAGCGGAGGACGCAGAGGTGCTCGAGGTCGCGGCGGCCGTCCTGGAGGCGCGAGGTCGTTCCGAGGAGGCGCAGGGCCTGCTCTGGCGGGCCCTGCAGAGCGCGCCGCGCCACCTTGCGGCCCACACGCGCCTGCTCGCCCTCACCGGTCCGGCACCGCGTCCGCTCCCCGCGGATCCCGACGGTCTCGTCGCGGCGTTCCGGGCACACCCCTACGATCCGGCGGTGCTGCTGGCCGTCGGGCGGGCCGCGGCGAGCGCCGGACGCCCGGCCCGCGCGACGGGCTACCTCGAGGCGGCGCTCTGGCTGGGGGACCGGGATCCCGTCTCGGCGCGGGAGGCCTGGCGCTCGCTCCAGGCCCTCGATCCGGACTTCGCCCGGCGGCGGCGGGTCCCGGTCCACGTGCTGGCCGATGCGTCCCTGCGCGCCCGCGAGGGCTGGGCCTTCCAGGTCCGCTGGCTGCTGCAGCGGCTCACCGCCGACCTGGACGGGAGCCTCGGCGTCGTGTTCGCCCCCGTCTCCATGGGCGCCTTCGACCCCCCGGTCGGGCGGGGCGAGCTCGATCCCATGCTGGCGGCCCTGCGCTCTCCGGGCGCTCCGCAGCCGCGAGAGGGGGTGATCGCGCTGCTGACGGCGCGTCCCGCCCCGCCCGGCGCCCGCCGCTACCAGCTCGGCCTGGCGGAGTTCCTGGGGCGCCGGCTCGTCGCCCGGCTGCCCGCCGGGGTCGAGCGCAGCCACACCCTCACCCACGAGGTCCTCCACCTGTTCGGCGCCATGCACGTGAACCCGGACATCGCGTCGTTGATGAACCCGTCCGGCGAGGCCTGGGCCCTGGACCGGCCCAACGCCGGGATCGTGCGGGTGCTGCGCGGGCGGAGCTTCGGTCCGGGCGGCTGGGAGGCCAACGTGTTCGCGCGCGTCGAGCTCGAGGCGCTCGCCGAAGCCTACCTGGCGCTGGTGCAGACGAACCTGACCCTGCGCCGGCTCGGCGTCGAGGATGCGCTCGCCGCCGCCCGCTCGTCGCGCGTCGCCGGTGCGCGGCTGCTGCTGGACGCCGCCGTCCTCGACACCCACCTGGGCGATGTCTGCGCCTTCGGGGCCGACCTGCTGTGGCGGGTCGAGCGGCGCGTGGAGGCCACGGTGCTCCTCGAGAGCGCGGGCGTGCTCTACGGCCCGCGCACCGCGCGGGGACGGGCGGCCCTGCAGCAGGCCGAGCGGGCCCGTCGCGACCTCCGGCGCCGCTACGGACTCGACTGAGACGCGACCCGCAGGGTCCGCAGCCGGTTCAAGGCGGCGGCGATCTCGAAGCGGCGCGGGCGGGCCAGGTTGCCCGGATGCTCCTCGCCGCCGGCCCGCCGGTCGGGAGCGAGGGCGTCGATGCCGGCGTCCTCCAGCAACGCCTCCAGGGCGTCGAGGATCTCGGCCACGGACCGGCCGCCCATGAGGTGGTCCCGGGCGTAGCGCAGGGCGCCGCCGATGGCGCGGACCTGGCTCGGGTCGACGATCTGCTCGACGGCGCGGAGATCGATCCGCTCGCGACCGAACTCGATCTCGTCCCGGCCGCGCGCGACGATCTTGACCGGGCGGCGACCGCGGGCGGGATCGAGGCTCTCGGCGGAGGGGAGCCGCGGACGCGGCGGCGCGAGGGGCGTGCCTGCCTCGTGGCGACGCCCCGTGGCGTGGCGGGCCGCGATCGCCCGCGCCCGGTCCGTGACGACCTCGGGCCGGTAGCTCCTCATGGCGATCACCGTGTCGGCCACCTCGAAGTAGTCGCCGCAGCCGCCCATCACCAGCACCGTCGAGACGCCGAGGCGGTCGCGGAGCTCGCGGACCCGGTCCACCAGCGGGGTGATCGGCTCGTCCCGCTTCGCCACCAGCTCCTGCATGCGCGCGTCGCGGACCATCAGGTTCGTCGCGGCCGTGTCCTCGTCCACCAGCAGCAGGCGCGAGCCCGCCTCCAGGGCCTCCACCAGGCCGGCCGCCTGGCTGGTGCTGCCGCTGGCGTCGTCGCTGCAGAACGCCTCGGTGGTGCGGCCGCCGGGCAGGGCGCCGACGAAGGCCCGGATGTCGACGCGCTCCACGCGGCGGCCGTCCTCCGCGCGGATCTTCACGGCGTCGGCCCGGGTGGCCACGACGTCCCGGCCGTCGCCCGGCACGTGGGGATGGACGGCGCGCTCGAGGGCGGCCAGGAGGGTCGACTTGCCGTGGTAGCCGCCGCCGACGATCAGGGTGACGCCCTCGGGAATCCCCATGCCCGAGAGCCGGCGCGCGCCCCCGGGCCCCGGCCGCGGCAGGTCGAGCGCCACGCGCAGGGAGTCGGGCGAGCGGAAGGGCACCGCCTCGTCCGCCTCCAGCGGGAGCTCCGACACGCCACTGCGACGCGGCAGCACGGCGCCATCGGCCACGAAGGCCACCAGTCCGAGCCCGCCGAGCTGGGCCCGCAGGGCCTCCTGGTTCTCCACCGCGTCGGCGAAGGCGACCGCGGCCGCTCCGTCGAGCGCCTCCCAGCGGAGACCGCCCTCGGCGGCGGCGAGCAGCTCGCCGCAGAGCAGGCGAAGGGCCTCGCGGCCGAGGATGCGCCGCCCGGCCGCCGGAAGCCCGACCTCGAGGCGGGCCTCGACGAAGTCCGGCGCCAGCCGGATGGCCGTCCGCTCGAGCACCGTCTGGCCCCCGACGTCGATCTGGACGAGACCGCTCTTGCCGGATCCGGCGCCCCGATGTCCGCGCCGGAGCTGCTCGGCCAGCGCCCGGGCCAGGAAGTCCTCGGCGGCCGTCCGACGCACCGGCCCGCGGAAGAGCTCCTCCGGGAGCGCCGCGCGCTCCATGGGAAGGCGCAGCCGCACCCGCGACGGCGCGGCGAAGGGGTCGCCCTGGACCCGGTCGACGCAAAGCACCGCACCGTCCAGCGCCCAGGGGCCCCGCAGCTCCCTGTAGGCGCCGTAGCCGCGGCCGTCGATGCGGGCGAGCAGGCGCTCCAGCTCGGCTTGGGATCTCATCCCCGCGCCCTCACGCCCGCGCCCTCACGCCCGCGCCCTCACGCGTTCGGCAGCACCTGGGTGGACAGCCAGCGCCGCAGGGCGGGGGCCCCGCGCTGGCGCACGGCGGCGTTGCGTCGGAAGCGCTCGCTGGCCTGGCGCAGGGCGCGCGTCGCGGTCGGGACGGGGTGGCGGTCGAAGAAGTCGCGGACCTCCCGCCGGTAGGCCTCCGTCTGGAGCGCCGGCAGGGCGTCGACGAAGCGGGTGACGAGCATCGAGGGCATCCGCTTCGAGAGCTTCGGCCAGCGTCCGGTCGCGAACGCCCAGGTGGCCTCCCGCGCCGACGGGTTCCCGAGCAGGCGCACCAGCAGGAAGACCACGTCCTGGGTGGGAACGGCGGGGGTGAGGGTCAGCTTCAGCGCCCGGTCCACGAGCCGCGCCGCCCGCACCTCGCCGAGGGCGAGGAGGAAGCGCCGGCGCTCCTGCGGCGTGCCGGCCTTCTCCGCCGCCTCGCGCAGGCGCTGCCAGCGCGTGGTGTCGGCCGTGCGGGCGGCGAGGGTCACCACCAGGTCGGCGAGGTTCGGGTCGAGGGCGCCGCGGTCGTCGAGGAAGGCCTCGAAGCGTCCCTCGGCGGCCTCGAGGACCGGCTCCCAGCCGGCGATCCCGCCGAGGATCGCCAGGACCTCGGCGCGGCGGAGGCGGACGGCGTCGGGCTCGCCGTCGGCCGGATCCCAGCCGAGCTCCAGCAGGGACCCGCCGAAGCGATCGATCAGCCAGGCGTGGAACGACTCCCGCGTCGGCGCGCCGGCCTCGGCGGCCAGCTGGCGGTCGATGAAGTCGAGCGGCCCGCGGATCGCGGCCAGCACGTCGGGGTCGGTCTCGTCGGACCAGGCTCCGACCAGCTCGAGGAAGCCCTCGAGCTCGGCGTGGCCGGCGTGGACCGCCGCCCACTGGTGCTGCACGAGCCCCATGCGCTCGACCGCCGAGAGCGCGTGGCGGGCGCCCGCGAGAGCGCGGAGCTCGTCGGCCGGATGCACCGGACGGAAGAAGCCCCCCTCGTCGGCGTTCGCGTAGACGAAGCCGGGCTCCGCGGCGAGGTCGAGACGCTCGCGGCCCCCGGTCACGAGCCGTCGCTCCAGCCGGCTGCTGCGACCGCGTCCGCGTCCCAGACGGCCCACCCAGGGGATGGGCCAGCGGCTGCCGTCGTCGCGCTCCGAGCGGGACCGGAAGCGCTGCTGGCGCAGCTCGAGCCAGGGGCCCTTGCGCCCGCGACCCCGGCGGACCGCGAGCAGCGGATGGCCCGGCTGCTCGATCCAGGCGCGCACGATCGGCGCCACGTCCTGGCCCGAGGCCTCCGCCAGCGCCCGCCACAGGTCGGCGGCCACCGCGTTGCCCTCGCGATGGCGACGGATGTAGCGGCGCACGCCCTTGCGGAAGGCGCTCGCCCCCAGGTAGCGCTCGAGCATGCGCACCACGGAGGCGCCCTTCTCGTAGGTGATCAGGTCGAAGTTCGCGGTGGCCTCTTCGGGGCTGGCCACGTCCACGTAGATGGGGTGGGTGTTGCGCAGGGCGTCGAGGTCCAGGGCGGCCGCGCGCATGTGCTGGAAGTCGAGCCACATGCGCCACTCGGGCTGCCAGTCGTCGACCACGTGGAAGGCCATCCAGGTGGCGAAGGCCTCGTTCAGCCACAGGTCGTCCCACCAGGCCATGGTGACCAGGTCGCCGTACCACATGTGGGCGAGCTCGTGGCAGATCACCTCCGCTACCCGCTTCTTCTCGGCGAGCGTGACGCTGGTGGAATCGGTCAGCAGCAGGGTCTCCCGGAAGAAGACCGCGCCGGCATTCTCCATGGCGCCGGCCTCGAAGTCCGGGACCGCCACCAGGTCGAGCTTCGCGTAGGGGTAGGGCAGGTCGAAGTAGCGTTCGAGACGGGCGAGGGTCTCGCGCGCGGTCTCCAGGGCGAAGTCCGTCAGGTGGCCCTTCCCGGGCACGTGCCGGACGCGGATCTCGGTGTCGCCCACCCGCTCGGGCGCCGAGGACTCGAAGGCGCCGACCGCCAGGGCCACCAGGTAGGTCGAGAGCGGCGGCGTGCGCGCGAAGTGGACCGTCTTGCGGCCGTCCGGCAGCGACTCCTCGCGCTCCAGCGGTCCGTTGGAGACCACCGTGTGCCCGCCCGCCGTGGTGACCACCAGCCGGAAGCGGGCCTTGAAGGCGGGCTCGTCGAAGCAGGGGAAGAAGCGCCGCGCGTCGGTGGCCTCGAGCTGGGTGACCGCGTAGCGGCGCTCGCCGTCGACGGCGAGGTACAGGCCGCGGAGGTCGCTGCGCAGCGTCCCCGAGAACGAGAGCTCGAGGCGGGAGCGACCCGCCGGAACCGGCGACGCGAAGCTGAACAGCAGCGTCTCGAGCGAGGGCCGCGGCTGGATGGTCCCGCGCATCACGCTTCCGTCCGAGCCGCGAAGCTGCACCCGGTTCACGCGGAGATCCACGGCGTGGAGCTCCAGGTGGCCCTGGGGCCGCGCGACGTCGAGCTCGATCCCCACCCGGCCCTTGAAACGACGACCGGCGGCCGGATCGACCTCCACGTGGAGGTCGACGTCGGCGGGTCTCACGTCGGAAGTGAGGCGGAAGCCCCGGTGGCGACGGCTCAAGCGGCGACCACGTTCGCAGGCGGAAGGGGGGCGTCGAAGGGCGGCAGGGGGCGGCGGGCGGATCGCATCGCGGGCTCCTGGTGCTGAGCGCTGCAGTATATCCGCCTCCCGCCGAAGTCCAGCGGGGCCCGGCGACCTCTCGCGCCCGGGGCGCCCGTCGCTGCGGAAGGACCGTTACCGCGTTCCCCCGTGCCGGGCTATGCTGCGTCCCGCGCCGCCCTCCCCCCCAGGCGCCCACCACGGCCACGGGGGATTCCTGTGATCCAGCCTCGAGACCCGAATCGCGAGCAGTGGGCCAGCCGCGCCGGCTTCGTGTTGGCGGCCGTCGGCTCGGCCGTGGGCCTGGGCAACATGTGGCGCTTCTCGTACCTGGCCGCGGAGAGCGGGGGTGCCGCCTTCGTGGTGCTCTACCTCGGCTTCACCCTCCTCATCGGGCTGCCGGTCCTGCTGGCCGAGCTGGTGATCGGCCGCGGCGCGGGCCGCAGCCCGATCGGCGCCATGATCCACTTCGGCGGTCGGTCCTGGGGGGCCCTGGGCTGGGTCTTCGTCGCCACGGGCTTCGTGATCCTGGCGTATTACAGCGTCATCGCCGGCTGGACGGTTCGCTACGCGGTCCACGGACTGCTGGCGGGATTCGACCGGGACGCGGGCGCCTACTTCGGCCAGGTCGAGACGGGCTGGGACGCGGTCGCATGGCACCTGGCGTTCCTGGCGGCGACCGTCGGCGTGGTGGTGGGTGGCGTCAAGGCGGGCATCGAGCGCATGGCCGTGATCCTGATGCCGACGCTCTTCCTCCTGCTCGTCGGCATCGCGATCTACGCCGCCACCCTCGACGGCGGCGGGGCCGGCTATCGCTTCTACCTGCAGCCGGACCTCTCGGAGGTCCTCGACTGGGACGTGCTCCAGGCCGCCGCGGGCCAGGCCTTCTTCAGCCTGAGCCTCGGCATGGGCGCCATGCTCACCTATGCCAGCTACCTCTCCGAACGGGATCACCTTCCCAACGAATCGCTGGTGGTCGCGTTCGCCGATTTCGGGGTGGCCTTCTTCGCCGGTCTCGCGGTCTTCCCGGTGCTCTTCGCCCTGGGTCTCGAGGGCGCGGTGATGGAGAGCGTGGGCGGGACGCTCTTCATCACGATGCCCGGCGCCTTCGCCGAGATGGGGGCGGCGGGTCGGGTCTTCGGCTCGCTCTTCTTCGTGGCGCTCGTGGTGGCGGCGCTCACCTCGGCGATCTCGCTGCTCGAGGTGGTGGTGGCGTCGGCCATGGACGGTCTCGGCTGGAGCCGCCTCCGGTCGACGCTCGTCTTCGGCGGCGTCGGTGCCCTGGTGGGCGTACCGGCCGCCCTCTCCGGGCGCGTCCGCGACGGTCTGGATGCCCTCGCGAGCAATCTGCTCCTGCCCCTGGGCGGACTCCTGCTCGCGGTCTTCGTCGGCTGGGTGATGCGCCATCCGATGAACGAGGTGCGCCGGGGCGCCGAGGGGGTGCGCTGGTTCGCGCTCTGGCGCTGGCTCCTGCGCTACCCGGTTCCGCTGGTGCTCGTGGTCGTGCTGCTCCAGTCGCTGCGCTCGTACCTGGCCGGCTGATCTCCGCTAGATGCTGCGGCCGGCGTCCTGCCAGTAGCGGGCGCGGACCTCGCGCTTGAGCAGCTTGCCCGAGGGGTTGTACGGCAGCTCGTCCACGAAGTCGATGCTTCGCGGGACCTTGTAGTCCGCCAGGTGATCCGCCAGGAAGGTGCGGATCTCCTCCTCCGTCGCGGTCGCGCCCGGGTTCCGCACCACCACGCCCTTGACCTCCTCGCCCCACTCCTCGTTCGGTACGCCCACCACGGTGCAGTCGTAGACGTCCGGGTGCTTGCGCAGCTCGGCCTCGATCTCCGCCGGGTAGATGTTGACCCCGCCCGAGATGATCATGTCCTTCTTGCGGTCGACGATGTAGAGGAAGCCCTCGTCGTCGAGCCGGGCCATGTCGCCCACCGAGAAGAATCCCTCCTCGAGGCACTCGTCCGTGGCCTCGCGCTTCTTGTAGTAGCCGCTGATGAGGATCGGGTTCTTCACGTAGAGGGTTCCGATCTCGCCCTGGGGGACGGGCTTGCCCTCGTCGTCGACGATCCGGATCTCGTTGGTGGGCAGCAGCTTGCCGCAGGAGCCCGGCTTGCGGAGCTGGTCCTCGGGTCCGATCACCGTGTTGAAGCCGGTCTCGGTGGCTCCGTAGAACTCGTAGACGCAGGGGCTCGGGAAGAGCTCCACGGTCTTCTTCTTCACCGGGAAGGGGAAGGGCGCGGCCCCCACCAGCAGCCGCTTCATCGAGGACAGGTCGTAGCGGCCGAGCACCTCCTCCGGCAGGGAGAGGATGCGGTTGAGCTGGGTCGGCACCACGAACGCCGAGGTGATGCCCTCGTCCTGGATCAGGCGCAGGAAGCCCTCGGGATCGAAGCGGCGCTGCAGGTGGACCGATCCGCCCAGGGTGTGGGTGATGAGCGCGATCGCCGGCGGGGCCGAGTGGTAGAGTGGGCAGGTCAGCAGGTGCAGGTCGCCGGGCTCGTAGCGGAAGGTCTGGACGATCCCCAGCATGAGCTGGGCGATGCCGGCGCGCAGGTTCGAATCCGAGGGATCGCGGAAGGCGCCCTTGGGCCGGCCGGTGGTTCCCGAGGTGTAGATGATGGAGCCACCCTCCACCTCGCCGTCGAAGCGGAAGTGGTCGGGGGTGCCGGCCTCCATGGCCTCCTCGAAGGCCAGTGCCTTGGGGAGGTGGGCGCGCCAGGCGTCGTCGTCGTCGGAGACCACCAGGAAGCGGTCCTCGGGCACCTTCGGCATCTCCGCCAGGGCGCCCGCCAGGGCCTCGGCGAAGTGGGCGCCACAGACGACGGCCTTGGCGTCGGAGTCGTCCACGATGTAGGCCGCCTCGGGCCCGGTGAGGCGATAGCCCACCGGAACCGGCATGCAGCCGATCTTCTGGAGGGCAAAGGCCAGCTCGTAGATCTCCACGCAGTTGTGCAGCTGCCAGGCGACGCGGTCGCCGGGCCGGAGCCCGAGGCGGTCGCGCAGGAAGCTTCCCAGGCGGCAGGCACGCTGCTCCCAGTCGCCCCAGGTCAAGCGGCGTGCCCCGTCGACCAGCGCGAGCCCGCCGGGGCTGTGGTGGGCGTGGAAGTCGTAGCTGCCGGGCCGGGGATCGCTCATCGAAGCCTCCTGGCGCCGTCCCGCGGACGGCGGACCCGGCAGTCTATCACCCCCCTCGTGGCGGGAACCAGGCGCCCCCTCGTGGCGGGAACCAGGCGCCCCCTCGTGGCGGGAACCAGGCGCCCCCTCGTGGCGGGAAGCCGGATCCGCCTAGGAGCTTTGTCGTCGCGGGAACCAGGGCACGAAGGCCGGTGTGCGCGCCGCGTAGGCCGCGTAGCCCGGGCGCGACTTCTCGAGGCCCCGCTCGAGCATCGGGACGCCCGAGACCCGCAGCAGCAAGAAGGTCATCAGCGCGGGCGCCGGCAGGGTCCAGAGCGCGCCGGGGGCGCCGGCGCACAGCAGGAAGAGGCCCCACCAGGCCAGCGCGTCGCCGAAGTAGTTCGGGTGCCGCGAGATCGACCAGAGGCCCCGGTCCATCACCTTGCCCCGGTTCTCCGGGTCGGCCTTGAAGCGGGTGAGCTGGGCGTCGCCGACCGCCTCGAAGCCCAGGCCCACGGCGAAGACCGCGGCGCCGAGCAGCTCGAGCCCGCCGACCCCGCCCGTCGACACCTGCGCGATCTGCACCGGCAGCGACACGAGCCACATGAGCCCCGCCTGGAGGCCGTAGACGGTCCCCAGGCTGACCCAGGGGAAGCGCGCGCCGTGCCGGCGCCGCATGGCCCGGTAGCGGGGGTCCTCGCCCTGCCCCCAGTTGCGACCGAGCAGGTGGGTGCCGAGCCGGATCGCCCAGATCGTCACGAGCACCGCGGCGAGCAGGCCCCGCTCCGAGATGCGCCCGGCGGCGGCGTGGGCCGTCCAGGCGATCACGGCGAAGCCGGGACCCCAGTAGATGTCGACGATGCTGGCGTCGCGCAGCGCCAGGGACAGGAGCCACATCCCGAGCATCACCGTCGCGGTGACGCCCGCGGTCGTCGCCAACACGCCGGCCACCTCGCTCATCCTACGAGCTCCCGCACCCGGGCGAAGCGGTGGTCGAAGATGGCGGCGAGGACGCCCCGCACCCAGAGCGCGTGGGCGACCTGGCCCAGGGGACCCAATGGCAGCCGATAGTGCACCCGGTCGGTCATCAGGACGCCTTCACCCAGCGTCTCGAAGTGGTGCTCGTGACGCCAAAGTGCGTAGGGCCCACGCTCCTGCTCGTCGACGAAGCCCACGCCGGGCTCCCAGGCGGTGATCCGGGTGCGCCAGCGCACGGGCACGCCGCCCAGGCGGATGCGGTAGTCGATCCGGGCGCCGACCTCCATCTCGATGGGGCCGGGTGTGAGGATCCGGAAGCCGAGCCAGGCCGGGGTGATCGCCTGCAGGTTGTGGGCGTCGGCGAAGAAGGGGAAGACCTTCTCCATGGGGAGGGAGAAGTACTGCTGTCGCTCCAGAAGGTGGCTCATGGGCTCCTCGAAAGGCTCGGTCGGGGGTTCGGGGCTCAGGGCTTGCGGTGGGCGCCGACCCAGGCGTCCACCCGCGCCCACTGGGAGAAGAGCCAGTCGATGCGGGCGTCGGGCTCGCGGGGTATCCCCGGGGCCGGCACGCGCCAGAAGGCGATCCGCACCACCTGGCCTACGAGGCCGCCGTCCAGGAACTCCGAGAAGCGCGTCACGCCGTCGAAGCCCGCGTGGGCGCAGAAGACCACGTCGGCGTCGGGCCGCTCCTCGAGGAGCGCCAGGCACCCCCCCAGCCGCGGCGGCAGCACGTGGCGCAGCCCGCGGGCCCGTCGGTGCAGGTCGGCGTCGCGGGCCTCGAGCCGCTCGAGGATCCGGCTGCGCTTGGCCTCGCTGAAGCGCGTGCCCTCGGGATAGATGAGGACGCCGTCCCCCGGTCCCAGATCCCGGGCCAGGGCGCGCACGGTCGCGATCTCAGCGGCGCTGTCGGCTCCGGACCGGTCCACGAAGGCGTTGCGAAGCCGACGTCCCACCAGGTCGAGACACGGATCCCAGAGCAGCTCGCGCTTGATCACGTAGCGGAGGGCCAGGTGGTGCCGGTGTTCGAGGAAGGCCGCGGCCAGCACGGTGTCGGCCACGCTCGCGTGGCGCGGGAAGAGCAGCATCGGACCCGCTGCCGCCTCGGCGTCGCCTTCGACCTCGAAGCGGAGCCCGAAGATGCGCTCGGCCCCGGTCAGCAGCGCCCGACCCCAGCCGCGCTTGAGCCGCTGGTGGATGCGCTCCCAGCCCCCCGCGGAGAGCCATGGACGCGCCAGGGCCAGGGCGCCCGCCGCGACGATGCCGTAGGTCTCGCAGAGCAGGTACCAGGTGAAGAAGAGCAGCGAGCGGGACAGGCCGAGCCTCGTGCCTCTCGCCAGGTCGACGATCGCGGCCAGGGGGAGCAGGAGCGGGAGCGCCGGGAGCGCCAGCGCCGTCAGCAGCAGGTACGTCGGGAGGGTGATCGCGCGGCGGAGGCCGTCGCTCACGGGGCCCCGCCCTCCGCCGCGGGTCGCAGGACGCCCGTCGCGAGCGGGTCGCGGGCGTCGGCCCCCACCCGGCCCGCATCGATCTCCGCGCGGATCTCGCGATGGGTGTCGGCGTCGATGGGATAGGCGAGCGCGATCACGAAGGCCACGATGTTGCACAGGCAGGGTACGAGGGCGTAGAGCGAACGCAGGGCGAAACGGACCTCCTCGCTCTGCTGGACGTTCGGGGCGTAGCCACTGCTGCCGAAGACGAGCAGGGCGACGCCCACGCCGAGGGCGGCGGCCAGCTTCTTGGCCACGGACCAGATCCCGACGTAGCGCCCCTCGCGACGCTCGCCGGAGCGGAGCTCGTCGTAGTCGATGACGTCGGCCTGCATCGAGGAGGGAATCGCCAGCGTGGCCCCCAGACCCACACCGGAG
The DNA here is from genome assembly GCA_964442285.1 of uncultured Spirochaetales bacterium. GTDB lineage: Bacteria > Myxococcota_A > UBA9160 > UBA9160 > JAFDET01 > CAYTZH01. The sequence goes on along the minus strand of CAYTZH010000009.1, from coordinate 89,406 downwards.
AGTACCACGAGCAGGCCGTAGGCCAGCTCGTCGCCGGGCCCCAGGAAGAAGACCCCGGAGAAGGCGCCGGTATTGACGGCCATGCCCGCCAGCCAGGCGCGCTTCTTGCCGAACCTGCGCGAGAGGGCGATCCAGCCCGGGAGGAAGGCGATGCCCGCCACGAAGTAGAGCACCAGGAAGAGCCCCGCCCGATCGGACTCGAGCACGTACTGCACGTAGTAGAGCAGCAGCGTGGCGGGCAGGTTGCTACCCAGCGCCGCGACGGTGTAGGAGATCAGCAGGACGCGGAAGGGCCGGTTGGAGAGGATCAGACGCAGCCCCCCGAAGGCGTCGGCGGCGGCGCTGTGGTGCCGGGCCCGCTCGCGCAGCGCGACCGCGCATACGACGCAGGCCGCCACGAGCAGGGGCGCGAAGAGCAGGGCCATCCAGGCGAAGGTCCCGCGCCCGGGCGACTCGGTGGGCTCGCCCAGGGCCACCGCGATCGCGCTGGGAACCGCGGCGGCGAACAGCGTGCCGGCCAGGAGGGCGCCGTCCCGCAGCCCGAGCAGCGAGGTGCGCTCGTGGTAGTCGAAGGTCAGCTCCGGGCCGAGCGCTTCGTAGGGCACAGAGGCGGCCGTGAAGCACAGGAAGAGGGCGAAGATCCCGAAGGCCAGCCACAGGGCCGGGATGGCGCCGCCCGCGGCGGGCGGGTTGAACAGCGCCGCCAACGCCAGGGCCAGGGGCAGCGAGGCGGCCACGATCCAGGGCCGCCGGCGCCCGAAGCGGCTGCGGGTGCGGTCCGAGAGCCAGCCCGCCAGGGGATCGGTCACCGCGTCGAAGAGCCGCGCCCCGAGCAGCACGAGGCCCACCAGCACCACGTCGACGCCCACGACGTCGGTGTAGAACTTCGGGACGTAGACGTAGACCGGGATCCCGATCACGGCCATCGCGAATGCCGGCGCCGCGTAGGCGAGGCGCGCGGCGGTCGGCACCCGCGCGCCGCTCACGGTCCCAGCAGGTCCGTCTTCAGGTCGTCGTCCACCGGGTCCTCGCCGAGCCAGATCGAGAACATGGCGGCGGCGAAGTCGGCGCCCTCGACGCGTCCGAGCACCTCTCCGTTCAGGGCGAGCTCCGTGCCGCGACCCGGCAGGTAGGTCAGGGCGTAGCGGTCGCCCGGCTTCACGTCCCGGTAGAGGGCGTTGAAGCGCTCGATGCGTGTCCGAAGTGCTTCGTACGCACCCGGCGGCACGTTGCGGCCGACGGTGACGCGGGTGGACTTCGCGAAGTCCTCGGCCCCGATCCCGTAGAAGTACTCGATCTCGAGCCGCTTGGGGACGTCGCCGAGCACGCGGCCCGGGGCCACGCCGTCTCCCAGATAGAGCGCCGCCACGTAGGCCTTGAGGAAGTACCAGCGCAGCAGCGCCACGTTGTGGAGCCGAAGCGCCACGCCGGACTCGCTGCGCGCGTCGACGAAGTCCACGCCCTCGATCACGGCTGCTCGGACCGGCGTCGCGGTCAGCAGGGCCACCAGGGCTCCCATGGCAAGTTGCTTTCGCATCGGGCTCCTCCTTCGCTCCCTCGCGGGTTTCGGACTCAGGCGGCCTCCAGCCGCCCCAGGATCGGGTCGCGTCGGGCGAGGGGCTTCTCCAGCAGCATCTGGTATACCCCGATCGCCCGCTCGGCGAAGCCGCCCTCGCAGTAGCAGAGGTAGTACTCCCACATGCGCAGGAAGCGCTCGGGAAGGCCCAGCGCGCGAATGTGGGCCAGGTTGCGGTTCATGTTCTCCCGCCAGCGGGCCAGGGTTTCGGCGTAGTGGGGCGTGATCTCCTCGAGGTGCGCCATGCGCAGGTCCGTCGCTCGGGCCAGGGAGGCGCCGACGCCCCCGACGGATACGAGCTGGCCGCCGGGGAAGATGTACCGCTTCACGAAGTCCACGTTGCGGACCGAGACCTGCCAGTGGCGGTCGGGTACGGTGATGGCCTGGAGCAGCATGGCGCCGTCGGGTCGCAGGCGCTCCGCGCAGACGCGGAAGTAGGTATCGAGGTTGGGGGCGCCCACCGCCTCGATCATCTCCAGGGACACGACCTTGTCGTACTCGCCGCTCAGGTCGCGGTAGTCGCGGAAGAGCACCTCGATACGATCGGAGAGGCCGGCGGCGGCCACCCGCTCCCGCGCCAGCTGGAGCTGCTCCCGGGACACGGTCGTGGTGGTGACCCGGCAGCCGTAGCGGCTCGCGGCGTGGATCGCGAAGCCCCCCCAGCCGCTGCCGATCTCGAGGACGTGGTCGTCCGAGCCCAGCCGCAGCTTGCGACACACCCGCTCGTACTTCGCCACCTGGGCGTCCTCGAGGCTCATGCCCTCGCGCTCGAAGACCGCGCAGGAGTAGGTGAGGCTCGGGTCGAGGAAGAGGGAGAAGAAGTCGTTGCCCAGGTCGTAGTGGGCCGCGATGTTCTGGCGGCTGCCGCGCCGGCTGTTGGGGCGCAACTCGTGATAGAGGCGCAGTCCGAGGCCGGCGACCCGCGCGAGACCCACGTCCAGCTTCTCCAGGGCGCCGGGGTTCGCGGCGACGATCCGCACGACGGCGGTGAGGTCGCTGGTCTCCCAGTCGCCGTCCATGTAGGCCTCGGCGGCGCCCACGCCCCCGCGCAGGGCCAGGCGGCGGTAGAAGCGTGCGCGCTTCACCCAGACCGTGGCCCGGGGACCGCCCCCGTTTCCGAAGCGCCGCTTCTCGTCGCCGTCCACCAGGGTCAGCCGTCCCCGGTCGAGGCGCTCGAGCCGCGCCAGGACGGCGCTGCGGATCTTCCGGTCCAGCCAGCCCAGGGGCTGGATCTCCGGGGTCGGATTCTCGATGGGAAGGGTGGCGTCACTCATTCGGGGGCCAGCTCCAGGGCGACCTCGCGCTCGCGAGGGTGGGGGTAGACGGGAACGCGCTTGCGGCGCAGCCGGAGCGCCTGCCAGTAGATCCCGGCCGTCACCTGCAGGGTCATGAGCGGGAAGCGCACCAAGGCACGGGCCAGGCTGGCGCTCGAGATCTCGCGCCGCTCCATCTCGAGGGAGGCCGTGTGAAGCCGGTCGCCTCGCGGGCCCAGGTTCTCGATCCCGACCACGAGCCGGTCGCTCGGGACCTGCAGGTGCCAGCGATAGCGCTGGTCCATGTCGAGGAAGGGCGACACGTGGAAGGCCTTGTCCTCGTCGAAGCGGAGGACGGAGCCGGACTCCGCTTCGGGGTCGGGCCGAAGTACGTAGGCGTGGCGCTCCTTCCAAGGCATGTTGGTCACCTCGGCGACGATCGCCTCCAGGCGCTCGCTCTCCGGGTGGAAGCAGTAGTAGAGGCTCACGGGGTTGAAGACGTACCCGAAGTAGCGGAGGTGGGTGAGCAGCCGGATCGGCCCGCGCGGGCGGATGCCGGTCCGGTTCTCCACCAGGTCGCGCACGGCCCGGTCCAGGGGCAGCCGGGGGTCGCCCAGGTAGTCGCTGCGGTGGAAGCGGGCGGGGGCGGGCCGCGAGGCCGACCAAAGCCAGCGGCCCCGGAACACCTGCGGAAGCTCGTCCAGGTCGAGGTACGCCATGAAGAGGGGCATGGAGAAGCCGTGGGGAACCGGCCCGAAGCGGCGGTGTCGCACCATCCCCTCGAAGAGACAGCTCTCCACGTCAGCGTTCCCCGCCCAGGTGGCGGACCACGGCGAGGGCGCTTTGGAGGCCGTCCTCGTGGAAGCCGTTGCGCCAGTAGGCCCCGCAGAAGTGGACGCGGTCGCGTCCGTCGATCCGGTCGTGGTGCTTCTGGGCGGCGATCGCCTCCGGCGTGAACACCGGGTGGTGGTAGGTCCAGCTCTCCAGCACGCGCGCGGGATCGATGGCACCGTCGTCGTTCAGGGTCACCAGCAGCTCCTCGGAGGCCCGGAAGCCCTGGAGCCGATTCATGTGGTAGGTGACTGCGACCGGACTCTCGGGCTGGCGGGGCGTGCGGTAGTTCCAGCTCGCCCAGGCGCGGCGGCTCCGCGGCAGGACGCTCCGGTCCGTGTGCAGCACCACGCGGTTGGGCTGGTAGGCGAAGGCGTCGAGCGTCTGGCGCTCCGCCCCGTCCGCGTCGATGAGGAGGTTCAGCGCCTGGTCGGCGTGGCAGGCGAGCACCACCCGGTCGAAGCGCTCGACCCCGCCCGGGGCGGCGACGTGGACCCCGTCGTCCTCCCGCCACACCGCCCGCACGCGGCTGCCCGGGCGGATCCGGTCGCGGAACGGGGCGGTGAGCGCCTCCACGTAGGTCCGCGAGCCGCCGCGGACCACGCGCCACGGCAGCCGCTCCCGGGTCTCCAGCAGCCCGTGGTTCTCGAAGAAGCGGGCGAAGGTCGACGCGGGGAACTGGAGGAACTTGCCGGCCGGCGTCGACCAGATCGCCGCGCCCATCGGCAGCACGTAGTGGTCGCGGAGCTGGCGCGAGAGACCGAGCCCGTCGAGCCAGTCTCCCAGCGTGGTCTTCTCGTCCGGCGACGCGAGCAGAGCGCGGGCCGCGCGGTTGAAGCGCGGGATCTCCGAGACCATGCGCAGGAAGGAGGGCCGGAGCGCATTGCGACGCTGGGCGAAGAGTCCCTGCAGACCGCTGCTCGAGTATTCGAGGCCGCTGCGGTCGCAGCGCACGCTGAAGCTCATGTCGGTGGGCTGGGTCGACACGCCGAGCTCGGACAGCAGCCCGACGAAACCGGGATAGGTGCGCTCGTTGTAGACGATGAAGCCGGTGTCGACGGCGTGGTGGGCGCCCTCGATCTCCACGTCCACCGTGTGGGTGTGCCCGCCGATCCAGTCCGCGGACTCGAATACGGTAAGCGCGTGGTTGCGGTGGAGCGCGTGGGCGACGGCCAGCCCGGAGATGCCCGTGCCCACGACGGCGATCTTCACGACCGGTCTCCCCGCTGCGGAGCCAGCCGGTAGTGGGAGACCCACCAGGCCTCGCCGCCCTGCCACGCGAACAGCTCCGAGCATCCCAGGAAGAACAGGCGCCAGCGCTGCAGCCAGAGGCGGGCCCGATCCGCACCGTAGGTCGAGGCCAGGATCGGCATCACCGCGTCGCGACGGGCGTCGAGCTGCTGCAGCCAGGCCTCGCAGGTCCGGTGATAGTGGAGCCCGCCGACCCGCCAGCGGCGCTCCACCCGCAGATCCCGCGAGAAGTGCAGCGGCAGGTCGTCGGAGGGCATCATCCCGCCGGTGAAGAAGTTCCGGCCCATCCAGTTCTGCTCGCCCTCGCTCTCGTAGGGGTAGGCGGCCTCCCGGTGGCAGAAGACGTGCAGGAAGAAGCGGCCATCGTCCTCGAGCCAGCGCGAGACGCGGCGGAACATCTCCTCCCAATTGCGGAGGTGCTCGAACATCTCCACCGAGACGACGCGGTCGAAGCGACCCGGGGGCTCGAAGCGGTTGGCGTCGGCGGTGACGACCTCCACGTTGGAGAGCCCCGCCTGATCGCAGCGCTGCAGGATCCATTCGCGCTGGAGCTTGGAGTTCGACACCGCCACGACGCGCGTCGAAGCAAATCGCTGGGCGATCCAGAGCGAGAGGGAGCCCCAGCCGCAGCCCAGGTCCAGCACACGCATGCCGTCCCGTATGTCAGCGCGCGCGCAGGTCCTTTCGAGCATGGCGGCCTCGGAGGCCTCGAGGCTCGACACGCCCGCTGGCCAGTAGCCGCAGCTGTACTTCAGGTGGGGGCCGAGCACCTGGGCGAAGAACTCGGCCGGAACCTCGTAGTGCTGGGCGTTTGCTCGCTCCGGAACGAGCGCGATCGGGCTCTGCCGCAGCGCCTCCACGAAGGCCGCGTGGGCCTGCTGTCGCGCTTCGGCGTCCCCCGCCGTCACCTCCCGATGACGTCGGGCGAGCATGCGCCGGATACCGATCCGGATGAGCGCATCGGGGACGCGGCCGGACTCTGCGAGATCGATGGATCGCATCTCTCTCCTCCTTCCGTGGTTTCGTGGGAGAGTGGGGCGCGGATGCGGCGTGGCCCGGTGTCGGGCCCGCGTCGTACGTCAGGCAGCTGCGTCCGTGGCCAGGTCGTCCCGGTCGAGCGCGCCGTGGAGGCCCCGATCCACCGCCACTTCGCGGAGCTTCTCGAGCGCCCGCTTCTCGATCTGGCGCACCCGCTCGCGGGACAGGCCGAGGATCTCGCCGATCTCCTGCAGGGTGTGGGGCTCGTCGCTGCGGAGGCCGAAGCGCAGGTGCAGGATCTGGCGCTCCCGCTCGGAGAGGCCCACGAGGAGGGCCTCCATCGCCGGGCCCAGCGCCTCACGGGTGAGATCCTCGGTGGGATCGGCCACGTTGGGGTCGCCCATGCGCTCGTGCAGGGAGCGCCCCTCCTCGTCCTCGCTCTCGGTCTCGATGGACAGGGTGCGGCGATTGATCTGGTGGAGGTTCTCCACCTCCTCCACCGCCACGCCCAGCTCCTCGGCCAGCTCCGCCGGCCTCGGGTCCCGGCCCAGGCGGCGGGCGAGCTCGGCGCGCACCCGCTTCTCCCGGATCGCCAGGTCGTAGACGTGGGACGGCAGGCGGATGGTGCGGCTGTGGTTCTGGACGGCCCGGATGAAGGACTGCCGGATCCACCAGGCGGCGTAGGTGGAGAACTTGAAGCCGCGGCGGTGGTCGAACTTCTCGACCGCGCGGATCAGACCGAGGTTGCCCTCCTGGATCAGATCCTGGAAGCCGATGCCCATGCCCCGGTACTCCTTGGCCAGGTGCACGACGAACTTCACGTTGTGGCGAATGAAGGCGTTACGGGCCTCGAACATCTCGTCGAGGGCGTCGGCGAGGGCCGCGAGGCAGGCGCGGAGCTCTGCGGCCGGGAGCCCCAGTCCCCGGCTGGGGCGGGCGCCGTCGCGCAGGGCGCAGAATGCGTCCTCGAGCAGCGGCAGGGCGACGTCGGCGCGAGCCAGCGCGCGCGCCATGCGCCGCCGGATCTCCTCCCGACTCTCCGCCGGAGCCTCCGCCAGCCGGCGCAGCTCTCGCCGGACGCTACCCAGGGCCCGGTCGAGGGCCGGCCCGGGATCGCCCGCATGGGGATCCCGGAAGTGGGTGGACATCGAGGACGTCGAGCGACCGGCCTCGCGCAAGGAATCCCAGCGGGTCACGATCCGCTCGGCGACGAAGGGGACGGCGACGGCCTGCTCCCGGAAGCGCTCGGTGGCCGAGCGGATGCGGGCCGCGATCTCGCCCTCCTCCTCGCGGCTCAGCGTCGGGACATCGGCAATCTCGCGCAGATAGGCCTTCAGGGTGTAGGTCGGCAGATCGGGGTCGAGCTGGCGGCCCTGGGCGCTCGCGGTCCGCTGCTGGCGGCGGGAGCTGGGGGTGGGGGTCTCCGCGCTCTCGGAAGTCGACGTCTCGTTGAACATGCGTACTCCTCCTGTACGCAGACAAGGGTCGCGCGCTGTCTAGGTAAAGTCAAGGTATTCTGGCCAAAAAAACTAGACACGAGACCGATTTTTCACCCCCTGGGGGAATGTCTAGCTTCCGGGACGCTTCGGGCGTCTCAGCGGTGCCCGCCCTGCTGCAGGAGCAGGCCCACCCGCCGCTCCAGACCCTCGAGGTCGAGGCGATCCGCGGCATCGACGTCGCCCGCCGCGGAGCCACCCACCCACAGGGCGGTGGCTTCGGGGAGTCGGCGCCGGAGATCGCGGACGTAGCGACGAGCCTCGCCGGACGAGAGGTTGACGATACTGAGACCCACCGCGGCCGCGCCGGTCTGCCCCGCTGCCGCCGCCACCTCCTCGGCCGGCAGGTCCGGCCCCAGATACACGACGTCTCCGCCCGCGCCCATGACCGTCAGCGCCGCCACGAGCAGGCCGAACTCGTGGCGCTCGCCCGCGGGCGTCGCGAGGAGCACGCGCGGCGCACCATCGGTTCGGGACCCCGCGTGGAGCGCCATCCCGAACAGGCTGCGGGTGGTGCTGGTCACCAGGTGCTCCGCGGCGACGGACAGCTCACCGCGCGCCCAGCGCTCGCCCAGCTCGCTCAGCAGCGGCACGGCCACCCGGCGGGCGAAGGGGACCGGCCCCAGCAGGCTGAGCTGGAGCCCCAGCTGCGCTTCGAGGGCCCGGGCGTCGAGGCTGTCGACCGCCTGACGGATCTCGTCGAGGGGCGTTGCGGGGCCGGGATCCGAGACCGGGCCGACCTGCGCCTGAAGCGCCTCGTCCGAGAGGCGCGCGATGTCCCCGATCCGGTGTCCCGCGTCGACGGCCTTGCGCAGAAGCTGGAGCCGCGCCACGTCCTGCTCCGTGTAGCGCCGCGTGCCACCGGGCGTCCGGACAGGGCTCACGGCCCCATAACGTCGCTCCCAGGCCCGGATCACGTGCTCCGAGAGCCCCGTCATTCGCACGACGACGCCCAGCGGGTAGCTCGGCTCGGAGCCCGCCTCATCGCGGTCCACATCTCCCCCCACGGCTCGTTTCATTGAGGATCTCCCCAAATCTAGACAGAGCCTTGACGGGATCCGGTCTCCTGTCAAGTTCCAGGTGTGAGGAATCTGCGGCCGGATCACTACGACGACTCGGGAATGTACGGCACGCCCAGGCACTCCGGCGCGTCCGCGATCTCCCCGGAGGCCGGATCCGGATCCGGCTGACCCATGCGCACCCTCTTCTGGATACGCAGCGACCTGCGCCTGCGAGACAACCGCGGCCTCGAGCGCCTCGCAGCGCGCAGCGAAGCGCTCGCGCCGGTCTACATCCTCGACCCGCGGCTGCTCGACGGCGACCGAAGCGGCACGGCACGCACGCGCTTCCTCCTCGAGGGCGTCGCCCGCCTCGCCGCGGATCTCGCAGAGCGGGGATCCTCCCTGATCGTGCGCCGGGGGCGGCCCGAGGACGTACTGCCGCGTCTGGTGGACGAGTCTCGCGCCGACGTGGTGGGCTTCAACCGCGACTACGGCCCCTTCGCCGCAGCGCGCGACGAGCGGGTGCGCGCAGCCGTCGAGAAGGCTGGAGCGCGGGTGGAGACCTGGAAGGACCGCGTCGTATTCGAGAGCCGCGAAGTCTGCTCAGCCTCCGGACGCCCCTACGCCGTCTATTCCCCCTACCGGAAGGCCTGGAGGGCTCGCTGGCTTCGGGATCCCGAGCTCCCGGTGCGCGCCTCGCGCCTTCCGGCGCCGATTCCGAGCCTGGCCAGCGACGACCTTCCGGCGGCCGCCGCGCGCCCTGCGGACTCGGTCGCGATGCCCGACCTGCCCCCGGCGGGCGAGGCGGCCGCGCGGCGACGCCTGCGGAGCTTCCTCGCGCGCGACGTCGCCAGATACGCCGAGCGTCGGGACTACCCGGCGCTCGACGCCACCTCGCGGCTGTCTCCCTACCTGCGCTTCGGCATGCTGTCGGTGCGGGACTGCATCGAGGCCGCCGAAACCCTCGCCGTCGAGGAGCCCGGCGCCCAGCACGGCGTGCAGAAGTGGGTCGACGAGCTCATCTGGCGCGAGTTCTACAACGCGCTGCTCGCCGAGCATCCGCGGGTGCGGCACCAATCCTACCGGCGGGAGTACGACGACCTCGCCTGGGAGGACGATCCCGAGGGCTTTGCGGCATGGTGCGAGGGCCGCACGGGCTACCCGATCGTGGACGCCGGGATGCGACAGCTGGCGGCGACCGGATGGGTGCACAACCGGGTGCGCATGATCGCGGCGAGCTTCCTCACCAAGGACCTGCTGGTCGACTGGCGTCGCGGAGAGGACTTCTTCTACCGCCATCTCGTCGACGGTGATCTCGCCAGCAACAACGGCGGCTGGCAGTGGGCCGCGTCCACCGGCACCGATGCCCAGCCGTACTTCCGGATCTTCAACCCGACCCTCCAGGGCGAGCGCTTCGACCCGGACGGCGACTACGTGCGTCGCTGGATTCCCGAGCTCGCCGCGCTGGGGGGGAAGTCGGCGCACCGCCCCTGGGACGCGCCGATGGCCGCGCCGGACTATCCGCAACCGATCGTCGACCACGCCTGGGCGCGCCAGCGCGCGCTCGCGCGGTTCGAAGCACTGAGGAGCCGTGCCGCCGCCGAGCGGCCCCGAGCATCCGGGAGGAAGCGATGAGCGAGCAGGCCGCCGTCGACGTGGACGGCTATCAGATCGGGACCGTCGCCAGCCTGACCGGCCTCGATCCCCACACGATCCGCGCCTGGGAGCGACGCCACGGCGCCGTGCGTCCGCGTCGGACGCCGGGCGGCACGCGTCTGTACGACGACATGGACGTGGTGCGCCTGCAGCTGCTCAAGGCGCTGACCGAGTGCGGAGAGCCCATTCGCACCGCGGCGTTGCTCTCCGACGAAGAGCTGCGCTCGCGGCTCGAGCGGCTGGCGGGCCTCGGCCTGGGGCGGCAGCCCGCAAAGCCTGACCGCGACGCCGATGCGAACGCCAGCGCGGGCGCCGACGTGAACGCCGGCTCCGGCGCAGACGTGAACGCCGGCGCCGGCGCAGACGTGAGGGCCCGCCGACTGGCGCTGCTCGCACCGGGCATCCGGGCGCAGCTGACGGCAAATCCGCATGGTCTGGCCGGCTTCGACCTCGCCCTGGACGCGGCGCAGCCGGAGGAGCTCCGCGAGGCGCTCCGCTTCCAGCCCTGCTCCCTGCTGCTGGTCGAGCTCGATGCCCTGGGTCCGGATCCGCTGGCGACCGTAGACGCTCTCCTCGCCGCCGCCGGCGAGGCGGTCGCCGTGATCGTGTACACCTTCGCGCGCCGCGAGCTCCTGGCCCGGCTCGGCAGCCGTGGGGCCAAGCTCGTGCGTGCTCCCGTGCGGCTGGAGGTCCTGCGCCGGACCCTCTTCGATCTCGTCATGTTCGAGTGGGCGCGCCGCCGGACGGCAGGCACCGCATCCAACGAGGCCGAGCCGCAGCCGGTTCCCGAGCGGCTCTTCGAGGACGCGCAGCTGGCCCGCCTCGCGGAGATAACCTCGGGTGTCGACTGCGAGTGCCCCAACCATCTCTCGGCCCTGGTCAGCAGCCTGGCAGCCTTCGAGGCGTACTCGGCGCACTGCGAGAGCCGCGATCCCGGAGATGCGGCGCTGCACCGCCGGCTGCACGAGGGGGCGGGCCGGGCGCGGGCGGCGCTCGAGAGCCTGCTGGCGGCACTCTGCGATCACGACGGAATCGTCGTGTAGGCCGGGACGCCCTTGACGAAGGCGGGAGAGCATTCATCTTCGCTTTCGAAGGACACGGTTCGCGCGGGTCGATCCGAAATCCGTCGCAAAGGGGCGCTGGCGACGGGGGGCGAATCGGCCCGCGCTTCTTCGTTGCGCGCTAGAATCTCGACGTGCGCCCCGAGTCCCGCCAGTCCTCGCTTCGCCTCGGGATCTCCTCCTGCCTGCTCGGTCGCGAGGTGCGCTTCGACGGCGGCCACAAGCGCGACCGCTTCCTGACCGACATTCTCGGCCCGTTCGTGGAATGGGTGGCCGTGTGCCCCGAGGTCGAGGTGGGGATGGGGATTCCCCGCGAGAGCGTGCGCCTGGTCCGCGACGGCGACGACGTGCGGATGCGCGCCGAGCGCAGCGGCAGCGACCACACCCGCGCCATGCAGACCTGGTCCCGGAAGCGGCTCGCTGCCCTCGGAGACCTGGACCTCTGCGGCTACGTCCTGAAGAAGGACTCGCCGAGCTGCGGGATGGAGCGGGTGCGGCTCTACCCGGCCGCCGGCGGGCCGCCGGAGCGCAAGGGCCGAGGTCTGTTCGCCGCGGCCCTGCTCGAGCGCTTCCCACAGCTGCCGGTCGAGGAGGAGGGCCGTCTCAACGATCCCGTGCTGCGGGAGAACTTCATCGAGCGGATCTTCGCGTACCGACGGGTGCGGGACCTGTTCCACGGGCGCTGGCGACAGGGCGACCTGGTGCGTTTCCACACGGCCCACAAGCTCCAGCTCATGGCCCACGCCCCCGAGCACTACCGTGCCCTGGGCCGCCTGGTGGCCGAGGCCAAGGGCCTTGCTGCCGCCGAGCTGCGCGACGCCTACCTGCGTGGCTTCATGGAGGCACTCGCCCGGCGCGCGACGCCCCGGCGCCACGTCAACGCCATGCACCACATGATCGGCCACTTCCGGAAGCTCCTCGACGACGGCGACCGGCGGGAGATCCTGGGGATCATCGAGGACTACCGGGCGGGCCTGGTCCCGCTGGTGGTCCCGCTCACCCTGATCCGCCACCACGTCCGCGCTCAGGAGGTGGACTACCTCCAGGGCCAGACCTACCTGGAGCCGCACCCGAAGGAGCTCATGCTCCGGAACCACGTCTAGCTGAGGAGGGCAGCGCGCCGGGCGGCGGCGATGGCGTCGACCACGTCGACGCGGCCGATCGCCGCGCGAAGCTCCGCCGCGAACGCGCGACGCCGCTCCGGCACCGCGGGATCGTCGGCGAGCAGCCCGCGGTTCTCCGCGAGCCGTAGCGCCGTCTCGAACAGCGGCTTCGAGATGGACTCCGGGCTGCGGGTGCGTCGCTGGAGCAGGTACTGCTTCCCGAGCACCAGGCACTCCTCGATCAGCGGTCCCCGCTCCAGCGCGGCGCCGGCGGGACGTCGGGCCAGGGCGTCGGCCACCACGTCGTAGGCGTCGAGGAAGGGGCGCAGCACGCGGTGGGCGTTGAGGGGCCGCAGGGACTGCAGCAGGGGGCCGATCTCGCGCGGCCCCGAGGCCACCCGCCGCTCCCAGTCCGGGTGCTGGAGCGACAGCTCGGCGCGGAGCTCTTCCCGGAAGCGCTCCTTCTCCGCGAAGAAGAACTCGAACTTGAGCAGGTCCCGGAGGCGCATGGCCTCCTCCCAGAACTCGGCCGGCGGGTCCTCCACCTCGCGCTCGGCCGCGCGCAGCAGGGCCAGCTCGGCGATCGCGCCGGTCACGAAGAAGTGGATGATCGCGTTGCGGTAGTAGGCCGCGGTGTGGTGGCGGTCGCGCTCGATGGCGTAGACGGCCTCCGGCCCCTCGTCGAAACACGACACCACCCCGCTCTCCTGGAGGGCGCCCAGGGCCCGGCGGATGCCGTCGGGCGTCTCCAGGTCCTCGAGCTCCCGGGTGGTGGGCAGCTTCCGGCGCCGCACGTCCTCCAGCAGGTTGCCCATGGCGAGGCCGATCTGCTCGACGGTGAGGGCGCGGTCGCCCGTGCCCAGGAGGGTGAGGGTCACGAACGAGGTGGGCGTGATCGGCGTGGCCCGGTTGATGCGCACGCAGACCTCGAAGGCCAGCTTCTGGACCGCCAGCTCCGGCTGGTCGGCGTCGAGCTCGGACACCAGCTCCTCCCGGCCGAGGGCGGAGGCCAGGGACAGGGGCTGTCCGAAGCGGATGTGGATGTCGCCATAGCGCCGGCGCATGCGCCGGATCACGCCGACGAACCAGCCGAAGCTCTCCTTCTGCTTGGCGCCGCCCTGCTGCTCGGCGGCGTAGTCCTCCACGTCGGAGATCTGGTCGTACGCGATCGAGACGGGCACCAGGTAGACGTTCTCCGCCTTGCCGCGCCGCCAGGCATCCACCACGTAGGCGAGCAGGCCGAAGCGGGGCGGCAGCAGCTTGCCGGAGCGCGAGCGCCCCCCCTCCACGTACCACTCGAGGGAGAAGCGCTTCTCGATCAGATAGTCGACGTACTGGCGCAGCACGAACTTGTAGAGGGAGTTGTCCTTGAAGCTGCGCCGGATGAAGAACACGCCGCTGCGTCGGACGAGGGGACCCACGGGGAAGAAGTTCATGTTGATCCCGCCGGCCGTGTGGTTGGGCGGAAGCCCGCTCTCGTAGAGGGCGTACTGCAGGACCAGGTGGTCGAGGTTGGACTTGTGGGAGGGGAGGAACACGAGGGGATGTCGCTGGCCGACGGCCGCGATGCCCTCGAGCTGGCGCCGGTCCACCCGCAGCGACTCGCCGTAGCCCTGGGTGTAGAGGAGGCGGATGAGCGACGCCGCCAGGTCGATCACGAAGTGGCTGTGGGCGGCGGCGATCTCGGCGAGGTACCGGGCCCCGGCCTTCAGCAGCCGCGCCTCGGGCTCGCCCCGCTCGCGGGCGAGCGCGGTGAGCCCCGCGCGCACCGCCGGGCGCGCGAGGATGTCCTCGCGCACGAAGCGCGGGACCTTGTAGCGCGCGCCGCGGAGGCGGCGCTCGGCGCGCTCCAGGGCCAGGGCCGCCTGGCGCGCCACGAACTCGGCCAGGCCCATGGTGGCCTCGACGCCGCCCGCCTCCCGCCAGCGCCCGCGCAGCTCCGAGACCGGCGCGGGCTCGCCGGCCACCACGCGGCAGCGGTCCGGGTGACGAGAGAGGGTCCAGCGGGCGCGCAGCGGGCCGGGATCGCGGGGGTCGCCCAGGGTGAGCAGGTCGCGCCAGCGGGCGGCCCGCACGCCGTCCACCCGCGCCGGCAGCCAGGCCACGCGCAGCGGCGCCAGCAGCACGTCCTCGCCGCCAGCGACGGTCTCCTCGAGCCGGGGGTCGAGCCCCCGGCGTCGGCGGACGCGGGACGGGGGCAGCGCGATCGTCTCCACCGCGGACTCGGGCAGGTCGGGGGGGCGGTGGCGCGCGATCCAGTCCCGCAGCAGTCCCGCCTCCAGGCTGCTCGACGCGTCGAGCAGGAAGACGGTCCGGGAGGTCGACCCGGTGGGCCAGGGAGGCTCGTCGCGCCGAGCTGCCGCCTCGTTCACGGGGCCATTCTACCCGCCCGACGGCGCCGTGCGGGCCGCTTCGAGGGCGTCGAAGGCCAGGTGGCCCAGGGCCCGGACCCCGAGCACCAACGCGCCCTCGTCCACGACGAAGCGCGGCGAGTGGTTGGGGGCCGCGTCCTCCGCGGAGACGCCCGGGGGACGGATGCCGAGCCAGAAGTAGAAGCCGGGCACCCGGGCGGCCAGGAAGGAGAAGTCCTCGGCGCCGGTGCGGGCCGGCGCCCGCACGACGGCCTCCTCGCCGGCCACGCGCCGCAGGGTGGGCAGGCTGGCGGCGACCAGGTCCGGATCGTTCACCGTCACCGGGTAGCCGAGGGAGATTTCGACCTCGGCCCGGGCGCCCGACGCCTCGGCCGTCTTCTCGGCGGTCTCGCGCACGCGCTGGTGGAGCTGACCGCGGAGCTCCGGGTCCAGGGAGCGGATGGTGCCGAGCAGCTCCACCTGGTCGGGGATGATGTTGTTGCGGACGCCTCCGTGGATGGCGCCGATCGAGACCACCGAGCCGATGCGGGCATCGACGACCCGTGCAGGGATCGCGTGCAGGGCGAGCACGATCCGCGCGGCGGCCGCGATCGGATCGACGCCGAACCACGGATAGGCCGCGTGGGTCTGACGTCCCTTCACCAGGATGCGCAGCCGGTCGGAGCTCGCCATGGCGCCCCCCGCCCGGTAGCCGATCTCTCCCACCGCGTGCTGGGGGACCACGTGGAGACCGAAGACGGCGACGGGCTCCGGGTCGTCGAAGACGCCCTCCGCGAGCATGAGCTCCGCGCCGCCCTCCTCGCCGGCGGGGGCTCCCTCCTCGGCGGGCTGGAAGAGCAGGAGCACGTCTCCCGGGAGCTCCGCCCGCAGCGCGGTGAGCACCCGGGCCACGCCCAGCAGGATGGCCACGTGGGCGTCGTGGCCGCAAGCGTGCATCACGCCCACGTCGCGGCCGAGGTAGGTGGTGCGCTCCTCGGACGCAAAGGGCAGGCCCGTCTCCTCGCGGACCGGCAGGGCGTCCATGTCCGCGCGCAGCGCCACCGTGGGCCCCGGTAGGCCGCCCCGCAGCAGGCCGACCACGCCCGTGTGGGCGATCTCGCGCCGCACCTCCAGGCCGAGTCGCTCCAGCTCGTCGGCGACCAGGGCGGCGGTGCGGAACTCGCGGTTGGAGAGCTCGGGATGGCGGTGGATGTCGCGGCGCCAGGCGATGACCTGGGGCTCCACCTCGGCGGCGAGGCGGTCGAGCGCGGCGTCCCGCTCGCTGGCGGGCGGAGGGACCGGGAGCGGCGTGTGGGGCGAGGGCGCCGGGGGCTTGCGCATCGCCGGGGAGGGCGCGGGGGGCTTGCGCATCGCCGGCGCGGCCGCTTCTCCGGCCGCTGCCTCCGCCCGCGGTGCCTCCGCCGACGTGGGGGCCTCGTCTGCGCACCCGGCGGCGGCCAGGGCCAGGGCCACCACGAGGCCCGTCGGGACTGCGGCTGCGTGTCGCCGGAAATCGCGCAATGCGGATCCTCCGGCCCGGGGGAGCCGGGACCGCTCCCGCCTGACCCGGGCTGGCCGGCAGGGTATCGTAGGCATGAGCGGGGAGCGGGAGTGAGGAGTCGATCGTGAGCGAAGTACCGCGCTGGCCGCGCGCTGCCTGGGTTCCCATTCTCTCGGGTCTGGTCTGGCTCTGGTGCGCCGCGAGCTTCGGTGCCGTGGGCTTCCTCTTCTCGGTGATTCCCGGCTGCCTGCTGCTCGCCTCCGGGGTGGCCATCCTGCTCTGGCCCGGCGACATCCGCATCCCCGAGTTCACCGCCCTGGGCGGGCTGCTCGGGATCCCCCTCGCCGTGCCGTCGCTGTGGGTGGCCGGGCCCCTCACGGGCCTCGCGCTGATCGCGCTCTCCGCCGCCTCCTTCCTGGCCGCCGGCTTCATCACGGTCGGCTACGAGGGGCCGGAGCTCCACGTTCCCCGGCCCCGCTCCAACATACCCCTGGCCGCCCAGGTGGCGACCGACGAGGCGCTCCTCGGCATCATGCAGCTCACCCTGCCCCACGCGGGGCCCGGCAACTGGGAGCGCATGGTCGAGGAGGCCGAGCAGGCCGAGGCCCTCTTCGAGGCGCGCGGCTGGCTGGAGAAGCCGGTCCGCTACCACCAGTCGCCGCCACCGCTCCGCGAGGTCACCCTGCGTCCGGCCCGCGCCCGCCGGGTGGCGTACGAGCACCTCTCCTTCGAGAGCGGGTACGAGCCCCATCCCGAGGAGCCGGGCCGAGAACGCTGGCTCGGCTACACGCCCAATCGCACCGCCCACGCCTGGGTGAAGCGGCACGAGGGGGGCCCCCGGCCCTGGCTCGTCTGCGTGCCGGGCTTCCAGATGGGCATGCCCGCCGTCGACCTCACCGTGTTCCCGCCCGAGTACTTCCACGACACCCTCGGGCTGAACCTGCTGATCCCCAACCTGCCCTTTCACGGCAAGCGCCGGGTGGGGCGGCGCAGCGGCGACGGCTTCCTGGCCGGCGACGCCCTGGACACCATCCACGCCGAGGCCCAGGCCATGTGGGACATCCGGCGCCTGCTCTCGTGGGTGCGCGCCCAGGACGCGCCCGCGGTCGGCGTCCTGGGCCTCTCCCTGGGCGGCTACCAGACGGCGCTCCTCGCCGGGCTCGACGAGGAGATCGCCTGCGCCATCGCCGGCATCCCCCTGGCGGACATCAGCCGCGCCGTCTGGCGCCACGGGCCCTCGGTGCTGATCCAGGCCGGCGAACGCCGCGGCATCCACCGCGCCCGGACCGAGACCCTGATGCGGGTGGTGTCGCCGCTCGCCCTCGAGCCCGTCGTGCCCCACGAGCGGCGCTACATCTTCGCCGGGGTCTCCGACCGGCTGGTCACGCCGGATCAGGTGCGGGACCTCTGGGCGCACTGGGAGCAGCCGCGCATCGAGTGGTACCAGGGTGCGCACCTGAGCTTCCGGTTCCACCCGCAAGTGCACCGCTTCGTGCGCGAGGCGCTGCGCAACTCCGGCCTCGTCGCCTGAGGCCCGATCCGGCCGACGCCGCTAGCGGAACCGGGAGACGGCGGCCGCGGCGAGCAGGAACGCCACCACGTAGATCTGGAACGCCAGGTCGTAGCTTCCGGTGGCGTCGAAGGCCCAGCCGGCCAGGGGCACGCCCGCCGCGTGGAGCGGGATCTGGAAGGGGCGCATCAGGCCCATGGCCTTGCCGTAGGAGAGCCGGCCGAAGGCCTGGCCCGCGAGGGTGGCGTTGAGCGGCACCAGGCCACCCATGCCCAGTCCGAAGGCGCCCGCGCCCGCCGCGAGGGCGAGACCGTCGCTCCCCGTCATGATCAGGAGCAGGCCCCCGAGCTGGGCGCCGAAGGACGTCCACACCGCCATACGCGGGTCGCCCCGGTCGGCCAGCGCGCCGAAGACGTACTTGCCGAGCACGCCGAGGCCGGCGGCCAGGGAGAGGGCCGAGGCCGCCCACCAGGGTCCGATCCCCAGGTCGGTCAGGTGGTTGCGCAGGTGGGTCAGGATTCCCGAGACCGCGAACATGCCCAGGCCGAAGGTGGCGACGAGCACCCAGAAGCGGGGCTCGCGGAGGAGCTCGGCGCTGGCCCAGACCCGTTCCGAGGTCGGGGGGGCTCCTGCGGCGGGCGGCTCCGCTCCGTCGGGCTCGAGCCCCAGGTCCTCGGGGCGCTTCACCACCACGGCCGCCACCAGGGGCATCACCAGCAGCAGCGTGGCGACGGCGAAGACCAGCATGCCCCCGCGCCAGCCCACCCGGGTGACCAGCCAGGTGGCGACCAGGGGCATGACCACACCGGAGAGCGAGATGCCCATGGTGGCGATGCCCAGCGCGCGACCGCGGCGGGCGACGAACCAGTTGGCCACCAGGGTCTGGCTCGTGATGTTCGCCATGCCCAGGTTGCCCAGGGCGATGAACGTGCCCAGCAGGGCGTAGTACTGCCAGAGCGCGTCGACCCGGGAGATGAGGGCGTAGCCCACGCTCGAGGCCAGGGCGCCCGCCAGCATGATGCGGCGGATGGGCAGGCGATCCACCGCGCGTCCCACGAACGGCGCGGCCAGGCCGCCCACCAGGTTGACGAGGCCGAGCCCCAGGGAGACGCCCAGCCGCGAGCCGCCGAAGTCCGCGGCCATGGCCTTGAAGAAGATCCCGTAGGAGTAGAAGAGGAAGCCGGTCGCGACGAAGTCGCAGACGAAGGCGACGGCGACGATGCGCCAGCCGTAGAACACCCGGGCCAACGGGCTCAGCTCCGGCGCGCGTCGAGCTCGAGCAGGATCCGATGGTGGGCGTCGCGCGTGAGCCGGTAGCGGCGCGCGGCCCACAGCGAGCTCAGCAGGAAGAGGGTCGGGACCACGCCCATCAGCACGCGAATGGTCCCGACGGCCACGCCCGACTGGGTCTCCGCCGTTCCGTCGTAGCCCGCCACGTCGAGGCTGACGCCGATCAGCAGCACCGCGGTCGCGCCTCCGATCTTGCGCACGAACGTGAACATTCCGGTGTAGAGTCCCTCGCGACGCTGCCCCGACGCCAGCTCGTCCTCGTCGATCACGTCCGGGAGCATGGCCCAGGGCATGAAGTCGGCCACGCCGTAGCCCACCCCGGCGAAGGCGGCCACGGCGAAGAGCACCCAGCGAGGCCAGTCCGGCGACCCGAAGAGGATCATGGCCTGCGCCACGATCCACCACACCATGCCCAGCACGAACACGCTGCGCTTGTCGAAGTGGCGCGCCAGCCCCAGCCACATGGGCAGGAAGGCGATCACCACCACGAAGAGCAGGATCATGGCGAGCTCGAAGTCCTCCTCGCGGCCCACCACCCAGGTCACGTAGTAGAGGAACATGGCGGCCACCATGTCGATGGCGACGCGGCTGGGGATGTAGACGGCGAGCAGGGTCCGGAAGGTCTCGTGCTGTCCCAGGGTGCGCAGACCCTCGGTGAAGCGCAGGGTCGTACTGCCCGCGCGCAGGGGGCGCTCGAAGCTCACGGCGTAGACGGCCAGCCAGGGCAGGGCGATCCACACCCCGCCCAGCGTGGCGGCCTGGCGCCAGGCCGCGGCGTCGTCGCCCCAGGCGCGGGCGAGCAGGCTGATGCCCATGGCCACGAACAGGGCCACGAAGCCGCCCGCGGCGCGCCAGGTGTTGAGCGAGGTGCGCTCGTCGTAGTCGCGGGACATCTCTGGGATGAGCGAGAGATAGGGCACGGCCACGACGGTCATGGCGAGGGAGAGCATCACGTAGGCGAAGGTGTAGTAGGCGAAGCGGCCGACCATCGACGCCGCCGAGAAGTCCAGCCACAGCGCCGCGAATCCCAGGCCGAACGGGATGCAGCCGATCAGGAAGTAGGGTCGGCGGCGCCCGCGCGACCAGGTGGTGACGTCCGAGAGCCGGCCCATGGCGGGGTCCGTGAAAGCGTCGACGATGCGACCGATCCAGGGAATGGCGCCGGCGAGGGTGCCCGGCAGGCCGATCTTGTCGGTGAGGAATGGAAGGTAGAGCAGGCTCGTCGAGGTGAGCACGATGTTGACCGTGTGGTCGCCCAGCGCGTACACGGCCTTGGTGCCGATCGAGAGCCGCCGCTGCTCCATGGGGGCGCCATGGTAGTCGGTCGCCGCCAGCGAGGCTCGCCGGGTTGACCCCTGCTGCCGGTCCGCGTAGGCTGCGTCGACCCCCGCGAAAGGCCGATGAGCGACTTCTCCCGGAGCGTGGAGCAATGGCTCGACGCCGCGTCCGGATTCATCTGGGGGCCGGCGTTCCTGACGCCGCTGCTGGCGGCGGTCGGGCTCTACCTGACCTGGCTGCTTCGCGGCATCCAGTTCACCCAGCTGGGCCACTCGCTCTGGTTCGCCCTGGTGGTGCGGAAGGAGCGCACGGCCCAGGGCGACATCTCCCACTTCCAGTCCCTGATGACCGCCCTCGCGGCCACCGTCGGCACGGGCAACATCGCCGGCGTGGCCACCGCCATCGCCGCGGGCGGGCCCGGGGCCCTGTTCTGGATGTGGATGACGGGCCTGGTGGGCATGGCGACCAAGTACGCCGAGGGCCTGCTCTCGGTGCGCTACCGCGAAGTGGACGACCGCGGCCACATGTCCGGGGGCCCGATGTACTTCCTGGCCCGCGGAATCCCCCGGGTCGGGGTTCCCCTGGGCGCGGCCTACGCGCTCTTCGCTGCCGTTGCCGCCTTCGGGATCGGCAACGGGGTGCAGGGGCAGGCGGTGGGCAACGCCCTGCACGACAGCTTCGGCTGGAGTCCGCGCCTCGTGCAGGGGGTGATGGCGGTGGGCGTGGCCGGGGTGACCCTCGGCGGGATCCGCTCCCTCGGCCGGGTGGCCGGCGTGCTCGTCCCCATCATGCTCGTCGGGTACCTGGTGGCGGCGGTGGTCGTCCTGATCCTGAACGTCGCCTACATCCCCCAGGCGCTGGCCGCGGTGTTCGTCGGCGCCTTCGGCGGCGACGCCCTCGGCGGCGGGCTCGCGGGCGCCGGCGTCGCCGCGGCGATCCGCTTCGGTGTGGCCCGCGGCATCTTCTCCAACGAGAGCGGCCTGGGCTCGGCCGGCATCGCCGCCGCGGCCGCGGAGACCCGGGAGCCCGCGCGCCAGGCCCTGGTCTCGATGACCCAGACCTTCATCGACACCCTGGTCATCTGCACGCTGACCGGCCTGGTGATCCTCACCACCGCGGTCCAGGATCCGTCGCAGCTGGCCGGCACCGACGGCTCGGCCATGACTGCCACGGCCTTCGAGATCAGCCTGCCGGGGACCTTCGGCAGCGCCCTGGTGGCGCTGGGTCTGTCCGTCTTCGCCTTCACGACCGTCCTCGGCTGGAGCTACTACGGCGAGAAGTCCCTGCAGTTCCTGCTCGGCACCCGGGCCGTGGTGCCCTACCGGGTGGTGTTCGCCGCCATGGTGGTGATCGGACCGTGGTTCCTGGGGCGGGCCATCTGGCTCTTCTCCGACGTCATGAACGGGCTCATGGCGCTCCCCAACCTGATCGGCCTGGTGCTGCTCTCGGGCGTCGTGGTCGCCGAGACCCGGAGCTTCGTCGAGCGACGGGGCCACGCGTGAGCCCGCGGGCCCGGGCCGTGCTCTTCGATCTCGATGGCGTGCTGGTCGACAGCTACGACGTCTGGTTCCACGTGATGAACCGGGTGGCGCGCGACCTCGGCTACGCGGCCATCGCGCCCGGGGCCTTCGCCGACATGTGGGGTCAGGGAATCGAGCAGGACGTGGAGCGCTGCTTCCCCCGCCACGACGTGGCGGAGATCGAGCGCCGCTACGACGCCCTCTACCTCGACCACGCGGAGCGCCTCCGCTTCGATGCCGAAGGCCCCGCCGTGATCGCCGCCCTGCGCGGCGCCGGCTGCGGGCTGGCGCTGGTGACCAATACGCCGGCGCCCATCGCCCGCGCCGTCCTCGAGCGGGGCGGGCTCGCCCTCGACGCCGTGGTGGGCGGGACCGACGTCCCGAACGCCAAGCCGGCCCCCGACATGGTGCTGGCGGCCTGCCGCGCCCTGCGTGCCTCGACCGACGACGCGGTGCTGGTGGGCGACACCCACAACGACCGCGACGCGGCCCGCGCCGCGGGCGTGCGCTTCGTGGGCTTCCGCATGGACGGCGACGCCCGGGCGGACCGGCTCTCGGAGCTCCCCGCGCTGCTGGGCGTCGGGTGAGCGTCGACTTCGAGCGGCTCGGATGAGTGCGAACTTCGAGATCAAGGCCCGCTGCGACGACCTGGCCGCCCTGCGCGAGCGGGCGCGGGCGCTGGCCACGGGGTACGTGGGCGTCGACGACCAGGTGGACACCTACTTCCGGACGCGCCGGGGGCGGCTCAAGCTGCGCGAGTCGAGCCTCTCGCGACGAAGGCGCTGCTGGAGGAGCTGCTCGGCGTCGACCGGGTGGTGACGAAGCGGCGCGAGATCTTCCTCCACCACCACGTGCGCATCCACCTGGACCGGGTGGAGGGGCTGGGCTCCTTCATGGAGCTCGAGGCCGTCTTCGATGGGAGCACCGAGGCGGAGTCCGCGCAGCGAGCGCTCGTCGAGGCGCTCATGGCACGGCTCGGCCTGGGCGCGGCCCTGCGGATCGCGACCTCCTACGAGGCGCTGGTGCCCCCGCCGCCGTCGGAGTCGGAGGTCAGCGCCGACCGCCGCAGCTTGCCCGACGCCGTGCGCGGGAGCGCGTTCACCCGGTAGATCGCCCGCGGCCGCTTGAAGCCGGCGAGCCGCTCGCGACAGAAGGACTCGAGGGCGGCCGGATCGACGGCTCGTCCCGCGACCGGCACCACCCAGGCGGCCACCCGCTGACCCAGGTCCGGGTCGGGCTCGCCCGCGACGCCCGCCTCCGCCACGTCCGGATGGGCGGCGAGCACGGCCTCCACCTCGGCGGGATAGACGTTCTCCCCACCGCTCACCACCAGGTCGCTGCGCCGGTCGACCACGTGCAGAAAGCCCCCGGTGTCGAGGAAGCCGGCGTCGCCCGTGTGCAGCCAGCCGCCGCGCAGCGCCCGGGTCGTGGCGTCGAGCCGGTCCCGGTAGCCGCGCATGAGCGTCGGGCCGCGAACGCAGATCTCGCCGATCTCGCCGGCGGGCAGCGCGCCTCCCGCGTCGTCGCGGATCGACAGCTCGGTTCCCGGCAGCGCGCGCCCGGCGGCGCCGACGGGGCTCCGCCGTCCCGGCGGCAGCGTGGCCACCTGGGAGCACGCCTCCGTGAGTCCATAGGTGGGGCTGACCGGCCAGCCGGCTCGCCACGCCCGCTCCAGCAGGCTGGGCGCGAGCGGCCCCCCACCGACTAGCGCGCAGCGGAGCGAGGCGGGCGGCGGGGCGTCGCCCCAGGTCTCGAGCAGGCGGCGGAGCATGGTCGGCACGAGCGACACGACGGTGATGCCGTCTTCGGCGAGGCTCCGCGCCACGGCCTCGGGGTCGAAGCGCTCGTGGAGCACGACGCAGGCACCGAAGAGCGCGCTCCGCGCCAGGATCGCCAGTCCGCCGACGTGGTAGAGGGGCATGCAGGCGAGCCAGCGCTCCCCGGGCGGGGCTCCGAGCAGCGCCGCCGAGGCCACCGCGCTGGCCAGGAAGGCGCCGAAGGAGAGCTCCGCGCCCTTGGGCCGGCCCGTGGTGCCCGAGGTGTAGAGGACGGCGCAGACCGCATCGAGGGAGATGCCGCTCGCGAGGGGCAACTCGCACGGATCGGTGTCGGTCGCGGCCAGGGCCTTGGGCGGCCCCGCATCGACCACCAGCCAGTCGGCCCGGGCGTCCTCGAGGAGGCCGCGGCGCTCGGCCTCGGTGAGGCGGAGGTTCAGGGGCAGCAGCGACGCGCCGCAGCGCGCCGCCGCGTGGAAGAGCGCGACGGCGTCGGGGGCGTTCCCGCCGAGCACCGCCAGGAGGTCCCCGGGGCGCACCCCCGCGCCGCGCAGCGCCTCGGCGCGGCGGCGGCTGGCACGGGCGAGCGCGCGCCAGGTCCAGACCGCGTCGCCGAAGCAGAGCGCCGGGTCGTGCGGTGCCAGGTCGGCGCGCTGCTCGATCCAGATCGGCGTCTTCACGCGGCGGCTCCCGCTGCGGCGCCGAGGCGGGCGAGGGCTCGCGGATCCGGCTCGATCCCGAGCCCCGGTCCGCTCGGAACCTCCAGACGCCCCCTCGCGGGCTCCGGCGCGGCGGCCAGGTCGTCGGCGAGGAGCGCGCCGGTGGCGAGCCCGGCGGGACGGAGCGGGGCGGGCAGCGCCGCCGCGAAGTGCAGCGCCGCGGCGCGGCCCACGGCCCCGTCGAGGGCGGAGGTCACCACCAGCGCGAGGCCCGCGTCGATCGCCCGGCGCGCCAGCTCGAGGGCGTCCTCGGGAGTGAGCAGGGTGGGCTTGAGGATCAGCACGTCAGCCGCACGCTGGGCGATCACCGCCCGGCCCGACGCCGCGCTCGCGACCGACTCGTCGGCCGCGAGCGGCAGGGGCGAGTGCGCCCGCAGTCGCGTCAGCCCGGCCAGGTCCCGGGCCGGCAGCGGCTGCTCCAGGTACTCGACCCCGTGTCGGGCGAGGAAGCGGCAGAGGTCGAGGGCGGCGGCCTCGTCCAGGCTGCCGTTGGCGTCGACCCGGAGCGCGAGATCGGGCGCGGCCTCCCGCACGACGCGCACCCGCTCCCGGTCCGCGGCGCCGCCGCCGGCCACCAGCTTCAGCTTCGCCGCCGCGAATCCCTCGGCGCGGGCCCGCGACGCGGCGCGGGCGAGGGGTGCCGGATCCACGTTGGCCAGCAGCGCGCTCACCGCCACCGCGTCGCGCGCCTCGGTCCCGAGCTGCGCGGCCAGGCGCTCCGCCAGGCGCTGGCCCGCGGCCCGCGCGGCCCGGTCCGCGCGGGCCCAGGCGAGTCCGGCCGCGAGGGCGGTGGCCTCGTCGGTGAAGCCCCGCAGCGGCAGGGCCTCGCCGTAGCCGCGCGGTCCAGCTTCGTCGCCCACCTCGACCAGCCAGCCCGCGCGATCCGGGATCGGACCGGCTGCGGTGACCAGCGGCGTTCGCAGGGGCAGCCGGATCGGGTGGCGGCGCGCCTCCATCATCCGAGCAGCCCGAGGCTCAGCAGCAGGCCGAAGACCAGCCCGAGTCGGGCCGTCGCGGCCAGGCACGGGTTCAGGGCCCGCCCTTCCGAGCGCGCGACGCGGCCGGCGAGCGCCAGCAGCCAGGGCGCGACCGCGAGACACAGCAGCGCGGCCGGCGGCAGCACGCCTGCCGCCACGGCTCCGGCGACCGCCAGGGGCGCGCCGAGCACCAGGGCCGCGTAGTAGCCGCGCGTGGCCCGCGCCCCCATGCGCACGGCGAGGGTGTGCTTGCCGGCCCGCCGGTCGGTCTCGATGTCGCGCAGGTTGTTCACCGCGAGGATCGCCGTCGCCAACAGGCCCACGGGCACCGCCGCGGTGAGGGCGGCGCCCGAGGGCGAGAGCGCCTGGACGTAGTGGCTGCCCACGACGCCCACGAGTCCGAAGAAGACGAAGACGGCGGCGTCGCCCAGGCCGTGGTAGCCCAGAGGGTAGGGCCCCCCCGTGTAGGCCGCGGCGGCCAGGAGCGAGAGGGCGCCGGCCGCCGCCACGGGCCAGCCGCCCCGCACCACCAGGGCCAGGCCCGAGATCGCGGCCAGGGCCAACACGGCGAAGGTCGCCTTGCGCATGGCGCCCGGGGAGACCCAGCCCTGCTGGGTGGCGCGGGGCGGGCCGAGCCGCTTCTCGGTGTCGGCGCCGCGCTCGAAGTCGAAGACGTCGTTGGCGAAGTTGGCCGCCACCTGCAGCAGCAGCGCGGTCAGCAGTGCCAGGCCCGCCGCCGGGGCGTGGGCCACACCCTCCCGCACGGCGACGGCGCTCCCCACGGCGATGGGGGCGACCGCAGCCGGCAGGGTGCGGAGCCGCGCCGCCTGGAGCCAGACGCCGAGGGACCTCACGCCGGGCGCCCTAGGGACGCCAGGGGAAGCGGTCGAACTCGGGCCGCCGCTTCTCGAGGAAGGCGTTGCGGCCCTCCTGGGCCTCCTCGGTCATGTAGAAGAGGAGGGTGGCGTTGCCCGCCAGCTCCTGGAGACCCGCCTGGCCGTCGCAGTCGGCGTTGAAGGCGGACTTGAGACAGCGGATCGCCAGAGGGCTGTGCTGCAGGATCCGCCGCGCCCAGGCGACGCCGGTCTCCTCGAGCGCCTCCAGGGGGACCACCGTGTTGACGAGGCCCATGTCGAGGGC
The DNA here is from genome assembly GCA_964442285.1 of uncultured Spirochaetales bacterium. Taxonomy (GTDB): domain Bacteria; phylum Myxococcota_A; class UBA9160; order UBA9160; family JAFDET01; genus CAYTZH01. The sequence goes on along the minus strand of CAYTZH010000009.1, from coordinate 63,139 downwards.
CTCCCGGGCGTCGTACTGCTGGCAGAGGTACCAGATCTCCCGGGCCTTCTTCTGGCCGACGATGCGCGCCATGTAGGAGGCCCCGAAGCCGCCGTCGAAGCTTCCCACCTTCGGGCCGGTCTGGCCGAAGCGCGCGTTCTCGGCGGCGATGGTGAGATCGCAGACCAGGTGCAGCACGTGGCCGCCGCCGATGGCGTAGCCGGCGACCAGGGCGATCACCGGCTTGGGCAGGGTGCGGATCACCCGCTGCAGGTCGAGGGCGTTCAGCCGGGCCACGCCGGCGTCGTCCACGTAGCCCGCCTCGCCCCGCACCCGCTGGTCGCCGCCGGAGCAGAAGGCGTCGGGACCCTCGCCGGTGAACAGGACCACGCCCACCTCCGGGTCGTCGCGAACGACGCCGAAGGCCTCGATCAGCTCCGTCAGGGTCTTCGGTCGGAAGGCGTTGCGGACCTCCGGCCGGGCGATGGTGATCTTGGCCACGCCGTCGCACTTCTCGAGGCGGATGTCTTCGTAGGACTTGATGGTCTTCCAGTCGAGCGAGCTCACGGGATTCTCCTTTCGGGCGAGGAAGTCGCGCAGGGCGGCGCGAAACGCCGCGGGGTTCTCGAGATGGGCGGCGTGGCCGGCGTCCGGCAGGACGCAGAGCTCGCCGCGACGGAGTCGGGGCAGCAGCGCGTCGGCGACGCCCCGGAACTTGGCGTCGTCGGCGCCGACGACGAGGAGCACGGGCACGTCGACCGCTTCGAGCGCGGCGTGCAGCGGCGGCTGGGCGCCAGTGCCGAGGCCGCGCAGCGAGCGCGCCAGGCCCTCGGGCCGGTTCTCCCGGCGCTGCGCCCGGGCGCGGCGCCAGAACTCCTCGCCGCGCCGCTCGCGCTGGCTCGCAAAGAGCGGATTCGCCATCCAGCGCTCGGTGAAGGCGGCCACGCCATCGGTCTCGATCGCGTCGGCCAGGGCCTCGTCGCTGGCGCGCCGGGCCGCGCGGGCCGCCGGGTCCTCCAGCCCCGCCGAGGCGCCCACCACCACCGCGCTCGCCACGCGCTCCGGGCGCAGGGCCGCCAGGCCGAGGGCCACGCGACCGCCCATCGAGTAGCCCACCACGTGGGCGCGGGCGCAGCCGCGGTCGTCCAGGACGGCGACGAGCTGCTCGACGCAGGCCTCGAGGGTCCAGGCGGCGGGGTCGTCGGGACAGGCCGCGCGGCCGTGGCCCGGCAGGTCGACCGAGAGCACGCGATGGTCGCGGCGCAGCCCGCCGGCGACCTCCGCCAGGGTCTCCCCGCTTCCCGTGAAGCCGTGGAGCAGCACGACCGGCGGGCCGCTGCCCGACTCCTGGACGAACAGGGGGCCGATCCTCACGTCGCGGCCTCCGCCACCGAGCGCCACAGGGCGCGGTGGTGGGCGAGGCTCGCCGCCGGGTCCACGGGCACCTCCAGCAGGGTGGTGCGCCGGGCCCCGAGCGAGGCGCGCAGGGCCTCCTCGAAGGCGGCGCGGCGCTCGGCGCGCTCGTAGCCCAGGCCGAACAGGCGCGCCGCCGCGCGCAGGTCGAGGTCCTGGGGGACCGTGAACATCTCCCGGAAGGCCACGGCCTCGCCCCAGTCGGCGATGGGCAGGTAGTCGAAGATGCCGCCGCCCCCGTTGTTCACCACCACGAAGACGGCGCGCAGGCCGTGGCGCTGGGCGGCGGCCAGGCCGCCGAGGTCGTGGAGCAGGGCCAGGTCGCCGGTCAGCAGCACCAGCGGCCCCTCGCCGCCGGCGGCCGCGCCGAGCGCCGACGAGACGATCCCGTCGATCCCGTTGGCGCCGCGCTGGCCCAGCACGCGGATGCGTCGGCTCGAGAGGGGCAGGAAGCCGTCGGCGTCGCGGACCGGCATGCTGTTGGAGACGAAGAGGGTGGCGCCCTCCGGCAGGACCTCGGCCACGGACCGCACCAGCTGGGGCTCGAGCAGCGCCGCGGTCGACGCCAGCTCGCGCCGGACGGCCGCCTCCGCGTGTCGCTCCGCCTGGGCGAAGCGGGCCGCCCAGGCGCGGGCCGCGGCTTCGGGCGGACTCCGCTCGAGCCGCTGCGCCAGCGCGCGGCAGAGCAGCTCCGGCTCGGCGTCGATGGCCTCGTGAGTGCGATGCCCCGGGTCGTGCCAGACCCGGTCGGGGTCGACCAGCACGCGGTGCTTCGGCGGGTGGGCCTCGAGCCAGAGGCGCGTCGCCTTGCTGGTGGGCGTGTCGCCGAGCTGCACCACCAGCTCGGGTGCGAAGGCGGCGCCGAAGCGCGGGTCGCGCACCAGCGCGTCGAAGTGGGTGAGGATCGGGGCCTCCTTGGTATGGACGCCCGAACGCAGCCCGGAGAGGGCGTCCGCAAATACGGGCCAGGCGGCCGCGCGCGCCAGCCGCACCACGCTCTCCGCCAGGCCGGAGTCCGCGTCGAGGGGGCCGCAGAGCAGCACCCCGCGACCGCGCGCCATCCGCGTGGCCAGGCGCTCCACCGTCTCGGCGAGCGGCTCGGCGCGGGCGTGGCGCACGGCCGGGCGCGCGCCCTCGGGCTCCGGCACGGCCAGGTCGTCGACCTGGAGCGGATGCAGCGGCTCCCGGAAGGGCAGGTTCAGGTGCACCGCGCCGCGCGGACGGGCGCTGGCCACGGAGATGGCCCGGCGGGCCAGGCTCCGCGCCACGCGCAGGGAGGTCTCGTCGGCCTCGGGCAGCGGCGCCTCCGCGAACCAGCGCGCGTGCCGCCCGTACAGGCCGAGCTGGTCGATGGTCTGCCCGGCTCCGAACTCCCGCAGCTCGGGCGGCCGGTCGGCGGTGAGCACCACCAGGGGCACCCGGGCGGTGTGGGCCTCGGCCACGGCGGGCAGGAAATTGGCGGCCGCGGTGCCCGACGTGCAGACGAGCAGCGCCGGCCGTCCGGAGCGGCGCGCCAGGCCGAGGGCGAAGAAGCCGGCCGAGCGCTCGTCCAGGTGGGTCCAGACCCGCAATCCCCCGGCGTGGGCGGCCGCCACGGCCAGGGGCGCGGAGCGCGAGCCGGGACACACGCACACGTCGGTGGCGCCGGCCCGGGCGAGCTCGTCGAGGAGCGCGGCGGCGAAGGGAAAGGCGGGATTCACGGCTCGCTCCGGCGGCGGCTCACGGCTCGCCCCCGCCGAGGGCGGCGAGCATGGGGCGGAGCTTGAGCTCCGTCTCGCGAAGCTCGGCGAAGGGCTCCGAGCCCGCGACGATGCCCGCACCCGCGAACAGGCGCGCCTCCCGGCCTTCGAGCAGGGCGGAGCGCAGCGCCACCGTCAGCTCACCCTCCCCGCACTCGTCCACCCAGCCCACGAGGCCGGCGTACCAGCCCCGCTCGAGCTCCTCGTGGCGGCGCAGCCAGGCCAGGGCCGCCGGCCTGGGCGCGCCGGCCACCGCGGGCGTCGGATGGAGCCGCTCCGCCAGGGCGAACAGGGGGAAGGGCAGGTCGTTCCGGAGCCGACCCGACACCGGCGTGTGGAGGTGCTGGATGCCGGCCAGGCGCGAGACCTCGGGAGACTCCGGGACTTGGAGCGCTGCGCACAGCGGCTCGAGGGCGGCTCGAATCGCGCGTACCACCACGGCGTGTTCGCTCTGCTCCTTCTTGCTCTCGCGCAGGCGGCGCGCCAGCCGCGCGTCCGCCTCGGCGCTGCCGCCCCGCGGCGCGGAGCCCGCCAGGGCGTCGGCGCGCACCACGCCCTGCTCGAGGCGCACGAGCGACTCCGGGCTGGCGCCGAGGAATACGGCGTTGCCGAGGGCAACGCCGAAGATCGTGCAGGCGGGATGGCGGCGGGCGAGGGCCTCGAGGACGGCGGCGGCCGACAGGGGCCGGTCGGCGCGGCTGCGCAGGTCGCGCGCCACCACCACCTTCTCGAGCTCCGCGCGACCGATGGCGGCGAGGGCCTCGGCCACGCTGCGGACGTAGGCTCCGCCCCCCTCCCGCGGACGCACCCTGCAGGGATGGGTGCGAAGGCGGGGTTCGGGGGGCGGCGCCATCAGGTTCGCGGCCAGCGCTGCCGGGTCGGCGCCGGGTTCGACGCGGACGGCGCGCTGCTCCGCGGGCGGCGTCGCCTCGCTGCGGGTCCAGCGGAGCTGGCTCGGGAGGACGAAGCGCGCCGGCGGAAAGGCGTGCCAGACGGGATCGCGCGAGCGCTGGGGTGCGAAGGCGGCGCCGCCCACCAGGAGCGGGGCGGGCGCGTCGCCCGCGTCGCGAATCCAGTGGAGGTCGGGAAGCAGGGCCGCGGCGGCGTCGGCCAGGGCGGAGAAGCGCGCGTCCCCCGCGGCCTCGAGCACGGCCTCGGCGCCGCGACCGCTGAGCCGGCGCCCGCGCTCCGGCTGCTCCCAGCGGAACGCCTCGGTGGCGGCGTCGTCCCAGGCCTCGCGGTCTGCGGAGGCGGGGCGGCGCCAGACCACCCACTGGGGGCGGCCGCGGTCGCGGGCCGCGGCGGCGGCGCGTCGGCAGACGGTGAGGACGCGGTCCGGCGCGCTCATCGTCGCACCGCCGTCCAGCGCTGGGCCGCGCCGAGCAGGAAGCGTTCGACCGCCACCTCGGTGAAGCCGGCGGACTCGATCCAGGTCTCGAGCTCTCGCGCCGGCGGGAGGTAGGCCGTCGAGCGGGGAAGGTAGGCGTAGGCGTCGCGGTCCGAGAGCCAGCTGCCGATCCGCGGCACCACGCCGTCGCACCAGACCGTGTGGCCGAGGCGCAGCACCGGATGCTCCGGGCGATCCACCTCGAGCAGCGCCAGGCGGCCGCCGGGCGCGAGCACCCGGGCCATCTCGGCGAGGGCCTCTGGAATCGACACGACGTTGCGCAGGGCGAAGCCGCAGGTCACCACCGTGGCCGACCGCTCGGGCAGGGGCAGCGCCAGGGCGTCGCCCCGCACCCAGTGCTCCTCGGGCTGGCGGGTGCGGGCGAAGCGCAGCATGGTGTCAGCGAAATCCACCCCGAGGCAGCGGGCGCCGCGACGACGCGCCAGCTCGACGAAGTCCCCCGTGCCGCAGGCCACGTCCACCAGCCGGTCTTCCGGGCCGACAGCGACCGCGTCGAGGGTCTGCTCGCGCCAGCGGAGATCGCGACCTCCGGAGATGAGGCGGTTGAGGCGGTCGTAGCCCGGCGCGATCCGGTCGAACATGGCCTGGACCGCCGCGCGCTTCTCTCCGCCCTCGGGCAGCCGGTCGCCTAGCTCCATCGGACCTCCAGGCGCGAGGACTCGACCGCCGCAAGCGCCTCGGCCAGATCCTCGAGCTCGCGGCGGCCCTCGAGCCGCGCGAGGGCCCGGGTCACCACGGTGCGCTGGAAGTGCAGGGCCACCAGCCGCGTCACCTGGGGCAGCAGGCGGCGGAAGGCATCCGTGACGGCCTCGGGCTCGTCGCTGGGTGTGGCGGCGCGGCGGATGTGGTCGTCGAACAGGTCGATGGCGCGCTCGGCGAGACCCTGGATGTGGCTCGCGTGCTCCACCGCGAGGGCGAGGAGCTCGTTCAGCGGGAAGCCCGCGGACAGGATCGCCAGGCCCGCCCGGGACATCGCCAGGTCGGCCTCCGCGTAGCGCGCCTCCCCGCCCACTCGCAGCGGGGTCAGCAGGCCCGCGGCCTCGGCGGCGGCGACCAGGGGCTCGGCCACGCCTGACTCCGCGGCGAGCTCCGCGCGGGTCAGCGTCCGCTCGCCCACCCGCTCGGAGGCCAGCGCCGCCACCAGGGAGGTGTCGTCGTGGGTCAGCTCGCCGCTCTCCTGGCCCTGGAGGAGCCGGCGGATCACTGCCAGGGAGAGGCCCCCCTCGGCCAGGCTCCGGATCCGCGAGAGCCGCTCCAGGTGCACGTCCCCATAGATGGCCACCCGGCCCCGCCGCTCGGGCGGCGGCAACAGACCCCGCCCCTGGTAGAAGCGGATCGTGTCAACGCTGATCCCGGCCTGGGCGGCCAGCTCTTCCACTCGATACTCCATGATGATACTCCTAGAGTATCTACTCAAAACGTCAATGAGACATGAAATAATCAATTAAATCAAATATTTATTCCATCCCGGCGTCCGGAGCCCAAAGCCCGCTGTGACGGATGCACAGCGAGGGGTCAGAATCGTCAGATACGCTGGCGCGACAAGGAGGTGGCCGATGGCGTCCTCGCTCACTCCCGCCCAGTTCTTCCAGCGCTACCGGAAGCTCGAGGTCGAGTACAAGCCATGGCAGTACGGGGTCGTCGACGACCCCCAGAAGCACCGGCCCCTGGAGGCCTGGGAGGCGCGGAAGTTCGTCGTCGACGTGAACGGCTACAACCTCAACTGGAAACCGAAGCGGAAGCCCACCGACTCCCTCCAGGCCTGGAACCGGAAGCTTCGGACGTGGCGGAACAGCCGGGTCCAGCAGGCGCTGCGACACGGAAAGCCGAACCTCCGGGCCAATCGTCCCAGCCCGTTCGCGTGGAACCGGGTGAGTGGCCGGCTGGCCCGGCACGTGTACATGGGGAAGGCGTCTCCCGACGAGATCTCGGACTTCCTCTGCAAGCTCGTCGCCAACCAGCGGCTTCCCCTGGAGCGGGCCGCCTTGCAGGACTACTCCGACAAGTACGTCGGCATGGACTGCAGCGGCTTCGTCAACCAGTACTTCATCGCGCGCGGCGACCACGGCCAACGAGAGCGCCTGATCGTCACCTATCACGACACGGGGAAGCGCCGCACACGCCGGAGGGTCGGGGACATGCGGCCCCGGGACGTCCTGATCTGGGTGACCTCCCAAGGCCGGATCCCCGGCAGCAAGCACATCGCCCTGCTCGACAGCGTGCTGGATCCCCAGAGCGGCGTCGTGCGGGTGGTGGAGTCGACCGGCGGCGGCTCGGGGCTCTGCGACTCGCTCTACTACTTTCTCCCGGCGCGAGGGCGCGGGAACGACACCTACTTCAAGGTGGAGCGGCGTCTCCGGGGCGCCCGCTTCAACCGCTCCAGCGACAGCTACGTCCGCGTCGTCCCGGCCTTCTGAGTGCGGGCGATGCGCGCAGGCGATCCTGCAGGGGGGCTGTGCGGAATCGGATGCGCCAGGCCGCTCCCTTCGGGGTAGGATCCCGCCATGGACCCGGCCGCCTCGATCAGCCTCTGGTGGGTGGCCTTCGCGGTCACCCACTTGGTGGGCTCCTCCCTGTCGGTGCGGCGGGTGCTGATCGACCGCCTCGGCGAGCGCGGCTTCCAGGGCGTCTACTCCGTCGTGGCCCTGGCCACCTTCCTGCCGCTGATGCTCGTCTGGTGGGGACATCGCCACGAGGGGGCGATGCTCTTCTTCCTCCGGGACGTCGCGGCGGTGCGCGGGCTGGCGATCGGCCTCTCGCTCCTGGGCTTCGTGCTGATCTTCTACGGCATGCTCCAGCCGAGCCCGCTCTCGATCGCCGCCCAGGGCGAGCCCAGAGCCCATGGCGCCACCCGGATCACCCGCCATCCCCTCTTCATGGGCATGCTGCTCTGGGCCCTGGGCCACCTGCTGGTGAACGGCTGGCTGACGGACGTGGCCTTCTACGGCGGCTTCGCCGCCTTCACCGTGATCGGGTCGATGCACCAGGACGCCCGTCGGCGCGAGAGCGACGGCGAGCGGGTGGCCGGGCTCTATGCCGAGACCTCCCTGCTGCCCTTCGTCGCCATCGTCCAGGGCCGGGGCCGCCTGGCCCTCGGCGAGCTCTCCCTGCTCCCCGCCGCCCTCGGCCTCGGCGTCGGCTGGGCACTCTACTGGTTCCACCCGCAGCTCTTCTCCCTGAACTAGGCTCCGGGGCATGCGCGGCCTGTGCGAGACCTACGCGGCCTACCTGGCCCTGGGCCACGAGGACGAGACGCGATCCGGGGCCCGCTTCGTGCGCTCGCGGGTCGTTCCGCTGATCCACGACGCCAACCTGGTGCAGCAGGTGCGGGCGGAGGCGCCCGCGGCCATCGAGGCCGTGATGGAGGCCGCCGAGGCCTGGCTCGCCGGCTACGACCACCGCCAGGTCATCACCGATCCACTGACGCCAGCGGCGTTGAGCGCAAGCCTGGCGCTGGCGGGCTACACCCCCAGGCCCACGCTGCAGCTCCTGCTCGAGGGCCCGCTCGCGGGACCGCCGCCCGTCGAGGCGGAGATCCGCCCCGTGCGCACCGACGCGGACTGGGCGGCCTTCCGCGTCCTGCGCCGGCTCGACGACGTGGAGGGCTGCGAGAAGGCCCGCCGCCCCGTCTGGAGCGAGGCCGTCACCGACCAGATCGTGGGCAACGTGCGGGCCAAGGCGCCGGCCGTGCAGTTCTTCCTGGCCCGCGTGGACGGCGTCGACCGCGCCTACTTCTCGTCGTACCCGGGTGTCGGCGGCACCGGCATGGTGGAGGACCTCTTCACCCACCCCGACCTGCGCAACCGGGGCCTGGCCCGCGCCCTGATCCACCACTGCGTCGCCGACGCCCGGGCCCGGGGCGCCGGCCCGGTCCTCATCGGCGCCGGCCCGGACGACACGCCGAAGCAGCTCTACGCGCGCCTGGGCTTCCGCCCCACCTGCCTCACCTGGGGCTGGCTCCGCGAGGGAGTGAACGGCTAGCCCGCCGCCAGCGACGCGCGGGCCAGCTCGACGATGGCCGGGCCGGCCTTGGCCGGGGAGCCGGCGTCGAAGGGCGGCTGGGGGTCGTACTCGATGCCGAGCTGGATGGCCTTGGCGGTGTCCTCGTCTCCGAGGCGGGCGGCCAGGGTGAGGGCCATGTCGATCCCCGACGAGACCCCCGCCGCGGTCACGATCTTGCCCTGCTCCACCACGCGCTCGGCGGTGTAGGTGGCGCCGTGCTGCTCGAGGATCGGCGCCGCCGCCCAGTGGGTGGTGGCGCGCAGGCCCTTCAGCAGGCCGGCGGCGCCCAGGATGAGGGAGCCGGTGCAGACCGAGGCGCTGAAGCGGCTGTGCTCGTGGGCGCCGCGCACCCAGTCCAGGATCTCCGGGTCGGCCGCGGCGGCGAAGGTGCCGGCGGTGCCGCCGGGCACGACGAAGACGTCGGGGCGCGGCACGTCGCCCAGGGCGTGGTCGACGGCGATCCCGAAGGCCTTCGAATCGACGCGGAGAACGCCCGGCTGCTTCGCGACGAAGCGCACCTCGGCGTCGGGCAGGGCGCGCAGCACCTCGTAGGGGCCGATCAGGTCGAGGGCGGTCAGGGCTTCGTAGACCAGGAAGGCGATCTGCATGGGGTGTCCTCCTCGGGCGACAGGGTGGCCCCGCGGCCGCGCGTCCGCCATGACGAAGATCCCTCGGATCCGGCCATGCCCGCCGGGCGCCCGGATCGACGGACGCCGGAACGAGAAAGGCCCCGGGGTCGTCCCCGGGGCCTTCGTCGGTCGCGGCGGCGGCCGTCCCTAGACGGTGATGGCCGCGTTGCTGATGATCGGCGCCATGTCCCGGTCCTTGGCGTTGGCCGCGATCAGGATCTGGTCGCCCTCGCGCCAGTAGGAGATGGCGTAGGTCTCGCCCGGGAAGCCCACGCCCGCGAAGCGCGCCGCGTAGCGCTTCACCGCGGCGCAGTCGCCGCCCAGCACCTCGTCCACGATGGCCTTGCACACCACGCCGTAGGAGCAGAGGCCGTGGATGATCGGGCGGTCGAAGCCGCCCATCTTGGCGAACTCCGGGTCGGCGTGGAGCGGGTTCTTGTCGCCGGACAGGCGGTAGATCAGCGCCTGCTGGGGCATCAGGGTCCGCTCCACCACGCCGTCGGGCGCGCGGTCCGGGGCCTTGTTGCCGGCCTTGGGACCCGCCTCACCGCCGAAGCCGCCCTCGCCGCGCAGGAAGAGCGAGAAGCGGTTGGTGAACAGCGGCTTGCCGGCCTCGTCCGTGGTCTCGACCTCGAGCACCACCAGGGCGGCCTTGCCCTTGTCCCAGATCTCCGCGATCCGACCCTTGTTGTGGATCGTCGCCGCGGGGGGGATGGGCTGGTGGATCTGGATGTCCTGCTCGCCGTGCAGGAGCATGGCGAAGTTGAACGACATCCCGGGCACGCTGGCCAGGCCGCCCATGGAGCCGAACGTCGGGATCACCCCGAAGCTCGGCAGGGCCTTCAGGTTCTTCTCGTACGTGTACTCCAGCTCCTTCGGGTCCGTGGCGGGGACGCCCGCGCCGAGCCCGAGGTGGTAGAGGATCACGTCGTCCTGGGTGTAGGTGTAGTCGCCTCCCCCGAGCTCCGCGCCCAGGGCCTTCGACGGATCGATCGGCATGCTTCCTCCTAGCCCCGCTTCTTCAGGGCTTCCGAGACGGCCTGCATCTCGCCCGCGATGCTATCGGGCACCGTGTAGCCCTCCTGGTTGCGGATCGCGTCCAGGTTGCTCTGGATGTCCTCGGCGCTCGGGATCTCGCCCTTCGGCGCGACCCAGCCGGGTGCCATGCCCACGAAGATCCGCGCGTAGCGACCGGCGGCCACGTCGAAGATCTCGTGGGTGAGATCGCAGCTCTCGGACACCAGGTAGGTGACCAGGGGCGTGACGTAGTTCGGGTCGAGGTGCTCGGCCAGGGGCCCGAGCAGGTTCTCGGTGAGCCGCGTCTTGGCCACCGGAGCGATGGTGTTGCACTTGATGTTGTACTTGGCGCCCTCGACCGCCAGCACGTTCATCAGGCCCACCAGGCCCATCTTGGCCGCGCCGTAGTTGGTCTGGCCGAAGTTGCCGAAGATGCCCGCGCCCGACGCGGTGAGCAGGATCCGGCCGAAGCCGTTCTCCTTCATCACCTTGAAGGCGGGCTGGGTGACGTAGAAGGCGCCCTTGAGGTGGACGTCGATCACCGCCTCCAGGTCCTGCGGCTCGAGCTTCACGAAGGTCTTGTCGCGCAGGATGCCGGCGTTGTTGATGACGATGTCGACCTTGCCGAAGGTGTCGGTGGCCGTCTTGATGATGCCCTCGCCGCCCTCGGGCGTGGCCACCGAGTCGTAGTTGGCGACGGCCTCGCCGCCGGCCTCGGTGATCTCCTTCACGGTCTGGTCGGCCATGCTGCTGCCGCCGCCGGTGCCGTCGGCCGCGCCGCCCAGGTCGTTCACCACCACCTTGGCGCCGCGGGAGGCCAGCATCAGGGCGTAGGTCTTGCCGAGGCCGCCGCCGGCCCCGGTGATGACCGCCACGCGGTCGTCGAAGCGGATCTCGCTCATGTCGTTCTCCTGGTTCCCGGCTGCCCGGCCCTAGGCCAGGTCGGCCTTCTTGTAGAGGGTGACCACGGCGGCGCCGCCGAGGCCGAGGTTGTGCTGGAGCGCCACCTTGGCGCCGTCCACCTGGCGGGCGTCGGCCTGGCCGCGGAGCTGCCAGTTCAGCTCGGCGCACTGGGCGAGGCCCGTGGCGCCGAGGGGATGGCCCTTGGAGATCAGCCCGCCCGACGGGTTCACCACCACCCGGCCGCCGTAGGTGTTGGCGCCCGAGTCCACGAACTCGCCGCCCTTGCCCTCGGGGCAGAGGCCCAGGCCCTCGTAGGTGATCATCTCGTTGCACGAGAAGCAGTCGTGCAGCTCGACGACGTCCACGTCCTCCGGACCGTTGCCCGACTGCTCGTAGACCGTCTCCGCTGCGCGGCGGGTCATGTCGTAGCCCACCAGCTTGATGCTGCTCTTCTCCTCGAAGGTGCTCGGAAAGTCGGTGGTCATGGCCATGCCGGCGATCTCCACCGCCTGGTCCTGCAGTCCGTGCTTGCGCACGAACTCCTCGCTGGCGAGCACCGCCGCGCCCGAGCCGTCCGAGGTCGGGCAGCACTGCAGCTTGGTCAGCGGCTCGTAGACCATCGGGGCGTTCAGGATGTCCTCGAGGCTGTACTCGTCCTGGAACTGGCTGTAGGGGTTGTTCACCGAGTGCTTGTGGTTCTTCCAGCCGATCTTGGCGAACTGCTCGGCGGTGGTGCCGTAGCGCTCCATGTGCTCGCGGCCGGCGTTGCCGAAGAACTGGGGCGCCGGCGGGGCCTTGGCGAAGCCCCGCAGCTCGATCATGAGCTTGGCGTGCTGGTCCATGGGATTGGTGCGGTCGGTGTACTTCACGCCGAGGGAGCCCTTCTCCATCTTCTCGAAGCCGAGGGCCAGAGTGCAGTCGGCCAGGCCGCCCTCCACCAGCTGCTTGGCCATGAAGAGGGCCGTCGAGCCGGTGGAGCAGTTGTTGTTCACGTTGTAGATCGGGACGCCGGTGACGCCGATCTCGTACACGGCGCGCTCGCCGGCGGTGGAGTCGCCGTAGCAGTAGCCGACGGCCACCTGCTCGATGGCGTCGTAGGGAATGCCGGCGTCGGCCAGCGCCCGGGTGCCGGCCTCCTTGGCCATCTGGGGGTAGTCCCAGTCCTTCGAACCGGGCTTCTCGAACTTCGTCATGCCCACGCCGACGACGTACACCTTCCGACCCATGTGAAATGGTCCTCTCGTGCCCCGTGATTGGATTTGGAGACGCGCCCGTGCCGAGGGGCCCCGGGGGGAGGGCGCGATTGATTTTGGAGTCAACGCACCATAGCGCGTCGCGCCTGGAAGATCAGCCTCGAAGCGCCCCGCCTCAGTCGCGCGGCGCCAGGCCGAGGTTCGGGCGCAGGAAGGCGCGGATGTGGACGGCCAGGTCCTCGTGGGCGGCGAACAGCCGCGTGCCGTGGCCGCCCTCCGGGTAGAGGCGAAGGTCCGACGGTCCGCGGCGCCCGTTGGTGAGCGAGCGCGCGGCGGCGGCCGCAGCCGGGTCGTCCTCGGCGGCGACCGCCATCACAGGGCCGCGGTAGGCCAGCGCCAGGTCGCGCACCGGCACCCCGAAGTAGTCGGTCCCGGGTGAGAGCAGGACCAGGGCATCCACGCCCTCGATCTCCCGGGTGGCCAGGAGCGAGACCGTGCAGCCGTACGAGGCGCCCACCAGGGCCAGGCGCTCCGCGGCGATGCCGCGCGACCGCAGGTAGGCGAGCGCGGCGCGCACGTCCTTCACCCCGTCGCGCACGACGCCGCCGAAGGCCTCCCGGGAGATCTCCTCCACCCGGATGGTCTCCTCGCCGCGGCGGGTGGAGCGGCCGTGGGCGCGCTGGTCCAGGGCCAGGACGGTGATGCCCTTGCGCACCAGCTCGGGGACGAGCGCCGCCCAGGAGGTGCGGTCGTGGCGGTACATGTGCAGGAGGATCGCGACCGGGCTCTCGGCGCCGCCGGCCGAGGTGAGGTCGCCGTGGAGGACGAAGCCGTCCTCCGTCTCGAACTGGACGGGGAAGGAGACCGCGTCCTCGGCGGCGCCCGCGGCCGGGGCCAGCAGCAGGGCGAGGAGGCAGACGAACAGGGAGCTCGTAGTCCGGGTCACGACGTCCTCCGACGGTAGTTCTTCCAGCTCTTCGGTAGGGCCGAGCTGCGCACCAGCAGCGACTGGCTGGCGTAGCCGACCGGGCCGCGGGCGTCGAAGAGCCGGGCCATGGCGGTGGCGGCGCCGGCGGCGTCGGCGTGGGTGCGCGTGTCGAGGCAGATCCACTCGCCCTCGGGCGGGCGGTGGAGGTTCAGCGTGGTGTCGGGGTTGATGGCGACCAGCGGGGCGCGCTCGAAGCTCGCGGCGTCGCGGCGGATCCGGCGCATGACGCTGATGCCGTAGGTGAAGTCCGACACGGCCGCGACGCGAATCAGCGGCGAAGTCGCCTCGCTTGCCACCAGCGGCACCGTGAGCCGGAACCAGACCGTCGGGGTCTCGAAGCGCGGCACCGGTCGCATCTCGAAGGCCTCGTGGGCGGCGCGGCCCTCGGGCGTCGGACCCTGCGACCAGCCCCCGCCGCCCTCGCCGTCGGGCAGCACCGGCGGGTCCTCGTGGCCGAGCAGGGCCGGGTCGTCGGGCAGCGCGAGCTCGGTCACCCGGGTCCGCAGGGCCGTGGCCCGGGCACAGAGCTCCCCGTCCGCCCAGAGCTCCGCATCGAGGAACTCGTTGCTCTTGCCCCCGCGCACCACGCGGGCCTCGGTCCGGACCGGGGCCATGGGCGCGGCCCGCATCAGGTCGACCGTCAGCCGGGTGACCTGCATCGGGCGCGGCGCCTCCACCCGCTCCACGGCCCGGGCCAGCAGGCCGAGCATGGGGCTGCCGTGCTGGGTGTCGGGGTACCAGGGCCCCCGGGCCAGGTCGGTCGGCACCAGGTGCTCGCCGTCGACCTCGAACAGGTGTCGGGGCATGCCGCTCATCGGCCCACCGCGCCGCCGTCGACCAGCATGGAGCTGGCGTTCACGAACGACGCCCGGTCGGAGCAGAGCCAGACCACGGCCTCGGCGATCTCCTCAGGGGTGCCGAGCCGCCCCCCGGGCTGGCTGGCGCGGATCGCCTTCTCCACCGCCGGTCCGAGGGAGAAGTGTCCCTGCAGCATGGGCGTGTCGACGCTGCCGGGACACACCGCGTTGACGCGGATCCCGGTGCGGGCGTTCTCCGCCGCCGCCGTCTTCGTGAGGCCCAGGATGGCGTGCTTGCTGGCGCAGTAGGCCGGGAGAGCGGGCGTGCCCACGAGCCCCGCGCCCGAGGACGTGTTCACGATGGCGCCGCCGCCGTGCTCGAGCATCCAGGCGATCTCGTGCTTGAGGCACAGGAAGACACCGGTGAGGTTCACCCGCAGCGTCGCCTCCCAGGCGTCCAGGGTGTGCTGGTGGATGGGCGCGAAGGGCCCCGTGACGCCGGCGTTGTTGAGGGCGCAGTCGAGCCCGCCGAAGGCCTCGACCGTCGCCGCCACCAGTCCGCGGACGTCCGCTTCGCGAGTCACGTCGGTCGGCGTGAAGGCGGCCTCGCCGCCGCCCTCGCCCACGGCCGCCACGGTGGCCTCGGCGCCCTCCCGATCCCGGTCGCCCACCATCACCCGGGCCCCCTCGCGGGCGAAGGCCTTGGCCGCGGCCCGGCCGATGCCGGAGGCGCCGCCGGTCACCAGGGCCACCTTCCCCTCCAGGAGTCCGCCGCTCATCCCGTCCCTTCTCCCCCGCCGCCGGGGTCCGCATTCTGGCGCGCCCGAAGCCGGCGCGCGAGGGCGGGCGCCAGCAGCCAGAGCAGCAGGGCCGCGTCCAGCGCCAGCTCGAAGCGCCAGACCGCGTCCCCGTGGTGGCGCGGGTCCCAGTAGCTGACGGGGCTCGCGAAGCGCGTGCCCCAGTCGAAGGGGAAGGCCAGAAGCGGCCCGTCGTCGTGGTGGGTCACCACGTCCACCAGGCTGTGGAGCAGGCAGGCGGCCAGGAACCAGGTCCACCAGTGGGTGAGACGCGGCGCGCGCGCCCGCAGCAGCCGACAGAGCGCGATGCCCGCCCCGAGCACCAGGGGGGCCTGGAGCGTGTTGTGGGCGACGATCCAGCCCGGGTCCCGGAAGAAGAGCTCGTCGTAGAGGCGCGTCAGCACCGAGTCGACGGGCCAGCCCAGGTAGAGCCGGTACCAGAGGAGGCCGCCCAGGGAGAGGAGGAGCAGGGGCAGGTCGGGCGCCACCGAGCCCCAGAGCGCCGCGCCCCGCGCCACCGGCGTGGTCCGCGAGACCACCCGCGAGGCGGCGGCCGTGAGCAGGAGGTGGGTGGGCGTGTTCATGGGCGGACGGCTCGCAATGCGCTCATCCCCGCACCGCGCCGAACACGTCGTCGGCGAAGCGGCGCACGCCGTCGAGCTTCTGGTCGAGGTCGTCCGGGCGCGCGCCGTAGAACAGCCAGGGCTGGGTGAGCAGGCAGGTGACGCCCGCGTCGGCCAGGCGCCGGTAGCCGTCGGGCTCGAAGGCGTCGGAGCAGGCGGCGACCCCCTCGAAGGGCGCCTGCGCGCGGCCGAGGGCGTCGCGGTGGGCGTGCAGCCGGCCCACGAGGGCGCGCAGCAGGTCGATCATCTCGTCGCTGCGAGACGTAGATGCCCGTGAGGAAGCGGATCCGCTCGGTCACCGCCGCCATGGCGCCGATGGCCACCCACGGATCCGGCCACGGCGTGGAGGCCTCCCAGCGCGGGCGTCCGTCCTCGGTGTAAGGGTAGGGCGAGGCGATCTGCTCCGGGTGGACCACGTGGTCCGACACCACGACCGCGTCCCAGCCGCAGGCGTCGGCGCAGCGGGCCAGCGGGATCCAGTGGGCCGGGTCGCTGAAGGCGAGGGAGATCGCGAAGCGCATCGGCGCCTAGGCGTCGAAGCGCACGGGGAGCGCCGCCGGGCCGCGCACGAGGAAGGAGCCGTGGGGCTCGAGCCGGTCGGTGTCGAGCGCCAGGCCGGGCAGTCGCGCCAGGATCGCCTCCAGGGCCACGCGGCCCTCGAGGCGGGCCAGGGCGGCGCCCAGGCAGAAGTGGTTGCCCAGGCCGAAGGCCAGGTGCCCACGCGCCTCGCGGTCGGGGTCGAAGCGCTCGGCCCGGGGGAAGCGGGCGTCGTCGCGATTGGCCGAGGCCAGCAGCAGCATCACGAACACGCCGCGGGGGATCTTCCCGCTGGGCAGCTCGGCGTCGCGGGTGGAGAGGCGCGCCAGGATCTGCACCGGCGAGTCCCAGCGCAGGGTCTCCTCCAGCACCGCCGGCACCCGGCCCGGATCGGCGCGCACGCGCTCCAGCGCCTCCGGGTGACGCAGCAGGGCGACGACCGCGTTGCCGATGAGGTTCGTGGTCGTCTCCGAGCCGGCCGCCAGCAGCAGCGCGGCGAACGCCACCACCTGCTGGGGCTCGAGCACGTCCTCGTCCTCGCCGGCGTGGATCAGCACCGAGACCAGGTCGTCGCCCGGCGCGCGACGTCGCCGGGCCACCGTCTCGGCCATGAACTGCTGGAACTCGCGGATCAGCGCCTGGTTGGCGGCGCGGCGCCGCATGGCCCCGAGCTGGGTGGAGCCGATGATGAGGGCCGTGGACCAGCGCTTGAAGTCGTCGAGGCGCTCGGCGGGGAGGCCGAGCAGCTCCGCGATCACCGCCACCGGCAGCGGATTGGCGAGCTCCGCCATCAGGTCCACCCGGCCGCGCTCCGCGCGGTCCGCGAAGCGGTCGACGTACGCGTCGCACAGGGCGCGGATGCGCGGCTCGAGGGCGGCGATGCGCCGCGGGGTGAAGGCACGGCTCACCACGTTGCGCTGCCCGGTGTGCACGGGCGGATCCTGTCCGATCAGCGAGCCCGCCGTCGGCGAGGCGATCGGCCCGCCCGGGTCGACGGCCACCGGCCCGCCCATCGCCGCCGAGGAGAACGTCTCCGGGTCCCGAAGCACCCGCACCACGTCGTCGTAGCGGCTCACCGCGTAGAATCCCCCGGGATGGCGATGGATCGGGGCCTCGGCCCGGAGCGCCGCGTAGGTGGGGTAGGGGTCGCGCAGGAAGGCCGGGTCGAGGGGATTCAGGACGACGGACATCGCGCCAGAGCCTCCGGGATCGCCCGAGCATAGCGGGTCGGCCGCCCGACCCGGGCCGCGAGGGCGTCGCCCAGGGGTCGATCCGGCTGGAGACACGCCGGGATTGAGGCATACAATCGCGGTGGACGGGATTCGGACGGGGTGAGAATGGAGGGGATGGGGATGAATCGAAGTCTGCAGATGCTGCGCGGGCCCGGGCTCGCGGCGCTGGTAGCCGTGGTGGCGATCGCCGCCATGGCCTGCGGCGACTCCGGCACGTCGACGGGAGACGCGGCGGACGCGGGGCCCTCGTACGGTGACAGCGAGGCCGCGGGATCGGGGGCGAAGCCCGACATGGCGGCGACCACCGAAGTGGATCCGCGGGTGCGGCGCTGTCTCGACCTGGTGGGCGACGGCGAGTTCGGCGCGGCGGTGCCGGTCTGTCTCGAGGCGGCCGGGATCGATCCGGACAACACCGAGGTGCAGGAGGCCCTGGCCGAGGCCCGCAGCGAGCTGAGCAGCGCCGAGGCGGCGGCTGCGGCCGAAGAGGCGGCGGGCGAGGCGGCAGCTGCGGCCGACGAGGCGGTCGGGGAGGCTTCCAAGGCGGTCGACGATCTCAAGGGATCGATGGGCGGGCTCAACCCGTGTGCCGCCAACCCCTGCGCGGCCAACCCCTGCGGCAACTGAGGGGCCGCCTGGACGAAACGTGTCGGATCGGCGCGGGCCTCCGGGCCCGCGCCGGTCTCCTCGTCCTGGGCCTGCTCCTCGGCCTCGCCTGCGCCGAGGGCTCCCTCGCCGGCCTGGAGGACCTGCTCCAGACGGCCGGGGGCGCGGGCTCGGAGTCGCGCCTGGTGGAGGGCCTCAAGGAGGCCCTCCAGGTGAGCACGGGGAACGCCGTGGAGCGCACGTCGCGGGCCGACGGCTTCCTCGCGAATCCCCGCATCCGCATCCCGCTGCCGGAGTCGGTGGAGCCGCTGGCCGACGGGCTGCGCAGCCTCGGGCTCGGCGCGCGCGTGGACGAGCTGGAGGTGTCCATGAACCGGGCCGCGGAACGGGCCGCCGGGGAGGCGGCTCCGGTCTTCGTGGACGCCATCCGCGGCATCCGCATCGACGACGCCCGCAATCTGCTCGAGGGCGGCGACACCGCCATCACCGACTACTTCCGCCGCACCACCCGCGATGCGCTCCGCGCTCGCTTCGAGCCGATCGTCTCGGAGAAGGTGAACGAGGTGGGTCTGGTGCGGCTCTACGGGGACCTCGTGCGTCGCTACGCCGCGCTGCCCTTCGCCAAGGACGTGCCGCCGGACCTGACGTCCTACGTGACGGAGCGCAGCCTGGCCGGGCTCTTCACGGTGCTCGGCGAGGAGGAGACGCGGATCCGCACCGACCCCGGCGCCCGGGTGACCGCGCTGTTGCGGGAGGTGTTCGGCTCCTGAACACTTGCGCCCCCGCGCCCGCAGGAGGACACCGTGATCCGCCCGAAGGAGGACCCCGTGACCCGATCGATCCACCGCACCGCAGCCTGCGGCCTGGCGGCCCTCGGCCTCGTCGCCGTCCTGGCCTGCAGCGCCGACCCCCAGGCGCAGTTCGAGGACGCCACCGAGCGCCTGGCGGATGCGCGGGCCGCGCTCGAGTCCGCGCGCGCCGACGAGCAGGACGCGGCCGCCGCCCTCGAGGAGGCGCGGGTCGCCCATCAGGAGTCCCAGGCCGCCGTGGCCGAGGCCCAGCGCGACGTCGCCGAGGCCGAGGACGGGGTGCGTGCCACCGCCAGCGACGACGTGCTCTTCCGGGCCGTGCAGATGACCCTGCTCGAGGAGCTCCGGGACGTCTCGATCGACGCCGGCGTGAGCGGCGGCGTCGTCACCCTCTCGGGGACGGTTCCCGACGAGAAGGTGCGCGCGCGGGCCCAGGAGCTGGCGGCGTCGATTCCCGGCGTGCTCCGGGTGGAGAACCGGATCCAGGTTCCCGCGCCGCCGTCCCCGGCCGAGCAGCAGACCTGAGCGCGGGCCGCAGGCCGGCGCCTGCACTGTCGGGAGATGGCTGCACCCCGGCCCCGCCACCCGGAGACACCGGCCCGCGACGGCTCGGGAGACCGGCTCCCAACGCATCCCGACACGGTATGCTGCTTGCACCGCTCCGGCGGCGGGGGAGGCACCGGAAGGAGCCGTCGTGACCCTGTTCGACACCAAGGATCCCGCGTTCCAGGCCCACCCCTATCCCGTCTACGAGGCGCTCCGCCGCGAGGATCCGGTCCACTTGCGTCGCTGGGACAACGGCTTCGAGAGCTGGATCCTGACCCGCTACGCCGACTGCCACGAGGTGCTCCGCGATCCGCGCATGAGCGCCGCCCGCATGGCCCGCGACGGGCTTCCCGGCACCGAGGTCCTGATGTCGGACCCGGAGCACCCGGTGGCCCGGTTCTACGCGGGCATGATGCTCTTCCGGGATCCGCCGGATCACACGCGGCTGCGGACCCTGGTCAACAAGGCCTTCACCGCCCGCTCCGTCGACGCCCTGCGGCCCCGCATCGCGCGGATCGTGAACGACCTGCTGGCGCCCGCCGCGGACACGGGCCGCATCGACCTGATCGGGGACTTCGCCGCGATCCTCCCGGTCGTGGTCATCGCCGAGCTGCTGGGCGTGCCCGCGGAGGACCACCTGCTGCTCAAGCGCTGGTCCGACCAGGCCGCCCACCTGATCGACGGCAGCGTCCGCGAGCTCGACCTGGAGGGGGCGATCCGGGCGCTGGTCGAGTTCCAGCAGTACGTGGGCGACGTGGTGAAGCGTCGCCGCGATGCGCCCCGGGACGACCTCGTGAGCCGGCTCGTGCAGGCCCAGGAGCGGGACGACACGCTGGCCGAGCACGAGATCCTCGGGACGCTGGTGCTGCTCCTCGGCGCCGGCCACGAGACCACCACCAACCTGATCGGCAACGGCGCCCTGGCCCTGCTGCGGCACCCCGACCAGCTCGCGCGCCTGCGCCGGGACCCGGGACTGATCCCGTCGGCGGTGGAGGAGTGCCTGCGCTACGACAGCCCCGTGCAGGCCACCTCGCGGGTCCCCCTCGAGGACATGGAGGTCTTCGGCGTGTCCATGCGACGGGGCATCGAGGTGGTCACCTGCCTCGGGGCGGCCAATCGCGACCCGGCCCAGTTCCCCGACCCGGACCGCTTCGACGTCGGGCGCAGCCCCAACAGCCACCTGGCCTTCGGCCACGGCATCCACTTCTGCCTGGGGGCGCCCCTGGCGCGGCTCGAGGGACAGCTGGCCTTTGCCGGGCTGCTCCACGCCTTCGAGTCCCTCGAGCTCGAGGCGCCCGAGGCGCTCCGCTGGCGTCTCGGCTTCGTGCTCCACGGGCTCGAGGCGCTGCCCGTGGCCGTCACGACCTGAGGGCCCGGACGAGGAGACCCATGCAGCTGTCGGAGCTCGTCACCCCCGCCCTCTGCGCCGACACCGAGGCGCTCGCCTTCAACCTTCGGACCATGGCGGAGGCGCTCCCCGGCCCCCGAATGCGTCCCCACGTGAAGGCCCACAAGTCCACCGCCCTCGCGCGCCTGCAGGCCGCGCACGGCCACCGCAGCTTCACGTGCGCCACGCTGCGAGAGATGGAGGGCCTGGCGGCCGCCGGCCTCGGGCAGGACCTGTTGCTGGCCAACGAGGTGCTCGACGCGCGGCGCCTGGGCGCCCTGGACGCCCGGGTGACCGTCGCGGTGGACTCCGAGGCGACCGCCCTCGCCGCGGCTGCGGGCGGCGTCCGCGAGGTGCTCGTCGACGTGAACGTGGGCCTGCCCCGCTGCGGCTGCGCGCCCGAGCAGGCGGGGCGTCTGGCCGACACGTGCCGGCGTCAAGGGCTCGAGGTCCGCGGGGTCATGGGCTACGAGGGCCACGCCATGCCCATCGAGGACCCGGGCAAGCGAGCCGAGGTGTGCGAGGCCTCGATGCAGCTCCTGCTGCGGGCCCACGGCGACGTGGGTGGCGACGTCGTCTCCGCCGGGGGCACCTGCACCTACGCCGTCAACCGCTGGGCCACCGAGATCCAGGCGGGCTCCTACCTGCTGATGGACCAGAGCTTCCGCTACCCGGACCTCCCGTTCCGGCCCGCGCTCTGGGTGGAGTCGCGGGTCATCTCGGTGTCCGCGAAGTGGGCGGTCGCCGACGCCGGCATCAAGTCGCTCGCGATGGACCACGGCAATCCGACCCTCGACGACGCCCGGGTGCTCTTCTGCTCCGACGAGCACGTGACCTTCGTGCCCGAGGGGCCCCTGCGTCCGGGCGACCGGGTCCGGGTCTGGCCCGCCCACGTGGACCCCACGGTCGCCAAGCACGAGTGGCTCCACCTGGTCGAGGGGGAGCGGGTCGTGGAGCGCTGGCCGATCGACCTGCGGGGCTGGTAGCCGGCGGGGCGGGTAGCCTGCGGGGCGGGTAGCCGGCGG
>CAYTZH010000009.1:0-41412 GCA_964442285.1 uncultured Spirochaetales bacterium | reverse complement strand
CCTGCGGGGCTGGTAGCCGGCGGGGCGGGTAGCCTGCGGGGCGGGTAGCCGGCGGGGCGGGTAGGACGCGCGGCGGGGAAAGTGAGAGGGCCCCGCTCGCAAGACCGAACGGAGCCCTCTACGGACCCAACTCTTCTACCCAGTATGTGGCCATCCGAGGGAGTTTCGTGCCATTTTTTTCGCGAAAAGCGCATTGATGGTCGATTCTGTGACGATTTCCCCCCACGAAATGACAATCTGTTGCGGAAGCTGCACACCCGAGGGGGTTCCATGCCGGATGTCCCGCATCCGTCACGCGCGCCAGCTACCGTCCGACGCGGCATGCGATCCACGGCCCTGCGCCTGCTCACCGTCCTGCTCCTGCTCTCCCTGGCCCTGGGCCTGCTGGCCGGGGCTCACCTCTACATCGCCCGGCGACTGATCCTCGACCCGGGGCTGACCGAGCCCTGGGCGGGCCTCGGCCTCGGCCTCATCGCGGTCCTGGGCCTCAGCCTCCTGGCGCAGCCCCTGGCCGAGCGGACCCTCGCGCCCGCCGCCGCCCGCTGGGTGGCCTGGCCGGCCTCCCTGTGGATGGGCTTCGCCTTCCTGCTGCTCCTCCTGCTGGGCGCCAGCGAGCTCCTGCTGGGCATCGCGGGCTCGACGGCGGCGGCGGCCGACGGCGCGGGCGCAGATCCCACCGGGGCGCGGGTGCGGGCCGCCGCGGTCCTGCTGCTCGCCCTGCTGGCGGGGGCCGTGGGCATGCGGAGCGCCCTGCGGCCCCCGCGGCACGCGCGGGTGGAGGTCCGCCTCCGCCGCTGGCCCCGCGCCCTCGACGGCTTCCGGATCGTGCAGATCAGCGACGTTCACATCGGCCCGCTCCTCGACCGCCGCTTCGCGGCCGAGATCACCCGGCGGGTCAACGCCCTCGAGCCCGACCTGGTGGCGGTGACCGGCGATCTGGTCGACGGGTCGGTCGCCAGCCTGGCCGACGAGGTCGCGCCCTTCGCGGGCCTGCGCGGGCGCCACGGCGTCTTCTTCGTGACCGGCAACCACGACCACTACTCCGGCGCCAGCGCCTGGGTCCGCGAGCTCGCCTCGCTCGGCATGCGCCCGCTCCGGAACGAGCGGGTGACGCTCGGGGAGGGCGACGCGCGCTTCGAGCTGGCCGGCGTCGATGACCACCGCGGCAACCTCGGCTTCGACGGCGGCGAGGATCTGCCGCGGGCCCTCGAGGGGCGCGATCCCACCCGGCCCCTGGTCCTCCTGGCCCACGATCCGAGTACCTTCAAGCGGGCGTCCCGGGCGGGCGTCGACCTCCAGCTCTCCGGCCACACCCACGGTGGCCAGATCTGGCCGTTCGGCTATCTCGTCCGGCTCGTGGTGCCCTTCCTGGCGGGGCTCTACCGGCGGGGCGAGGCCCTGCTCTACGTCAGCCGGGGAACGGGCTTCTGGGGCCCCCCGCTGCGGCTCGGGGCCCCGGCCGAGATCACCGAGATCGCCCTGCGCGCGAGCGCCGAGGCAGGATGAGACCATGCTCTACCGGACCGACGACCTCCGCATCGACAACATCCGCCCGCTGATCCCGCCGGCGATCCTGATGGAGGAGCATCCGCTCACCGAGAAGAGCTCCACCACCGTCGCGCGGGGTCGCGAGCAGGCCGCGGACATTCTCCAGGGTCGCGACGATCGGCTGCTCGTCGTGCTGGGCCCGTGCTCGATCCACGATCCCGACGCCGCGCTCGAGTACGCCCAGCGCCTGCATGCGGCCGCCGACCGGCTCTCCCGGGACCTCTTCCTGGTGATGCGGGTCTACTTCGAGAAGCCCCGCACCACGGTCGGCTGGAAGGGGCTCATCAACGATCCCCACCTCGACGAGAGCTTCGTGATCAACGAGGGGCTGCGCCACGCCCGGCGCCTGCTCTGTCGCCTGGGGGAGACCGGTCTGCCGGCCGGCTGCGAGTGGCTCGACCCGATCACGCCCCAGTTCATCGCGGATCTCGTGTCCTGGGGCGCCATCGGGGCGCGCACCTCCGAGAGCCAGGTGCACCGCGAGCTCGCCTCGGGCCTGTCGATGCCGGTGGGCTTCAAGAACGCCACCGACGGCGGTGTGCAGGCCGCCATCGACGGCATGCGCTCGGCGAGCCACCCGCACCACTTCCTCTCGGTCACCAAGCAGGGCGTGGCCGCCATCGTCGGGACCACCGGCAACGCCGACACCCACGTGATCCTGCGCGGGGGCTCGTCGGGCACCAACTACGAGCCGGAGCAGCTCGCCCCGGTGCGGGCGAAGCTCGAGGACGCCGGCCTCCCGTTCCGGATGATGGTCGACTGCAGCCACGGCAACAGCCGCAAGGACCACAACCGGCAGCGGGTCGTGGCGGAGTCCGTGGCGGAGCAGCTGGCCGCCGGCTCCGACACGATCATGGGCGTGATGCTCGAGAGCTTCCTGGTCAGCGGCCGGCAGGACCTCCAGCCGAACCGGCCCCTCCGCTACGGCCAGAGCATCACCGATGCCTGCATGTCGTGGGAGGAGACCGAGCCGGTCCTGGAGACCCTGGCGCAGGCCGTCCAGCGCCGCCGCGGCTAGCGCGGCCGATTCGCGGGCGTCAGCGGGGCGGGCTCGCCGGCGGGGGCTTGAATCGCCGCCTTGCTCCTCCGGGGCTGGGCCGCCGGGGCGCGTCAGTTTCCGCCGGGGATCAGGTCCACGAGGCCGCCGCGGCCGGCGTTGTTCTCGAAGAAGTCGAAGTCGATGGAGACGGCGGCGGCGAGGATGACGGCGCGCTCGTCGTCGCTCCAGGCGCCGTTCTCGAAGTCCACCAGGAAGGTGTCGGCGTCCGAGAAGATCTCCCGCAGGCCGCCGCCCCACTTCTTGGACACGACCGCGGTGCGCACGCCGTCCTCGCCCTTGACCGGGAAGGTCCAGAGCCGCCAGCGGGGGCTCGACACCCGCGCGAAGACCCGCCCGTGACCGTCGTGGAGGTCGTACTTCTTGTAGATCACCCCGAAGCGCCGCTTCACCTCGCCCACGAGCCGGCTGGCGCCGTCCTCGATGCGCAGGTCCGAGAAGAGGAAGAAGAAGCCCCGCGAGAGCTTCAGGACGGGGCTGCCGCCGCCGTCCACCACGGCCACCTCGAAGGGGCGGTGGGAGCGCAGCACGAGGCGCTTCAGGAAGTCGAGGGCGCCGCCCGAGCGCTCGGCGATGGTGCCGATGGCGCGGCCGCCCTCGTCGAGCACGGCGTACTGGTTGCGGGTCTCCCAGTCGACCAGGATCTCCGTCCACTCCTTCTGCTGGCGGATGAAGACCCGAGGCAAGCTGCCGAGGAGCGCACTGGCGGCCACGGGCGGAAGTTAGCGTTCCGGCGCTAGGGCGCGTAGCGGGGGAAGAGGGGGTCGCCCTTGGCGAGCTCGGTGCCGGGCTCGAGGCCCTGCCAGCGGGTCCAGCGGTCCAGGCTTCCGCGACCGCGGTCGCGCAGCGCGTCCCCGTACTCCGTCTGCCCCCAGCGCTCCCAGAGCGCCTCGCAGGTGCGGGGCATCACGGGCCAGAGCAGCAGGCTCGCGATGCGCAGCGCCTCGGCGCAGTCGTACAGGATGGCGCCGACCACCGGCCGCGAGCCTTCGTCCTTGGCGAGCTGGAAGGGGCGGGTCTTCTCGATGACCGCGTCGACGGCGCGCACCAGGTCGAGTCCGGCGGCGGCGCAGTCGTCGAGGGCCAGCCGCTCGAGGGCCGCGTTCCAGGCCGACACCGCGTCCGCGGCCGCGCGGGGCAGGACGTCGCTCTCCGGGTGGGTGGCCGGCTCCGCCACCCGCCCCCCGAGGTAGCGGCCGGTCATGTTCGTCACCCGGTTCACGCAGTTGCCGAGGGTGTTGGCGAGGTCGCCGTTGTAGACCTCGACGAAGCGCGCCTCGGCGAAGTCGCCGTCGTTGCGGCCGAGGGGCCCCTGGGTGATGAGGTACCAGCGCAGCGCATCCAGACCGAAGCGCGTGGCGTAGTCGTCGAGCACCGCGAGGTCCACGAAGTTGCCCAGGCTCTTGCTCATCTTCTGGCCTTCGCTGACCCAGAAGCTGTGGGCGTAGACGCGCTGCGGGAGCTCGATCCACTCGTAGCCGGGGCATTTGCGCAGGGCCATCAGCACCGCGGGCCAGATCACGGCGTGGAACCAGAGGATGTCCTTGCCGATCAGGTGGACGTCGGCGGGCCACAGGTGGCGTCGATCCGGGGTGTCCACCGCCGAGAGATAGTTGAACAGCGCGTCCACCCAGACGTAGACCGTGTGCTCGGCGTGTCCGGGAAAGGGGATGCCCCACTCGCCGGCGCCGGTGCGCGAGGCGGGCACGTCGTTGAGCCCCTCCCGGACCCGGCCGACCACCTCGTTGCGGCGCGCCTCGGGCAGGACGAACTCCGGATGGGCCGCGTAGTGGGTGAGCAGCGCCTCTTCGTAGGCCGAGAGCCGGAAGAAGAAGTTCTCCTCCGAGCGCCGGACCAGCGGTCGCCCGGAGACGGGCGACTTCAACGCGTGCTCCTTGGCCCGGGCGTCGGGCACGTACTCCTCCTCGCCCGGGTCGTACCAGCCGCTGTACTGGCCCAGGTAGAGGTCGCCGGAGTCGAGCAGCGCCTTCATGTAGTGGCGCACCCGCTCCCCGTGGCGGGGCTCGGTGGTGCGGATGAAGTCGTCGTAGGCGATTCCCTGACGGCCCCAGGTGGCGATGTAGATCTCGGCGTTGCGGTCCGCCCACTCGATGGGCGACACGCCCCGCTCCTCGGCGGCGTCCGCCACCTTGGCGGCGTGCTCGTCGGTGCCCGTGAGGAGGAAGGTCTCGTCGCCGAGCAGGCGGTGGGCCCGGCCGGCGACGTCGGAGGCGGTGGTGGTGAAGACGTGCCCCAGGTGGGGGCGGTCGTTCACGTAGTAGATCGGCGTGGTGAGATAGAAGCGGCCGTTCCCGCTCACGACGCGCGCTCCGCGAAGCCGACGTCGGTCACCGAGAAGGCGCCCTCCTCCAGCTCCGCCGTGGGCCGGAGCTCGTGGCGGGCGACGCGCCCCGCCGCGAGCACGTCCCCGAGCACCGGCCGGAGCGCCTCCAGGCTGGCGGCATGGCCGAGGAGGACGAGCTCGTCCACCTCGCGCCCGGCGGAGACCTCGGCGTCGGCCTTGGCCCGGTTGATGGCGCTCCAGGCGGCGATGGCGAGCTCGAAGGAGCGCGCATCCGCGGGAGGCTGGGCGGCCTGGAAGTCGGCGTCCGCCGGCCACGGGGCCCGGTGGATGCTCCGCTGGCCGGTCTCGTCGGCCGCGGTCCACGACCAGACCTCCTCGGTGATGTAGGGCAGGAACGGGGCGAACAGCCGCAGCAGCACCGAGAGCCCGAGCCGCAGCGCGGCCACCGCCGAGCCGCGGTCCTCCGGACGCGCCGCCTCGTCCCGGGCCCGGGCCTTCACCAGCTCGAGGAAGGTGTCGGTGAAACGGGACCAGAAGAAGCCCTCGGTCTCCTGCAGCGCGTGCCCGAAGTTGAACTCCTCGAAGGCGCGGGTGGCCCGCTCCACCAGCCGGCGCAGCTCGAGGACGAAGGCCCGGTCGAGCTCGTGGCCGATCGGGTGCACCTCGCCCTCCTGGGAGAGCACGAACTTGCCGGCGTTGAAGAGCTTGGTGACCAGGCGCTTGCCGACCTTGATCTGCTGCTCCT
The DNA here is from genome assembly GCA_964442285.1 of uncultured Spirochaetales bacterium. Classification (GTDB taxonomy): domain Bacteria; phylum Myxococcota_A; class UBA9160; order UBA9160; family JAFDET01; genus CAYTZH01. The sequence continues at coordinate 35,757 of CAYTZH010000009.1, read as the reverse complement.
CGAAGGCGGTGTCGACGCCCAGGCGCGCACCGCCCGACCAGTAGCGGCAGGCGTCCGCGCCGTACTTCTCGAGCCACGGGGCGGGGGTCACCACGTTGCCCACGCTCTTGGACATCTTCTTGCGGTCCGGGTCGAGCACCCAGCCCGAGATGGTCACGTGGTGCCACGGCACCTTGTTCTCGTGCAGCAGGGACTTCGCGATGGTGTAGAACGCCCAGGTGCGGATGATCTCGTGGCTCTGGGGTCGCAGGTCGGCCGGGAAGAGCCGCTCGTGGCGCTCCGGGTCGAGCACCCAGCCGCTCCCGATCTGGGGCGTCAGCGAGCTCGTGAACCAGGTGTCGAAGATGTCGGCCTCGCCCGTGAAGCCGCCGGGCTTGCCCCGCTGGTCCGCCTCGTAGCCCGCGGGCGCGTCGGTCATCGGATCGATGGGCAGCCGCTCTGCCTCCGGCAGGATCGGGTGCTCGTAGTCGGGCTCGCCCCCGGCGTCGAGCGGGTACCAGACCGGGATCGGGACGCCGAAGTAGCGCTGGCGGCTCACGCACCAGTCGAGCTGCAGGCCTTCGGTCCAGTCCCGGTAGCGCTGCCCCATGTAGGCCGGGTGCCAGCGCACCTCGGCGCCCTTGGCGAGCAGGGCCTCCTTCTTGTCGAGCAGGCGCACGAACCACTGGCGCGTGGGGATGTACTCGAGGGGGCGGTCGCCCCGCTCGTAGTAGCGGACCGCGTGCTGGATGGCCTCGGGCTCCTGCTGGAGGGGGGCGCCCCGCCCGGTGGCGCTGCCCGCCGGATCCCGCAGCAGGTCCACGATCGCCCGCCGCGCCTGGGCGACGTTCCTGCCCGCGAGCTCGGCGTAGGCGCGGTTGGCGGCCTCCGGGTCGAGGCTCTCGAAGTCCTCCGAGCCGAACGCAACCTCCGCCAGGCGGCCGTTGCGCTGGACGATCTGGCGCAGGCGCAGCGTGTGCTCCCGCCACCAGAAGACGTCGGTCTGGTCGCCGAAGGTGCACACCATGAGCACGCCGGTACCCTTCTCGGGGTCGGCGAGCTCGCTGGAGAAGATGGGCACCGGCACCCGGAACAGCGGCGTCACCGCCCGCTGGCCGAACAGGTCGCGGTAGCGCTCGTCCTCGGGATGGGCCGTCACCCCCACGCACGCCGGCAGCAGCTCGGGGCGGGTGGTGGCGATCGTGAAGGCGCGGTCGCTGCCCTCCACCCCGAACTCGAGGTGGTGGAAGGCGCCCGCCTCCTCCACGTCCTTCACCTCGGCCTGGGCCACCGCGGTCATGAAGTCGCAGTCCCACATGGTGGGCGCGAAGCGGTTGTAGGCGTGTCCCTTCTCCCAGAGGTCCAGGAAGGAGTACTGGGCCAGGCGGCGACAGCGGTCGTCGATGGTGGCGTACTCGAGGCCCCAGTCGACCGAGAGGCCCGCCCGGCTCCACAGGGCCTGGAAGGCCCGCTCGTCCTCGGCCGTGAGGCGGTGGCAGAGCTCGATGAAGTTCGGGCGCGACACCAACCGCGGTCGGCCCTTGCGCGTCTTCGCGCTGGCCGGCTCCAGGTCGAGGTCCGGCTCGTAGGGCAGCCCCGGATCGCAGCGCACGTGGAAGACGTTCTGGACCCGGCGCTCGGTCGGCAGCCCGTTGTCGTCCCAGCCGATCGGGTAGAAGACGTTCTTGCCCCGCATCCGCTCGAAGCGCACCTGGATGTCGGTGTGGACGTAGCTGAAGATGTGGCCCACGTGGAGCGAGCCCGACACCGTCGGCGGGGGGGTATCCACCACGAAGGTCTCTTCCCGGGGGCGCTCGGGATCCCAGCGGTAGACCCCGGACTCCTGCCACGCCTCGGCCCAGCGCAGGTCGGCCTCGGCGGGGTCGAAGTGCTTGGGCAGGCGGGCCGGGTCGAGGGCCCGGATGCGTCTCTCGCTCACGGGGCGGGCTCCTGCATGGGGCGCACAGCATAGGACACGGCCTCGGGACTGCCCGGCTCGGCGCGCCTGCAGGGTCCGCACTGCAGCTGTCCGCGCGCGGCTGCGGCCGCGGCGGCCCGCGAGCCGCCAGCGCGCGCCAGGAATCGCTCGCTCCTGGCATGCGACTTGCTCAGAATCCGGGGTGTCGGCGGCGCGTCGGGCGTCGGCCGAGGGGAGGCTTCGCCATGCCCACCTGCATCGATCCCCATCCGCTCGTTCGCCCGGGAGCGCCGGGCGTTCCCGAGGCGTCGGTCCTCGCCTGCCTGCGCCACGCGGTCGACGCGCTGCTCGCCGACTTCGTGCCCCTGGCCGTCATGGGCTCGATCAGCGTGGCGGTGCTGGCCCTGGGTGCGGAGCTGGCGGACGTCTGGGAGCCCGCCGGCGTGGCGGCGGGGCTGTTGCTCGCCATCCCGCTGGCCTGGGGCTTCGACGCCGTCTGCCTGCGCGCGGTGCGGGGTCGCCCGGTGTCCGGTCGACACCTGCGCCGGGTCCTGGAGCGCTATCCCGACGTGGTGATCACGGCGGGTCTGGTCGGCATCCTCGTGGTGGCCGGCCTGCTGCTGCTGGTGGTGCCCGGCGTGATCCTCTTCTGCCGCCTGCGCTTCGTGCCCTACCTCCTGCTCGACGCCGAGCTCTCGCCGGGCGAGGCGGTGCGGGGCAGTCTGGAGCTCACGCGGGGCTCCACGCTCCGGATCCTGGCGCTGACCGCCCTCGGGCTGCTGCTGTTCGTCGCCGGGCTGCCCTTCCTGGGGGTCGGCGGCCTCCTCGGCGGGACGGTCGGCGCCCTCGCCATGGCGGCCTTCTATCACGCGACCGTGGAGCCCGGCTAGGGTGCGCCGCGCGGAGCCCGGCTAGGGTGCGCCGCGCGGAGCCCGGCTCAGGGCGCGCGCACGCCCCGCAGCCGGGTCTCCGTCGGGGTGTAGCGCTCCCCTTCGTCGGCCCGGCTCGTGATGTGGAACTCGAGGGTCCCGTCCCGGTGGAGGGTGGCCCGGGCATCCGACAGGATCCGCGGCCCGTAGGTCCGGGGCAGGAACGGGAAGCCCGGGTCCACCCCGGGCACGAGGCCCGCCAGGATCTGGGTCCGCGCGCGTCCCCGCAGCTCCGTGCCGGCGATGGTGCCTTCCCCCGTGCCGATCACCTCGGCGTCCAGGGGGCCGTCGGCCGAGGGGTAGATCGTCTTCAGATCGAAGGTGGCGGTCCAGGCGTCGCCCTCCTGGGCGAAGATGACCGTGCCGGCGATTTCCCGGGATTCCCCGCTCTCGATCGCCGTCGTCAGTCCCTCGACGTGGTACTGGCCGGCGACCAGCGCCGGGGGCGCGGCGTCCACGGCCGGGAGCGACGAGTCCGTGTCGGGGCCGCAGGCCAGCAGCGGCAGGACGAAGAGGACGCTCCGCGCGTGTCGGGCCGCGGCGGCCCGGGAGGGCGTGCCCATGACGAGCCTCCCTTCTCCCCCCGTGTCCGCCCAGTCTACGCCCCCCGCACCGGAAGGAGGCCGGCAAAAAAACGCCTTCAGTCGGCGTCGGGGGCGGCGTCCAGGGGCAGCTCCAGCACGAAGGTGGCGCCGGCCGACACCTCCGAGTCGACCCGGATCGTGCCGCCGTGGCGCTCCACGATGCCGTGGGACAGGGACAGGCCGAGGCCGGTGCCCTTGCCCACCTCCTTGGTGGTGAAGAAGGGCTCGAACAGGCGGTTCTGGATCTCGGCCGGGATGCCGGGCCCGTCGTCCGAGAACTCGAGACGCACGCCCTCGGGCGTAGGCCGGGTGCGGATGCGGATGCTGCCGCCCTGACCTTCCAGGGCGTCGCAGGCGTTCACCAGCAGGTTCATGAATACCTGGTTCAGCTGGCCGGCGAAGCAGCGCACCTGGGGCAGCTGTCCGTAGTCCCGCACCACCTCGATGCCGCCCTTCAGGCGCGGCTCCATCAGGGAGAGCGTGCGCTCGATGCCCTCGTGCAGGTCCACCCGCTGCACCTCGGCCTGGTCGAGCCGCGAGAAGGCGCGCAGGTCCGCCACGATCTGCTTCACGCGCTGGGTGCCCTCGCGGCTGCGATTGATCAGCTTGCCCAGGGCCCCCGACACCCGCTGGACGTCGGGGTCGTCTCCCGGCGCCAGCCGCAGCAGCTTGTCGAGGTAGCCCTCGATGAGCTGCAGGTTGGCGTGCACGAAACCGATGGGGTTGTTGAGCTCGTGGGCCACGCCGGCCACGAGCTGGCCCAGGGACACCATCTTCTCGTTCTGGATCAGCTGGGCCTGGGTGCGCCGCAGCTCCTCCGTGCGCTCCTCCACCCGCGCCTCGAGCGTCTCGTTCAGGGCCGCGATCTCGTCGAAGGCCTTGGCGTTCTCGATCGCGATCGAGCTCTGGTTCGCCAGGGTGCGCAGCAGCTGGCGGTCGTCGGGGGACAGCCGGTCGCCCGAGAGCTTCGGTCCCACGCCGATGGCCCCGATCAGGTCCACCCCGAACAGGATCGGCACCAGGAGCTGCACCTCGAGGGTGTCGAACACGTCGCGACAGGCGTCGCGAGTCTCCGGGTCGGGCTCGTCGGCGAAGTCCGAGCGGAGCAGCTCCTCGCGCCGCATCCACAGCTGCTTCACGATCGGATGGTCGGCGGGGATGGTCGCCTCGAGCACGTGCCGATCCCAGTCGCCCCGGGACGCGGCCAGGCTGAACACCTTGCGGTCGTCGTCGAGGAGCAGCACGAGAGAGCGCTCCACGGCCATGGTCTCGGTTACGGCGATGAGGATCCGGTCCACCACCTCCGAGATCGAGAGCATGGACACCATGGCCTCCGAGATCTCCCGCACGGCCTGGCGGTAGCGCGCGCGGTCGCGGTCGAAGGTGCGGTCGACCCAGTCCTGGAGGCGGCTGCGGATCGGATTGAACAGGAGGATCGCGAAGAAGAGGAAGCCGACCTGGAAGACCGGCGAGCGGGCGTTCACGTTGAAGCGCCAGACCAGCAGGTCGGCGAAGGCGATCACCGACGCGAACAGGCCCGTGATCCCGAGGGTCACCACGCCGTAGACCACCGACGAGCGGGCCGCCATCCGGATGTCGAAGAGCTCGCGCCGGACCACCGCGTAGCCCACCACCAGCGGGAAGACCGCGAACCAGAGCAGGGCGAAGAGCACCGGCAGCGACACGCGCAGGAAGACCTGGGCCACGAGGACGGCCAGCGCGGGCAGGAAGCTCACGGCGAAGCCCAGCAGCACGGCGTCGGCGCGCTGGGCCTGGAGCGAGCGCCGCTGGCGCAGGCGCTCCCAGGCCAGGACGCCGATCGAGACCAGCGCGAGGCCGATCGCCAGCAGGAAGGCCGCGTTGGCGACGAGGCCGGGCGGGATGCCGAGCAGCTCGTCGGTCGCCGCCAGGAAGGCCACGACCCCGGCGGCCAGGTAGGGCACGTAGCGGATGCGCGAGTGGCGCACGAGCCAGGGGGGCTCGCTCGGGAACAGGGTGAAGAAGTGGAAGGCGGAGGCGCCGATCAGCCCCAGGTTGGCGAGGATCCGCTCGTAGTAGAAGAACTGGTTCTCGGTCTCCCAGGCGGAGAAGAGCTGCATGGCCATGGCGCTGCAGAACAGCAGCAGCGCGAGGGTCTCCCGTCGCTCGGGTTTCAGGCGCCAGACGATGACGCCGATCAGCAGGTAGATCCCGCCCACGAACACCAGGGCCAGGTACAGCGGGAAGTCGAGCACCTGGGGCGAGTGGGCGCGGTCTAGGGGAGCCAGCGCCACCGTGTAGCGCTCGCCGTCGCGGCGCTCGAGCTCGTAGCGGTTGACGACCCCCTCGCGGAGCCGCTGCAAGCCGCCGTGGCGCCACCAGCGCTGGGCGTGCAGGGCGTCGATCTCGAGCACCCGGTCGCCCGGCCGCACGCCCAGGCCCCGGGCGGCGGGGCTCGCCCAGACCACCGTCGTGACCCCGGCCAGCTGCGACAGGCTCATCGGCGGAACGTGGTCGGGGCCGCCGCGGATCTGCAGACTCAAGGAGTTGACCAGGGCCAGCAATGCCCAGGCCACGGCCAGGACGGCGGTCAGGCGTCGGATGCGTTGGGCGGTGCTCGGGTCCATGCGAGCCTGCTCGGCCCCGGGGCTGACCCCGGGGGACACAGAGTAGGCGGGGGCTCCGGACGGGTCAAAGGCAGGGGGCCGGCCGCCGGTCCCGGGACTGGCGCCCCGGGGCCCGGGGCCCGACACTCCTCGGCCGCGTCGCCAACCCCCCGTCCAGGAGGCCTCATGATCCAGTGGTCCGAGCAGCACGAGATGATCCGGGACGCGGTCCGCCGCTTCATCGAGGAGGAGGTGGTCCCCAACGTGGAGGGCCTCGAGCACGGCGACCTCCCCCCCTACGACATCCTCCGCAAGATGTACGCCACCTTCGGCATGGACGAGATGGCCCGGGCGCGCTTCGAGAAGCAGATCGAACGCGAGAAGCAGGGGCTCCCGGCCCGCCCGCCGAAGGACGAGGGCGGACGCACGGACCGCGGCGACCAGGCCGCCATGACCCTCGTGCCGATCATCGAGCTGTGCAAGTACTGCCCGGGCCTGGTCACGGCCCTGGGGGTCTCCACCGGCCTGACCGCGGCGGCGGTGATGTCCAAGGGCACCGTCGAGCAGAAGGAGCGCTGGGGGAGGGACCTGCTCACCCTGGAGAAGATCGGCGCGTGGGCCATCACCGAGCCCGGCTCGGGCTCCGACGCCTTCGGCGGCATGAAGTCGACGGCCCGCCGCGAGGGCGACGAGTTCGTGCTGAACGGCAGCAAGACCTTCATCACCAACGGCCCCTACGCCGACACGATCGTGTTCATCTGCAAGCTGGACGAGCCCGGGGTCGATCCCCGGGACCGCAAGATCCTGAACTTCGTGCTCGACAAGGGCACGCCCGGCCTCGAGCAGAGCAAGCCCCTGCGCAAGATGGGCCTGCACAGCTCGCCCACGGGAGAGCTCTTCCTGAACGACGTCCGCGTGGGCATCGACCGGCTCCTGGGGGGTGAGAAGGCCCTGGCGGGGACCGGCAAGAGCAGCAAGGAAGGCGCCAAGGACACCTTCCAGATGGAGCGCTCCGGCGTGGCGGCCATGGCCCTCGGGATCGTGGAGCGCTGCCTGGATCTCTCCGTCCAGTACGCCCGGGAGCGGGTGCAGTGGGACCAGCCCATCGGCGAGTACCAGCTGATCCAGGAGAAGCTGGCGCGGATGGAGGTGGCCCGGATGAACCTCCAGAACCTCGTCTTCCGGACCGTCGAGCTGGCGAGCCAGGGAAAGGCCATGAGCTTCGCCGAGGCCTCGGCCATGAAGCTCTACGCGGCGCGGGCGGCCGTGGAGGTGGCGATGGAGGCGGTGCAGGTCTACGGGGGCAACGGCTACATGGCCGAGTACCACGTGGAGCAGCTGGCCCGGGACGCCAAGGTGCTGCAGATCTACGCCGGCACCGACGAGATCCAGATCCGCGCGATCGCCCGCGACCTGCTGTCTCGGGGCTAGTGCACCGGCCTTCGCCGTTCGGGAGCGCCGGCTAGACCCGGCCGGCCAGGAACGCGCCGAGCTCGGCGACGGCGCGCTTGCCGCCGTCCACCACGTCCGCGAACGACACGAAGCCGTGGATCATGCCCTCGTAGCGGGAGAGGGTGGTGCGCACCCCCTCGGCCTCGAGGCGCCGGGCGTAGGCGTCGCCCTCGTCGTGGAGCGGGTCGTACTCGGCCGTGATCACCAGGGCGGGCGGGAGGCCCGCCAGGCTGTCCGCGGCCAGGGGGGAGACGTACGGGTCCCGGCGCCGGTCCGCCTCCGGGACGTACTGGTCCCAGAACCAGCGCATCACGTCCCGGGTGAGCAGGTAGCCCTCGGCGTTGTCGCGGTAGGACGGGCGGTCGAAGTCGCTGTCGATCACCGGGTAGACGAGGGCCTGGGCGGCGACGGCGGGGCCGTCCCGGTCCCGGGCCATCAGCGCGACGGCGGCGGCCAGGTTGCCGCCGGCGCTGTCCCCGGCCACGCAGATCCGGCCCGCGTCGATGCCGAAGCGCGCCGGATCCGCCGCCACGGCCTGCAGCGCGGCATAGCAGTCCTCGGCCGCGGCCGGGAAGCGGTGCTCGGGGGCCAGGCGGTAGTCCACGGACACCACGGGGCCCCCCGCGGCGTTGGCGAGCTTGCGCGCGGTGCCGTCATGGGTGTCGAGGTTGCCGATCACCCAGCCGCCTCCGTGGAAGAAGACGGTTCCGGGGCCCTGCTCGCCGCCCTCGGGCACGTAGAGGCGCGCCCGGATCCCGCCCGCCGGCCCCCGCAGCGTGACGTCCTCCACCCGCGCCACCGGCTCCCCCGGGAGAAGGCCGGTCTGGCTCTCGTACTGGGCCCGGAGCTCCAGGGGGGTGTTCTTCTCCAGGTCGAACATGTCCGGGGGAAGCATGTCGAGGACGAGCTTCGTCTGGGGATCGAGGGGCATGCCAACTCCGGGACCCGCGACGCCCCAGGGTAGGGCCTCAAGCCCCCGCCGGCGATCGCCGATCGACCCGTCGAAGGAGGCTTGCCCTGTGTCCCGAGCTGCCATCAAGGGCTCTGCCCTCGAGACCGCCGCCCTCGACCTCCGCGCCCTGCTGGAGGAGGGCCGGGTCTCCCGCGCCCAGCTGGAGGAAACGCTGAAGGCGGAAGACCTGGCCCTGATCGACGACGCGGTCTTCGCGTCGAGCTGGTATCCGATGGGCAGCTACGAGCGCATGCTGGCGGTGCTGATCGCCCACGAAGGGGCCGACGACCCGGACGCCTACCTGGTCGAGCGCGGCCGCCGCTCGGCGGAGCGCCTCTACCAGGCCGGGCTCTACTCCCAGCTCCAGGCGACCGTGGAACGCTGGGGGGAGCGCTTCGGCCCCCTCATGGGCACGCTCGGTCAGGCCATGTTCCGCGACACGCGGTGGCGTCTCGAGCCGGATTCCGCAGGAGACGGGGGCTATCGGATCGAGGCGTCCACGCCGCCCGACTTCCCGGACTGTGCGCGCCTCGCGGCCCAGGGCTTCATCGAGCGCCTGGGGTGCTACGCGGCGGGCGTCCCGATCCGGGTGAGCAGCGAGCGCCCGTCGTCCACGCTGCTCGTCTTCCGCACCGACCGCGCTTGAAGGCCGCCAGGCCCCGGACTACGCTAGCGCCTCGTTCGCGACGCGAGCCGGGGGGTCTCGCCGCGTGCATCAACGCTTCACGTCCAGCGCATCTCCGGGCGCCGCGATGCACCCCGAGCTCGCGCGCGCACTCGCCGGCATCGAGCGCCTCGGGGCCCGGATCGCGGTCCTGGCGCGCCGCTTCTGTCCGGCCGATCCGGAGGCCGCCACCCGCGAGGTGTTCGCGGCGCTCTGGCGCGACACCACCCGCGATCCCGACGACGTCTCGGCCCTGATCGTCGCCCGCCGGGTCCTGCTCGCGCGCCGAGCGGCCCACGGGGTGACGGTCGCGGCGCCGGGTGCGCCCGAGCCCGTGACGCCGCGCGCGGACCCGGGCGGCGGCCAGCCCGACCTGTTCGACCGCGAGGCCCGCCTACGCTGGCTCCTGCGCGCGCTCCCCGCCCGCGAGCGCGCGGCACTCGAGCTCGCGGTGCTGCGCGGCTGGAGCTACGCCCGGATCGGCGACGCCCTGGAGGTCTCCCCGGAGGGCGCCGCCCGCCACGCGCGGCGGGGTCTGGTGGCGCTGCGCGAGGGCCTCCACGCCGACGAGACCTCCGCTGCCGACGGGGCTGCGCCGTGACGGCCCCGGCGCCGGAGCTCCCGCGCCTGCTCGACCTCCTGGCCGACCGCAGCCTCGTGGGCCTCGACGCGGCCGGGGAGCGGGAGCTCGCCCGCGGTCTGGAGGCCTTCCCCAGCCTCGACGCCGCGGTCCTCGATCGCACCGTGGCCAAGATCGAGCTCGCCCTGGGCCCGGAGCCCGAGGCGCTCTCGGGCGTCCTTCGAGAGCAGCTCGCGGCCGATGCCCGGGCCCGCTTCGATCCCCGCGGCGGGCTCTCCATCTTCGAGCGCCGCGCGGCCGCCGCGTCTCCGCCGCCCGCGCCCGCGCCCGAGCGGGTCCCCGCGCCCGCGCCCGAGCGGGTTCCCGCCCCGCCGATCGCGCGCGAAGCGTGGCTTCGCCGCGAGGCCGTGGCCTGGCTGGTCGCCGCCGTGGCGACGGCGGCCGCGGTAGCCGGCTGGTGGCCGGAGCGCCCCGCGCTACCCGCCGACGCCCCCCAGGTCTCGGCCTCTCCGCCCCGGGAGGCGCGCTGACCGCCGCCGACGTGATCGCCCGCCTCGGCCTGCGGCCGCACCCCGAGGGCGGACACTACCTGGAGACCTGGCGCCACGCGGACCCGGACGGCGGCCGGGGCGCCGGCACGGCCATCTACTTCCTGCTGCGGGAGGGCGAGACCTCGGCCTGGCATCGGGTCGACGCCGCCGAGATCTGGCACTTCTACGCAGGCGCGTCCCTCGAGCTCGAGCTGGCCCCGGGCGGCGTCCGGCGCCTCGGCACGGACCTCGTCGCCGACGAGCGCCCCCAGCGGATCGTCCCCGCCGGCGTCTGGCAGCGGGCCCGCTCGCGGGGCGCGTGGACCCTGGCGGGCTGCACCGTGTCGCCGGCCTTCGAGTTCGCGGGCTTCGAGCTGGCGCCGCCGGGCTTCGCGCCGGACGCCGACTGACTCAGCCGCTGCGGCGCGGGTCGGGGCGGTTCGACAGGATGCCCCGCTCCGAGGCCTCCAGGAAGGCCAGGATCTCCGCCACGCGGGGCCGATCCGCGCGCTCCCCGAGCGCCGCCCGCATCTGGCGCGGCGTCTTGCGGTGCTCGCCCCCGTACATGGCGCGGTAGGCCCAGCGGACGTCGTCGATGTCGCTGCGGGGCATGCCGCTGCGACGCATCCCCACCAGATTGATGCTGCCCGCGGTGTTGATGCCGGTGAGCATGAAGAAGGGCGGCAGGTCCAGCGACATGGCCATGGCGCCGGAGAGCATCGCGCCGCGGCCGATGCGACAGAACTGGTGCACGGCCGCATTGCCGCCGACGAAGACGCGGTCCTCCACCCGCACGTGGCCTCCGATGAGGGCGCCGTTGGCCAGGATGACGTGGTTGCCCACCCAGGCGTCGTGGCCCACGTGGGCGTTGGCCATGAAGAAGCCGTCGCTGCCGACGCGGGTGGGGCCCCGGTCGGTCATGGCGCGGTGGATCGTCGTCCCCTCCCGGAAGACGTTGCGGTCGCCGACGACGAGGCCGCGACCCGGCTTGGCGGGATCGATGCCCACCGACTGGGGGGCGAAGCCCAGGCAGACCGAGGGATAGAGCAGGTTGCCGGCGCCGATCTCGAGCGGACCCTGCAGGTGCACCTGGGAGAGCAGTCGCGTGCCGGCACCGAGGGTCACCGGGCCGCGCAGGACGCAGAAGGGGCCGACCTCCACGTCGTCGGCCAGCCTCACCTCTCCCTCGACGACGGCGGTGGGATGCACCCGCGGCATGCGGCGAGCGTAGCGCGGTCAGGGCGCGGGATCGGGGGCGGCGGGCAGCACGGGCGCCGCATCGGCGTCCGGGTCGCGCGGCGCGAGGCGCTCCTCGAAGGCCACGGCGCCGAGCCGGGAGGCGGGATCCACGTACACACCGCGGACCTCCACCGTGCGCTGGGCCAGCACGTAGGGCAGGTAGGGGACGAAGCGGATCAGCGCGTCGAACCAGCTGAAGCGGGTGTGGATCTCCAGGGCCTCGATGCGGCGTCCCGGCTCGGGATCCACCAGGTGGCGGGAGCTGTTGTACGTGAGCGCCCACGGGAAGACGCCGCCGAGGATGTAGCGCTTCACGCGCTTGTTCCGGAACGGCGTGCGGTCGGCATCGGGCTCCCGGATCTCGCCGAAGGTCGCGTCCATCGGGATCCGATGCTCCACGTGGTACATGCAGCCGCCGAGGGGCAGGACCAGGACCGTGAGGAGGAGGACGAGGCCGCCGCGCGTCACGGAGCCTCCGGCTTCGCCGGGAGCGCGCCGTCGACGGCCGGCGGCGCGGGCTCGATCCACACCTGCTCCCGTTCGCCCACGATGCGCACCACGTCGCCCTCGGCCCAGACCGACCAGCTGCCGCACAGGATGCCGAGTCCGCAGACGAGGTTGCTGAACGCCATGTCGAGGAGGTCCTGGCCGTCGGCCAGACGCAGGTTGACGACACCGTCGTACTCCCCCGCCGCCTCGGCGGCCATGGCCGCCCCGTTCTTCCGGCTGCCCACCGGGACCAGCCCGTAGAGCACGTAGAGCTGGCGCTCCTGGACGCGGAAGTGGCGGACGTGCTCCACCCGGGTCCCCAGACCGGCGCCGGTGGTGAGGAGCTTGGGGCCGTTGTAGGCGTGATGGGCCTGGTAGCAGCCCGTCGCGAGGCCCAGGGCGGCCGCGGCGGCGAGCGCGGCGAGGCGTCGCGGGATCACGCGGCCTCCGTGCGCACGAGGTTGCGCCCGTCGTCCTTGGCGCGATAGAGGCGCGCGTCGGCCGCCTCGAGCAGCGAGCGCGGGCGTCCGTCGGTCTCGGCCAGGCTGGCTACGCCCACGCTCAGCGTGAGGCCCTCTTCGCCGAACTCCGATCCGAGCTGCAGGCCCTCCACCGCGCTGCGGATCTTCTCTCCGAAGACGCTGGCGCCCCCGATGGCGGTCTCGGGCAGCAGCACCGCGAACTCGTCTCCGCCGTAGCGCGCCGGGGTGTCGTGGGAGCGGGAGCGCTGGCTGATGGTCCGGCCGACGGCGACCAGGGCCGCGTCGCCCTGCAGATGGCCGTATTGGTCGTTGAAGCGCTTGAAGTGGTCGACGTCGATCATCACCAGGGCCAGCTCGCGCCGATAGCGGAGGGCCCGCTTCACTTCGAGCTCCAGGGTCGCCGCGAAGTGGCCGTGGTTGGCGAGCCCGGTCAGGGCGTCGCGCTGGGCCCGCTCCAGCACCTCCTCGAAGCGGTGGGCGTTCGCATAGGCCTGGACCGCGTGGCCGGCGATGGTCCGCAGCAGCTGCAGGTCGGCATCCAGGAACACCGAGTGGTCGCGCTTGTTGTTGACGTTGATGACCCCACGGATCCGGCCCCGGTGCACCAGCGGCGCGCTGATGCACGAGCGCGTGTAGTAGCGCTCGTGGTTCGGGCGCCGGAAGCGCGGATCGGCCTCCACGTCGGCAATCAGCAGCGGCTCGCCGCGTCGGGCCACGAAGCCGGAAATGCCGTCGCCGAAAGGGATCCGGGTCGAGCGGACGACCTCGTCGGGCAGCCCTCGGGCGTGGACGATGCGCAGGACCTCGTCCCCATCGTCCAGCAGCACGGAGCCGACCTCGGAATCCAGGTGATCCAGGGTCCGGTCCACGAGCCGCTCGATCACCTCCTGGGTGGAGAGGGTCGAGGAGAGGTCCTGGACCGTCTCGAACAGGATCTGGAGCTCCGCCAGTCGGCGGGCCAGGCGCGCGTCGCCGTCCATCCAAACCCCCGGAAAGGCTCCTCGTTCCATCGACCTGCGCCGCGGCGGACTTGAGGCGACGCGCTGCGTGTGGATTACCCTGCCGCCATGGAGTACCGGGCGGCGGTGTCCGAGGTGGGGGCGACCGTCCTGAACGTGCTCGCGGCCTTCGAGGCGATTGCACGTGCCCTGCATCCCCCGGCCCTTCCGGGCCTGCGCAAGCGGCTCGCACCGCTGGAGGACCGGCTGGACCGCGCCCGGGCGGCCCTCGCGGGGGCCGCGCCCCCGGACGGCCTCGGGGCCTTTCACGAGCGTCTGTCCCAGGCCCTGGGTCACGCCGCCGAGGCGGTCCGCTGCTTCCGCGCGGAGGGCGGCGGCGTCGCGGAGGTCCTGGCGGCGCTGCGGGCCCAGTGTCGGGTCCAGGAGGCCATCTACCCGCTGCGCCTCGCCTTCCCGCCCTTCGAGGCCTTCTTCAGCGAGCCCGGGATGCAGGGCCGGCTGGTGGAGCCCGACCCGCGGGGCGGTGGCGAGCCGTCCGTGGGGGTCCTCGTGGCCGGCGAGGGGCGCGGGGGGTTCCACCTGTACGTGCCGGAGGCCGCCCTCGGCGATCCCCGGAGTGCCCGACCGCTGATCGTGGCGCTCCACGGGGGCGGCGGGGAGGGCCGCGACTTCCTCTGGACCTGGCTCCGGGAGGCCCGCAGCCGCGGCTGCCTGCTGCTGGCGCCGACCTCCCGGGCCAGCACCTGGTCGTTGGATGCCCCGGAGCTCGATGCGACCCCGCTGCGCTCCATGCTCGACTTCGTGGCCGAGCGCTGGCGGATCGATCCCACCCGGGTGCTCCTCACCGGTCTCTCGGACGGCGCCACGTTCGCGCTCCTGGCGGGTCTCGCCGAGGGGGCGCCCTTCACCCACCTGGCGCCCGTCTCCGGGGTCCTGCATCCGCACGCGCTGGCCGCGGGACATCTGGCGCGCGCCGCCGGCCGGCCGGTCTACCAGGTGCACGGGGCCCTCGACTGGCTGTTTCCCGTGGCGCTGGCGCGGATGGCCAAGGACGCCCTGCTCCGGGCCGGCGCCGACCTCACCTACCGGGAGATCGGCGATCTCTCCTACACCTACCCGCGCGAGGAGAACGCCCGCATCCTCGACTGGATGGGCGCGGAGCGCGCGGCGTGAGGCTCTATCCGGACCTCGCCGAGAGCGCCTACCCCTCGCCGGCCGAGGCCGAGGCCGAGGTCGACGCCCTGGTCGGCGCCCATCCGGCGCTCGCGACCTGCGAGGAGATCGGCCGCTCCCGGGAGGACCGCCCACTGCGGGTGTTGCGTCTGCGCGGCGGCGACGCTCCCGAGCCCCGACCGCGGCTGCTCGTGACGGCCCACATCCACGCAGTGGAGTACGTGGGCTCGTTCGCGGCGCGGGCCCTGCTCCGCCTCCTGCTGGAGGGCTACGGGCTCGACCCGCGCGCCAGCGCGCTGCTCGATCGGGCGGAGGTCTGGGTGGCGCCCCTCCTGAATCCCGACGGCGCCGAGCGGGTCTGGCGTCGCCGCGGTCGGGGCGGCTTCGGCGCCTCGCGCTTCACCGCGGGCGGCGTCGATCCCAACCGCAACTTCCCCTTCGTCGAGCGGCCCGGCCGGGGGGCGTGGAACAGCGGGCGCGGGCGACCCGGCTCGCCCTACTACCGGGGGCCCCATCCCCTGTCCGAGCCCGAGTGCCGGGCGCTGGCGGGCCTGGCGGCGCGGGAGCGCTTTTGCGCGGCCCTCAACTTCCACAGCTTCGGCTGCGTGATCTACATGCCCGAGCCCCATGGCGCCGACCGGGAGCGCGCGGCGCGGGGCTTCGACGTGTTCCGCGGTCCCTTCCAGGATCACCAGCGCCACCGCCGCTACCGCCCGGTCCCCGAGCGCCCGGAGGCCATCGTCGGCCAGCTCGACGCCTTTCTCTACGGGGCCTTCGGCACCCTGAGCGTCACCCTCGAGGTGAGCCGTCCCGGCTGGCACCTCCTGGATCCCCGCAAGCTCGTCAATTTCTTCTGGTGGTCGAATCCGCCCGATCCGGCGCGCTGGGCGGACAACGACGCCCCCGCGGCCCTGGCCGCCCTGCACGAGCTGCTGGAGCGGACCGGGGGTCGACCCTGCGCGCCGGCGGAGCCCGAGCTGGCCGAGGGCCTTCCGGATCTGGCAGTTATTCTCGGGGGGTGACCGGTCCTCCGTTCATCCGCTCCGTCTCCCATCCCACGGACTTCTCCCAGGCCGCCGAGGTGGCCTTCGCCCACGCCCTGGCCATCGCCCTGGCGCGGCAGACCTCGCTCACGATCCTGAACGCGGATCCCCAGCCGGCCGAGGAGGACTGGCAGCGCTTCCCGTCGGTGCGCTCCACCCTCGAGCGCTGGGGGCTGCTCGAGCCGGGCAGCCCGCGCCAGGCCGTCTTCGAGCGCTTCGCGGTGCGGGTGAAGAAGGTGGGTCTCAAGAGCCTGCGCCCCGCCTCGGCCATCCTGGACTACCTGGGCCGCGAGCCCACGGACCTGGTGGTGCTGGCGAGCGAGCTGCGGGACGGGCTCCCGAGCCTGTTGGGCGGCTCGGTCAGCGACGGGGTGCTGCGCGAGTCCGCGGCCATGACCCTGACCGTGCCGGCCGGTTGCCGGGGCTTCGTGGATCCCGCGGACGGCAGCCTCTCCCTGCGGCGGATCCTGGTGCCGGTGGCCGCGGACCCCGATCCCCACGTGGGCGTGGCCGTGGCCCTGCGGGCGGCCGACGTCCTGGGTGTACACCCGGTCGAGATCACCGCGCTCTTCGTCGGCGAGCGCGAGGACGCGCCGCGCCTCGAGCTGCCGGACCAGGAGGGCTGTGTCTGGCGGACGCGCTACCTCCAGGGCGAGGTCGTCGACGGGATCCTCGCCGCGTCCGAGGACGCCGATCTGATCGTGATGGCGACCAACGGCCGCAGCAGCCTCGGCGAACTCTTCCGCGGCAGCCACACCGAGCGGGTGGTGCGCCGCGCCCGCTGTCCGGTGCTCGCCGTCCCCGAGCACTGGGCCTAGAGTCGTCCCCCGAGCCCTGGGCGTAGCCCGCCCGGGCCCCGTCCCATCCGGCCCCCCGTTCGGAGGAGCCTCGCCGCCCAAGAGTGGGGGTAGCATGGGCGCGAGGGTCCCATGGCAACCGCCTCCGCATCCCGCCGCCGCTGGACCGGCCTGCTCGATCGGGGCGACTGGCTGCTGGTGGCGGTGCTCCTGCCCCTGTTCGCCGTCTGTCTCGTCCTGCACGTGCAGGAGGTGTCCCGCAGCGGGCTCGCCCAGCTTCCGGTCTGGGCGATCGGGGATCCCGCGGGCGGCTATCCGCGGGTCGGGGCCTATCGGGTGGAGACCGACAGCTCCTACAGCGGCCTGCTGCCGGGCGATCGTCTGATCCGGGTCGGCGACCGGGACCTGCGCGGCGTCGGCTACCTGGGCTTCGACGCCGTGGCCCTCGAGGCCGCCGCCGGCGGGGCGGCGCCGCTGGTCTACGAACGCGGCGGCGAGCGCGGCACCGTCGTCCTGCAGCCCCGGGCGCGCCCCTACGCCTGGACCCGCGCTCCGGGTTTCCTGTTCATGACGGTCTTCGCGCTGCTGGTGCTGCTGCGCGCCCCGAACCGGCGCGACGCGCGCCGCTTCTTCGCGGCCTTCGTCGCGTTCAACATCGTCCAGGCCCAGTTCTACGGCGGACCCGCCTGGCAGACCTGGGCCTCGCTCCTGATCTGGAACCTGGGGACCCCGATTGCGGTCGTCCTGATGCTGCGCTGGGCCTCGCTGTTTCCAGCGGAGGTGGGAGAGGGCCTGCGGGCGTCGCGCCTGTGGCCCTGGATCGGGGTGGCCCTCTGGGGGGTGCACCGCCTGAGCTACTTCACCGGTGGCCCGCTCCCGCCCACCTGGGTGCCCGTGGCGGGTCAGGCGCTCAACGGGGTCTACGTGGCCGGCGTCTTCGCCCTGCTCGCCCACAACTACGTGCGCGCCGAGGCGATCGGGCGTCGGCGTCTGCGGTGGGCGGTGGTCGGGGGCGTCGTCGGCGCCGCCCCCCTGGCCGTGAGCCAGCTGGTGCTGCTCGCGCATCCCACCTGGAGCGGGTTCGCGCTGGCCTACGCCCTGGCGATTCCCGCCCTCTCGATCTCGGGGCTGTCCCTGGCCGTCGCGACGGTCCGCTACAACCTCTTCGACATCGACCGCCTGGTGTCGGCCACCGCCACCTACTCGGTGCTGCTGGCCGCGTTCCTCGGCGGCGCCCTGCTGCTGCTGCCGGCGGCGGCCGAGCGCCTGGCCGGCGTCCTGCCCGTCGGCGCGGGCCTGGCCCGGGGCCTGCTGGTGGTCGCGTTCGGCGCCTCCCTGATCCCCCTCTACCGGCAGCTGGCCCCGCGGATCGACCGGCTCTTCTTCCCGGAGCGCCTGGAGCGCGAGCAGGGCATCGACCAGCTCGTCCGCGACCTCTCCGACTGCTCGACGCCGGCCCAGGTGTTCGCGCTGACGGCCGAGCGTCTCTACGGCGTCCTGCGTCCGGAGGCGGTCACGCTGCACGTCCGCGAGGCCTCCCGCTTCGAGACGAGCGCCGTGCACGGCGACGCGGCGGCACCGGAATTCCCGGCCCGCGGCGCCCTGGCCCTGGCGCTGGAGCGGGATCCGCGGCCCCTCCCGGTGGCGGACGGGCTGTCGTCGGCCCTCGAGCTGACCTCGGTGGAGCGGGAGGTGCTGGCCGAGGCCGCCGTGCTGCTGCCGATCCGCTGCGGCAAGGACCTGGTGGCCGTCGTGTCCCTCGGGCGGCGCCGCTCCGGGGACGTCTACACCGCGACCGACCTGGCGCTGGTGGGCGCCGTGGCGGAGAAGGCTTCGGCGGAGCTGCGGCGCCTGCGGGACGCGGAGACGATCCACTACGAGCGGGTCCGCGCCGACGAGCTGGCGCAGCTCAAGCATGCGGCGGAGCAGGCCCACCGCGATCGCTCGCGCTTCCTGGCCGCCGCCAGCCACGACCTGCGGCAGCCCCTGCACGCCCTGGGCCTCTACGCGGGCCTGCTCCGGGAGCGGCTCGGGACGCCCGGGGCGGAGACCCTCGTGGCCCGCATCGAGGCCTCGGCCGGGTCGCTCTCGGAGATGTTCTCCGCGCTCCTCGACGTCTCGCGCCTGGACGTGGGGGCCGTGGACCCGCGGCCCGAGGACGTGGACCTGGACGCCCTCCTCGGCGGGCTGGCGGTCGAGCTCGAGGGCGTCGCCGCGCGCAAGGGCCTGGCCCTGCGCGTGGGCAAGAGCGGCCTCACCGTGCGCAGCGATCCCGTGCTGCTGGCCCGGATCCTGCGGAACCTCGCCCACAACGCCGTGTCCTACACCCGAACGGGACACGTGGAGCTCGCCTCCCGGGCGGTCGGCGAGCGCGCCTCGATCGAGGTGCGCGACACGGGCCCCGGCATCGCGCCCGAGCGCCAGGCCGAGATCTTCCGCGAGTTCGTGCGCCTGGACGCGGATCCCGAGCGCCGGGGGCTGGGCCTGGGGCTCTCCATCGCGGAGCGCCTGGCGCGGGTGCTCGGTCACGGGCTCGCCCTGGAGTCCGAGCCGGGCCGCGGCTCGACCTTCCGGGTGAGCGTCCCCCTGGCCGGCGCCGCCGAAGCTCCGGCGTCGGCCCCCGCGTCTGCGCCCGCGTCGCTCTCGGGCCGCCTGGTGGTGGTGATCGACGACGACATCGGTGTCCTCGAGGCCAGCCGCGAGATCCTGCGCAGCTGGGGCTGCGTGCCGCTGCTGGCGCGCTCCGCCGAGGACGCGCTCCAGGGGCTCGCCCTCCGCGACGCCGCGCCCGACGCGATCCTCACCGACTACGCCCTGGGAGACGGGACCACGGGCCCCGATGCGATCGATACCGTGCGCGCGGTGCACGGGGAGGGGATTCCGGCCGCGGTGCTCACGGGCGAGACGGCGGCGGAGACGGTGGAGCGGGTGCGGGCGGCGGGGCTGCCGCGCCTGGCCAAGCCCGTCGCCCCGGCGCGCCTGCGCGCGCTGCTGGTGCAGCTCCTGCGGCGGGAGACCCCCCCCGCCTAGTCGTCCTCGAGGCCCAGCTCCCGCAGCTGCATGGCCGCCTCGGTGCGGTTGGAGACGTCGAGCAGCTCGAAGAGCGTCTTCACGTGGGTCTTCACGGTGCTCTCGGCGACGCCCAGGACGCCCGCGATCTCCTTGTTGGTGAGCCCCCGAGCCAGCAGCCGCAGCACCTCGAGCTGGCGCGGCGTCAGGTCGGGACGCCCCAGCCCGCCCCCAAGGTCGGCCTCGCCGGCCGGCGCCCGCACCAGGAGCGAGGGCACGTACACGCCGCCCTTCAGCACCAGCTCGATGGCGGCCCGCAGCACGTCGAGGCTGGACGACTTGGGGATGAAGCCGGCGGCGCCGCCGTCGAGGGCGCGGCGCACCTCGGACACGGACTCCGACGAGGACACGATCACGACCGGGACGCCGGGGTGGTCGCGCCGCAGCACCTCGAAGACGCTCCAGCCGTCGGCCCCGGGCAGACCGAGGTCCAGCAACACGACGTCCGGGGGTGTTTCCGTCAGGGCGCGGAGGACCTCCTCGCCGCTGGCGGCGGCCTCGAACTCGGCGTCCATGCCGGCCAGGGCGTGGCGGAGTCCCTCCCGGAACACGGCGTGGTCGTCGCAGGCCAGGATGCGCATGCCCCGAGAAGCGTAGCTCCACGCGGGCCCCGGGGCGGTCCCCCTCGACGCCGTGCGCGGGGCTCCCCTTGCCAGGAAGGCCCCGCGCGTCGAGGGTGCCTGGCGCGGAGGGGCTAGCGGCGTCGCCGCCGCGCGATCCAGCCCGCTGCCGGCAGCAGCAGGGCCAGCTCGAAGCCGAGGCCGCAGTCGGACCCGGTGGGCAGCGCCTCGGCCGCACTCCCCGGGTAGTCGAAGAACGCCAGGGCATCGCTGCGCTTGGGCGTCTCGACGATCCGCCCTCCGCCGAGCAGGGCGTGGCGACCGCCGAGCGACGCGTCGAAGGCCATGCCCACGGGACCCTCGTCGAAGCGCCAGAAGCCCAGCAGGCCCGTCTCGCCGGGCCGCACCGGCGCGCCATACGTCTCCAGGATCTCGCTCGGCGTCCGCGCCAGGCTCCAGATCCGAACCTCGTCGATCAGGCCCTGGAAGCGCTGGTTGGCGCTCACGTCGTCCCGCTCGCGGCCGCCCATGCGGAGCTGGTCGGCCTCCGGGTGACGGTCGCCGATCTCGCCCGAGGCGTTCTCGACGTGGGCGGGGATCCCGTCGACGTAGACGTTCACCTGGCCCCCCGCGGCGTCGTAGGTGAGGGCCACGTGGCTCCAGACATTCTCGGGCAGCACCGTGTCGGTGGTGCGGGTCGCCCACCCGGGGCTGCCGTTGGCGAGCGCGAAGTTGATGCGCCCGTCCGCGGCCCGGCCGAGCCACCACTCGCCCTCCTTGCTGACGATGACGCCGCCGAAAGTCGGATGGCTGCCGGGCCCGGTGGGACGCACCCAGGCCTCCACGGTCAGGGCATCCGTGACGACGAGCTCCGCCAGCGCCTCCGGCTCGGTGACGGCGACGTGGTCGTCGATGCCGTCGAAGGCCAGGGCGCCGCCCTTGCGGGCGCGATCCTCGGCCGTGCGCAGGGGCGCCCGGTCGGTGCCCAGCCCGTCCAGGGCCAGCGCGAAGAAGCTCGGACCGCGGGCCTGCACGCTGCCGTCGTCGGCCCGCTCGGCGAAGGTCCAGTGGGCCAGCATGCCCGGGCTGCCCCCGTACGGTGCGGCGTCGAGACCCGCGCGGAGCTCCGCCTCGGAGAGCGCCCGGGCCCAGACCCGGACCTCGTCGAGCTGGCCGGCGAACGGCTCGCCCGCGGCGCGTGCGCCGAGCCAGAGCTCGCCCGGCGCGGGCAGGGCGCTCACCACCGGGCCGGCGGCCTCGGCCCAGTGGACCGGCTGGCCGTTGGCGTAGGTGCGCACCCCGCTGCCGTCGTAGACCAGCGCCACGTGGGTCCAGACGCCCAGCGGCGGCGCGTAGCCGGAGGAGACGAGGGCGCCGCCCTGGGAGTAGGCGATGGCCCAGGCCAGCTTGCCGCCGTCGAGGACCAGCTCGTACTCGCCCTCCTTGCGCAGCACGGTCGAGGTCCCCTGCAGCGCGGTCGCCTCGGGGCGGATCCACGCCTCCAGGGTGAGCTGGGTGCCGTCGCCGTAGCTGGGCGCCGGGATCCCTGGCCCCAGGTCGATGTCCCGGGACACCCGGGTGCTGCCGAAGAGGCTCGGACACTCGTAGGCCACCGACCGATCCTCGCCGGAGATGCACTCGGCCTCCGTCGGCACGATCGTCGCGGGGCCCGCGAGCGTGCAGCCGTTGAAGACGGGCGGCAGCTGGAGCGTCCGCGTCCGGCACGCGTCCACCTCGGCGCGCCAGGCCCGGTGCTCCGGCGTCACCAGGTCGAGGGCCGCGAGCGCCGCCGGGTCGGTGACCGCCAGGGCGTCGTCCACGCCGTCGAAGTAGAGGGCCCCGGTGCCCGCCACGTACTCCGTCGGGGTGGGGTCGGTGGGATCCGGGTCGACGCCCGCGTCGGCGTCGGCGGACTGCTCCGGCGGGGCCGGTGCGGGTAGCGGCGTGGGCCCGTTGCCCGTGGTCCGGGTTCCGGGAGGGGGCCCCGCGTCCAGGAGGAACGTCTCGCACGCGTAGGCGCCCAGGGAGAACGGGATCGGGTTCGGCCCGCCGCCGAAGGCGAAGGCGTCCGCGGTCCCGATCAGCTGCCAGGGCTGCGCGGGCGTCAGCTCGTCGGGCTCGCGGGCCCACACCTGGGCCGTGGAGAAGTTCAGGTTCTGGCCCGGCGTCTGGGCCTCCTGGAAGGTGGCGAAGGACGAGCCGCCCACGGCGTCGAAGCTCTCGTAGAGCCCGAGGCCGATGAAGCCCTCGAAGGAGAGGTCGAGGTTGATCCCGCTGCAGAAGGTCACGTAGCAGCCGAAGTCGCCCCCGAAGCCGTAGGCCACGCCCACCTCGATGTTGCCCCCCACCACGGCGGCGGAGTCGAGGCCGCCGCCGAAGGTCAGGGCGAGGCCCTCCTTGGCCTTGCGGTGCTGCTTGGCCGAGTGGTAGCCCTGGCACAGCAGGGGGCCGGTGCCGATGGGCGCCAGCGCGGCGCTCGTGCTCGTCGGGCTCGCGGCGCCCGTGCTGCTGGTACTCGCGATGCTGGACGTGCCGGTCGCCGAGAAGACCGGGAAGTCCTGGTTCGGCACGCACTGGAAGGTGTGGTCGCAGCCCTCGAGCGGGCAGAACTGGCACGAGGTGCCCGATCGGCAGGGCGCCAGCGGTCCGCAGGCCTCGCCGGGCTTTCGCTTCGCCTGGCAGCGCGACGGGAGCCCCGCTTTGCAGAAGAGCTCCGCCTCGCACTCGCCGCCGAGCTGGGCATCCAGCAGCGCGTTGCAGCTCTCGCCGAGACGCGCGGGCGTGTGGCGGCACTCGAGGCTGGTGGGCTCGCACGTGAGCCCCGGCGCGCAGCCCACGAAGGGGTTCGCGCAGGACTCGCCGGCCTGGGCGAGGGCCACGCACTGGAACCGGGTCTCGTCGCAGGTGAGGCCCGCGCCGCAGCCGTACCCCGGGCCGCAGGGGGAGCCCGGGGTGCCGGGCGCCCGGCAGAGGGTCGTGGTGGGATCCGGCTCGAGGCCCGCCTCGCAGCCCGCGCTGCACCAGGGCTCCGTCGCCGCCGGGCAGGGCGGCTCGTTCGAGCCGCCGCAGGCGGTGCAGTCCGGGCGCTCGTCGTAGCAGCCGCTGCCGACGCGCACGTCCGGGATGTCCTTGACCACCGTGCCGAAGAGGGGGTCCTTGATCGTCGGGCAGTCGATGATGATCGGGAAGGGCGATCCCGAGTAGCTCCGGTGGCCCGCGTCGCAGGCCGGGCTGCCGGTGCAGGCCGGCTGCAGGTGCCCGCCGCAGGCGCGGCTCGTGCCGCTGTAGAAGGGCTCGGCCACGCAGAACGTGCGGCTGCGGGCGTCGGCGTCGCCGCCGACCGCCAGCAGCAGGAGGACCAGACCGAGGAAGGCGGGGAAGGACCGTGCGGGGACCATGGTGTGCGCTCCGAGGCTGGGTGGAAGTGGAGGCCGCACGGTACGCGCAGGGGCGCCCCAGGGATATCGGGCGAGCGGAGGGGAGGCCTCCCCCGAACGGGGGAGAAGGGGCCTCCTAGCGGGAGGCCGGCCGGCGCTTGGGACGGGGCCGCGCCGAGGGCAGCGCCCCCTTCAGGTAGCGGCCCGTGTGGGAGCCGCGCACCCGGGCGAGCTGCTCGGGGGTGCCGCACCCCACCACGCGACCGCCGTCCGGGCCGCCCTCGGGGCCGAGGTCGATCACCCAGTCGGCGCACTTGATCACGTCGAGGTTGTGCTCGATTACGAGCACCGTGTTGCCCGCGTCGACCAGGCGGTCGAGCACGGCGAGCAGCTTGCCCACGTCGTCGAAGTGGAGCCCGGTGGTGGGCTCGTCGAGGATGTAGAGGGTGCGGCCGGTGGCCCTGCGGGAGAGCTCCCGGGCCAGCTTGATGCGCTGGGCCTCGCCCCCCGAGAGGGTGGGCGAGGGCTGGCCCAGGTGCACGTAGTCGAGCCCCACGTCGGCCAGCAGATCCAGGGGCGCCTTCACCTTGGGGTGGGCCGCGAAGAGCTCCCGGGCCTCGGCCACGGTGAGCTCCAGGACGTCGGCGATGGAGTGGCCCTTGAACGCCACCGCCAGGGTGGCCTCGTTGAAGCGGCGCCCCGCGCACTCCTCGCAGCGCACGTAGACGTCCGGCAGGAAGTGCATCTCGATCTTGCGCACGCCGTCGCCCTGGCAGGCTTCGCAGCGGCCGCCCTTCACGTTGAAGGAGAAGCGACCGGGCTTGTAGCCGTGGAGGCGCGC
The DNA here is from genome assembly GCA_964442285.1 of uncultured Spirochaetales bacterium. Classification (GTDB taxonomy): domain Bacteria; phylum Myxococcota_A; class UBA9160; order UBA9160; family JAFDET01; genus CAYTZH01. The sequence continues at coordinate 11,555 of CAYTZH010000009.1, read as the reverse complement.
GTCGGGGAGCAGGGCGAAGAAGCGGCGGATCTCGTCGAAGACCTTGATGTAGGTGACCGGGTTGCTGCGCGGCGTGCGCCCGATGGGCCGCTGGTCGATGGAGACCACCTTGTCGAGCTGCTCCGCGCCCGAGAGCCCGCGGTGGCGCCCCGCCCGCCGGGTGGCGCCGTGGTAGCGCCGGGCCAGGGCCGGGTAGAGCACGTCGTTCACGAGCGTCGACTTGCCGGCGCCGGAGACGCCGGTCACCGCCACCATGACACCGACGGGGATCTCCACGTCTAGGTCCCGGAGGTTGTTCTCCCGGGCGCCCTGCACCTTCAGGCTGCCGGCGGGTGCGCGGCGGCGCTCCGGCACCTCGATCCGCCGCCGGCCGGAGAGGTAGGCGCCGGTCAGCGAGCGGCGCGCCCGCTCGAGGCTCTTCGGCGTGCCCGCATGCACGATGCTGCCGCCGCGCACGCCCGCCCCGGGCCCGAAGTCGATCACCCAGTCGGCGGCGCGGACGGTCTCCTCGTCGTGCTCGACCACGACCACGGTGTTGCCGATGTCACGCATGCGCTCGAGGGTGTCGAGCAGGCGGCGGTTGTCCCGCTGGTGCAGGCCGATGGACGGCTCGTCGAGCACGTAGCAGACGCCGGTGAGCTCGGAGCCCACCTGGCTCGCCAGGCGGATGCGCTGGGACTCGCCGCCCGATAGCGTCGGCCCGGGCCGATCCAGCGACAAGTACGAGAGCCCCACCGAGGCCAGGAAGTCGAGCCGACCGCGGATCTCCTTCAGGAGCTCCGCGGCGATCTCCCGGTCGGCGCCCTCGAGGCCCAGCTCGGCGAAGAAGCGCCGGGCCTCGTCGATGGTCATGCCGGAGAGGTCGACGATGCTCGCGGCGCCGACCTTCACGGCGGTGCTCTCCGGGCGCAGCCGCGTGCCCTGGCAGGCGGAGCAGCGGGCGTCGCCGATCCACTGGCTGTACCAGCGCTTGGCCCGCTCGCTCTTGCTCTGGACGAAGCGCCGCATGAGCCGGGGCAGCACGCCTTCCCACTCGACGTCGAAGTGGCCCTTGCCGGTCTTGCCGGCCCAGACCACCCGGAAGGTCTTGTCGCCGGCCCCGTACAGGAGCAGCTCGCGGTGGCGCTTCGGCAGCTTGCGGAAGGGTACGTCCGGGTCGATGCCCAGGTGCGCCAGGATCTGGCCGCGGAAGCCGTGGGACCAGCCGGTCTTCTCCGAGACCTTGGGCCCCCAGGGCTTGATGGCGCCCTCGTCGATGGTGAGGTCCTCGTCGGGGATGACCAGCTCGGGATCGATCTCCACCCGGGAGCCCAGCCCGTTGCACTCGCCGCACATGCCCTGGGGGCTGTTGAACGAGAAGCTCTGGGGGGTGAGCTCCGGGAAGGAGATCCCGCAGTCGGCGCAGGCCATCTTCTCGGAGTAGACCGCGTCGCCGGACTCGGCGCGGTGGGCGATCAGCATGCCGCCGCCGATGCGCAGCGCGTTCTCCACCGACTCGTTCAGGCGCGCGCGGATGCCGCGCTTGACCACCACCCGGTCGACGACGGCCTCCACCGTGTGCTTGCGCCGCTTGTCGAGGGCCTCGAGCTCCTCGGTGAGGACCACCTCCCCGTCGACCCGGAGCCGCACGAAGCCCTCGCGGCGGGCTTCGGCCAGGAGCTCCCGGTGCTCGCCCTTGCGGTTGACCAGCAGCGGCGCCATCAGGGTGAGGCGACTTCCCTCCGGCAGCGAGAGCAGCTCGCGGGCGATCTGCTCGGCCGTCTGCCCCCGCACCGGACGCCCGCAGCGATGGCAGTGCTGGACCCCGATGCGCGCGTACAGGACCCGCAGGTAGTCGGCGATCTCCGTGATGGTGCCGACGGTGGAGCGCGGGTTGGTCCCGGTGGTCTTCTGCTCGATGGAGATGGTGGGCGCCAGGCCCCGGATGGTGTCGTAGCGGGGCTTCTCCATCTGGCCCAGGAACTGCCGGGCGTACGCCGAGAGCGACTCGACGTAGCGGCGCTGCCCCTCGGCGTAGAGCGTGTCGAACGCCAGCGACGACTTCCCCGAGCCGGAGACGCCGGTGAGCACCACCAGCTTCTTCTTGGGAATGCGGACGTCGACGCCCTTGAGGTTGTGCTCGCGGGCGCCCTTGATCAGGATGTGGTCCAGCTCCATCGCGACCGGCGAACATAGCAGCGCGGGCGCGACGCCCGGCCGACCGGTGTGCCCAATTAGGACAGGCTGGCGGTCAGCGCGAGCCGAGGAGCTGCTGGAGGGCGTTGCCGACGGCGGCGGCCGTCGGCGGGCGCCCGTCGGGGCGCTTGGCCATGCAGTGCAGGATCAGCTCGGCGAGGGGCGCGGGCAGGTCCGGGACCCGGGAGCGCGGGTCGGGCGCGGGCGTGCTGCGGTGGTGGAAGGCCACGTCGCCCTCCTCGAAGGGCAGCGTGCCCGTGGCCAGCTCGAAGAGCGTGACGCCCAGGGCGTAGACGTCGGCGCGCCGGTCCACCTGGGCCCCGGCGGACTGCTCCGGCGCCATGTAGTAGGGCGTGCCGGCCACGACCGTGGTCGACTTGCGCACCTCTTCGGTCATCTTGGCGAGACCGAAGTCCATGACCTTCACCACCTTGTCGTGGGTGAAGAAGAGGTTCGCGGTCTTCACGTCCCGGTGCACGATGCCCGACTCGTGGGCGTAGTCGAGGCCGGCACAGACCTGCACGCACAGGCGCGCCACGTCCCGCGGCTTGGCCCGCCCCACCCGACGCAGGATGGCGTAGAGGTTCTGCCCCCGGAGGAGCTCCATGGTGATGAAGAAGTGGCCGTCGTCCTCGTCGGCGTCGAAGAGGGTCACGATGTTGGGATGGTTCAGCGCCGCGGCGGCCCGGGCCTCCCGCAGGAAGAGCTCGACGGCCTTCGGGTGGTCGCGCAGATTCTCGGGCAGTCGCTTGAGCGCGACCTCCCGGCCCAGGCGGCGGTCGCGCGCCCGGTAGACCACGCCCATGCCGCCCCGGCCGAGCTCCTCCAGGATCTCGTAGCGGCCGCCCCCGCCCCCGCCGCCGGGGCCCGGGTGGCTCACCGTGGCGAGCCGCTGGCTGCTCACCTGCTTGCGCAGGCTCTCGACCCGGGTCTGTACGTTCGGGTGGTCCGGGTCGCGCAGCAGGATGTCCCGATAGACGGAGAGGGCGCGCTCGGCCTGCCCGGTGTGCTCCAGGGCCTCGGCCAGGCTGCGCTGCAGGTCCAGGGGCGCCTCGGCGCCGCGCGAGCGCACCACCTCCTCGAGCTTCTGGATGGCCAGGTCCGTCTCGCCGATCTGCTGGTAGGCCCGTCCCAGCAGGCGACAGGCATCCGTGTAGCGCGGGTTTCCGGGGGCCACGTGCTGCAGGTCGCGGATCGCCCGGTTCCAGTCGGAGCCCTCCAGGGCCAGCTCCGCGGCCTCGAAGTAGCTGCCGCGGCGCTCGAGGGCTCCGGTGAGGCTCGCCCGGTCGCCGCACTCGCGGAAGCAGGCCACCGCGGAGTCCCAGTCCTCGGCCGTCTCCCAGGCGCGACCGGCGGCCGCGAGGTCGCCGGCCATCCGGTACGCCTCCGCGGCCCGGGCCGGCGCGCCGGCCTTCTCGTAGAGCGCGGCTGCCGCCGCGTGCTGGGCGAGCCCGGCGCGCAGCTCGGCGGCCTCGAGCCAGCACTCGGCGGCCTCGTAGTGCGCGGCGGCCCGCTCGTCGCGGCCCTGCTCGCGATCGAGGCGAGCCAGCAGCAGCCTCGCCACCCGGGTCTGGCCCTCGCGCTCCAGGGCGCGCGCCGCGGCCGGGTAGTCGCCCTGGACGTAGGGCTCCACGGCCGGCGGGCAGCCCTTGAACAGCAGCTCGACCTCGCTTCCCGCGAGGTCGAGCACGACCCAGGTGGCCCGGTAGGAGGCGACCTCCACCGGGTGCTGGGCGACCCGGTCGCCGCTGCCCACCACCAGGACGTGCCGGCCCGGGCCGAGCTTGAGACGCACGGTGCCGCCCCGCGCGTAGCGCTCGGAGCCTGGGACGCCGTGCACGGCCACCCGGGCGTCGCGGACGGGGCGCTTGTCCCAGAGGACCTTCACGTCCACCGGGCACTCCTCCGGCCGGAAGTCCAGGGAAAGCCGCGCGGTGCGGCCCCGCCGCACCCGGACGCGCTCCTCGGCGAAGCGGGTCTCGAGGCTCTCGTCGTTGTCGGGGTCGCGCAGCACGCCCTCGACCGACACCCACCAGGTCCGCGCGCGCAGCTTGCGGAAGCGCGTCTCCCGCGACACCGACGGGTGATCGAAGCGCGACGCCGCGCGCTCGTCGCCCAGCGACACGGCTCCGCCGCCGGGGCGGCGCGCGCTGCGCCGACGGCTCCGGCGGGTCGAGACGCGCACGCGGAACTCGCCTCGGAGCTCGTCCGGATAGGCCAGGTCCACGGCCAGGTCGCCGCGCCCGCGCAGGAGGGGGATCACCACCCCGAGCAGGAACGGTCCGCCCAGGAGCACCAGGGCCGCCGTGGCCAGCAGCCGCTGCTCCCGGGGCCCGAGCTCGCCGCGTCGCGCGCGACCCGCGATCACGATGGCCCGGTCGAGCACCTCCCGGAGCGGCGCGAGGCGCTCGTCGTCGGCGTACTGCGAGAGCTGGAGCAGCCAGGGCGGCAGCGCGCGCTCCGGCGCCTCGGGCGCCCCGTCGTCCCAGGCCTCCTCCCCGGCCTCCCCGGCGCGGGTCTCCGGCTCGGTGGCTGCGGGGCCCAGGGGCGAGAGCTCCGTGCGCGAGGCCCGATGCAGGGCCGGCTCGGCCTCGGGGACGGGCTCGGCCGCCGTCCCGCTCCAGGCCTCGGCCGCGGGCTCCTCCCGGGGATCCTCCCCGGGCTCGAGCGTCGGGTCGTAGGGCTCGTAGGCCTCCTCGTAGGCGGCGTAGGGGGCGCCCCCCGGCCGCGGCTCGTCGAGGTCGTCGGTGTACGGGTCTGCGTGCTCTCCCCGAGGGGTACGCGGCGGCGGAGGCCGCGGCTCGGTGAGCCGGCGCCGGAGGCGCTCGCGCACCTCGGCCCTGCGCTCGGGACCGATCGCCCGTCGCCCCTGGGCGCTCGCCGGGTCGGCCGACGCCAGCAGGGCCGTCCATCCCAGCGGGGCCAGCAGGGCCAGCAGGGCCGGCGCGACCCCCCGCCTTCCGAGGAAACCCACCATGACGGCACCGTCATCGGCCCTCCTGGGTCCGGAGTTGACCACCCATCCCGCTCCGACCCTTCTGCGGGTAAGCTGCCGTCATGCGATGGCTCCTCCGCGGGTTCCTGGGTCTTCTCGCCCTCCTGGTCCTGGCCCTGACCGTCCTCTGGTGGCGGATCGACGAAGTCGCCGGCAGGGCGATCGAGGAGGGCGGCACCTACGCCCTCGGCGTCCCCACCCGGGTGGGCGGCGTGGGGCTGCGCTTCCTCCCGCCGGCCTTCTCCATCGGCGGGCTGCGGGTGGCCAATCCGGCCGGCTACGAGGGCGACTTCTTCGCGCTCGGGCGCGGCCGGGTCAACGTGGAGACCGCCACGCTCACCCAGACGCCGCTCGTGGTGCCGGAGCTCGTCCTCGGCGACATCGAGATCCAGCTCGAGCGAAGGCTGCGGGAGAGCAACTACGACGCGATCCTGCGCAACCTGCGCCGCTTCGAGTCCGGCCAGGCCGAGCCGCCGGCCGAGTCCCAGGCCGGCGAGACGCCGGTCGTGATCCGCGAGCTGCGCATCGAGGACGTCCGGGCCACCGTGCGCCTCCGCGCCAACGCCGCTGCCGCCGTCGAGCAGACCGTCAGCGTGCCGCTGATCCGGCTGCGCAACGTCGGCGAGAAGGGCGGCGGCGTCGACACCGCCGAGCTCTGGTCGATGGTGCTCACCGCCATCCTCAACGCGGTGGCGAAGGGCGCCGCGCTCCCGGGCGGCATCGGCGGCGAGCTCCAGGCGGGCCTGCAGCGGCTGGATCGGGTGCCCTACGAGGTCGGCGGGACCGTGCAGTCCGAGGTCCAGAAGCTCGTGGGCGACTCCGGGCTCGGCGAGGCGGTCTCCGAGGAGGCCGGCGAGGCCGCGGGCAAGCTGGCGGAGGAGGCCGTAAAGGGCCTGGGTGGCCTGCTCGGCCGCAAGGACAAGGAGGGGGAGGCGAGTGACTGATCCTCGCCGCCGCGTCGCGCTCGGGCTGGCGCTGTCAGGCCTCGTCGGGGGGATCTCGGGCTGCCTCAGCGTGGGCCACGAGTTCCCCGTCGATCCGGTCGAGCGGATCCGTCTCGGTGAGACGACCCGGGCGGAGGCGCGGGACTGGTTCGGCGAGCCCTGGCGCACGGGGGTGGACGACGGCCGCCGCACCTGGACCTACGGCCACTACCGCTACTCGCTCTTCGCCGAGGCCCGCACCCGCGACCTGGTGCTGCGCTTCGATGCCGAGGGGCGCGTGGTCTCCTACACGTTCAACTCCACGTACGCGGAAGACCGCCGCTAGAAGAGCGCGAGCTGGGGGCTGGGCGCCTCGTCGGGACGCCGGAAGGCCTCGGTGGCGAGCGGCGCCGGCGGCCGATCGAGGCCGTGGCGACGGGCCGAGAGCCGGAAGAGGTCGCGGATCTGGTCGGCGAAGAGGCCTTCGCCCCGGTGCCGGCTGCCGAAGCGCGGGTCCGAGAGGCGTCCGCCGCGCAGGGCCCGCAGCCGCGAGAGCACCTTCTCCTTCCGCTGCGGGTAGTGACGCTCGAGCCAGGCGGCGAAGAGCTCCTTCACGCCGTGGGGCAGGCGCACCACGAGGTAGGCCGCGGAGCGGGCGCCGGCGCCGGCCGCGGCCTCGAGCAGGGCGGGGATCTCGTGGTCGTTCAGGCCCGGGATCACCGGGGCCACCATCACGCCCACCGGCACCCCGGCCTCGGAGAGCCGCCGCATCGCGTCGAGCCGCAGGGCCGGCGCCGAGGCCCGCGGCTCCATGACCCGATGCAGCGACGGATCCAGCGTCGTGAGCGACACCTGGACCTGCACGCAGCGGTGTCGGGCCAGATCCTCGAGCAGGTCCCGGTCCCGCAGCACCAGCCGGTTCTTGGTCACGAGGGCGACGGGATTCCGGAACTCCGCCAGCACCTCGAGGCAGCCGCGGGTGAGACGCAGCCGCCGCTCGACCGGCTGGTAGCAGTCGGTGACGCCCGAGAGCCCGATCACCTGGGGGCGCCAGCGGGCCGACGCCAGCTTGCGGCGCAGGAGCGCCGGCGTCTCGCGCTTCACCAGGATCCGCGTCTCGAAGTCGAGCCCGGCGGAGAAGCCCAGGTACTCGTGGGTGGGGCGGGCGTAGCAGTAGATGCAGCCGTGGGCGCAGCCCCGGTACGGGTTGATGCTGACGTCGAAGCCGACATCGGGGCTCTGGTTGCGGGCCAGCACGCTCCGGGTGGGATCGTCGTAGTAGCGGGTGCGGGGGTCGGCGGAGAGATCCGGCTCGTCGGGGGCACGGCCCCCGGAATCCGGCTCGATCCGGACGCGCTCGAAGCGGTTCGGCGGATTCTCCAGGGCGCCGCGTCTCGCCATGGGCGAAAACATAGCGGAAGCAGACCCGCTCGCCCGAGGCGACTCAGAGGTGCTCGAGCAGCTCCGCCAGCGCGTCGACGACCAGGCTCGGCCGCGGTCTCTCGTCGCCGGGCCAGCCCTTGCCCGCGCGGTCGATCCAGACCGTGCGCATGCCCAGCTCGCCGGCGCCCCGGGCGTCGGCCTCCGCCGTGTCGCCCACGTGGAGGCCCCGGGTCGGCGCCGCGCCGTAGGGCGCCAGGGCCAGCTCGAAGATCCGGGGATGCGGCTTGCGCAGGCCGACCGCCTCGGAGATCACCACGTGATCCAGCAGATCCGTCAGATGGGTCTGCTCGAGGATGGCGGGACCGGCGTCCGCGTGGTCCCAGTTGGAGACGAGCACCGTGGGCACGTCCCGGGCGCGCACCCGCTCGAGCACCTCTGCGGCGCCCTCCACGGCGACCGCCGCCGAGACCAGGGCCTCGTGGTGGTGGTGCGCCAGGGCGTCGGCCAACGCCTCGACCTCCTCCGCCGGGATCGGCCCGAGCTTGTGCAGCACCCGGCGGAACTTCTGCCGCGCGGGGACCTCCGCCCAGCGCGCGTCCGGCGGCAGCCCCGGCCGGTTCATCTCGGCCCGCACCTCCCGCCACATCTCGCGCAGGGCCGTCACCAGGGCCTCGATCGCCACGCCCCGTCCGGCCAGCACGGCGTCGTGCACCAGGGGCACCGTGGAGCGGATCCGCTCGCCCTGCCAGTCCACCTCGGGCAGGCGGCGGGTGTCGATCTCGATCAGCGTGTCGAAGAGGTCGAAGCAGGCGACCTCCACGCCCTCCAGCAGCTTCGTTGCGCTCATGGGGGCGAGCCTAGCGCGCAGGCGTTCGCCCGGGAGGCGAGCTAGGCTGCCCGGCCCGTGGATCCGGAGCCGAGGCTCGGGATGCCAGGAGTCCCCCGTGCGCTTCACCTACGCCGAGTCCATGTGCGACCCCAGCCACTACCTGCCCCTGGCGGTGGCCGCGGAGCAGCACGGCTGGCACTCCTTCACGGTGCCCGACAGCATCTGCTACCCGGAGCAGTCGAGCGCGAAGTACCCCTACACCGACGACGGCGGGCGCGAGTTCCTCGAGGACGTGCCCTTCCTCGAGCCCTTCAGCCTGATCCCCGCCCTGGCGGCGGTGACCACGCGCCTGCGCTTCACCACCTTCGTGGTGAAGCTGCCGATCCGGCATCCCGTGCTCGTGGCCAAGCAGGCCGCGTCGGTGGCCGTCATCTCCCAGAGCCGCTTCGCCCTGGGCGTGGGCCTCTCGCCCTGGCCCGAGGACTTCGAGGCCACCGGCACCGACTGGAAGACCCGCGGCAAGCGTATGGACGAGATGATCCCGCTGATGCGCGCGCTCTGGACCGGCGACTACGCCGAGCACCACAGCCCGTACTACGACGTGCCGCGCATCAAGCTCTGTCCCGTCCCGGACCGGCCCCTGCCCGTGCTGATCGGCGGCCACGCCGACGCCGCGCTGCGTCGGGCGGCCCGCCTCGGCGACGGCTGGATGCACGCCGGCGGCGGCCAGGCCGCCGACCTCGACGGCGCCCTGGCCCGACTGGGCGAGCTGCGGCGGGAGCACGGCCGGGAGCGCGAGCCCTTCGAGATCCACGTGATCTCCCTGGACGCCTACACCCCCGACGGCATCCGGCGCCTCGAGGACAAGGGCGTCACCGACGTGATCGTCGGCTTCCGCAACCCCTACGACGGGGTCGACCAGCCCCTGGAGCAGAAGATCGCCGCCCTCTCCGGCTTCGCCGACGACGTGATCGCGAAGGTCGGCTGACGGGCCACTTCCCGAGGAGACCCCCATGGAACGCGTACTGCGCGAAGGCGCCTTCGACGGCGAGACCCACATCGTGACCGGCGCGGCCCAGGGCATCGGCAACGCCGTGGCCCGGGCCCTGGCCGCCCACGGCGCCCGGGTGGTGCTGGTGGACCTCGATCCCGCCCGCCTCGAGGAGGCGGCCAAGGAGATCGCCGCGGCGGGCGGGTCGGATCCGGTGGTCGCCGCGGCGAACGTCACCGACGAGGACGCCGTGAAGCAGGCGGTGGCGACGGCCCTGGAGGCCACCGGCCGCATCAACGGCCTGGTCAACGTGGCCGGCATCACCCGCGACGCCCGGATCGCCAAGAAGAGCTACGAGGACTTCAAGCTCGTCCTCGCGGTGCACCTCCACGGCACCTTCCTGTTCACCCGCGAGCTGGCGGCCCAGCACTGGCACCCGCTCTTCAAGGAGAACGGCAACGCCCCCCTCGACGACGGCGTGAACCGCTTCATCGTGAACTTCTCGTCGGTGTCGGCCCGCAACGGCAACATCGGCCAGATCGACTACACCGCCGCCAAGGGCGCCATCGAGGCCGCCACCCGCACCACGGCGCGGGAGTACTCGGGCTACCGGGTCCGCGTCAACGCCGTCGCCCCCGGCCCGGTCAACACGCCCATGCTCGCCGAGGTGGGCGAGGGCGGCATCCGCGCCATGGGCGCCGCCACCCTGGTGGGCCGCATCGCCGAGCCCGCGGAGATGGCCCACTTCATCTGCGCCCTCGCCGACCCGAAGATCTCCGGCTACGTCAGCGGCCAGGTCTTCCAGGTCAACGGCGGCATGTACCTGGCGTAGCCGCGCGGGCTCCGGATCCGCTTCTCAGCGGAATGCGCGTGGGTCGGGGGGCTGTCGGAAGTCCACGACGGCGCGTCCCCGCCCGTCGCGTCGGCAGTGGGCCAGCGCCTCCAGTCCGAGGGCCAGGGGCGCATCCTCGGCGACGTAGGCATAGTGGATGATGCGCAGGGTGTGGTAGCGGACCTCCTCGGAGGGGATGCTCCGGTTCGCCCACACGACCTGGTCCTCGCGGCTGTCGCCCCGGGCCCGGTACTCCGAGACGATGTAGACGGCCCAACCGAGATCGGCGCAGAGGTCGCGGGTCTCGGGCTCGACGGAGGGGATCGTCGTGTGGAGACCGTGGCAGCCGACGCAGAACGCGACGACCAGAATCCAGCTGCGTCGCATCTATGGAGACTATCAGACGGATCCAGGGGGGGCGCCCGTCACGTTGCTCAGCGCGGGGCGCGTTCGCCGAGGGCCCGGAGCGGGCGCAGGCGGCGGGGCGGGCGGATCGGGCCGATGGCGGCGAGGGCGTCGGCGACGCGGTCGGCGGGCCGGACCAGGGCCAGCTCGTCCTCGTCGATGGTGCCTTCGGCCACCATGGTCTCGCGGACGAAGGTGCGCAGGTGCTCCCAGTACTCGCCGCCCATGGTGATCACCGGGAAGCTTCCGATCTTGCCGGTCTGGATGAGCGTGACGGTCTCGAAGATCTCGTCCAGGGTGCCGAAGCCGCCGGGCATCACCACGAAGGCCGACGAGTACTTGACCAGCATCACCTTGCGCACGAAGAAGTGCTCGAACTCGACGAAGCGGTCGAGGTAGGGGTTGGGGTCCTGCTCCTGGGGGAGCCGGATGTTGCAGCCCACGGAGAGGCCGCCGGCCTCCCGGGCGCCGCGGTTGGCGGCCTCCATGATGCCCGGGCCGCCGCCGGTCATGACGGTGTAGCCCGCCTCCGCGAGAGCCCGCCCCAGCTCCCGGGCCAGGGCGTAGTGGGGATGATCTGTGCCGAAGCGCGCCGAGCCGAAGACCGTGACGCACGGACCCAGGAAGTGGAGCGCTCGCATGCCGCGCAGGAACTCGGCCGCGATGCGCACCACGCCCCAGAGCTCCGCCAGGCGGCTGCGGCGCTCGGCGAGGAGCCGCGGCTCCGGGCCGAGCGGCTGCGGCCCGGGCCATCGGGGCGACGGCGTCTGGCTCAGTAGCGGTAGTGCTCCGGCTTGTAGGGGCCGTCGACCGCCACGCCGATGTAGTCGGCCTGCTTCTCCGTGAGCCTGGTGAGCTTCACGCCGAGCTTCTCGAGGTGGAGCCGGGCGACCTCCTCGTCGAGCTTCTTCGGAAGGATGTACACCCGCTTCTCGTACTTGGTGTGGTTCTCCCAGAGCTCGAGCTGGGCCAGCACCAGGTTGGTGAAGCTCGTGCTCATAACGCAGCTAGGGTGGCCAGTG
>CAYTZH010000008.1:0-140033 GCA_964442285.1 uncultured Spirochaetales bacterium | reverse complement strand
GAGGATCCGGTCGAGTTCAACCTGGCCGGCATCAACCAGGTGCAGATGCACGAGGACATCGGCCTCAACTTCGCAGCCGCCCTGCGCTCCTTCCTCCGCCAGGACCCGGACATCATCATGGTCGGCGAGATCCGGGACTTCGAGACGGCCGAGATCGCCGTCAAGGCGGCCCTCACCGGCCACCTGGTGCTCTCTACCCTGCACACCAACGACGCGCCCTCCACGGTCAATCGCCTGCTCAACATGGGCATCGAGCCGTTCCTGGTGGCGTCGTCCGTGAACTGCATCCTCGCCCAGCGCCTGGCCCGTCGGATCTGTGAGGAGTGCGCGGAGCCGGATCCGGAGACCACCGCGGAGGCCATGAAGAAGGCCGGCCTCAGCGACGAGGAGGTGAAGTCGGCCAAGCCGACGCGGGGTCGCGGCTGCACCCGCTGTGCCGACACCGGGTTCAAGGGCCGGATCGCCCTCTACGAGGTGATGGAGCTGACCGACGAGCTCAAGGAGTTCGTGCTGAACGGAGCCTCCGCCACCGAGCTCAAGCGCGAGGCGATCCGGACCGGCATGTGCACGCTGCGCCGGAGCGCCCTGATGCGCTTCATGGATGGCGTGACCACCCTGAGCGAAGTGCTCCGCGTGTCAGCCGCCGACTTCTAGGAAGGGAAATGCCGAGCCATGGCGAACCTCCACCAGCTGCTGAAGGCGATGATCGAGAAGGGCGCGAGCGACCTGCACGTGACCACGAGCAGCCCGCCCCAGCTCCGGATCGACGGCAAGCTCCATCCCTTGAAGATGCCGCCGCTCGCGGCGCCGGAGACGAAGCAGCTCTGCTACTCGATCCTCACCGACGCCCAGAAGCACCGCTTCGAGGAGCAGAACGAGCTCGACCTCTCCTTCGGCGTGCGGGGCCTCTCCCGGTTTCGCGCCAACGTGTTCATGCAGCGGGGCGCCGTCGCCGGGGCCTTCCGCGCCATCCCCTTCAAGATCCAGACCTTCGAGGAGCTGGGTCTTCCCAAGGTCGTCTCCGAGCTGTCGAAGAAGCCGCGGGGCCTGATCCTCGTGACCGGGCCGACGGGCTCGGGCAAGTCGACCACCCTGGCGAGCATCCTCGATCGGATCAATACCGAGCGGGCCGAGCACATCGTGAGCATCGAGGACCCGATCGAGTACCTGCACCCGCACAAGGGGTGCCTGGTGAACCAGCGCGAGGTGGGCGCGGACACCAAGAGCTTCACGAACGCCCTCAAGTACATCCTGCGCCAGGATCCGGACGTGGTGCTCATCGGTGAGATGCGCGACCTGGAGACCATCGAGGCGGCGCTGACCCTGGCCGAGACCGGCCACCTCTGTTTCGCCACGCTCCACACCAACTCGGCGGTGCAGACCATCAACCGCGTGGTGGACGTGTTCCCGCCGTACCAGCAGGCCCAGGTGCGCGCCCAGCTCTCTTTCGTGCTCGAGGGGGTGCTCTGCCAGGCGTTGCTGCCCCGGGCCAACGGCCCGGGCCGCGCCCTGGCGCTGGAGGTGATGGTGCCGAACCCGGCCATCCGGAACCTCATCCGCGAGGACAAGATCCACCAGCTCTACTCGCAGATGCAGGTGGGTCAGGACCGCTTCGGCATGCAGACGTTCAACCAGTCGCTGGCCAGCCTCTACCAGCGGCGAATGATCTCGCTCGAGGAGGCCATCGGGCGGAGCAGCGACGCCGATGAGCTCCGCAACATGATCGGTCAGGCCGGCGCCGGGCCGGGCAAGAAGGCCGCCGCCGGCGGCTAGCGCGTAGCCGGCGCGCCGGTCGCTGGACGATCGGACGCCGCGGGAGGGGAACTGCATGGCCGTCTTCGTCTGGGAAGGCCGGACCCGCCAGGGAACGATCAAGAAGGGCAGCATGGAGGCGGCCAACGACGCCGCCGTGATGGCGCAGCTCCGCGCACAGATGATCCTTCCGCTCACGGTGAAGCCGAAGCCGAAGGACGTCATGGAGTACCTGCCCTGGCTCCAGCAGGGCGTCAAGATCCGCGACCTGGTGGTGTTCACGCGCCAGTTCGCCACGATGATCGACGCCGGCCTGCCCCTGGTGCAGTGTCTCGAGATCCTCGGCGGCCAGCAGCAGAACAAGAAGTTCGCCGACGTCATCAAGCAGGTGAAGAGCGACGTGGAGCAGGGCTCGACGTTCGCCGACGCCCTGGGCAAGCACCCGAAGCCCTTCGACGAGCTGTACGTGAACCTCGTGGCCGCGGGCGAGGTGGGCGGCATCCTGGACACCATCCTCAACCGGCTGGCGGTCTACCTCGAGAAGGCCGACGCCCTGCGGCGCAAGGTGAAGGGCGCGATGGTCTACCCCATCACCGTGCTCATCGTCGCCATCGGCGTGCTGGTCCTGCTGCTGGTGAAGGTCATCCCCGTCTTCGAGAAGATGTTCATGGACTTCGGCGGCGCACTGCCCGCGCCCACCCAGATGGTGGTGAACCTCAGCCACTTCCTGCAGGCCTACATCATCTACTTCCTGATGGCGGCGGCTGCAGCCCTGGTGGCCTTCACCACCTCGCGGAAGCGATCGCCGCGTTTCCGCTACGTCACCGACTCGATCTTCCTCAAGCTGCCGATCTTCGGCCCGCTCCTGAAGAAGGTGGCCGTGGCGCGTTTCAGCCGGACCCTCGGCACCATGATCTCGAGCGGTGTGCCGATCCTGGACGCCCTCGAGATCGTGGCCAAGACCGCCGGCAACAAGGTGATCGAAGAGGGCCTGATGAGGACCCGCTCGGCGATCTCCGAGGGCAAGACCATGGCCGAGCCCCTGGAGGCGACGGGGGTCTTCCCGGGCATGGTGGTGCAGATGATCAACGTCGGCGAGCAGACCGGCGCCATGGATTCCATGCTCTCGAAGATCGCCGACTTCTACGACGACGAGGTCGACAACGCCGTCGAGGCGCTGACGTCGCTGCTCGAGCCGCTGATGATGGTGTTCCTGGGCGGGTCGATCGGGGCGATCCTGATCGCGATGTACCTGCCGATCTTCAAGATCGCCGAGAACATCAAGTAGGCCCGATGGACGACCGGGCGGGCGCGGCACGCGAGCCCGGCCACCTCGGCGACCGCCTGGGGCGCCGCCTGGTCTGGCTCATGGCGGCCAGGCTGGTTCTGTGTCTGAGCGTCCTGGGCGTGTCCCTCGCCCTCCAGGCCGCCGGACGCAGCCTCGGCAGCGCCGCCGAGAACGGGCTCTACGCCACCCTCGCCGTCGCGTTCCTGATCAGCGCCGTGCTCGGCTGGGGCCTGGCGCTCGGGATCCGGCCCCTCCGCTCGCCGGCGGCCCAGCTCGTCGCGGATCTGGCCATTGCCACCTCGGTCGTGCTCTTCTCCGGCGGCGAGGAGTCCCTCTTCACCTTCCTCTACGTGCCGATCGTGGTCTACGGCGCCCTCCTGGGGGGGCTGCGCGGCGCGTTCGCGGCGGCCGCCGGGGGCTCCCTGGGGTACGGGGGCCTGCTGCTCGCCACCCACCTGGGCTGGCTGCCGCGCTTCGGCGAGGTCTCGGGCCCCACGGCGGGGCCCGTGCTGCTGGTCTACTGGAGCGTCCACACCTCGGCCCTCTTCCTGGTCGCGGTGTTGGCGCGCGCCTTGTCCCACGAGCTCCGCAGCGCCGACGAGGAGCTCGATGCGAGCCAGATGCGCCTCGAGCTGCTGCGGAACCTCCACGAGCGGACCGTCGAGAGCCTCGGGAGCGGGCTGCTGACCACCGACGCGGCGGGCGTGGTCACGTCGTTCAACTGCGAGGGCGAGCGCATCCTCGGCCGGCCCGTGGCGTCGGCCCTCGGACGCGACGTCGAAGAGCTGCTGCCGGGGATCCGGGGTCGGGTCCTGCAGGCGGTTGGCGCGGGACCCCGCGCCCGGTCTCGCGAGCGCATGGCGTTCACGAACCCGGACGGAGAAGGGGGTCACCTCGGCCTCGCGGCCTCGACGCTGCGCGGCGAGGATGGATCTCCGGCGGGCACGGTGGTGATCTTCCAGGACGTGACGCGGGTGGTCGAGATGGAGGAGGAGCTGCGGCGCAACGAGCGACTCGCCGCCGTGGGCCGCCTCTCGGCAGCCATCGCCCACGAGATCCGCAACCCGCTCGCGGCGATCTCCGGCTCGGTCCAGATGCTCTCGGGGGACGGAGGCAAGGGCTCCGACGAGCGACTCCTGTCGATCGTGCTGCGGGAGACGGATCGGCTGAACCGGCTCATCACCGAGTTCCTGCAGTACGCGCACCCGCGGCCCCCGGCCCTGGAGCCGGTCAGCCTGGCCGAGCTCTTCGAGGACGTGCTGGGGATGTTCGGGACCACCCAGGGCCAGGAGGTCCGGGTCCGGAGCGCGGTCGAGCCGGGCCTGGCCGCGCTCGCCGACGCCGCCCAGCTCCGGCAGCTGATCTGGAACCTGTGTCTGAACGGAGTGCAGGCCATGCCCGAAGGCGGGGAGCTCCGCGTCGAGGCGTATCCGGCGGGGATCCCTCAAGAGCGGGCCCAGGCGGGCCGAAACGACGGCCAGGAGATTCCGTCCGCATGGGTGGAGCTGTGTGTCGCGGATACGGGCGTGGGGATGTCCCAGCACGTGCGCGACCACCTCTTCGACCCCTTCTTCACCACGAAGCCGGACGGAACGGGCCTCGGCCTCGCTACGGTGCACCGGATCGTCGAGAGCCACGGGGGAGTGTTGCGCGTGGAGAGCCAGCCCGGAGCGGGTACCCGTTTCTGCATCCTCCTCGCCCGCGCCAAGGAGTCCATGTGAGCGACCGTCCTCGCATCCTCGTGGTCGACGACGAGCGCAGCATGCGGGAGTTCCTCGAGATCTTCTTCCGCCGGGAGGGATACGACGTCGTGACCTGTGAGGGCGTCGAGTCCGCCCTGGTCGCCGTGGAGGCCGACGACTACGACGTCGTCATCTCGGACATCCAGATGCCGGAGCGTTCCGGGCTCGAGGTGCTGGGCACCGTGCGGGAGGCCTCGCCCGAGACCCCGGTCATCATGATCACCGCCTTCGGCACCACCGAGTCGGCGATCGCGGCGATGAAGCAGGGCGCCCACGACTATATCACCAAGCCCTTCAAGGTGGACGAGATCCGGGTGGTGGTCGAGAAGGCGCTCGAGAAGCACAGTCTCGCCCGGGAGAACCGCCGGCTGCGCACCGAGCTGCGCAACCAGGTTCGGCGGCGCTCCATCATCGGGAACAGCATGGCCATCCAACGGGTCTTCGAGCTGATCGCCCAGGTGGCCGAGACCAAGACCAACGTGCTGGTGGTGGGCGAGAGCGGGACCGGCAAGGAGCTGGCGGCGCGCGCCATCCACGACCAGAGCGATCGCTGCGACAATGCCTTCGTGGCCGTGAACTGCGCGGCGATCCCCGAGAACCTGCTGGAGTCGGAGCTCTTCGGCCACGTGAAGGGGGCGTTCACCGGCGCCGTCCAGAACAAGGCCGGCCTCTTCGAGACCGCGGACGGGGGAACGCTCTTCTTCGACGAGATCGGGGAGCTGTCCCCTTCGCTCCAGGTGAAGCTCTTGCGCGCGATCCAGGACAAGCTGATCCGCCGTGTCGGCGGCACCCAGGACCACCGCGTGGACGTGCGGATCCTGGCCGCCACCAATCGCAGCCTCGAGGAGGAGGTGGCCGCGAGCCGCTTCCGGGAAGACCTCTACTACCGCCTCAACGTGATCCAGATGCGACTCCCGCCCCTTCGCGAGCGCATGGAGGACGTGCCCCTCCTGGTGCACCACTTCATCGAGAAGTACGCCGGGGAGCTGGGCAAGCCGATCGAGGGCGCGAGCGACGAGGCCATGGCGGTGCTGCTGCGATACGAGTTCCCGGGCAACGTGCGCGAGCTCGAGAACGTGATCGAGCGTGCGGTGGCCCTCAGTCGCGGCTGTACGCTCGAGCGTGACGCCCTGCCGCCGAACGTGCTGCGGCCGGTCCCCTCCGGGGCGCCCTCGAAGATCCCGGTGGACGGGATGGACCTGGATGCGGCGCTCGCCGAGTACGAGCGCGACCTCCTACGCGAGGCGCTGGCGCGTTGCAGCGGGGTCAAGAAGCGGGCGGCCCAGCTCCTCGGCATCACCTTCCGCTCCATGCGCTATCGGATGGAGAAGCTCGGCCTCGACGACGCCTCCTCCGGCGCCGGCGTCTAGGCGCGATGGCGCGGCGAGGGGGCGTCCAGGCGGAGGTGGGCGTCGGACTGGCCCTGGTGATGGCGGCGGCCACGGCCGTGCTCGCCGCCGTCCTCGTCTCCCACCACGAGCGGGCGCTGCGTCCCCTGCTGGCCCGGGCCCTCCAGGCCGAGGCGGCCTCTCCCCTGCGGCGCGTCGACCCGCTGATCTCGGGCACCCGCTGGTGGCGGCTGGGGGCCGAGGAGGGCGCCAGCCAGGGAACGGGGGGGGACGCGCCCGGGGCGGAGGAGCGGGCCCTCGCCCGGGAGGCCCGGGAGCGCGGCGCGGGCCTGCTCCTGCCCGGTCCGCCGGACGGTCCCATCCGCTTCGCGACACCCCTGGCCGACGGCAGCGTGGCGGTGGCGCGACTGCCCGAGTCCGCCTCGGTGCGGCTGCGAACGACACCGCGCCGCGTGGCCCTCGGCGTGCTCCTGGTGGACGCCCTGATCTTCACGGCGTTCGGAGCGGGCCTGCTGCGCCGTCGCATCGTGCTTCCCCTGCGTCGGCTGGAGGGCGCCGTCGAAGCGATCGCCGAGGGCGACGGCGGAGCGCGGGTTGCCGAGGACGGACCCCGCGAGGTGGCCTCCCTGGCCCGGCGCTTCAACGAGATGGGCGAGGCGCTGGAACGTCGCTCGAGCTCCCTGGAGAAGGCCGTCGCCGATCTGCGGGAGGCCAATCGCCGGCTGCGCCAGGCGCACGTCGGGCTGGATCGGGCCGAGCGTCTGGCGGCGGTCGGCCGACTGGCCGCGGGCGTGGCCCACGAGGTGGGCAATCCCCTGGGCGCGATCCTCGCGTTCCACGACCTGGCGCTGCGCGATCCGACGGTCTCCGGTGCCACCCGGGAGGTCCTGGAGCGGGCGGCGCGCGAGGGGGAGCGGGTGCGCAAGATCCTGCGCCAGCTCCTCGACTTCTCCTCACCCGCGCGCGGGCAGGCCGAGGACGTGGACCTGGCCCGCGCGGCCGAAGAGGCCGCGGGGCTCGTGCGGGCGCAGAAGGTCTACGCGGAGGTGCAGATCGACATCGAATCCGCAGAGGCCACGCCCGTGTGTCGCGCGGATCCCGACGCCGTGGCCCAGATCCTCCTGAACCTGCTGCTGAACGCCGCCGACGCGGTGCGCGGCCGGCCCGACGGGCGGATCCGGGTTCGGGTGCAGCCCTCGGCGTTCGCGGTCCGTCCCGGGGAGGGGCCCGAGGCGGCGCGCGCGCGCCGCGCGCCGGACGCGGTGGAGTGTCGGGTCGTGGACAACGGAGCGGGCGTCGCCCCCGAGGACCGGGAGCGGATCTTCGATCCCTTCTACACCACCAGGCCGCCCGGCGACGGCACGGGCCTGGGACTCTCCAACGCCCTGCGCCAGGCGGAGGAGTGGGGTGGACGGCTCGACCTGGGATCCCCGCCCCCGGAGGGCGGCGCGGTCTTCGTCCTGCGCCTCCCCGCAAAGGAATGCGCGGTGCGCACCGGGTTGCGGGGTTCGGACCCGGGTGGGGAATCCCCGCCTTCCTGAAAAGCTCAAGGGCCTCAGCGGGTTCACCGAACAGACGCGCATGGCATGGGGATTGCTCGACTCCCCCGATGGCAAGGGACGGCAGCGGCCCCCCCGGAGGCAGCGACGTGGGCAGGCAGCGACAGGACGGAGTGACGCTGATCGAGATGGTCGTGATCGTGGGGATCATCGGCCTCATGGCCGCCATGGCGGTGCCGAGCCTCACCCGCTTCCAGCGTGACCAGCGGGTGAAGGAGACCGCGCGCAACATCGCCGGCGCGATCCATCAGGCCCGCACCGAGGCCATCCGGCTCGGCTTCAACCACGTGGTCTTCATCGGCGAGGACACCACCACCTCGCCGATCGCCGGCATCGCGGTCCTCGCCGACGCCGACGAGGACTGCCTGGTCGACCCGGGCGAAGACTTCACGGTCTTCCGGCTGGAGCAGGGGGTCAACCTCGGCGCGGCCGTCTCCGGGGGGATCGCCCCGGGTGACGCGGGCGGGGCGCCCGTCAACCGCCCCAACGGGATGACCTTCTCCCAGGCCTCGCCGCAGCCGCCGGGCACGCCGGCCCAGTGGGTGTTGTTCCGCCCCGACGGCATCCCCATCGCCCTCGATCCCTCCTGCAGCCTGGGAACCCTGGGTACGGGGGGCGGGGGCGTGTACGTGACCAACAACGCTCGCGACTACGCCGTGGTCGTGACCCCGCTCGGAGGCGTGCACATCCGCGGCTTCGAGGTCGGCAACGGAGTCTGGCAATGATCCGCCACCGGATTCACGAACGCGGCGACGCACCGCGAGGCGGCTTCACGCTGCTCGAGGTGATGATCGCCCTGATGGTGCTGGCCTTCGGCATGCTGGGTCTCGCCGCCATGCAGCTCTACGCCATGGGCGCGGGTCGCCAGGGCCAGAATACGACCCAGGCCGCCACCATTGCCCAGGACGACCTCGAGATCATCCAGCGCGTGGCCTGGGCCAATCTGCCCAACACCGCGGGGGCTTGGGGCGCGCCCCAGACGGTCAACGTCACCGCCACCAGCGAGGGCGGGACCAACCGCACCGTCCAGACCTACCAGGTGCGGCGGCGAATCGCAGACGTGGTCTCGAACTGGGTCAAGGACATCGACGTCCAGGTCACCTGGACCGAGCCGGAGCGGGGGACCCAGACCGTGACCTTCTCCACCGTCCGGTACAACTGGGAGTGAGGGGCGTGGAACGAAACCGGTCCATGGCGGGGTTCACCCTGATCGAGCTGATGGTCGCCCTGGGCATCTTCGCGATCATCACCCTCTACCTGACCCAGAGCTTCACCGTCCAGCACCGCGCCTACACGGTGGTGGACCAGGTGACCGAGGTCCAGCAGAACGCCCGCGCGATCGCCACGCTGCTGGAGCGGGACGTGCGCCAGGCCGGGATGGTGGTGCCCGAGGGCGCCTCGGTCTGCGGCGTCGACAATACGGCCGGTCCCGACATCCTGTACGTCAGCGCCAGCGACCAGCTCTCCCCCGCCGGGGTCGAGGAGCCGGACGTGTCCATGACGATCAGCTTCGGCGGTTCGGCAGCCTTCGTCGATCCCACCGGAGGAACCCAGACCTACACGGTCTCGCGGGCGGATACGGGTGTCCCGACCCTGGAGATGCCCGACGGGGGCGGCGGGCCCTTCTTCACGAACAGCGACTTCGCCAACGGCATGGGCGTGATCGTGACCGACGTGAACAACCCCGACCGCGGCAGCGCCTGCGGAGTCCTCTCCAACGTGAACTCGCTCGCCAACACGCTCGACGTCACCTGGGAGGCCCTGCTCGACGCGTCGGCGAACCCCGCCGACTACCGGATGGTGCCCGCCCACCGCTACGCGATCGTGGGGACCAACCTGCAGCGCAACGGCACGCTCCTGGCCCAGGACATCGAGGATTTCCAGGTTGCCTACTTCTACGACGCGGACTCCGATGGCGTCGTCGACAACCCGGGCCTCATCAACTCGGAGTACCGGGGCTCGGCGGGCACGACCTACGACTCCGCCCTGATCGCCGGCACCGCGCCCACGGACCTGCGCGAGATCCGCCTCAACATCGTGATCCGCACCCGCGACGAGGACCCCAACCAGGCCTACGACTCGGGGAGCATCCAGGCCACCGAAAACCGCGCGCCGAGCGCGCTGAGGGACGGCTTCCGCCGCCGCGTGCACACCTCCCAGATCCGGGTGCGCAACGTGGGCTTCCGGGATCTGGCGACGTGAGGAATCCCATGGAACGACGACGGGACGAGGGCGCCGCTCTCATCGTGGCGATCATGCTGATGGTCTTCATGGGCATCATCGGCTTGACCGCCATGGAGACCGTGACCCAGGACCGCCAGATCGCGGGCGTGGTCCGACGGACCAAGACGGCCTTCTTCGCCAGCGAAGCGGGCGCGTCCACGGGGCTCAACCTGGTGCGCACGGCGGCCAACCGCTTCAACCCGCCGGCGCTGCCCACCACGAACCTCGGTACGACCCAGGACTTCCCCTACGGCCAGCCCTCCTACCTGGGCGATCCGACGGTGACGCCGCCGATCCGCTGGCTGAAGGACACGCCGATGCCCGGGATGGGCCTCGGCCCCGGCACCTCGGGATTCGTGATCTCCCACTGGGCGATCAACGTGCAGGGCAACGGGCCGAACGGGGGCGTGTCGCGCCTCGAGCTCGGCAAGCGCATGCCCAGCTACTCGGGCTTCGGCGGCTGACGGCCGCGCAAGCCAAGGAACTGCGTCGCGGGACGGGCGACGGCGACTTCGGCTCGGAGGAAACAGCGATGACGAAGAACCTCACGATGCGATCCCTGATGGCCCTGGCCTTCGCGACGGCGCTCGTGCTGCCGGGGGCCGCGGGACGGGCGGACGACACGCTGCTCTTCTCCACCACCGTGGCGCCGAACGTGCTGCTAGTGGTCGACAACTCCGGCTCCATGGAGCACATCGTCTGGCATCCGGACTTCGACCCGGACGATTCCGCCAGCTGGGGCTGCAACCACTTCAGCGCCGACGCGGATGGCAACTGGAGCCGCGAGAGCGTTACGAGCGATACCTCCCGGACGTACTGCAGCAACACGCGGACGCTCTACCACGACTCGAGCCTTCCCGACGACACGCGCTGGGATCACCGCTACCTCAACTGGTACTTCGGGCTCGACAGCGCCGTGCCCGCCGAGCAGGCGATCCTCAACGACATCGCCGCGACCGCCAACGGCACCCTGTCCGCCTGTCTCGGGGGCGGGACGTACAGCAAGTACCGCCGCTCGCGGGCCACCGCGTCGCAGCTGGTGATCCGCGAGGTGATCTGCCAGGTGAACAACACCGGCAAGGTCCGCTTCGGCATGGCCCAGTACCGGGACGAGGGCGACCCCGAGGGCGGTCACGTGATCGTGGAGATCGACGACTACTCGACGGCGCAGGATGCCGCCCTCCAGACCGCGATCAACAACATCACGCCGGAGACCTGGACGCCCCTCGGCGAGACGCTGTTCCAGATCTACACCTACTTCATGAGCCGGACGACCACCGACATCCCGTACGGGACGGACGGGGTCACCCGCTTCCCGGCCTACAGCTACTCCACCGACGCCACTGGAGAGGGCGGCGCGCCCGTCTCCCCGGCTCCGGTGTCCCCAGTCCAGTACGACTGCCAGAAGAACTTCGTCATCGTCATCACGGACGGCGAGCCCACCCGGGACGACTTCGACGACGGCGACACCACTCCGGGCGTGCAGCTCGGCTTCCAGGACTTCAAGGATGGCAAGCTGATCCCGGACTACAACCCGGCTCCGGCGGGCGAGGTCGAAGACCAGGACGACGCCATCTGCAGCGACTGCGAGACGTCCATGTGGCTGGACGACATCGCCAAGTACATGCACGAGGTCGACTTCCGGCCCGACATGGCCGACGGCGTGGACTCCCTGGGCAACCCCGTTCCCCAGACCATCGACGTCTACACCGTGGGCTTCACCACCTCGGCTTTCGCCGACGACCTCCTGAATCGTGCGGCGGTCCTGGGCGGCGGCCAGTTCTACAAGAGCAACAACGCCGAGGAGCTGGCCGAGGACCTGGTGGCGGCCATCACGGACATCATCCAGAAGTCTCAGGCCTTCACCGCCGCCACGGTGCCCGCCACCCGGACGGCGGACGGCGGCAACTTCTACTCGAGCTTCTTCATCCCGTCGGGCACCAACCCGTTCTGGGAGGGCCACATTCGGAACTTCACGATCAATGCGGCCGGCCAGATCCTGGACGCCCAGACCCCGCCGGTCTGCGCCCTGGACGATCCGTCGGGCAACTGTCTGGAGGGTCAGTTCCTGGGCACGGCGGTGCCGCACTGGGACGCGGCGGACGAGATGCCGGCGCCCGACTCGCGGACGCTCTACACCAGCGCCTACGACAACACCGCCTCGCCCTCGGGGAGCGATCCGGAGGTGGCGTACTCGCGCGCGGACTTCGATGCGGCGGACCTCGACAACGCCACCGAGATGGCGGTGACCTATCCGCCGGCGGCGAGCTACTCCGGCTCCAACGCGTCGAGCGCGGAGGAGCTCGCTGACGAGCTGGTGCAGTACCTGCGGGGCTGCGAGTTCGGCACGGGCGTCGCGTGGTCCACGATCGACACGACCTGCCTGGAGCGCCAGCGGCCGAGCGGGGACCCGCGCACCCTGGGCGACATCTTCCATTCGGACCCGGTGGTGGTGGGTCACCCCAATCTCGGCGTGAACGAGACCTCCTATGTGGCCTTCGCCACGACCTACAACACGCGCCAGCGGATCCTCTTCGCCGGCGCGAACGACGGCTTCCTGCACGCCTTCGATGCGGGCACCTGGGACTCCCTGGCCGAGGCCTACAACCACGGTACCGGCGTGGAGCAGTTCGGGTTCATGCCGTGGTCCATCCGGGAGACGATCCAGAACCTGCCCGTGGACATCGGAAGTCGCGACCACTACTTCGTGGACGGCTCGCCCCAGGCGGCGGACGTGTGGTTCTACCCGAGCCATACGACCGTGAACAAGGCGGCGAACGGCAGCGAGTGGCGGACGGTCCTGATCGGGGGCCTGCGCCAGGGCGGCAACACCTACTACGCACTGGACGTGACGAATCCGGCCGCCTCGGGCTACCCCGGCTATCTGTGGGAGTTCCCGCGCGAGGGCGGCAGCGTCGGCTTCGATGCCAGCGGCTCCTTCGACTACATGGACTACATGGGCGAGACGTGGTCGGACCCGGTGATCGCGCGGGTGAAGGTGCTCGTTCCGGGCGACCCGACCGGCGAGACCTACGAGCGCTGGGTCGCGATCTTCGGTGGGGGCTACGACCCGACCGGGGACCCCAACTCGGGCTCCTACGATGCCACGACCACCGCGTCCACCAGCCGCAAGGGTCGGGCCCTGTTCATGGTGGACGTCCAGACGGGCCGGGTGCTGGCCGCCCAATTCTACCACCACAACGCCCTGGATACGGGACTGGGCACCACCGGCGGTGGCTCCACGGAGATGAAGTACGCCTTCGCCTCCACGCCCGCCGTGATCGACGAGGACTTCGACGGCTTCGCGGACATCGTCTACATCGGCGACCTGGGTGGAAACCTCTGGAAGTGGGTGATCACGAGCACCGGGATCGACACGGTCAATCCCTTCAATGCGGACGGCAGCGATCGCTTCGTCAACAAGCGGCAGAGTGCCTGGGAGTTCGGGATCATGTTCCAGGCGCCCGTGGCTTCGATCGGCGGGACCCCGTACTACAAGAGCTTCTTCTTCCCGCCGAGCGTGACCTACGTGGGCTCGAGCCTGTGGCTGGCCGTCGGCACCGGGGAGCGGGCCAACCCCGGCTTCGACGGGGCGGATCCGGCCGACGACAGCGAGAACAACCGCTTCTACGCGATCAAGGATCCCAACAAGCTCGGCCTGCCCGACCTGGACGCGGACTCCGTCTACACGACCGCGGACATCCTGGTGGAGTCGGACACGGACGGGGTGCCGCCGGAGCGGGGGCTCACGGACCTCACCACCTTCGAGGGCTGCGCGACGGTCTCGAACAACGGCTGGTACCTGATCGCTCGGGAAGGCGAGAAGTTCGTGACGAATACGGAGATCATCGCGTACTACGTGTTCGCAGGATCGTTCATCCCGACGCCGAGCCTCTCGCCGTGCGATTCGGGCGGCAGCGCCTCGCTGTACATCTTCAAGATCCAGTGCGGCGAGGGCTTCTGGCCCGGCAACTCGGGGGCGGAGGAGCGCCGGATCAGCCTCGGCGACGGCATGCCCACGAGTCCGCGACTGTCGCTGGGCGAGGAGAACCAGGTCTACATCATGACCAGTGAGAACGAGCTCAAGAATCCGCCGAGCCCGCCGCTGCCCACTCCGGGCCAGGGCATCCTGTACTGGCGAGAGCTCGAGTAGGGAGAAGGGGGACAGGGATGCGAGGAGAACGCGTGAGAAGCCGGGCTCGGTGGGCCGTGGTGGTGCTGGCGGTGGGCCTGCTGGCTGCCGGCGGCGCCCGGGCGGAGACGAAGACGGACTACGGGCTGGTGGAGAAGGTCGACGTGGGGGCCTCCCAGGTGACGGTGGACGACCGGGTCTTCCGGGTGACCTCGTCGACCGTGATCGTGGACCTCTACGGCAAGGCCATGCCCCTGGCGGAGGTGCCCACGCGCTACGCCAAGGGCTCGCCCAAGGGCCAGAGCGAGCCGGGCGCCGTCCGCTTCGAGGCGGTCCGGGGGAGCTCCGAGTGGCGCCTGAGCCGGCTCACGCTGGTGGAGGCGGTGCCGCGATGAGCGCGTCCACGGTGCGGCTCGCGATGCGGGGAGGGCTCGTCGGGCTCGCCGTGGCGGGTCTCGTGGCCTGTGGCGGCAACGACGCACCCGAAGGGGCGTCCGGGCCGGGTGCGGCCGGTGGGCAGGCCCAGGCGCCGGCTCCGGGGGGCCCCGGGAGCGCGGGTCCCAACGAGGTGCCGGAGGTCGTCGCCGTGTACATCGAGCCGTCGGCGCCGGTCGGCGGCAACGAGGTGCGCGCCGACGTCGAGGGCGACGACCTCGACGGAGACTCGCTCCGCTACGAGTACCGCTGGCGGTCGGGCGACCGCCAGCTCGGCCAGGGCAAGACCGTGACGCTTCCGGACCTCGAGAAAGGCCAGGTCGTCTCGGTGACGGTGATCGCCAGCGACGGGAAGGCACGTAGCGAGCCCTTCACGGCGGAGGTCGAAGTCGGCAACCAGCCGCCCAGGCTCTTCGCCGTGCTGATCGAGGCCTCCGGGCCGCCGGTGCGCGGGACCCCGCTCGTGGCCACGCCCGAGGCCGTGGACCCGGACGGCGACGAGGTGGAGTTCGAGTACCAGTGGATCGTCAACGGCGACGCCTACGCGAGCGAGGCGGAGACCCTGGAGACCGACGGCCTGGAGCGGGGATCCACGATCGAGGTCGAGGTCACGGCAAGCGACGGCTATGCCCGCACCGATCCCGTTCGGAGCGAGCCCGTGCGCCTCGGGAACTCGCCGCCGAAGATCGTGTCGGAGCCGGTCTGGAGCCAGGACGGCGGCACCTTCCGCTACAGCGTGGAGGCCCGGGATCCCGACGGCGACGTCACGCTCCGCTACCGGCTCAAGAAGGGGCCGCAGGGAATGCGCATCGACAACATCTCGGGTGAGGTTGTGTGGCAGCCCCGGACCGACCAGGCCGGCCGCCACGACGTCGAGGTGGAGGTCGACGACCTGAACGGCGGCGTGGGCATGCAGACCTTCGAGGTCGTGATGGACGTCGAGACGTTGGAGCCGGCGGCGAACGAGTCGGCGGCGCGGCCTGGTCTCGGGGACGACCTCGAGGACGTCGACGACTTCGACCAGCCGGCGGCGAGCGACGACGGGTTCTGATCCAGCCGGGCCGGCGGCCTCCGCCGGCCCGGTGCTCCGCCGGCCCCGGGCCACGGCTCAGTCGTTCCGGATCCCGTAGTCCTTCAGCTTGTAGAGCAGCGCGCGGTGGCTGATCTCGAGCAGCCGCGCTGCGTGGGTGCGGTTGCCCCCGGTCGCCGCCAGGGCTCGTCGGATCGTCTCGGCCTCCGCCGCACGCCGGGCCCGCCGCAGGGAGAGGTCGCCCGGCCTGGCCGGCGCCGCCGTCTCGGGTGCGGGCGACGCCACGTTGCCGGGCAGGTCTGCCACCTGGAGGACGTCGGAGTCCGCCAGGATGACCGCCCGCTCGATCACGTTCTCCAGCTCGCGGACGTTCCCCGGCCAGCGGTACTGCACGAGCCGCTCGAGGGCGTCATCGGCCACGGAGCGCACCGGGCGCCCGAGGGCCTCGCGGAAGCGGGCCAGGAAGTGATCCACCAGGAGCGGGATGTCCTCGCGCCGCTCCCGCAAGGGGGGAACCCGAACGCGCAGCACGTTCAGACGGTAGAAGAGGTCCTCGCGGAAGCGGGCCTCCTGCACGTCGGCCTCGAGGTCGCGGGCGGTGGCGGCGAGCACCCGGACGTCGACCCGCCGCGGCTTGCTCTCGCCCACCGGCTGCACCTCCTCCTCCTGGAGGGCGCGGAGCAGCTTCACCTGGAGCGCCGGCGGCAGCTCGCCCACCTCGTCGAGGAACAGGGTCCCGCCGTCGGCCTCGACGAAGAGGCCGCGCCGGGCCCGGTCCGCCCCGGTGAATGCACCCCGCGCGTGCCCGAATAGCTCGCTCTCCAGCAGGGTCTCGGGGATGGCGCCGCAGTTGATGGCGACGAAGGGACGGTCCCGGCGCGGCGACTGGGCGTGGACCGCCCGGGCGAGCACCTCCTTGCCGGTCCCGCTCTCTCCGGTGAGGAGCACCGTGGTCTTGAAGTCGGCGGCCCGCTCCACGAGCTCCAGGACCTCGATCATGGGCGCCGAGGCCGCCACGATCGGCCGGTCGCCGATCGCCCGCTGGACCTCCCGCTGGAGCGCCTTGTGGGCGCGCCGCATCCGCTCCCGCTCCCCCGCCTTGCGGATGGCGAGGATCGCCTCCGCGGGCTGGAAGGGCTTGGCCAGATAGTCGTAGGCGCCCCGCTTCATGGCCTCCAGGGCCAGCTCCTGGGTGCCGTAGGCCGACATCAGGATGACCGTCACGTGGGGCAGGCGGCGGACGAGCTCCGGCACCAGCTCCAGGCCGTCCATTCCGGGCATGCGCAGGTCGCACAGGACCACGTCCACGGGGTCGTCCCCCAGCTGCCCCAGCGCCTGCCGGGCATTGGCCGCCACGGCCACCTCGTAGCCCTCGGCGGACAGCACGAGCCCGAGGCTGTCCCTCAGGGCGTCGTCGTCGTCCACGATCAGGATGCGCTCGGCCATCGCGGTCCTTCCCCAGGGCCGTATCGGCCGCGTTGCGTCACAGCGTGAGGGGACTCCCCCTCCGGGCGCTGCCGCCGCACTGCGGCGCCCGGAGAGCCCGCTGCCGCCTGGGAGAATGTGACGCGCGACACCGTGGGTCGGAGCGCGGGCACCTCAAGTCCCCGGAACCCAACGCCGATACGGCAGTCGGTCGAACTGCGGAGCGCCCGGAAGCGTCTGGGGGCCGCTGTCGGAGGGGGAAGGGTGGCTCGCAACAACGTCCAGCGATACCGCGAAGCCCTCATGATGAGCAAGGCGGAGCTGGCCCGGAAGGCCGGCCTCTCGACGCTCACCATCGATCGGGTCGAGAGCGGACGACCGTGCCGGCTGGACACGAAGCGCAAGATCCTCGTCGCCCTCGGGCTGAAGGTCGCCGACAAGGACAAGGTCTTCGGTCCGCCCGGAGACGAACCCGCGCCGTCGCCCATGGGCGGCTTCGACCCGGCCTAGGGGCCGTCAGGAGGGGACCACGTGCAGCTTCCGTTCCTCAGCAAGTCCCGACCCATCGTCGGACTCGACATCGGCTCTTCCGCCGTGAAGGCGGTCGAGCTCAACGTCTCGTCGAAGGGGTTCGAGGTGGTGAACCTGGGGATGGCGCCTCTGCCGCCCGAGGCCATCGTCCAGGGCGCGTTCCTGAACTCCGCGGCCATCGTGGAGTCCATCCGCGATGCGATGTCCAACGCCCGCATCAAGCACAAGAACGTGGCCGCCGCCGTGGCGGGCCACTCGGTCATCGTGAAGAAGATCAGCCTCCCAACCATGACGCCCGAGGAGCTCGAGGAGTCGATCAAGTGGGAGGCCGAGCAGTACATCCCGTTCGACGTCAACGAGGTCAATCTCGACTTCCAGATTCTCGACGGCGGCGAGGCCGAGGGCCAGATGGACGTCCTCCTGGTGGCGGCCAAGAAGGACCTGATCGACGACTACGTCCAGGTGATCAGCGAGGCGGGCCTGGTCCCCTCCGTCATGGACGTGGCGGCGTTCGCGATGGAGAACGCCTTCGAAGCCAACTACGAGACGGGAGACGACGAGGTCGTCGCGCTGGTCAACATCGGCGCCCAGGTCGTGAACATCAGCATCCTGTGCAACGGCTCCCCAGCCTTCACCCGCGACATCTCGACGGGCGGAAACCAGTACACCGGCGAGATCCAGAAGACGCTCTCCATCGGGTTCGACGAGGCCGAGCGGATCAAGCTGGGCGGGAAGAGCAGCGAGGCGAGCCAGGACGTGGTGCCCCAGGAGGTGGAGCAGGCGATGCGGGCCATCACCGACACCGTGCTCGGCGAGATCACCCGCTCCCTGGACTTCTTCTCCGCCACCTCCGCCGAGAGCCGGATCGGGAAGATCATCCTGACGGGCGGCAGCTCCCAGATTCCCGGCTTGGCGGACGCCTTCAAGGAGCGGGCGAACGTCCCGGTCGAACACCTCAACCCGTTCGAGCGCGCGCTTCCGAACAAGCGTTTCGATGCCGACTACCTCGAGTCGATGGCGCCCTTCATGAGCGTGGGCGTCGGACTCGCCCTGCGCAGGATGGACGAGCGATGATCCGGATCAATCTCCTCCCGGTCCGCGAGGCGCGCCGGCGTGCAGACCTGAACCAGCAGTTCCTGCTGCTCGGGATCCTGGTCGTCGGGACCCTCCTGGGCGTGGGCTGGTTCCACCTCTCGCTGGGAGGCAAGGTGGGCGACGCCAAGCGTCGCGTTGCCGGCCTCCAGAAGCAGATCAAGAAGTTCAAGCCGCAGCAGGAGCAGGTGGAGCGCTACAAGCGCAAGAAGCAGAAGGTCCAGCGGAAGCTCGACGTGATCACGAGCCTGGACCGGTCCCGCTCGGGTCCGGTGCGGGTCCTGGACGAGCTCGCCACGCGGACGCCCGACCGGATGTGGCTCCGCAGGGTGCAGACCCGCAAGGACCGGATCGACATCAACGGCCTGAGCCTCGACAACGAGGTGGTGGCGCTCTTCCTCACCGAGCTCGAGGACTCGCCCTACTTCAAGCGGGTCGAGCTCAAGAAGACGGAGCTCGCGCCCGCCAAGGGGGGTCTCAACCTCCACAGCTTCAGTGTCAAGGCTCTGGTGACGGATCCGGAGCGCGAGCGGCTGGAGGCCGAGAAGCGCAAGCGGAAGAAGGACAAGAAGGGCAAGAAGGGCAAGCGGGGCAGGAAGGGCAAGCGCCAGAAGCGGGCGGATATCGAGCTGGGCCTCGAGGGCACGGTCTCGGCGGAGGCGGCCCTGGTCACGTTGGAGGAGTCGCGATGAAGCTCGGATTCGAGTCCCTGCAGGGCGGCCTGGAGAAGGCTGCCAAGCTCCCGAGCCACTACCGGCTGGCCCTGATCCTCGTCCTTCCCGTGCTGATCGGGCTGGGCTACTGGCAGCTGCTCTACCGGCCGGCGGCCGGCGAGCTGCAGCAGCTCCGGGGCAAGCAGAAGAACCTGCAGCGGAAGTTGAACGAGGTCCGCTCGGTCGCGGCCAACGTGGGCGCCTTCGAAGAGGAGCTGAAGAAGCTCGAACAGGAGCTCACCATCGCGGTGCGGCAGCTTCCGAACAGCAAGGAGCTCCCGGGACTGCTGACGGACATCACCACGCTCGGCAAGGACGCGGGCCTGGTGTTCAAGTCGTTCAAGCCGCGTGAGGAGGTCAAGCGCGGCTTCTACGCAGAGGTGCCGATCGCGATCGAGTTCACGGGCGGCTTCCACGAGACGGCGGTCTTCTTCGACCGGATCGCGAAGCTGCCGCGGATCGTGAACATCGGCGATCTGCAGATGAGCGTCGCCAAGGAACGAATGGCGGGAACCGTGCTGAAGGTGAATGGCAAGGCCACCACATTCCGGTTCCTCGGCACCGGGGGTGGGGCGTGAAGATCCTGACCAGCGTTCTGCTCATCGTCGCACTCCTGGGCCTCGGCGGATGCAGGGACGAGGCGACCGGGCCGACGACGAGCGACTACAACAAGGCGAAGCGCGAGAAGGTCGCCCAGGCCCAGAAGGGCATGAAGAAGAAGAAGGCCCGGAAGGCCCGGAAGGCCCGGAAGGCCAGGAAGGGCGCGCAGGTGGCCAGGGCGGAGACCGGTCTGATGGGCGTCTCCGACTTCGTCTACGACCCCACCGACAAGCGCGATCCGTTCCGATCGTTCGTGCTCGAGAAGGCGCGGGAGGCCGCCAAGCAGGAAGGCGGGCCCCTGGAGCGTTTCGACGTCAACCAGCTGACGGTGCTCGCCGTGATCTGGGACACCAACGTGCCCCGGGCGCTCGTCGCCGACCCCTCCGGTCGCGGTTACATCGTCAGCGAGGGTACGCGGGTCGGAAAGAACGAAGGGCGGATCACGAGGATCGAGGACAACGTGGTCATGGTGAAGGAGACCTACACCAACTGGCTCAACGAGCGGACCACGAAGGACATTCAGATGCGAGTTCATCGCGGGAAGGGGAGGTGAGCTTCGATGAGCGCAGGCAGCACCGATCGACGTAGCCGATGGGTCGGAGGCGTCCTCTGGGTCGCCCTCGGGATCGGCTTCGCGGCGTGCGCGACGCCGAGTGAGGCGCCGGAGGCCGGCTCCTCGAAGGTCGCCGTGCTCTCCGACGTCCAGGTCGAGGAGCGGGGCGAGGTCACGGTCGTCACGCTCCAGGGAGTGGGCAACCCGCTGTACACGGCGCTGGCGGAGAACGCCGGGCGCCGCCTGGTCGTGGACCTGAACCAGGTCCGCCCGGAGGGCGTGCCGGACTCGATCGCCCTGGTGAGTGGGCTCGTGTCCGAGGTAGAGGTGGAGACCCTCTCCGACGCCACCGGCCGGCCCTTCACCCGGGTCGGGATCGACCTGAAGAGCCGCTTCGAGTACGACGTGGTGCCCGAGGGCGCGAACCTCGCGATCCGCATGGTACCGGTGGACGAGGCGGAGGTGGTCGCCTTCGCCGCCGAGCCGGCGCCGCTGGCGGGCGAGGGCGCGGTCGCCGACGCGCCGGAGGCCGGTGACGGCTTCGAGGCCGACGGATTCGCGCCGGAGCCGTTCGCGGCGTCGGTGTGGGAGACCGCGGACGCGGACCCGGCCGGGGAGATGAAGCCGGAGGTCGAGGCGAGCGAGCCCGCGGAGCCGGCCACACGCATCGCGGGCATCGACGTGGACGCCCAGGACGGCCTGGTCATCCAGGTGCGCGCCGACGGGCGGATCGATAACAGCGACAGCTTCGTTCTCGAGAACCCGGCGCGCCTCGTGGTGGACCTGCCGGGGCTCCAGAACGACGTGAAGCGGGGTGCCGTCGATGTCGGCGCCGCCGAGGTGAGCCGCGTCCGCGTGGGTCAGCATCCGGAGAAGGTGCGGCTCGTGCTGGACGGGGGCGAGGCGGCGGATCCGTTCGCCGAGGTGCGAATCGACCCGAGCGACGGCGGCCTGCAGATCGCGTTCGGCGCCGCGGCCGCTCGGCTGGCGACGTCGGCCAACCCGTGCAGCCCGACGGCGTCCCCCGCGGTCGTCTCCGAGGCGAGCGGGCTGACCGGCGCAGAGCCGTTCCTGGCGGGCACCGAGCCGGTCGAGGAGCCGGTGCTGCTCGAGCTCGAGCCCGAGCAGATGGCCGAGGCGGGAGACGAGCCCTTCGTGGACGAGATCTTCACCGCCGAGACCCGGCCGGTCGACGAGCTCGGGCCGATCGCGGGCGCCGAGGGGCCGGCCGAGGGCCTCGACACGCCCGTGGCGCCCGGGAACACGCGGGTGCGCGACGTCGCCTACCACGCCGGGGGCGGCAGCGCCCGGGTGGTCGTGGTGGCCCAGGGCTCGGCCAGCTACCAGCTCTTCGAGCCGGATGCCGAGACCGTGATCCTGATGCTCCCGGAGGCGGTCCTGCTGCCCGGTGCCGAGGCGCGGATCGCGCCGGAGCCCGGTGGGCCGGTGTCGCTGGTAATGGCGTTCCAGCAGCCCGAGACCGAGCGTCCCGAGGTGCGGGTGGTCGTGAAGCGGGGCCCGGGCCTCGACCCGTACGTGGCGCGCGAAGGCTCCAACGTGGTGCTGACGTTCGCCCAGACCGGCCCGCGGGCCCCGACGCCGCCTGCCATCGCAGCCACCCAGGCGGCGCCGGCGGGCGCGCAGCCCGCCACGGCGCCCGGCGCGCCGAGCACGGCGCCCGGCAAGGCCATGGCCGCAGCCACCCAGCCGGCGCCCCCGGCGGCGGCGGACGCGGCCTCGCCAGAGGCCCAGGGCATCGACATCCTGCAGGAGGGGGGGCTGCTCGACGGCAAGCAGTACGTCGGCCGCCGCATCTCCCTGGACTTCAAGGACGTCGCCATCGACGACGTGCTCCGGCTGATCGCCGAGGTCTCGGACCTCAACATCATCGCCGGCGACGACGTCAACGGGAAGGTTACGCTGCGTCTGGTGGACGTGCCCTGGGACCAGGCCCTGGACGTCATCCTGATGACCAAGGGGCTCGGCTTCGTCAAGGTGGGCAACGTCCTGCGGATCGCGCCCCGGGGCAAGCTCAAGAGCGAGAACGAGGCGCGGCTGCAGGCCCGTCGCGCGCGCGAGAAGCTCGAGGACCTGGTGGTCAAGTTCCAGCCGGTGAACTACGCCGGCGTGGGACAGATCCGCAAGATGGTCCAGCGCCTGCTCACGCCGCGCGGCAGCGTCAACACGGACGGCCGGACCAACACGGTCATCATCAAGGACATCCCGTCGGTGATCGACGAGGCGGTGGCGCTCATCAAGGCCATCGACACGCCGACGCCGCAGGTCCTCATCGAGGCCAAGATCGTCGAGGCCAACCTCGACTTCAGCCGCGAGCTCGGCACGGTGTGGGGCTCGGGCGTGCAGCGCTTCAACGACGGCTTCGACACGGGGAGCGGGACCCGGACCGACGCGGGCAGCGGGGACTTCCGGCTGCATCCGGACCTGCTGCTGCTCAACGGGGACACGGACCTCAACAACTTCGTGATCGACAACCCGATCGCCTCCGCGCCCACCGGGCTGCTGAGCCTCGGCGCGTTCCTGCTCGACCAGGACTACAACCTGGAGCTGCAGCTACAGGCCTCGGAGAGCACGGGTGAGGGCAAGGTGATCTCGAGCCCGCGGGTGGTCACCATGGACAACCAGGAGGCCACCATCGAGCAGGGTGTGTCGATCCCGTTCCAGACCTTCGAGAACGGCGACGCGGCCCTCGAGTTCGTGGACGCGGTGCTGCAGCTGAAGGTGCGGCCGCACATCACCGCGGACAAGAGCGTGATCATGAAGCTGGAGGTCTCGCGCAACGCGCCGGACAGCGGCGTGGCGGCCCCCGGTGGGGCTCCGGCCATCGCGAAGAACCAGGCCAAGACCCAGACCCTGGTGCGCGACGGCCAGACCCTGGTGATCGGCGGCATCTACACGATCGACAAGTCGGATCAGATGTCGCGGGTGCCGTACCTGCACAAGATCCCGATCATCGGGATGCTGTTCCGGAACAAGCTGGTCCGCGACATCCGCAAGGAGCTGCTGATCTTCGTGACGCCGCGGATCGTGGATACGCCCCAGCTGGGAAGCTAGCGGCTGCCGCGGAGAGGCGGCGCTGGAGCTGGAGATCGGGGGAGGCAGCCGCCTCCCCCGATTTTCTTTATCCTCTCGCGGTGTGGGGGGAAGGGCACGCAACGGAGCCGCGGGCACGCAGGGGTCTACCCGCGCGTCGGGCTCGACCCCCTCGAGCGGCCCCACCGTCTGGCTGGTGGGCATGATGGGCGCCGGGAAGTCGGTGGTGGGCATGCGCCTGGCCCGCCGGCTCGGCCGCCGCTTCGTGGACACCGACGCCGAGGTGGAGCGCCAGGCCGGGACGCGGGTGGCGGCGATCTTCGAGACCGAGGGCGAGGCGGGCTTCCGGGCCCGCGAGCGCCGGGCCATCGAGGCGGTGGCGGGGGAGCCGGCGGTGGTGGCGCTCGGAGGCGGGGCGATCGCCCAGCCCGGGGCGGCGGCGCGGCTCGCGGCCTCCGGCACGATGGTCTACCTGCGGGCGCGCCCGGAGACCCTCCTGGCCCGCCTGGGCGAGGCCGAGACGCGGCCGCTGCTGCGGGAGGCGGGGGGCGCGGAGGCGCGCCGGGCCCGGCTGATCGAGCTGCTGGCGCAGCGCGAGCCCCGCTACGCCGCGGCGCGACACGTGGTCGACACCGACGAGCTCGATCCGGAGCAGGTGGCGGAACGGATCGCGCGGATGCTCGAGGCATGAGCGCGCGCGCGCCGAAGCGACGCTGGGATGGGCGGCCCCGCCGCCGCGTCGACGTGTCGCTCGGCGATCGCTCCTATCCGATCGAGCTGGGCTTCGAGACCCTGGGTCGCCTGGGCGAGGCCGTGGCGGCGCACACCGGTGCGTCGAAGGCCCTGGTGGTGAGCGTGCCGCCCGTGGCGCGTCGCTACGGGGCGAAGGTGGAGCGCTCGCTCCGCGCGGCCGGTCTGCGCGCCGCGCGGATCGAGGTCCCGGACGGCGACGCCACCAAGAGCCTGAGGCAGATGGCGAAGCTCTACGAGGCGCTCCTGGACGCGGGGGCCGACCGCGGCTCGGTGGTGGTCGCGCTCGGCGGCGGCATGGTGGGCGACCTGGCGGGCTTCGCCGCCGCCACCTACCTGCGCGGTATCGCCTTCGTCCAGGTGCCCACCACCATCCTCGCCATGGTCGACGCCAGCATCGGCGGCAAGGTCGCCGTGAACCTGCCGCAGGGGAAGAACCTGGTGGGCGCGTTCCACCAGCCCCGGCTGGTCTGGATCGACGTGGCGACGCTGCGTTCCCTGCCGCGACGGGAATGGGCGGCCGGCCTGGCCGAGGTGGTGAAGGCCGGGGCGCTGTGGGACGCGGACTTCTTCGCGCGGCTCGAGGGCGAAGGGGAGGCGCTGCTCGCCTTCGACGCGGACCGGCTGCTGCCGGTGCTCGAGCGGGCCTGCGCCATCAAGGCCGAGGTGGTGAGCCGCGACGAGCGGGAAGGAGGCCTGCGGATGCTCCTCAATCTCGGGCATACCCTGGGCCACGCGGTGGAGACCCTGAAGCGCTACCGCGGGGTCCTGCACGGAGAGGCCGTGGCCATGGGGATGGTCTTCGCGGCGCGCCGCTCCGAGGCGCTGGGCCTGGCCGCGGCAGGCACGGCCGAGCGCCTCGAGTCGCTGCTGGGCCGCCTGGGCCTCCCTACCGAGCTGCCGGAGTTTCCCCGAAAGGCTTATCTCGACGCCCTCCGCGTCGATAAGAAACGGAGGGATGCGCAGATCCGCTTCGTCGCCCTGCGGGGCATCGGCAAGGCCGAGATCGTGCCGCTGACGCCGGCCGAGATCCTGCCGGCCGGTCGCGGGGCGCTGAGGAGGGGGAGATGATCGAGCCCGAGGAGTCCGAGGTGCAGCGCCTGGAGGCGCTCGCCGGCGAAGAGCGAGACGGGTCCGCGTTCCCGGCGCTGGCGGAGGCCCATCGCCGGGCCGGCGACGCCGAACGCGCCGCCGAGGTGGCCCGGCGTGGCCTGGCCGAGGCGCCGGACACGCCTGCCGGACGGGTGGCCCTCGCCCTGGCGCTGCTCGACCTCGGTCGCGAGAAGGAGGCCCGCGAGGCCCTGGAGCAGGTGCTCGGCCGGGTGGCGGATCATCCCGTGGCGGTGGCGGCGCTGGCCGGGCTGCCCGCCGCGCAGCCGGAGCTGGCCGCCAGCTCGGTCGCGGAGCCCCCGTCGCAGGCCCATCCCCTGGGCGCCTTTGGCGACGACGACATCGACGCCGCCTTCGACGACGCGGAGTCCCAGGCCGAGGAGATGGTGAGCGCGAACAGCGTCGCCGAGCGGGCGCTGCGCAGCGTGGATCCCGATCCGCCCGAAGGCCTCGACGCGGTGGACCCGGCGCTGCCCGTGGCCTCGCGCACCCTGGCCGGGCTGCTCGAGCGCCAGGGCCACACCGCGGAGGCCGAGCGCATGCGGGCGGAGCTCGACACCGGGGCGGCGCCGGTCGATCCGGACCGCGGATCGCCGGTCGATCCGGACCGCGGATCGCCGGTCGATCCGGACCGCGGATCGCCGGTCGATCCGGACCGCGGCCGCATCCTCGCCACCCTCGAGCGCTGGCTCGACAACCTGCGGAGGAGTCAGCCATGAGCTTCAGCTCGATCCTGAAGGAGATCGTCGAGGGCACGCCGGGGGCCATCGGCTGCGCGCTGATGGGCGTGGACGGCATTCCCATCGAGCAGCAGGTGGCGGGGAGCCCGGCGGCGCGCGACTTCGAGGAGGAGCTCGGCGCTGCCGGCGTCGAGTTCGGCCGCATCCTCCAGGAGACCCGCAAGGCCTCCGACACCCTGGGCGGCGGCGCCCTGCGCGAGATCGCGGTGAATCTGGCCCGCTTCACGCTGGTGTTCCACGTGGTGGACGAGGACCACTTCCTGGTCATGGCGCTCCTGCCCGATGGCAACCTGGGCAAGGCGCGCTATCTCCTCCGGCGGCACCTGCGGGCGGTGCGCGACGAGTTCTAAGCCCCCACGTCGGGCGGGCACATCGGAGGGGTCGGGTGGAGCGGCTCCGCGTCCTGGTCCTCCACGGGCCGAATCTCAATCTGCTCGGAACCCGCGAGCCCGAGATCTACGGGCGCGCGACGCTCGACGACGTCCAGCGCCAGCTCGAGGCCGCGGGCAAGGAGCTGGGGGTGGAGCTCGAGTTCTTCCAGTCGAATCACGAGGGCGCCCTGGTGGACCGGATCCAGGAGGCCGCGTCCTGGGCCGACGGCCTGCTCCTGAACCCCGCCGGTCTGACCCATACCAGTGTCGTGCTCCGGGACGCCCTGACCGGGGTGGGCCTGCCCGTGGTGGAGGTCCACCTCTCCAACGTCCACGCCCGGGAGCCGTTCCGGCACACCTCGCTGGTCTCCCCGGTGGCGGTCGGCGTGGTGCAGGGATTCGGCCCGGAGAGCTATCGCCTGGGGCTCGAGGGTCTCGTGGCCCAGCTGCGGGCCTGAGGCCGGTCGCCGGGTCGGCCCGCCGGCGGCCCCCGCGGGGTGCCGGACTGCCCCCCGTGCTCCTCTCCGCGGAAAAACCGCCATCTGGCGGGGGGTTGCAAACCTCAAGAGCATCCTGCTTTCGCCGATAGACCACGCTAGGGGCGACTCGCGCTCCGGACGGGGAAGCTTTGGCTGCCGACAAGCGGAAGATCCTGGCGAACGCCCAGAAGTACCTCCAGAAGGGCCAGCTCGACAAGGCCGTGAAGGAGTACCAGCGGCTCGTGGAGGTCGACCCCCACGACGCCAACCACCGCCTGAAGCTCGGCGACATCCTCCTGCGTCAGGGCAAGCGCGACGAAGCGGTCGATTGCTACCTCAAGGTCGGCAAGAAGTTCATGAAGGACGGCTTCGACGCGAAGGCCGTCGCCATCTACAAGCAGATCGTCAAGATCGACGAGAAGCGCTTCGAGGTCTACGAGCCACTCGCCGAGCTGTACGAGCGCCTGGGCCTCACGGCCGAGGCCCTGAGCGCGCTCCAGACCGCCGCCGACCACCACAACCGCGAAGGCCGCAAGCGCGAGGCCCTCGAGCTCCTGCGCAAGATGGCCACGCTGGATCCGACGAACACGACCAGCCGGCTCAAGGTGGCCGACCTGCTGCGCCAGGCCGAGATGGCCTCGGAGGCGCTCGCGGAGTACGAGGAGGTGGCTGCCGAGCTGCAGCGCCAGGGCGCGACCGACGATCTCGTCGGCGTCTTCGAGCGCATCCTCGAGCTGGATCCCGATCGCTTCGACGTGCTGGTCGCCCTGGGTCGCGGCCTGATGGAGCTGCGCCAGCCCCAGCGCGCCGAGCCCTTCGCCCGCAAGGCCGTCGAGAACGGCCCGGATGCCACCGAGGGACACGAGCTCCTGGCCGAGGTGCTGGCGGGGATGGGCCGCGAGGACGCCGCCAAGGAGGTCTATCGCACCCTCGCCGAGCTGTACCGCAACCGCGGGGAGCGCGATCGCGCGCGCGAGATCATGCAGCGCTTCGTCGCGCCCGGCGACCTGGCCGCCGGGGGCCCCGCGCTCGATCTCGGAGGCGCGGGCGAGGAGCTGGGGGCGCCGCAGCCCGAGCAGGAGCCGCCGGTCCTGGAGCAGGACGAGCCCGAGCTGCCAGCCGACGCGGCCGCGGAGGCACCGAGCCTGCAAGGCGAGGAGGCGATCTCCACGGATCCGGAGCAGCTGCTCGCCGAGGCCAGCGTCTACCTGCGCTACGGCAAGGCCTCGCGCGCGATCGCCACGCTGCAGACGATCCTCGAGACCGATCCGGACCACCGCGGCGCTCTCGAGAAGCTCGGCGAGGTGAAGGCGGAGAACGACGACGCCGCCGGTGCGGTGGCGGCCTGGACCCGCGCGATGCGGGTGGCCGAGGCCGGGGACGACGCCGAAGGCGTTGCGGTCCTGCGCGGACGGATCTCCGCCCTCGATCCGGCAGCGGCCGGCGGCGATGCGCCCGCATCGGCCTCCGAGAGCCTGGACGCCGTGGACCTCGAGATCGATCTCGGCGACGACCTGGAGACCGAAGAGGCACCCCCCGAGACCGACGCGCCCCCGCTCGAAACCGACGCGCCCCCGCTCGAAACCGACGCGCCCCCGCTCGAGACCCAGGCCCCGGCGCCCGCAGCGGACGAGGCGCCCGCGCCCGAGCTGGACCTGGCCGCGGAGCCGGAGTCCGCGCCGGTCGCGGAGTCCGAGATCGTCGTCCTGGACGACGCGCCCACGCCTCCGGCGCCGACGACCGACGCCGGGGAGTCCGCCGGCGGGGTGGAGATCGACGTCGACCTGGACATGGACGTGGACCTCGACGTGGACGCCGGAGCGGAGGCGGTGGCTTCCGAGGCGCCGACGCCGACGGCTGCGCCCGAGCCGGCGGAGGCCACGTCCTCGGCGGGCAGCTCGTCCACGCATCAGCAGATCGCCGAGGACCTGGACGAGGCCGACTTCTACTTCAACCAGGGCCTCATGGACGAGGCCGAGAGCATCTACCGCCGCATCCTGGAGGTGGCGCCGAGCCATCCCCAGGCCATGCTGCGGCTGGGCGAGATCGCGGAGGCGCGCGGCGAGGACCCCAATGCCAGCACCGGCGGGTCGTCGGGCGGCGGGGACGGGGCGTCCGCGGCGGCCGCGGAGCAGACGGAAGAGCCCGGGATCTCGATCGACGAGGACCTGGAGAACTGGGACGAGGTCGGCGACGAGGAGGGCGTCGCCGCCGAGGCCGCGACCGGGGACACGGGCGCCGGCGAGCTCGACGTCGACCTCGACCTGGACCTGGACGAGCCGGACGCAGCCGCGGGGACGGCCGACGACGGCGAGTCCACCGCGGTCCAGACCTCGGCGCCGGCCGAGGTCGCGCCGACGCCGCGCCCCGAGATCACGATTCCCGAGGATCTGGCCGGCATCCTCGACGACGATGCACCGGCGGAGGAGGCCGAAGAGGGCGCGCCGGAGGACGACACCACCGCGCCCGGAAGCGGCGCGGACGCCCCGGCGCCGGCGGCTGCCGCCGCGCCCCGGCTTCCGAACGAGCCGGAAGCGGGCGAGGACACCTTCGACCTGGCGGCGGAGCTCTCCGACGTCTTCGAGCCGGAGGACGACGCTGCCGCCGGCGCCGAGGTCGACGACGGCTTCGAGTCGGTCTTCGCCGAGTTCAAGAAGGGCGTGAAGGAGACCCTCTCCGAGAGCGACTACGAGGCCCACTACGACCTGGGCATCGCCTACCGGGAGATGGGGCTGCTCGAGGACGCCAACAGCGAGTTCGGGATCGCCATGGGCTCGCCCGAGCGGAAGGTGGCCTGCCTCCACATGCTGGGCCTCTGCGCCCTCGACCTGGGGCGGCCGAACGACGCCGTGGCGCACCTGCAGCAGGCCCTGGCCGAGCCCGGCGTCCCGGAGGAGCAGCAGGCCGTGCTGCGCTTCGAGCTCGGGCGCGGCTTCCAGGCCGCCGGCGACCGCGAGCGGGCCCTGTCCGCCTTCGAAGCGGTGGCGGCGGTGGATCCCGAGTTCCAGGACGTGGAGGCCCGCATCCGGGCGCTCCGCACGGGCGGGGGCGCCGAGATCACCCAGCCGGACGAGCCCGCCCTCGAGACCTTCGAGAGCTTCGACGACGTGATCGCCGAGGCCGAGGCGGTCCTGTCCGACGACGACGAGGCCGAGGTCTCCGCGGAGCCGGAGGAGGAGGAGGCGATCGCCGTCGCCGAGCCGCCCTCCGACGACGACACGCAGAGCGGGATCTCCACGCCGAAGAAGCGCCGGCGCAAGATCTCGTTCCTCTAGAAGGAGAGCGCGTGGAGCACCTGCACGAGTTCGGGCTGGGTCGCGACCCGTTCGCCAACGACCCCCTCCCGCAGTTCCACTTCGCGTCGGCCGAGCACGACGCCGCCGAACGGCGCGTGCGCCGCGCTGCGACCCAGGGGCGCGGGCTCTGCCTGCTCACCGGCGAGCCGGGCGTGGGCAAGAGCGTGGTGGCCCGACGCGTGCTGGAGTCGCTCGAGGAGGACGCCTTCGAGGCGGGTCTGCTGCTCATCATGCGGGGCGACGCGGACGAGCGCTGGCTGCTGTCCCGCATCGCCCGCCAGCTCGGCGCCGAAGACGTGCCCGAGGAGCCCCTCGCCCAGCTGGCCACCTGCTACGACCTGCTCGCGGCGTTCCGGGAGGAGGGCCGGCGGCCGGTGGTGATCATCGACCGCGCCCACGCCCTGGCGCAGCCCGTGCTGATGGAGGCGCTGCGGGCGCTGCTCGAGCTGGAGTACGAGGAGCAGCACCTGCTCACCCTGGTGCTCGTGGGCAGCGAGGCCCTGGACGGGGTGGTAGGCCTCGACCCGGACCTGGCGCGTCGCGTCGAGATCCGGGTCCCGCTGCGCGCGCTGGACGCGGAGACGTCGCGGGCCTACGTGGCGCACCGCCTCAAGGCGGCCGGCGGCGACCCGGCCGTGCTCGCCGCCGACGCCATGGAGCGCCTGGTCGCGCTGGGGGCGGGATCGCCGCGTCGGATCAACGCGCTGGGCGACAACGCCCTCTTCGAGGCCCATCTGGCGGGCCGCAACCAGGTGGCGGCCGCCGACGTGCTGCGGGCGGCCCGGATGCTCGGGATGATGGAGCCGCCGGCCACGCCGAGCCCCGGTGAGACGCTCCCGGCCCCGGCCCCGGCGCACTCCTTCGACCCGAAGCCCGAGCCGATGTCCCAGCCGGCGGACGAGGGCCGGCGGGCGGAGCCGGAGCTGGACGACGCCCTCGAGCTGACCGAGCCGGCGGACGAGTTCTCGCCGGAGCTCGCGCCCGAGGTGGCGCCGGCCGCTGCCGCCGCAGCGCAGCGCGAGGCCGCCCGGACCCTCATCCAGGAGTTCGAGGCCGAGCCGGAGGAGGCCGCGGTCTTCGAGGAGGTCGAGGAGGATCAGCCGGTCCTGGTGGCCGAGTCCCTCTCGGGCGACGCCGTCGAGGCGGACGTGGAGAATCTCTTCGAGGAGCTCATCGAGGAGGACTAGGTCCGCGGCGCGCCCCGCCGCCCGGACGCTTGCCGGGCGCCGGCGGCCGTGCGAGACTCTTAACTACGCGGGAATAGCTCAGTTGGTAGAGCATCAGCTTCCCAAGCTGAGGGTCGCGGGTTCGAATCCCGTTTCCCGCTCCAGACTTACCAGAGGCGCATCGAACCCAGGGGCCGCGCGGGGCTTGAAGGGCCGCACTCCTGCCTGCTGCGCTCGCCGTCGCACCCGGTGCCACGACCGGGTGACGTTTCGGTGGTCGAGGGGCGTTCCGGCCTTCGACGCGAACACCCAGGGCGGGATCTCGGCCCAGCCGCGCTGCATCGCACGGATGCGACGCTCGGCCAGGAGGTCGAAGAGAACGCTCG
This sequence comes from uncultured Spirochaetales bacterium, assembly GCA_964442285.1. Taxonomy (GTDB): domain Bacteria; phylum Myxococcota_A; class UBA9160; order UBA9160; family JAFDET01; genus CAYTZH01. The sequence continues at coordinate 108,260 of CAYTZH010000008.1, read as the reverse complement.
CCAGGACACGCGCCTCCTGGCCGGCGACGACGCCCCAGCACGTAGCTGCCGCTGCCACGATCGCGACCGGAAAGCCCGCGCCGTCGCTCGGGCCGCAGCCCGTGCTCGTGGCGCAGAGGAGGACGCTCACGCCCAGGCGACGGGTGCCGTAGCCAGCGCAGCGAAGCTCGAGCGGTTCCGGGAAGCCGGACACCCGACCGCCCGGTGGCGTCTAGCGCAAGCGTGAGACGAATACGTCCACCATTCCATCTCCATCGTCGGGCACGAGATTGGAGGCGTACGAGTCGAAGGCGACGCATCTCCCATCGGGGCTCATGGCGACGCCGAAGATGCCACTCTCTTCATCGGCCTCGACGCCACCAGCCCCGATACTCAGGCGACGGGTCTGGCCCCGCGCGATGTGCCGCACGAATACGTCGGGGCGTTCGTTGTTGTCGTCTCCCACCAGATTGGATGCCGAGGACACGAATGCCACGCTCGATCCATCCTCGGAGACGACTGGATTGTCGCTCGGGCCGTTGGCTCTCGCGTCCCCCGGCGCAGCGCTGACCAACACGGTGCGACCCGTATCCCGGTCGTGCAGGAAGACGTCCCGCTCGCCGTTGTCGTCCTCGGGCACGAGTTGCTCCGACTCGGACGAGAAGGCCACGAAGCGGCCCTGCGCGCTGATGGCCGGCGCGTCGCTCGGTGCGGAGGTCTGCGTCCCTCCGGCCGCGAGAGAGATTCGTTCCGTCTGCCTCGCCACGACGTCACGGACGAACACGTCTGCGACGCCGTTCGTGTCGTTCTCGACCAGGTTGGTCGCCTCGGACACGAAGCTGACGAACCTGCCATGACGGCTGATCGAAGGTCCGTAGCTGGGCCCATCGGCCTGCTCGCCATCCGACGCGACGCTCACGCGAATCGTCTCGCGAGAACGGAGGTCGTGGACGAACACGTCCTCTGCGCGGTTGGTGTCGTCCGCGACGAGATTGCCCGCCGCGGACACGAACGAGACGATTGCCCCACTGCCGCTCAGCCGGACGAAACGCGAGGCAGCCGTTGCCGGCTCGCCACCTCCGGACTGGCTCGCTCGCCAGAGCCTGCCCGAGGCCAGCTCCCGCACGTAGACCTGATCCACGAGGCGGCGGCCCCCCGCTACGAGATTGTCGGCCATCGAGGTGAAAGCGACCCGGGCCCCGTCCTCGCTGAGGCGGCCTCCGCCAGGGAGGAGGCCTCCGTGCGAGGAGTAGGTGGCCGGATCCCCGGAAGGCGAAGCGCTCGCGAGCAGGAAGCGCTTCTTTCGCGTGTCGAAGACATACACCTGGTGGTTGGAGGTCACCGACACGTGCTTGCAGCCGCGACTGACCGAGGGCGTGAAGGTGCCGAACTGATCCAGGCGGACGGTCTCGTCCGGTACGATCCGTTGGGTCGGCATCCGCGCGGGCTGCCAGGGAATCAGGCCGCAGGCCGTGGCCGAGACTGCGAGCCATCCCGCACTGCAGAGCAGAGCGGTCGTGGTCGGCCGGTAGGCAGACATCCGGGTTCCCCGCCCGCAGGCGGCGCCTCGCTCGTGGAGGCGCCCGAGGTCGACGTACGAAGGCTACCAGACCCGGCTCTCGAGGTGCGGCGCCGCGTCAGCTGCAGCGCTTGGTGGGGTGGCGCTCTTCCGGCGATCCGGAGGACGCTCTCCTCCCAGTCGAAGGCGCTCTTGCCGAGCCCGTGAAGGAGCAGCAGAGCGGGGCCGCGCCGCGGGGTCAGCCGTCGCGGTCGACGCGGAGGTCCCGGATCGCGGCCTCGGACCGAAGCAGGCGTTCGAGCTCGGTCACCAGCGCATCGTCGCCGGCCAGCTTGTTCCGTCCGAGGAGCTTGTCCGCAAGCGAGCGGGCCTTCTCCACCTGCACGGTCCACGGGACCTCGGGGCTCGAGTCCTCCGGCTCTCCACTCGCCCCCACGAGGTAGGTCGCTTCCGAGCCTCGTGCGTCCATGTACCAACCCCAGTCCTCCGGCTCCGGCTCGGTGCACGCGTAGCCGGTGTTCCCAAGCTCCTCTCGCAGCCAGCGGAGGACGCCCTGTCCGGCGATCGGATTCGTGGGGTTCGGCGCCTCCAACGAGACGTCGAACTTCGCGGTCGTGAAGGAGAGGGTGGCCATCGGTTGCGACCGGAGGATATCACGCTCGTTCCCGCGCAGCTGGCGCCCGGCCTCGTCGAAACGCAGTGGGCGTGCGAAGGCGACACCGCGGAGCCCTAGCGGGGTGCGGGGCGCGCGGCCTCCGGGCCGAGCTCCCGCGCCCGCTGCTCGTGGGTGCGGGCCTCCTCGCTGCGGCCCTGGCGGTGCAGCAGCTCGGCCCACAGGAGGTGGACGCGCAGGTCCTCGGGATCCGCCCGCAGGAGGTGTTCCTCGGCCTGGAAGAAGCGGCGCTGGTGGACGCGGAGTCGCGCCAGCTCGAACTGGGGGGCCGGCCCGGGATTCAGCGCCTCCGCGCGCAGCAGATAGGTCTCGGCGCGCGCCAGATCCCCGTCGTCGAGCATGAGGATGCCCAGGTTCATCCAGGCCACGCTGAGGGAGGGGCCGCGCTCGATGCCCGGCGCGTGGGCGACGAGCGCCGCCAGCGCGGCCGCGGCCACGGGCGCGGGGAGGGGCCGCCAGGAGCCGGCGCGGAGCAGGGCGATCGTGCGTGCCACGGCGAGCCCCGCGAAGGGGATCAGCAGCGGTACCAGGGGGAAGCGGTAGCGGGCCACCACGTAGAAGGCGGCCACGGCGGCCGCGAAGGCGAGAGCCATGAGCGCGAGCAGGCCGGCGCTCGGGGCGTTGCGGATCTCGCGCCTTGCGCCCCAGGCGAGGCCCATCCCGAGGACCGCGAGCGGGAAGAGCACACCGAAGCGCGACACAAGCAGGAGCGCCGCCAGCAGCCCGGAGAACCCGGCAGCGAAGTAGAGATCCTCACTGTCCGGCAGCTCGAAGTCGTTCACGGTGTAGAGCGCCTTGCGTCCGAGGAGGGCCAGCCAGGCCGCCGGGTCGCTGCGCACCCAGGCGAGGCTGCGGCGCATCCACCACCTCGAGACCTCGCCGGGGGTGAGCGATCGGCCCGACGCGGCCTCGGCGATCGCCGCCGCGTCCGAGCCCTCCCACACGGGCGTCTGGCGTCCGGCCACGAGCGGCCGGTAGGTTCCCGTCGCGCGCGGGTTGTTGCCGATGTAGAAGTTCGGGCCCATCTGCGAGGTGCTGAGGGTGAAGCTGCCCCCGACCGCGGCGTTGCGGACGCCGACGGGCAGCAGGACGAGCAGCAGGCCCAGGCCGAAGGCGCCCGCCCAGCGCGCCCGGGTGCGCCCGGGTGCGCGGTGGCGGAGCTGGAAGGCGAGCCAGGCGGGGACGATCAACGCCAGGGCCAGGGCGTTCTCGCGGGTGAGTGCCAGCAGGGCCAGGAGCAGGCCCCCCGCGAACGCGGCTCGTGTCCCCGGTCGCTCGGCGAAGCGCACCAGGACCAGCAGCAGGGCGCTGGTGAGGAAGAGGCCGAGGGTCGTCTTCTGGATCACCCCGGTGAAGAAGATCGCCGGGGCGTAGGCGGCGAGCAGCAGGCCCGCGGCGACGCCCGCGCCCCGGCCGAAGAGGGCGCGGGTCGCGAGGTAGAGCAGCACGCAGGAGGCGGCGCCCAGGCCGGCCTGCACCACCCGCAGGGTCCAGGCCGCCGAGCCGAGCAGCGCGTAGACCAGGCCGAGGAAGTAGGGATAGGCCGGGGCCTGGTAGAAGGTCCGCTCGCCCAGCCAGTCGCCCGCCGCGATGCGCCGCCCCCATTCGTCGTAGGAGCGGGCGTCGATGATGGGCCGCTCGAAGAAGGGCAGCGCCCAGGCCTGGTCCAGGTAGAGCAGGCGGAGGAGCAGCGCGAGCAGGAAGAGGCCCGCGCCGACGGCGGCGTCCCGTCGGTCGAAGGTCCGCGTCGGCCGATCTCCCTGCATGCGCGCCCTTCGCCGTCGGGCCCCCGCCGCCGCCAAGGATGGAGAAGTGGTCAGATTGCCGCCAGGGTGGGGGCCGCGGCTGCTGTGACCCGGTGCACAGTGATCCCCGGCCGCGGCGTCAGACTTTGCTCTCGAGCGCGATACCGGACGGGGAGCCCTTCGGAACGACGGCTGAGCCCGCCTTCGGGGCGGGCACGCTGCAAGGAGCTGGAAGGAACCCATGGACATCACGGTGATCGACGTGCGAGCGGACAAGCCCTTCGTCGGGCGCGGCTTCGGACCCGGTGCCGCCGCCACTCACAGCGACTACGTCACCATGACCTCGGCCCAGGAGATGGTCGACAACGTACTCGCCAAGGCGGCCGGGGGGCGGATCCGACGCCTCCACATCTGGGACCACGGGAACGCCCAGATGATCGAGCTCGGCGACGACGAGGTCCGCAAGGAGACGCTGCTCAAGTTCCGCCCGGTGCTGCGCCGGCTGGCCGGCCACTTCACCCGGGACGGCGCGGTCTACCTGCACCACTGCGATGCGGGTCGGAACGACGAGCTGATGCAAGGCCTGGCCTGGGTCTTCAACACCAAGGTCATCGCGGGCACCGGCTTCACCCTCTCCGTGATCAATCGGAACTTCGGCCAGGAGCGCCACTGCACCGAGGCGAAGTGCTGGACCCCGGAGGCGCCGATTCGCCTCCGCACGCCGGTCTGGGACAACCGGCCGAACAAGGTCTGCTGCTTCCCGGCCTACACCGCCGTGCATACACCCTACGGCCTGGCGCCGATCCAGGCGCTGCGAGTCGGCGACGCGGTCTGGGCCTGGGACGCAGCCCGGCGCCGCGCGAAGAGCACCCGCGTGGTCGGCCTCGACGAGCACGCCGGCGACTTCGCCCTGAGGGCGCTCGAGGCCGCCAGTGGCGCGATCCAGGTCACCGACACCCATCGCTTCGGGGCGGCCGACGGCGGCTGGGTGGCCAGCGAGGAGATCCGGGCGGGCTTCGCCGCGGCGGCGCTCTCCGGGCCGCTCCCGATCCGCTCCGCTCGGGCCGAGGACGGCCGCTGTGAGCGGGTCTTCAACCTCCGGCTCGAGGCGCACCATGGCTACTTCGTCGGAGCCGGCGCGCTCCTGGTGCGCGATCACTGAGACGGCGCGCGGCGGCGCGTCGCGCGCGCAGTGGGACGGTCTCGCCGAGGCCTGGGATCTCTGCGAGGACGGAGGACTGGCCGCCGGCCACGTCGCGGACGCCGCGGCGTGGCTGGCGACGCCCTGCCTGGTGGTCGGGTCGGGTCACGGGCTGCTGGTCGAGGCCCTGCGGAGGTGCGGCTTCGCGGCGCTGGGCGTCGACCACAGCCCGGCCATGGCCCGGCGGGCGCGCGCGCGACGCGGCGTTCGGAGCGTGGTGGCCCGGGCGGAGGCGCTTCCCTTCTCGGGCGGGGGCTTCGGCTCGCTCGTGGCCGCCACGGGGGTGCTGGACCCCACCGATCCGGTGCTCCTTCGCAGCGCGGTCGCCGAGCTGGCACGGGTGGTGCGCCCCGAAGGCACGCTCCTGCTCGCGTTCTTCGAGGCGGCGGGCGAGCAGTGGACGGCGGGAGAGGCGCTTGGGCTCCTGGTCGCGGGCGGCGCGCGCCACGACCGGCTGGCGCGGCTCTGGCGGGCGCGCCGGGATGGCGAGGCACAGGCGCGGCTCGTGGCAGCTTGGGCCTCCTGCTCGGCGCGGGAGGCGGCGGCGCGTCTGGCGGCGCACCGGGCCTGGCTCTGGCGGGGATTCGCGCTGCTCTCGGAGCTCGCTGCACGAGCCGGGAGCGAGGATCCCGAGGCCGCGGTGGCCGCCCGGTTCGCCTGGACGCTGCCGGGCCTCGCGCCGGGATGTGCCGCGCCGCTGTCCGGATTCCCGGGGCTGTCGACGCTTCAGTGCGGCGCGGACCCGGCGTCGTCCGTGCGCTGGCTCATCCTGCGGCGCCTCCCGGTCGCCCAGGCGGAGAACCCGGGTGCCGTGAGCTAAGGCACGGTGCGTTCCGGACGCGCGCCGCGATCCGGCGTACCCTCAGGCGATGCCGGGATCCCGCATCCGACGACCGGGTCACCTGAGCCCGCACGGGCGGCGGGATGGCCATCGGTTCTCGGAACGCCGGTCGGTGGGTCGCGATCTGCGGGAGGCGGAGCGCGGAATCGCGCTCCCCACCGACCTGGGCAGCCTCGACCGCTTCCCCGTGCTCTACGCGGCGGGCTTCCGCTCGCGTCCTCCCGCGCGCGCCGAGGATCGCGTCGTCACCTGGGACGACGGCTCGGTGATCGTCTGGTTCGGCAACAGCTTCGAGAACGACCGCGGGGAGGTGACCCACGGCGCCATCGACATCATGGCGCCCTTCGGCAGCCCCGTGGTGGTCACCAGCCGCCAGCGCGTCCTCGACTACTGGTGGTACGGGCACGCCGTCCGCGGCGTGACGACCACGGATGCGGCGCCGGGCACGCCCGGGCACAGCGAGGACGGCGGCAACTCGGTGCGCACCATCGACGACCGGGGCTTCATCCACTACTACGCGCACCTGCGCGACGCGCCCGAGGTGCGGCCCGGTCATCTGCTGCAGCCGGGGCATCGGATCGGCGTCGTGGGCGACACCGGCGCGGCGCGGGGCAAGGCCCACCTCCACTACCAGGTGAAGACGCCCCGGGTGCTGCGGCCGCGTCTCGACGAGCGCTACGGCGCCGCGCCGACCGCGGCGGATCCGCTGCTGGTCCTCCACTACGATGGCTTCGGCGGCCGACCGGTGAACCCCTACGCGGAGCTCGTCCGCCTGGCGAGTCGCTTCGCGCCGGCGGCGGTGCGGCGCGGTCCCCACTCGACCCAGTACAAGCTGGCGCCTGGCGCCGCCTGGAGCTGAGCCCGGCCGGCCAAGGCGAGTGCCCGGGGGCTAGCGGCTCCCCGCGCGCTGCAGCGCGAAGCGTCCGCCCAGCAGGAGCAGGGCCGCCAGCAGCAGCCCGAGAGGCAGGGCCACCCAGGCCGTCCACGGCGAGGCGGCCGGAACGGGAATCGGGCCCAGCTCGCAGGCGTCGCCGACGCCGTTGCCGTTGCTGTCGGCCTGGTTCGGGTTGAAGATCCCCGGGCAGTTGTCGCAGACGTCGCCCACCCCGTCGCTGTCGCTATCGAGCTGGTCGGAGTTCGAGTCGTTGGGGCAGTTGTCGCACTCGTCGGGCCAGCCGTCGGCGTCGGAATCGCCCGGGGGCGCCACGGCGTGCCCTGCGAGGGCGGCCATGGCCACCTCCTCGTTCGGGGAGCACATGAAGTTGCCGCCGCCGTTGTCCATCATGCCCGGGATGAAGGTGGTGGAACCGACGGTCGGCAGCTCGAAGCTGCCGTTGCAGTCGCCGTCCACGTCGACGCCGACCGGGACCTGCTGGATGCCCAGCGCGCCGGGGTTGAGCGAGCCGTCGGGGATCGCCAGCGCCCACTTGGAGCCGGTGGAGCTGAACGTCACGCCGAGGAGCGGATTGTCGATCACCTGCTGGGAGAACGGGAACTGCTGCTGGCTGAAGATGATCTTGGGGATCACCGGGAGCGTGGAGTCGAACGTGCCCCCGTCTTGGGATGTGCGGGTGACCGTGATCGAGCCGGGCGTCTGGGCGAACGCCTCCGAGAGGCAGAGGCGGACATCCCAGAGCTCGGGATTCTGGCCGCCGTTGTACGTCACCGTGATGGGCTGGGTGCTGCGGAGCGAGAGGGCGACGATCTCGATCGGCACGGTATCGCTGTCGTTCACGTTCAGGGGCGCCGTGTCCGCCGTGCGGCGCACGATCGTGTCGATGTCACCCAGGGCGCCCGGAGGATCGGTGGGCAGGGGCTCGCCCTCGAGGTCGATCCGGCCCACGAACGGATCGGAGCCCGGTCCGAAGAAGCCGCCCCCGAGCGGGATCGAGCCGAAATCGACGAAGGTCTCGGTGCCCTTGGCGGGCGTCGTGGGGGGCGTCTGCCAGGGGTCGTCACCACCGAGAAGAGTGACCTGGGCGAGGGCGGCCGGGGCGAGGGCCAGCGAAAGGGCCGCGGCACCGACCGCGGTGGAAGCACGAAGGGGGCGCATCGGGGACATGGAGCTCTCCTTGGGGGCGGATCCCGCGTGGGTCCGCACCGCCGATCCGGGACGAAGTGGCGCCATTCTGGACGAGGGGGGTCGGATCGCGTCGGCCCACGCAGAAGTGTGGCTCGAATGTCATCGGATCGGTCGCGGGATCTCCTGGGTGTCGCAGTCCTGTGAAGAACGACGGGATCGACCTCTGCTTCGCAGGCGCGCGCGCCTGGGCTGAAAAGACCCCGGAGGAATGGGCGCGGGCGGGCGGTCCCGTTAGAGTCCCGCGGCAGCAGCGGGAGCAGCGCGAGGAGATGGCGACGGGGAAGCGGAAGCGCGATGCGCGCGCGGGGAAGGGTGGCGAGCGCCGAGCGCAGGCGCCCCGCTTTCGGGCCGGGGATCCCCCGCGGAGCGCGGAGGTGCCCGGGGCGGGGACCGCGGTGGCCCTGCTGGCGCTGGTCGGGCTGGCCTGTGTGCTCGGGTTCCGGGAGACCTACAGCCCCGATCTCGGCTTCCACCTCTCCTTGGGGCGCTGGATGGCGGAGAACCGGGCCTTCCCGTATCGGGATCCGCTGACCTTCACGCTCGCCGAGGCCCCCCACGTGGATCTCCAGTGGCTGTACCAGCTGTGGAGCTGGGGTCTCTACGCCCTCGGTGGCACCCTCTCCGTGGTCACGGGCAACGTGGTGCTCACGCTCGCGGCGCTGGCCCTCGCGCTGGTGCGGACCCGCCGGGCCCTCGGGCGGGTACCCTTCTCGGCGGCCGCGCTGCTGCTGCCCATCGTTCTCGGGCTGGGCTTCGAGGTGCGGCCCCACGTCCTGTCCTGGGTCCTACTCGCGGCGGTCCTGCTCTTGCTCGAGGAGCATCGGCGGGGGAGGCCGCGGGTGGTCTGGGCGCTCCCGGTTCTGCAGCTCCTCTGGACCAACACCCACTCGCTGTTCGTGCTGGGCCTGGTGGCGCTCGGCGCCCATGTCCTGGGCGGTCTGCTGCGCACGGGCCGTCCGGATCGCCCGCTGTGGATCGCGGCCGGGCTCTGCGGGCTGGCGGCCTTCGCCAACCCGAACGGCTGGCAGGGCGTCCTCTATCCCTTCGAGCAGCTCACCATGCTCCAGGCGGGCAGCGTGTTCAAGACGGAGATCGGGATTCGCGAGCTGGTCTCACCCCTGGATCTCGCGGCCTACACCGACAAGCGTGCCCTGGTGCTGTTCCAGCCCCTGCTGTTCGTGCAGGCCTACCTGGTACTGGCCCTGGTGGGCGGGGCGCGGCGCTTCCGCGCGGCCGACTGGTCCGAGCGCCTGGTGCTCCTGCTCTTCGCCTACGTGGCCTGGAGCGGTCTCAAGAACTTCGGGTACTTCGCCGTGGCGACCTTCCCGAGCGTGGCCCTCGGCTGGTCCGACCTGGCGGCCTGGCTCTCGATCCGGCTGCCGCGTCCGCGCCCCGGGCGCGGCCTCCGCGCGCTCTTCGGCTGGGTCCCGCCCGCGCTCGTGGTGGCGTGCTGTGCCGTCGTGGTGCTGCAGGTGCGAAGCGGCTGGCTCTACGCCCAGGAGCGGCTGCCCCACCGGCCCGGTCACACGTTCAACGCGGACTTCCTGCCGGTCCGCGCGGCGGCCTTCCTCAACCGGGGCGACGTGCCGGAGGGCCGCATGCTGAACACCTATGCCGACGGGGGCTACCTGGGCTTCGCCACACGCCGGAAGGTGTTCATCGACGGGCGCGCGGAGCTCGGAGGGCCGGAGTTCTTCGCGGCGTGGGCGGCGTTGACCGACCCCGCGGCCATGCGCGAGGCCCTGTCGCGCCACCGGGTCGAGCTGGCGGTGGTTCCCTACAACGAGCAGCCGGCGTGGTTCCGGTACTTCGAGACCGATCCAGCGTGGCGTGCGGTGCACTTCGACGCGCGCGACGGCGTCTACTTCCACCGGGGCTTCGCGCCCGGGATCCCGGCGCTGCCGAGACCGCGGCCGGGCGTCGACTACGAGCCGATCGCCCCGGGCGTGGAGCGCGCGTTGCTCGAGGCCGTGGGGAGCCGTCGCGATCCGGGCCTGCTGGCGTCGCTCCGCGGTCCGCATCGATTCCCGCTCGCGGAGATTCGGACCTCCGGAAGCCTGCTCCTCCGGGGCCACCCGCGCGCGGCGCTGGCGGTGGCGCTGGCGGGCCTGCGCGACGCCAGCTTCGCCGCGCCCGAGCTGGTGGTGAACGCCGGCCACGCCCTCTGGCAGCTCGGCCGACGCGAGGAAGCGCTGCGCTGCTACCGCGTGGGCCTCGCCGATCCCTACCTGATGCGGGCCGCGCCCGAGCTCGAGCGGGCGCTGCGGGCGCTGGTGGGCGAGCGCGAGCGGGGCTAGACCTCGGCCGTGTAGGGGGGGGCCGGGTCGTACTCCATCATCCGCTGCACCCGGCGGGCGTCCGCCCGGCTCCAGATCTGCCCGACGAGCCAGAGGCCCATGTCGATGCCGGCCGAGACGCCGGCCGCGGTCACGAGGTTGCCGTCGCACACGTAGCGGACGTGGTCGAGGACCTCCGTCTCGGGGTAGCGCCGCTGCAGCTCCTCGACGAAGCGCCAGTGGGTGGTCACCCGGCGACCGCGGGTAAGGCCCGCTCCCGAGAGCAGCAGCGAACCCGTACACACGCTCGTGACCCAGCGGGCGTCGGCGGCGACCTTCTCGATCCAGGCGAGCACCACCGGATTGTCGACCTCGCGACGGGTCCCCTGGCCGCCGGGGACGACCACCACGTCGAGCGCCGGGACCTCGGCGAGCGTCGCGTCCGGGATCACCCGGAGGCCGTGAGCGCAGCGGACCGGGTCGGGCCGCTGGGCGACTGTCTGCACCTGCACCGCCGCGTCGCCGGCCGGTGCGGGCAGGGCCGCCGCCGCCATGCCCAGGACCTCCCAGGGCCCGGCCCAGTCGAGCTCCTCCACCGCGTCGAACAGCAGCACGCCGATCTTCATCTTCGACCTCCTCGACGACCCGCCGCGATCCGCGGCGGGCGTCGGGTGCGGCCCGACTCCCGGACACCGGCACGGGCCGACCGGAAGCGGGCGCGGTAGTCCGCGGGGTTCACCCGCAGCGCGCGCAGGAAGGCGCGGCGCAGCGTCTCGGCGCTGCCGAAGCCGCACGCGGCGGCGACGGCCTCCACGGGCTGGTCGGAGTCTTCGAGCTGGCGCCGGGCCGCCTCCACCCGGGCGCGTTCCACCCAGCGGGCGGGCGTCACGCCCACCTCCCTGGAGAAGACCCGCGCGAAGTGGCGGGGCGAGAGGGCCACCCGCGCGGCCAAGGCCTCCACCGAGCAGTCCTGCGCGGGATGCTCGATGATCTGCGCCTGGAGCTCGCGCAGCGCCTCGCGCTCGGAGATCTGGGCGGCGAGCTGGGCGCTGAACTGGGATTGACCGCCCGGTCGGCGCAGGAACAGGACCAGCTCCCGCGCGGCCTGCAGCGCGACCTCCCGGCCGAGATCTTCCTCGACGAGGGCGAGCGCCAGGTCCATGCCGGCGGTGACGCCGGCGGAGGTCCAGACGTGGCCGTCGCGCACGTAGATGGGGTCGGGATCGAGGTGCACACCCGGGTAGCGGGTGGCGAAGCGGTCCGCGCTGATCCAGTGGGTGGTGGCGCGGCGCCCGTCCAGGAGCCCCGCCTCCGCCAGCAGGAATGCGCCCGTACACACCGAGGCGATGCGCCGGGCCCGGGGCGCGACCCGGCCGAGGAAGCGGAGGATGCGGGCGTCCGAGAGGGCCTCCCGCGTGCCCTGACCGCCGGCCACCAGCAGGGTGTCGATCGGGCCGCGGACGTCGCGCAGCGCGCGTCCCGCGAGCAGTGCCACCCCGGCGCTCGTGGGCAGGGGGCCCGCCTCGGCGGCCACCAGCTCGGTCCGGTAGGGCGGCGGCGATGTCGGTGCGCGGCGCGCCTCGATGCCGATGGCCCGCTGGAAGACCTCCAGGGGACCGACGGCGTCCAGGATCTGGACCTCGGGGAAGGCGACGACGACGACGCGGCGGGGCTCCATGGCACCCAGGGTGCCGGGCCCCGCCGCTGTCTGCAATGACGATCAGCCCTCGTTTTCTGCCGTCCTCGTGACCGTCCGCTCGGCTCGGCTGGCTACGCGGCGGCCTTCCCCTTCAGGTAGGCCAGCAGGGTGTCGGCGTCGGAGACCTCGAAGGGATCGCCGGGCTTCTCGGGCTCGATGAACATCTTCTCGATCACCCCGTCGCGAACCACCATCGAGTAGCGCCAGGAGCGCTTGCCGAAGCCCAGGTCGGCCTTGTCGACCAGCAGGCCCATCTTGTCGCTGAACTCGCCGTTGCCGTCGGGGACGAGCCGGACGGCGTGGGCCTTCTGGTCCAGCTTCCAGGCGTCCATGACGAAGGCGTCGTTCACCGACAGGCAGACGATTTCGTCGACGCCGGCCTGCCGGAGCTCCCCCGCGAGCTCGTTGAAGCGGGGCAGGTGGGTGGACGAGCAGGTCGGGGTGAACGCCCCGGGAAGGGCGAAGAATGCGACCGTTTTGCCGCCGAAGATCTCGGCGGTGGTCACATCGACCCAGTCCCCGTCCTTGCGGGTGCGGAACGTCACGTCGGGGACGCGCTGTCCCTCGCGATTCTCGAGCATGCAAATACCTCCAAAACCAATAATGGATCAGGGCCTTGGATCAGTCCAATTGATTCTCCCGATCGGATCGATAAGAATCGCTGATGTGAACGCGCCCACCTTGCGGCAGCTCGAGTACCTGGTCGCGGTGGCCGAGGAGCGCAGCTTCCAGCGGGCGGCGCGCCGCTGTCACGTCACCCAGCCCGCGCTCTCGACCCAGATCCGCCAGCTCGAGGACCTTCTGGAGGTGATCCTCTTCGAGCGGGATCGGCGTCGGGTCCTGGTGACCCCGGCCGGCGAGGCGCTGCTGGCCCGGGCGCGGGAGGTGCTGGCCGCCGCCGACGACCTGGTGACCGCGGCCCGCGCCTTCACCCAGCCCATGGCCGGCACCCTGCGCCTCGGCGTGATCCCCACGGTGGCTCCCTTCCTGCTCCCGAGCGTGCTGCCCCGGATCCGCCGCGAGTTTCCGGCGCTGCGTCTGCTGCTCCGGGAGGACCAGACCGCCGATCTCGTCGCCGCCTGCGAGGCCGGCCGGATCGACCTGCTGCTGCTCGCACTCGAGGCGGACCTGGGACGTCTCATCAGCGAGCCGCTCTTCGACGATCCCTTCCTGCTGGCCGTGCCAGAGGGCCACCGCCTGGCGCGCCGGGGCCGGCTGCCGGAGACGGCGCTGGAAGGGGAGGAAGTGCTTCTGCTCGAGGACGGCCACTGCCTGCGGGACCAGACGCTGGCCGTCTGCCGGGAGGCCGGCGCGCCCGAGGTCGGCGACTTCCGGGCGAGCAGCCTCGCCACGCTGGTGGAGATGGTGGCGAGCGGGGTCGGGGTGACCCTGCTGCCGCGCCTCGCGGAGGCGAGCGTGCTGCGCGAGGGGCTGGTCCTGCGGCGGTTCGCCGCCCCCGAGCCCAGGCGCACCATCGGGCTGGCCTGGCGGGCGCGCTCGCCCCGGGTCGAGGCGTTCCGGGCCCTGGGCGCGCTGATGCAGCCGGCCCGCCGCGCCCGCTGAGCCGGCCGGGTCGGCGTCCACCGCCCTGGGCGGGTCAGTCGGCGTCCACCCCCGCCTCGCCCTCGCTGCGGGCGATGATCGCGGCGCCGCACGAATCGCTGAAGACGTTCACGGCCGTCCGGTACATGTCGAGGGGACGGTCGACGGCGAGCATGGCGCCCACCACGACTTCGACCTCGGGACCGCGCAGGTTCACGGCGTCGAGCACCAGGAAGATGATCACGAGCCCCGCCGAGGGCACGGCGGCGGCCCCGATCGAGGCCAGCAGCGCCGTCAGCACCACGAGCATCTGCTGCCCCATCGAGAGATCGACGCCCAGCACCTGCGCGATGAACAGCACACCCGCGCACTCGTAGAGCGCGGTGCCGTCCATGTTGATGGTGGCGCCCATGGGCAGCACGAAGGAGGTGACACGGTTCGACACCCCGACCTTCTGCTCCAGGGTCCGCAGGCTGACCGGCAGCGTCGCGGCGGAGGACGCGGTGGAGAACGCCATCGTCAGCGGCTCGATCATGTTCCGGAAGTGGACCTGCGGCCGGATCCGGCCGAGCAGCAGCAGCAGCAGCGGGAGGGCCACGAACAGGTGCAGGGTGAGCGCCGTCGCCACCGTCAGCATGTACAGGCCCAGGCTCTTGAAGGCCGCGAGTCCGGAGGTGCCCACCACCCGCGCGATCAGGGCGAAGACCCCGATCGGAGCCAGGCGGATGATCCCACCCGTGAGCTTCATCATCGCCTGGAAGGCCGCCTCGAAGAGGTTCGTGAGGTCCGAGCGGGGTCGGTCGGGGAGGCCGGTGATGGCGACGCCGAACAGGATGCAGAACAGGATCACCGCCAGCATGTCGGGCTTGGCGGCGGCGTCGATCACGTTGACCGGAACCATGTCGACGAAGAGCTGGCTGACCGAGGTCGGCGTCTGGAGCTCCGGGAGGGGCGGGGCCTCGGCGCCCAGCAGCTCCGCGCCGACGCCGGGTCGGATCAGGTTCACCACGAGGAGGCCCAGCAGGATCGCCAAGGCGCTGGAGAGCACGTAGTAGCCGAGGGTCTTGCCGAAGAGCCGGCCCAGGCTGCTGGCGTCGCCCACCGACGCCACCCCCGAGATGATGGAGGTCAGTACCAGGGGGACGATCACCATCTTGAGGAGACGCACGAACAGGGTCCCGAGCCAGCCCACGCGGTCGGCCAGGGCCTCGCCGCCCGCCAGCCCGGCCAGCACGCCCAGGGCCATCGCCACGAAGATCTGCCAGTGGAGCTCTCCATACCAGGAGCGGGGCGCGGGCGGCGGCGCGGGATCGGACATCCTGCCGCACGCTACGACCGGCCGTGTCGGATCGCAAGCGCCGGCCCGAGCTCTGGCGGCGGTCCCCCTGCCGCTGTGCACGCCGAACCCGCTGCCGCTGTGCACGCCGACCCCAAGTGTTAGGGTTCCCCTCCGTGGCCGAGGCCGGGCTCGTCTTCGCGTTGGCGTTCGCAGCGGGGGTGATCGCGCAGGGTGTGGCGTGGCACCTGCGCATGCCAGCCATCGTGATCCTCCTGGCGCTGGGCGTCGCCCTGGGGCCGGACGGGGTCGGCTGGATCCAGCCGGACGAGCTGGGCGATGGCCTGCAGACCCTCGTGGGCGTGGCCGTGGCCGTGATCCTGTTCGAGGGCGCCCTCAACCTGGATCTCCGGCGCATCCGCCGCGAGCAGGCGGCGATCCGCATGCTGCTCACGGTGGGGGCCGCGATCACCGCCCTGGGGGCGACGCTCGCGGCCCACTCCATGATGGCCTGGCCCTGGGAGCGCTCGCTCGTCTTCGGGACGCTGGTGATCGTCACCGGGCCGACCGTGATCCGCCCGATCCTCCGCAACGTCCCGCTGCGGCCCCGCCTGGCCACCGTGCTCGAGGCCGAGGGGGTGCTCATCGATCCGATCGGGGCGATCGTCGCCGCCGTCACCCTGGAGGTGGTCCTGGTGCCGCCGGAGGCGCGGGTGGCGGCCGGCCTGCCCGGACTGCTGCTGGCCCTCGCCTTCGGGACGAGCGTGGGGCTGGTCTTCGGCTACGGCCTGGGCCGCCTGCTGCGGTCCAAGCGCGTGGTGCCGGAAGGCCTGGAGAACATCTCGGCCCTGGCGGTCACCCTGGTGCTCTTCGAGGGCTGCAACCAGCTCGTCCACGAGAGCGGGATCCTCGCGGTCACCGTCGCGGGCGTGGTGGTCGGCAACATGCGCACCCGGGTGGGTCGCGAGCTCGGGGACTTCGAGGAGCACCTCACCCTGGGGCTGCTCGGCATCCTGTTCATCCTGCTGGCCGCGGACGTGCGCCTCGCCCACGTCGGCGCGCTCGGCTGGCAGGGCTGGGCCACCGTCGCCAGCCTGGTCTTCGTGGTGCGACCGCTCAACGTGTTCGCCTGCACCACCCGCTCGGATCTCGACTGGCGCGAGAAGCTCTTCCTCTGCTGGACCGCGCCGCGGGGCATCGTGGCCGCCGCCGTGGCGTCCCTGGCGGCGGTGCTCCTGGACAGCGGAGGCGACGCACTGCGGGCGCTGGTCTTCCTCACCATCGCCGTCACCGTGGTGGTGCAGGGGGCCTCGGCGCCCTTCGTCGCCACGGCGCTCCGGGTGCGGGCGCCGGGTCGGGAGGCCGTCGCCATCCTCGGCGCCGAGGAGCTCGGGCTGGCCCTGGCCGAAGCCCTGCGCCGAGGGGGCGTCCCGGTGGTCCTGCTCGACGCGAATCCCACCCACTGTCAGGCAGCCCAGGAGCGCGGCTTCCGCGTGATCTACGGCAACGCGCTGGAGCTGCGGACCCTCGCGCGGGCGCGGCTGGAGCGGGCGCGGGCGGCGGTGGGCCTCACCGCCAACGAGGAGGTCAACAGCCTCTTCGCGCGGGAGGCAGGGGAGGACTTCGACGTCCCCGAGACGTACGTGGCCCTGCGCCGGGCCGGCAAGTTCTCTCCCCGGATCCTCGAGAAGCAGGCCAGCCGCACGCTGTTCGACGGCCCCAAGGACGTAGAGCGCTGGAACGTGCGTCTGCGTCACGGGGCGGTCGAGACCGCGACCTTCCGGGTGGAGGCGCGGTCCGAGGATCCCGCCGACGCCGGCGAGCGGGAGCGGGGATCCACCAAGACGGGGGCCAACGCCAAGGCGGGCGCCACCAGCCGGACGGACCCGTTCCTTCTGCTGACCGTCGAGCGCGGGGGCTCGGCGACCCCCGTGCACGCCGAGCTCGAGCTCCGGCCCGAGGATGCGGTGGTCGTGATGATCCACACCCCGGAGCGCGACGCCGCCCTGAGCGCGTTGGCGCAGCGCGGGCTCGTGCTCGCGGCGGAGTCCGAGGCGGAGCGCGCCGGGTGAGCCGGCGCCGCGCCGCCTGGATCGCCCGCGCGCTCGGCGTGGTCGGGCTGGCTGCCGGCTGTGCGGGGCCGGACGGCCCTCCGGGACGCGCGGGGGCTCGGAATCTGGAGGCCGAGGCACGCCGCCAGGCGGAGGCCCTCGAGGCCTCCTTCCCGCCCGCGCCCTTCTGCTTCCCCGGGATGTGGCTCCAGGATCGCAGCGTGACCCGCGTCCTCGAGTCGGCGTATCGGGCCGGGGTCCGACCGGGAGATCGGCTGGTGGCGGTGGCCGGCTGGCCCTTCGATCCCGGGGAAGGCGGACCCATCTGGAGCGAGTGGGAGAAGAACTTCCTGCCGGGTGAGCGGGTCCCGCTCACCTTCGCCCGGGGCGCGGGCACCCGGGTCATCCAGGTGGAGTGCCGGGATGGACGCCCGCTCGGCCGGGCCATCATCGCGATCTACCGCGCCCAGGCCGAGGGGCGCTGGCAGGACTGCGTCGACCTGACCCTGGAGGCCGAGGCGCTGGCGGGGCCGATCGCCGCGCTGGCCCAGCGCCGCTCCGAGTGCTTCGATCGCTGGGCGCGCGCCTTGGAGCCGACGGCCGAGCTGCGGGCGGAGAGCGCGCGCTATCGCCACCAGGTGGCCGCCCGCGCGCTCGAGGAGTGGTCCGCCGTGCCGGGGGGGCCGCGTCCGGAGCTTCGCCGCGGGGCCCGCCGGGTCGCGAGTGGCCTCGAGCGGGGAGGCTTCACGGGGCTCGCAGACGATCTCCGCGCCCGCCTCGAGGCCGCGCCGAGCCCCTCCGCGGCGCCGCGGGAGGCGGTGGCAGCGACGCCGCCGTCCGAGCCGCAGGCCACCGAGCCGCAGGCCACCGAGCCGCAGGCCACCGAGCCGCAGGCCACCGAGCCGCAGGGCACCGAGCCGCAGCGCGCCGAGCCGCAGGGCACCGAGCCGCAGCGCGCCGCGACGAAGCGCGAGGTGCGAGCGCCCCCGCCCGCGGGCGCGTCGCTCGGCAGCTGCTTCGTCATGGACGCCCAGGGCGCCCTGCTCACGGCACACAGTGTCGTGGCGGGGACCCGTCGCATCGAGGTGACCCTGGCCGACGGGTCGGCCCACGCCGCCCGGCTGGAAGGCGTCGACGCGCGCGAACGGGTCGCGGTGCTGCGCATCGACACGGCGACGCCCCGGCACCTGGAGCTGGCACCGTCCGGTGCGATCCGCGTGGGCGCACGGGTGTTCGCGATCGGCTTCCCGGTACGCGATCCCACGGCCCGCGGGTCGGTCTACTCCGAGGGCGTGCTGCGCGATCGGGACGAGTCGCGGGGTCTGCTGCTCACGTCGGTGCCGACCCGACCCGGCAGCGCCGGCTCCCCGCTGATCGACGCCGAGGGCCGCGCCATCGGCGTCGTGGTCGCCGTGTCCGAGGGCGAGGCGGGTCCCGACGGCCACGCGACCTGGGGCGCCGAGATCGCCTTTGCCCGCTCCTACGTGGCCGAGTTCGCTCCCCGTCCTCCCGCAACGGGACAGCGCGAGGCGGTCGAGCGGGGGCGGGACGCGGTCTGCTCGGTCCGGGCTGCGCCCTGAACGGAGGAAGGCACCATGGCCTATCAGCCCATCGAGAACTACGGGATCATCGGCAACATGCGGACCGCGGCCCTGGTGGGGGCCGACGGATCCATCGACTGGCTCTGCTTCCCGCACTTCGACTCCCCCAGCGTCTTCGGCGCGATCCTGGACGATGCCAAGGGGGGCCGGTTCCGGATCACCTCGAGCGCGGCGGGCGCTGCCTCGAAGCAGTTCTACTGGCCGGACACCAACGTCCTCGTCACGCGCTTCCTGACGACCGACGGGGTGGGGCAGGTCACGGACTTCATGCCGGTGGGCCTGCGCGAGGGCGAGCTCGGCTACCACTGCCTGGTGCGCCAGGTCCACGTGGTCCGCGGCGCGATGCCCTTCGAGATGGTGTGCCGCCCGGCCTTCGACTACGCGCGCGCCGCCCACGACGTGCACGTGGACGCGACCGGCGCCCGCTTCCGTTCGCGGGACCTCTCCCTCTCGCTCCTGGCCACCCGAGCCATGGAGCGCGACGGCGACGGCGTGACGGCCCGCTTCGTCCTGCGCGAGGGGGAGTCGGCGGTCTACGTGCTCCGCGAAGGGGCCGAGAGCGCCCAGGGCCTCAACCTGGAGCTGGAGGCGTGCGACCGGCTCTTCGAGGAGACCGTCGACTACTGGCATCGCTGGCTGGGCCAGTGCACCTACCGGGGGCGCTGGCGGGAGATGGTGAACCGCTCGGTGCTCTGTCTGAAGCTCCTGACCTTCGAGCCCACCGGCGCGATCGTCGCCGCCCCCACGGCCTCCCTGCCCGAGGGCATCGGCGGCGTGCGGAACTGGGACTACCGCTATACCTGGATCCGCGACGCGGCCTTCACGCTCTACGCCCTGCTGCGGGTGGGCTTCACCGAGGAGGCGCGCCAGTTCGTGGACTGGCTCCAGGCCCGCTGCCACGAGCTCGAGCCCGATGGCTCGCTCCAGATCATGTACGGCATCGACGGCCGCCACGAGCTCCGGGAGGAGACCCTCGACCATCTGGAAGGCTACCGGGGCTCGCGGCCCGTCCGGATCGGCAACGGTGCCTACGGTCAGCTCCAGCTCGACATCTACGGCGAGCTCCTCGACTCGATCTACCTCTACAACAAGTACGCGACCCCGATCTCCTACGACCTCTGGGCGAGCCTGCGGCGACTGGTCGACTGGGTGTCGGAGAACTGGACCCGGGCCGACGAGGGCATCTGGGAGGTGCGGGGCGGCCAGGCCGACTTCGTCTACTCGAAGCTCATGTGCTGGGTGGCGCTGGATCGCGGCCTCCGTCTCGCCGACAAACGCTCCTTCCCCGCCGACCGGGCGCGCTGGTACCGGGAGCGGGACGCCCTCTACGAGGACATCATGACCCGGGGCTGGAACGAGGAGCGCAAGGCCTTCGTGCAGAGCTACGGGAGCCGCACCCTGGACGCGGCCAACCTGATCATGCCCCTGGTGTTCTTCGTATCGCCGACCGATCCGCGCATGCTGGCCACCCTCGACGCGATCCGCCGGCCCCTCGACCACGGCGGCCTGACCGCGGACGGCCTGGTCTACCGCTACGACGTCGACGCCACCGACGACGGCCTGCACGGCGAAGAGGGCACCTTCAACATGTGCAGCTTCTGGCTGGTGGAGGCGCTCACCCGCGCCGGGCGCCTGCGGGACGCCCGGCTCGTCTTCGAGCAGATGCTCGGCTACGCCAGCCACCTCGGCCTGTACGCGGAGCAGACCGGGCTCCGGGGCGAGGCGCTGGGGAACTTCCCCCAGGCCTTCACCCACTTCACGCTGATCAGCGCGGCCTTCAATCTGGACCGGGCGCTGGGCGCCGGAGGCTGAGGGGAGATGCCTCCGGCATCTGACCCGCAGCGGATCGGGCGGGGGTTTCCCCGGGGCCCGAACCCGACAAAAGCGCGCCCCCAGTGGGCGGATTCCCTCTCTTCCCTCACCCGGCCGGATCCGGCAGTATCGAGGCTGCAACGGGTCCTTCACGCGGCCGTCATCGGCGTCGCGTAAGCGGCGTCACAGACCGGAACCGTGGCGGTCCTGTAGCGTCTCACGCAGGATGGCGTTTCCATCGCCGTCTTCGTGATGAGGGGGGGACATGGCTGGAGCCAATGGGCTGGCCGACGGACTGTCGGGCCGGATGACCCGCGGGCGACTGACGCGCGCGCCCCGTCGCTCCGACCTCGCGGCCGCCAGGGGGATCGTGCTGGGCCTGCTGCTCGGAGCCGGCGCCCAGCTCGCGCTCGTCTGGCTGGTCTACCGGGCCTGGGGATAGGCTGCTCTCGGGGATGGGCCGCTCCGCGAGGGCCCGCTTCGAGGTGCGCCCGGAGCACGTCGCCCCCCAAGGGCTTCCTCCAGGCCACCGAGCTCGAGATCAACCCGCTGGGGACAGCGCTACTCCTCGACGAAGCGGCTGTGGCCGTCGCCGGTGAGGACGTGCTTGAGCACCTTGCCGGTCGCATTGCGGGGCAGCGGCTCCTCCCGCAGCTCCCAGTGGGCCGGCACCTTGTAGTAGGCCAGGGTCTCGCCGATCCAGCGCGCGAGCTCCTCGGCCCCGACCCGCGCGCCGTCGTTCCGCACCACGAAGGCCTTCACCTCCTGGCCGAGCTCGGGGTGGGGCACGCCGGCCACGGCGGCCTCTCGCACGCCGGGATGCGCCTCCAGGCGCTGCTCGATCTCGGCGGGATAGATGTTCTCGGCGCCGCGCAGGATCAGGTCGCGGGCGCGGCTGTTCACGTAGAGGTGTCCCGCCTCCAGGCGGCCGACGTCCCCGGAGCGCAGCCAGCGTTCCGCCAGCAGCACCTCGGCGGTCGCCTCCGGGCGCCGCCAGTACTCGCGCATCACGATGGGGCCATGGATGTGGATCTCGCCCTCCTCGCCCTCGGGCCGCACGCGGCCGTCCTCGTCGCGGATCTCCAGGCCGATCGTGGGCAGGGCCCGGCCGACCGAACGCGGCCGGGCCGCGAGCTCCTCGGCGAAGTTGATCGTCGCCATCCCGGTGGCCTCGGTCATGCCGTAGCCGAGGCCGATGGAGGCGCGCGCATTCGGGAAGACCTTACGCATGCGCTCCTGGAGGTCCGGGGACACCGGCGCGCCCCCCGACCCGATCTGCCGGATGGAGGACAGGTCGAAGCGCCCGGCGTCCGGGTGGTCCATCAGGCGGCGGGCCACGGTGCCCATGGGCCCCCAGCTCGTGACCCGCTCGCGCTCGATGACCTCGAGGGTCTTGCGGGCATCGAAGCGGCCCTCCATGTACACGGTCTTCACGCCGGCGGCGAGCAGGGTGACCGCGCCGGTGTAGAGGCCCGAGAGGTGGAACAGGGGCGAGGTGATGAGGGTGCAGTTGGCGGGCGGGGGTGCGGCCGCGCCGGGGCCCCGGGAGGCCAGGGCGATCTTCAGCAGACGCAGTCCGTGCCAGGTCTGCAGGCGGTTCAGGGCCACGATGTTGCGGTGGGTGTTGACGGCCCCCTTGGGCCGACCCGTGGTCCCGCTGGTGTAGAGGATGCAGGCCGGGTCGTCCTCTGCGATGGGGGTCCTGTCGAGGTCCGCATCCGGGGCGTGGCGCTCCAGGGTGGCGAAGTCGCGCTCCATCTCCACGACCGGGGTCGAGAAGGAGTGGCCCGCCAGGCGACCGAGCCGCCGGCTGTCGCCTACGAGCACGCGGGGCTCGGCGTCTTCGAGGGCGAAGAGGATCTCGTCCGCGACCCACCAGCCGTTGAAGCCCACGGGAATCGCGCCGAGGGAGATCGCCGCCCACCAGGCGACGACCCATTCGGGGCGGTTGGCCGCCAGGATCGCGACCCGGTCGCCCGGCGCGACCCGGTAGCGCTCCCGCAGCGCCGCGGCCACGGACCGCACCAGGCGGAAGTGCTCGGCGAAGCTGATCCGCCGGTCCTCGTACACCATGTACTCGGCGTCGCCAAAGGCGGCGGAGGCGGCCAGGAGGTCGCGCAGCGACGGCAGCCGCTCCACGAACACCGGGCAGCGGGCGCCCAGCACCGGCTCGTGTCCGACCTCGAAGGGGCCTCCGGGCGCCAGCAGCTCGCGCTCGACCGCTTCGTGCAAGGGGAACTCGGACATGCTCGTCTCCGCCCTCAGGCGACCAGGTCGCCCATCTTCCGCAGGGTTCGCACCGCCTCCTCCGGGAGCACGGGTGGCTCCTTGCCCACCGCGTAGCAGCCCAGCAGGATCTCGGCCGTGCGCTCCACGATCTCGACCATGTCGGCGGCGCGTCGCAGCGAACGACCCGCCACCAGCAGGCCGTGGTTCTGCAGCAGCACCGCCCACGCCTCGCGGATCCCCTCCGCCACGGCGTCGGCGAGCTCCTGGGTGCCCGGCATGAGGAACGGGATCCGGGGCAGCTCTCCGAAGAAGGCGGCGTCGGTGGAGATCGGCAGGAAGGGCAGCCCCGTATTGGCGAGGATGGTGGCGTGGGGGGCGTGGGCGTGGATCACCGCCCGCGCCTCGGGGCGCGCGGAATACACCGCACAGTGCATGAGCCGCTCGCTCGACGCCGCGCGGGCGCCTTCGTCCAGGGCGGCTCCCGACAGGTCGATCCGCACCAGCGCCTCGGGGCTGAGCTCGCCCTTGAAGAGCTGGCTGGGGGTGATCCAGAGCTCGTCGCGGCCCTCGATCCGCACGCTGACGTTGCCGCCGGTGGCCGTGATGAGCTGCTGGGCGTAGAGCTCGTCGACGACCTGGACCAGCTGCCGGCGCGGGTCGTCGGCGGTCGCGGCGGGGGCCGGCGCGGCGCCGGGGGCGTCCGGGAGCGAGGCCAGGTCGCCCGGGTCGCCGATCTCCGCGCGCGCGGCGGCGTAGGCGGCGGACAGCACGCCCTGGAACTCCTGGAGGCTCATGGCCTTGGCCGTGTCGCCGCTGAAGCTCAGGCGGCCGTCCATGGCCGCCTCCATGGGATTCAGGCGCCCGGTGAACATGCCGTCCAGCACGTCGGCCTTGAGCTTGAGCTGAACGTCCGCCGGGGCCTCCGGATCGCCGAGCTCGGCCTCGACGCGGCCCTCCCGCAGCCGGAGCCAGAATGCCCGCTGGACGTCCGGCATGCGGAAGTGGAGCGTCACGTCCCGTCCCTCCGCGTGGGGCTCGAGGGCTCGCCCCTCGAGCAGGCGCCCCAGGAACGCGTCGAGGATGGCGGACACCGCCTCGGAGGCGCGCTGGACCCCGGCGGTGTCGCTCCCGGCTGCGGCGCGGGGCGCGGCCTCCGCGGCGCGGGCGGCGGGCGCCGCCTTCTTCTCGCGCTGGAGATCCGTGACCGCCGGACCCGGCTTCCGGGCGAGCTCCTCGAGCACCGCGGCCTCGACGGGGGGGCGGGGACGAGCCCAGTCGAAGGTCGCGAGCACCTCGGGGTTGAGGGCACAGCGGGCCCGCTCTCCGCGCAGCAGTCGCGCCAGGTCCTCGCGGATGATCCGGCCCTGGTGCGCGGCCACGTCCCGGGTGTTTCCGCCGACGTGGGGCGTGGCGATGACGTGGTCGAACGCGAGCAGCGGGTGGTCCGCGCCCGGCGGCTCGACGCTGAAGACGTCCAGGGCGGCGCCCCCCAGGTGGCCGCGGGCCAGGGCGTCGGCCAGGGCCTCCTCGTCGACGAGAGCGGCCCGCGCGGTGTTCACCAGGAAGGCCCCGGGGCGCATGCGCGCGAGCTCCGCGGCGCCGATCAGCCCGCGGGAGGCATCGGTCACCGCGGCGTGGAGGCTCACGAAGTCGCTCCGCGCGAGCAGCGCCGCGAGCGGGACCGGCTCCGCGCCGGCGAGCAGCAGCTGCTCCTCCGGGACGAAGGGATCGAAGACGAGCACCCGGGCGCCGAAGGCCCGCGCACGCGCCGCGACCCCGCGTCCCACCGCGCCCAGGCCCACCAGCCCCACGGTCTTCTGCCAGAGCTCGCCGCCGCGCAGCCGCCCGAAGGCCTGGCCCATCCGGCCCATGTCCCCGGCCTCGAGGTCCGGCTGACGCAGGAATGCGGAGGCCTCGGGGAGCTTGCGCGCCAGCATCAGCAGGAAGGCGAGGGTGAGGTCCGCCACGGCGTCGGCGTTGCGACCGGGCGCATTCAGCACGGGGATGCCGAGGGCGGTGCAGGCGGCGACGTCCACGTTCACGGCGTCGCCACGGCAGCTCGCGACCACCCGCAGCGCTGGCAGCTCGCCGAGGGAGCCGGCGTCCACCACGTCGACCTCGGTCACGAACACGTCGACGCCCCGGAGCGCCTCCACGAGCTCGGCGCCGGTGAGCACGCGCAGCGCCTTGCGGAAGGGCGCGTACTCGACCTCGCCCAGGTCCTGCAGCGCGGTGAGCGACGTCTCGTCCAAATCGGCGGTGACGAGGATCTGCGGGCGCCGGGCGGGCTGCTCCTGTGCGGCGGAGGGCGGCTCGGCGCCGCCGAGGATCGTCTGCAGGGCCACGCCGCGGGCCAGCCCGTCGGCGGGGGCGCGCGCCTCGCGCAGAGCGTCCCAGGCCTCGTAGCGCTCCTCGTACTCGCTGGCGTTGGCGGGGTCGGGCTCGAAGCGCGCCCGGAGCGCCGCGCGCCGGGCCGCGGCGGCTTCGAGATCCGGGAACACCCCGGCGCCGACGCCCGCGCAGAGGGCGGCGCCCAGGGCGGTCGCCTCGGGGGTGCGGGCCACCTCGACCGGGCGCGCCAGCACGTCGGCCACGAGCTGGGCGAAGGTCGGGCTCCGGGACATGCCGCCGGTCAGGCGCAGGGCGGACGGCGAGTGCCCGGCGCTGGCGGCCAGCCGCGCGGCATTGCCCCGCAGCGCGTAGGCCATGCCCTCGGCGACGGCCCGCGCCAGGTCCGCGCGGGTGGGTCCGCCGGGCGTGCTCAGGTGGGAGAAGGCGAGGGTGCCCAGGGGAAGGGCCATCTCGCGGGCGTTCATCAGCTCGGCTCCGATGCTCGAGAGCACGCCACCGGCACCCGGGCCGGAGCGCGCGGCCTCCGCCAGGAGCGAGGCCGCCGGCACGGGCGCGCCGGGATGGAGGACGCCGGCGATGGCTGCGAGGGCATCGCCCATGGGGCCGGCGTTGGCCTCCAGGGTCCAGCGATCCGGCACGAGGTGCAGACCCGTCCAGAGCTGGCCGGCGCCGTCCACGTGGGGCCGGTCCAGGACGAGCATCAGCGGTGCCGTGGTGCCGACCACGGCCGCCAGCTGGCCGGGCGCCAGCGCGTCGGCGCCCAGCAGGCCGCACTGGGTATCGCCCCCGGCGACCGCCACGGGAGTGCCGGCCGCGAGGCCCAGGTGGGCGGCCGCCTCGGGGAGGAGCCCGCCCAGCGCCGAGCCCGGCGCGCGCACCTCGGGTAGGATCGTCCGCGGCAGACCCAGCGCCTCGATCCCGTCGTCCAGCCAGGCCCGCTGGCCCACGTCGTAGAGGCCCGACTCCGCGGCCTGGCTGGGATCGGTGCAGGCCACGCCGCACAGCTTCCAGGCAACCCAGTCGGAGAGGGCCAGGAGGGTGTCGGCGCGCGCCAGGAGCGCGGGCTGGCTCTTCTGGAGCCAGCGCAGGCGGGCCGCCGGGAAGACCGGGCTCGGCCAGTGACCCGTCCGGGGCAGCAGCGCCTCCCCGTGCTCGGCGGCCAGGGCCAGGCCGTCCAGGCTCGCCCGGGCGTCCTTGTTGGGCCCGGCGTACAGCGCCTCGCCGTCGGCGTCCAGCAGCACCGCGGCGAAACGCATGCTCGTGGCGGCCACGCCCAGCACGTCGGCGGGCGCGGCCTCGGCGCGGGCAAGCGCCTCGCGGGCGGCCGCGCCGAGGCGGCCCCACAGGTCGCCCAGGTCGAGGGCGAAGCCCAGGCCGCCGCTGCCCGGGACCGCGGGGTGCTGCCAGGGCCGGGCAGTGACGATGACCTCGCCCCCGTCCGCGTCCAGCAGCAGACAGCGTCCGCTGCCGCCACCCGCGTCGAGACCCATCAGCCAGCGGCGGTTCATGCGCCCTCCGGCGGCGCCGAGGCCTCGAAGGCGACCGGCCGGGGAGCGCCGAGCAGCCGGCGCGTGATGCGCAGCACCTCCTCGCGGTGGCGGGCGAGCTGATCGGCGTCCAGCGGGTCGACGTCGAGGCCGGGCATGAGGGTGGGCATGGCCGCGACGTAGAAGAGCGTCGCACCGGCGATGGCGCTGGCCAGGTGGGCGGGCTCCACCGGGCGGGCCGGTGCGTCGGCGCGGGTCTCGTCGCGGAAGCGCTCGACCAGCGCCACGAACGGCGCGATCTCCGCCAGCAGGGCCGGCGTGCGCTCGGTGGTGCCGTCGGCGATCTCGCGCATCAGGATCCGCGCCAGAGAGGGGCGGGCGCCCACGTACTCCACCCACGCGGCCACGGCCTCCTCGATACGCTGCGCGGGCCGCCCCGGAGCAGAGAGGGCGGCCTCGAGGCGGACCCGGAAGCCGCCCAGGACGTCGGCCAGGACCGCGTCGTAGAGCTCCCGCTTGTCGCGGAAGTGGTAGACGATCGACGCGCGGCGGATGCCTACGACCTCGGCCACGTCCTCGAGGCGCGTCCCGGCGAAGCCCTTCTCGGCGAAGAGCGTCTCGGCCGCGGTGAGCAACGCCGCGCGGGTGCGCTCGGCGCGGGCGGTGCGCGGAGCGACCCGGGTGCGCTCGGCGCGAGGGGTGCGCAGGGCGGCGGACATCGCCCATTTTTCTACCTGCGCGCAGGTAGAAAGTCAATCGCCGCCGCGGGCCGTCAGCAGCTCGACCAGGCGCCGCTTGTCGCACTTGCCGCTGTCGGTGAAGGGAAGCGCGTCGTGGGCGAAGAACCGGATCAAGCGGGGCACCTTGTAGGCGGAGAGCTCGGACTTGGCCCGACTGCGCAGGTCCTTCGCCTCGATGGCGGCGCCCGCCTGCAGCACCACGGCTGCCGCCACGTTCTGCCCGCGATCGGGGTCGGGCACGCCCACCACGTAGGCTTCCTTCACCTCGGGGAGGGACTCGAGCACCACCTCGACCTCGCGCGGCGTGACGTTCGCGCCGGCCGTCTTGATCATCTCGCCCAGGCGCGCCTTGAAGTAGAGGAAGCCGTCCTCGTCGAAGAGGCCGGCGTCGCCCGTGTGGTAGAAGCCGTCCGCGTCGAAGGTCTGCTCCCGCTCCACCTTGTGGAGGCCCTGCATCAGGCTGTAGCCGCGCACGCAGATCTCGCCGACGCTCCCGGGCGGAAGCCGTTCCCCGGTGTCGGGATCCACCACCTTGTGCTCGAGACCGGGGACCGAGCGGCCGAAGGACCCGCGCCGCGACTCGGGCAGGTCCACGTCCATGCGGTCGATGGTGTGGGGGCCGCCGGTCTCCGTCATGCCCAGGCTGTTGGAGCGCAGCTCCGGGTCCGCGGGCCGCTGCTCCGGGGGCAGCACCGCATAGAGGTTGCCCGCGCGGACGCTCGTGAGGTCGCGCTCGGGCAGGCTCGGGTGCTCGGACAGGGCCTTGCCGTAGTGGGGCCAGCCGGCGACCACGCTGACGCGCTCGCGCTCGAGCAGCGCGAGGGTCCGGCCCGGCTCGAAGACCTCCTCGCAGATGAGGGTCGCGCCCACGTGCATGGCGGACACCAGGCCGAAGGCGAAGCCGCCCACCCAGAAGAAGGGCATGCTGGTGTAGATGCGGTCGCCGGCGTGCACGTCCCGGAACCGGTTCAGGTTGTGGGCGTGGCGCAGCACCGCCCCGTGGCCGTGGACGGCGCCCTTCGGGTCGGCGGTACTGCCCGAGCTGTAGATCACGAGCATCGGGTCGGCGGGCGTCACGCACGACTCCACCGCGGCCAGGAACGCGGCATCCAGGGTCGGGTTCGCATCGAGCTGCGCCTGGACGCGCTTCTCCAGGTCGAACGCCCAGGGGCGATGCGCGTCCCGCACCCAGACCTCCCGCAGGTAGGGCAGGCTGGATACGCGCGGGGCGCCGTCGCCGGCCCGCGCCAGCTCCGGAGCGGCCTGCTCGAGCTTCTCCAGGTAGTCGTGGCGCAGGAAGCGGGCCTGGCCGAGCAGGTGCGACACGTCGGCGTGGCGGAGCACCCAGCCGAGCTCCCGCGGCTGGTAGAACGTGTTCAGGGGCACGGCGACGGCCCCGATGCGGGTGGCGGCCAGCCAGGCGACGACCCAGTCGGGCCCGTTCGGGAAGAGCACCGCCACGCGGCTGCCCTTGCCCACGCCCGCGCCGAGCAGGGCGCGGGCCAGGCGCGCCGAGGCGCGCTCGGCGCCGGCGTAGGTGAGGCGCTGCTCCCCGAGCACGATCAGCTCCTGCTCCCCGAACCGGGACGCGAGCTGCCGCAGGAACGCGGGCGTGGTAGCGGGCGGCGGCGAGGGATCCATGGGCGCTCTCCTGGGGCCGGGGCCCGGCGTCGGCAGGGGCGGACGCGCTTGCCGCTCCATCCGGACGCGCTTGCCGCTCCATCTTATCTGACATAGCGTCAGGTTTTCGAGGAGGTCCTCGTGGAGTTCGACTGGTCTGCCGAGGACGAGGCCTTCCGCCGCGAGCTCGTGGCCTTCCTCGATGCCCAGCTGCCGGAAGACTGGGACGAGATCGCCAAGGGCGGGCCCGGATCCGAGGCCCAGGTCGACTTCTCCCGCGGCTTCTGCGCCCGCCTCGCCGAGCGCGGCTGGCTCACCCAGAACTGGCCCGCCGCCTACGGCGGCCGCGATGCCACCTCCTGGCGCCACGCGATCCTCGGCGAGGAGATGTGGTCCCGGGGCGAGCCGCGCGGGCCCCAGTACATGAACGTCAACTGGATCGGGCCCACGATCATGCGCTTCGGGAGCGAGGCCCAGAAGGCGGCGCACCTGCCCCGGATCTCGTCGGGGCAGGTCTTCTGGTGCCAGGGCTTCTCGGAGCCCGAGGCCGGCTCGGACCTGGTGGCCCTGCGCACCCTGGCGCTGCGGGATCCCGACGGGGCGCACTACACCGTGAACGGCTCCAAGATCTGGACCTCCTACGTCAACCACGCCCAGTTCTGCTTCCTGCTCTGCCGCACGGACCCGGACTCCAAGCGTCACCGCGGCATGTCGGTCCTGCTGCTGCCGATGGACCTGCCCGGCATCGAGGTGCGGGAGATCCCCTCGGTGGTGGGCGAGCGCTACTTCCACGAGGTCTTCTTCGATGACGTGCGCGTGCCCGCGGACTGCCTGCTGGGCGACGAGGGCCAGGGCTGGGAGATCGCGTCCTACGCGCTGCAGTACGAGCGGGTGGGCGCGGCCCGCTACGCCCGCGCGGCGCTGATGCTGGACCGGCTCGCGGAGGCCGCCCGCGCCCGCGGCCTGCTCGACGACACCACCCTGCTCGAGAAGCTCGGCGAGGCCCGCACCGCCTGCGAGGCCGCGCGCCTGCTCACCTACAAGGTGATCGACCAGCGCGAGAAGGGGCAGCCGCCCACGGCCGACGCCAACGTGGTGCGGATCGCGGGCACCCTGGCGGAGCGGGTGGTCTCGGAGCTGGCCCTCGAGATCTTCGGCGCCGAGGCCCTCGAGTACGGCAGCCCCGCCGACGCCCACTTCCGCATGGCCATGACCGCGGGGGTCGCCATCGGGGCCACCGAGATCCAGATGAACCTGGTGGCCTCGCGCTTTCTCGGGCTGCCGCGGGAGTAGGGTGTGGACTTCGAGCTCCACGACGACCAGCGGGCGATCCTCGAGGCCCTGGGACAGCTGCTCGCGCGCCACGCGGGCTCGGCCCGGGCCATCGAGCTCGCGGCCAAGTCCGAGGTGGACAGCCTCCTCGACGAGGCGCTCGCCGAGGCGGGCTTCAACGAGCTGGCGCTGGTGGAGGAGACCGGCGCCCTCGAGGCCGTGCTGGCGGTGGAGGCCGTCGCGAAGGCCGCGGGCGTGGTGGCGGCGGGGGCCGATCTCCTCGTGGCACCGAAGCTGGCGGGCCGACGCCTCGCGGGTCCGGTGGCGATCGCCGAGGCGGGCCAGACGACCCCGATCCGGTTCGGCGCCCACGCCCGCACCTTGCTGGTGCTCGACGGCGAGCGCGCCCGGGCGGTTCCGGTGGAGGGCGGCGATCGCGAGCCGGTGCGCTCGAACTTCGGCGATCCGGTCGGTCGGCTCGGCGCCGCGGTCGAGCGTGCGGGCCAGGACCTGGGCCCCGGCGCCGGCGAGCGCCTGCGGGCCTGGTGGCGCGTGGCCCTGGCCGCCGAGCTGGTGGGCTGCATGCAGGCCTGCCTCGACGTGACCGTCGCCTACGTCACGGGCCGGCGGCAGTTCGGGAAGGCGATCGGCTCCTTCCAGGGCGTGCAGCATCGCATGGCAGAGTGCGCGGTCTGGGTCGAGGGCAGTCGCTGGCTCACCTACGAGGCGGCCCACCGCGAGGCGCCGGCCGAGGCCGCTGCGGCTGCGGCCGCCCACGCCACGGCGGCGGCCCAGCGGGTCTTCACGGACATGCACCAGTTCACGGGCTCCATGGGCTTCACCCGGGAGCACGACCTCCACGTCTGGAGCATGCGGCTCCAGGGCCTGCGCCTCGAGCTCGGCGGGCTGGCCGGACATCGGCGCGCGGTGGCGCGTGCGCGCTGGTCGCCCTCGTGAGCCTGGACCTCGACCTCGACGATGCCCAGCGGGCCATCGCCGATGCCCTGACCAGCTTCTGCCGCGACCGCTGCGACGACGCGGCGGTTCGGCGCAGCGCCGACGCCTTTCCGCAGGCGCTCTGGGTCGAGCTCGCCGAGCTCGGGATCCTCGGGCTCTGCACGGAGGACGGGGAGGGCGGCGCGTGCGAGCTCGTGGCCGCGCTGGAGTCCCTGGGTCGCGCGGTGTTTCCGGGCCCGCTGCCGGCGACCTTCCTGGCCGCACAGCTGCTCGACGCGGAGGCGCGGGCGCCGATCGTGGCCGGGGCGGCGCTGGTCTCGGTCGGATCGCCGCCGCTCCTGCCCTGGGCGCCCCTGGCCCGGGTCTTCCTCGAGAGCGACGGCGCGCGGGTCTGGCGCGCGCGACCGGCCGCCGCCATCGAGCCGGTGGGCACCCTGGGCGGCGAGCCCTGGGGACGGGTCGCCCTCGAGCGGGAGGCCGAGCTGGGCGACGCGGAGCGCGCCTTCGCGCTCCACGACCTGGCCCTGGCCGCCTACGCCGCAGCCGCCGCCCGTCGCCTGGTGGACGACACCGCCGAGCACGCCCGCTCGCGACGCCAGTTCGGTCGGGCCATCGGCGAGTTCCAGGCCGTGGCCCACCCGCTGGCCGACTGCGCCATGGCCGTGGACGTGGCGGCGCTGCTGGCGCGGTCGGCGGCGGCGGCCTGGGACGCCGGGGGCCCGGGCGTACGGGCCGAGGCGGCGGCGGCGCGCCTGTCGGCGTCGCGCGCCGCGGTGGACGTCGCACACACGTGTCATCAGCTCTTCGGGGCGGTGGGCATCACCCTGGAGGGGCCCGCCTTCCACGTTTCGCGCCGCCTGCTCCAGCTGGCGGCCCAGCCGCCCGACCCCCGGGGCGCCGAGGCGCGGGCGGCGGTGCTGGAAGCCTGGGAGGCCTAGCCGGAGGGGACATGCAGCTGCGAGGCGTCCGCTACGAGATCGACGACGGCACCGCCACGATCACCCTCGATCGGCCCGAGCGCGGCAACAGCCTGGCGCCCGCCATGCAGCGCATGTTCCGCGAGATCTGGGCCGACGTGCGCGAGAACCGGGACGTGCGCGTCGCGATCGTGACCGCGGCGGGCGAGCGCCACTTCTGCACCGGCTTCGACGTGGCCGAGGCCGAGAGCGACGAGGCCGAGGAGGTGTTCGCGAACCGGCCGCTGGCCGACGCGGTGCACTGGTCGCCGCACCAGAACCGGGTCTGGAAGCCCGTGCTCTGCGCGGTCAATGGCCTCTGCGTGGGGGGCGGCCTCCACTTCGTGGTCGACAGCGACATCGTGCTGGCCAGCGGGAACGCCGCCTTCATGGACAGCCACGTCAACGTGGGCATGGTGGGTGCGCTCGAGAACGTGGGGCTCGCCAAGCGGCTGCCCCTGGGCGCGGCCCTGCGCATGACCCTGCTCGGCCGCCACTACCGGATGCCCGCCGAGCGGGCCTACGCCCTGGGCCTGGTGGACGAGCTGGTGGCCACGCCGGCGGAGCTGCTCGGGCGGGCCCGCGAGCTGGCCGACGTCCTCAAGCAGAACTCGCCCCAGGCCATGGCCCTCTCCAAGCAGGCTGTCTGGGGCGCCCTGGAGCTCGGCTACGCCGACGCCCTGGAGCAGGCGTGGGCGCTGCTGCGGCTGCACTGGATGCATCCCGACTTCGCCGAGGGGCCGCGGGCCTTCGCCGAGAAGCGCGCGCCGCGCTGGAACCCGGATCCGAACGCCCGCACGGGAGACGGGGAGGACGCGTGAAGCCGCGTCCGGCGAACGGGGAGGACGCGTGAACGTCCGCTTCGCGCCCGACGAGGAGGCCTTCCGCGCGGAGGTGGTGGCCTTCCTCGCCGACTGGCAGCACGTCGACGGCTTCTTCTGCCAGGGCCATCGCTGGGCCGAGGTCAAGGCGCTCTTCCGGGCGCTCGGCGAGCGCGGCTGGCTCGCGCTCACCTGGCCGGCGGGGGAGGGCGGCCTCGGCCGCTCCATCGTCTGCGAGTTCATCCTGTGGGACGAGCTGGCCTACGCCCGCGCGGCCCGCAATCCGCTCTCCTCGGGGATCGTCGCCAAGACGCTGCTTCGCTACGGCAGCGCCGACCAGAAGCGCCGCTTCCTGCCGGGGATCCGGAGCGGAGAGCTGCACTTCTCCCTGGGCTACTCGGAGCCCGAGGCCGGCTCCGACCTGGCGAGTGCCCGCTGCCGGGCCGAGCGGCGGGGTGATCGCTACGCGATCACCGGCCAGAAGTGCTGGCAGTCCTACGCCCAGGACATGGATCTGCTGTGGCTCCTGGCGCGGACCGGCAGCCAGGAGAGCCGCGGGGCCGGGCTCTCGCTCTTCGCGGTGCCACTGGATGCGCCGGGGGTCACGGTCGCCCCCCTGCCGACCCTGGACGGAGACCAGCTCAACGAGATCCATCTCGACGGCGTCGAGGTCCCGGTGGAGGATCGGATCGGTCCCGAGAACGGCGCCTGGAAGATCATGGCCGAGGCCCTGGCCGACGAGCGCCACATCCAGTTCCCGCCGAAACGGCTGCGACGCGACCTGGAGGAGGTGGCCGCGTGGCTGCGCGAGCGGACCCTCGACCGCGACCCCGAGGTGCGCCGCAGCCTGGCCGATCTCGCCGTCCGCGTGCGGGAGGGCGAGATGCACAGCCTGCGCGTGCTCGATGCCATGCGGAAGGGCCGGCCCGGGGTCGCCGAGGCCGCGGCCAACAAAGTGGTGCAGAGCCTCGTCTCCCAGGAGATCGCCCGCGCGGCCATGTGCTTCGGCGGGCCCGATTCGCTCGCCGACGGCTGTCGCATCAACACCCTCTGGCGACAGAGCCTGTGGGAGACCATCGGGGGCGGCACCTCGGAGGTCATGCGCGGCGTCGTCGCCAAGCAGGAGCTGGGCCTCGGCGGCCGACGCTGACGCGATCCTGACGTCCTCCCGACCGCGCCCCCCGCGCGCGCTGCTGCATCCGGCTGGCCCCGCGCTCCGAACCCCTAGCGTGTGTCCGCGAGAAGCGGCGCCGTAGGGGCTTCCCGGTCGCGATGCGCGTCGGCGAACATGCTGCCCGCCCAGGGTGCCGGCGCGTTCGCGGTCGGGAAGTCCTTCCCGACCGCGAACGTCACCGGCGTTCCCGGCAGGAGTCAGCGTTGGCGCATCGACCGCGGCCCACCCGCGAGGCCGAGCCCGAGCAGGCCCAGTCCGAGGAGGGCCATGGGCGCCGGCTCGGGGACCCGCGCGTCGACGGACGCCACGCCGATCTGGGTCGTGGGGAGCGGGAGCGGCCCGAAGACGCCCTCGAGGGCGCCGACCGCAGCCGAGGTGAGGGTGAGCCGGAATCCCTGCAGCAGCAGACTGCCGTCGCCGTCGATACAGGCGTCGGCGGTCGTCGCCAGGTCGAAGCAGCTCCCGAGGTCGAACAGATCCAGGCTGCCCGCGGCGCCTCCGTCCACCGAGAGGTCGGCGCTCAGCACGAAGCGGTTGGTGTCGATCAGGAAGTTCTCCACGTCGACGTCGGTGCCGCCCGCCGAGAGGCGCAGGCCGCTGTTGTCGTGCTCGATGGTGCCCAGGATGCCCACCAGGTCGCCCCCGGTGATCGGGAAGATGGCCTCCACCCGACCGACATTGTCGGGCGCGACGATCGCGTCGTCCAGTCCGCTCACCGTCACGCCGAGGCCGGTGAGTGCATCGAGCCCGGTGACGAGGACGCTGGTCTGGTCGCCGATCACGGCGACGGCGTGGGCATTCGAAGACAGTCCGAGAGTTGCAGCGAAGACGCTCGCTGCCAGCGCTCGCAAACGAAACGAGGGCATGACCGCATTCTCCTTGGATTGGGGAATGCTGCCCGCCCTTGTCTCGGGAAGTGGGCGTTCTGCGAGAAAGGTGTCAGCGTCCGGCTGGTACACCGCCGCGCATCGTCTAGGCTCCGACCGTGATCAGATTCCGGACATGCAGGAGGTGAGCTCGCCCGTGCTCGAGCGCATCGCCCGGGGTGACTCCGCCGCAGTCAAGGACTGCCTCGATCGCTATGGCGGCCTGGTCTGGTCGCTGGCGCGGCGTTTCTGTCCCGATCGCAGCGAGGCCGAGGACGCCGTCCAGGAGATCTTCGTGGAGGTGTGGCGCTCGGCCGCGCGCTTCGATCCGGAGCGCGGCAGCGAGGTGACCTTCGTCGCGACGCTGGCGCGTCGGCGCCTGATCGACCGGCTGCGACGCGCGGCCCGTCGGCCCCGCACCGAGCCGATGGAGGCGGGCGCCGAGCGGACGGTCTCGCCCGTTGCCGAGCGGGAGGCCGACCTCGCTCGGGTGCGTGCGGTCATCGAGACGCTGCCGCCGGATCCGCGGCGCGTGCTGACCCTCGCCGTGCGCGAAGGCCTCAGCCACCAGGAGATCGCCGCGCGCACGGGCCTCCCGCTGGGCACCGTGAAGTCCCACAGTCGGCGAGGCCTGATGCGGGTGCGCCAGGCGCTGGGCGTGGCGGGGGAGGGCTCGGCATGAGTGCCGAGCAGCGCGAGCGACTCCGCGAGCTCCTCTCGGACCGGGCCACCCAGCCCCTGTCGCCCGGGGAGTTCGCAGAGCTCCTGGGCCTGCTGGACGCCTTCCCCGACGAGGACTCGTCGGCCTTCGACCGCGCCGCCGCGGCCGTCGATCTGGTCCTGGGTGCCGACGAGGCGCCCGAGCCGATGCCCGCCGAGCTGCGGGCGCAGGTGGAGCGGCAGGCGGCGTCGCTGGTGAACCCGGGAGCGGCAGCACGGGGAGGGGGCCGATCCGCGGCGCCCCGCCGTCCTTCGCGCCGGCCCGCGCTGCAGGCGCTGCCCTGGGCGGTGGCGGTCGCCTGTCTCGCGCTCGCCCTGACCGTGTTCCTCCAGTCGGAGCTCACGCCGGCGCCACCGCCCGCGGAGCCGCGGTGGCGGCAGGTCGCCGAGGCGCCGGATCGGGTCGAGCTGGCCTGGAGCCCGGGCGGGGACCCCACCGGGAGCGCTGCCGCGGGCGAGGTGGTCTGGAGCGACGGCCTTCAGGCCGGCTTCATGCGTTTTCGGGGAATGGCTCCCAACGACCCGTCGGAACAGCAGTATCAGCTATGGGTCTTCGACGCGGAGCGGGACGAGCGCTACCCGGTCGACGGCGGCGTCTTCGACGTGGGGCCCGACGGCGAGACGGTCGTTCCGATCCGTGCCGTGCTGCCCGTGAGCCGGGCCGTGCTCTTCGCGATCACCGTGGAAGAGCCCGGCGGGGTCGTGGTGTCGAGCCGCGAGCGCCTCGCGCTGCTGGCCCAGGTGCCCGCCTCCGACGGCTGAGCGCCGACCGCGGAGCGCGCGGAGCCGTTTGAGCGGTGCCCGAGCCTGTTGCACCCTCGGCCGCCCATGTCGGCCTCTCCTCCGCCCTCTCCGGATCCCGCCCGGCGCTTCGCCGGGCGCGTAGCCTTCGTGAGCGGCGCCGCCTCGGGCATCGGGCGCGCCTGCGCCGAGCGCCTCGGTCTGGAAGGCGCCACGCTGCTGTGTGCCGACCTCGCGGAAGACGGCGCCGAGGCGACCGCCGCTGCGGTGCGGGCGAGCGGCTCCGAAGCCCGCGCCCTTCGGCTCGACGTGACCGATGCCGACGCCTGCCGCGCGGCGATCGACGCCTGCGTCGGGGACCACGGCCGACTCGACGTGCTGGGCAACGTGGCGGGCGTGGCCGTGTACGCCAACACCGAGTCGATGGCCGTGGCGGACTGGCGCCGGGTCCTCGACGTGAACCTCTCCGGCACCTTCTACCTGTGCCAGGCCGCGCTTCCGCATCTGCGCGAGAGCCGCGGCAGCGTGGTGAACGTGGCCTCGACGGCGGGGCTTCAGGGGATCGCCTATGCGGCGGCCTACTGCGCCTCCAAGGGCGGGGTGGTTCAGCTCACCCGGGCCCTCGCCGTGGAGTACGCGCGTCGCAGGGTGCGCGTGAACTGCGTCTGTCCCGGCGCGGTGGACACGCCCATGGCGCGCAGCTTCGTGCCCCCGGAAGGCGCGGACCAGCGCCTGCTCGCCCGGATGACGCCCCTGATGCCGCGCATGGCCAGACCGGCCGAGGTGGCCGGGGCCATGGCCTGGCTCGCCTCGGACGAGGCCCGCTTCGTCACCGGCGCGGCCCTGACCCTCGACGGCGGCCAGGTCGCCTGAGCCCCCGCACGGGTCGCCTGGCCGACCCGATCCCTGTGAACTCCTTCACACCCTCCCGGACTGCCGAAGATGCAGTCTTGGCCCCGGCGGTTTCACTCGCTGGAGCCGCTCTCGAAGGTGGAAGCGAGCGCGGCGTCCGGAGGTTCCGGGCGCCGCGCTCCAGCCTGGCGGGGGCCCGTGGCGGGAGCCCGCGCTCCGCGGGGGGTGCGTTCTTGGGCGCTTGGGCCGGCCAGGCTAGGCTGGGCGGCGAGTCGTCATGCGCCGATCCATCCCGAGTGCGGGCCTGTTGCTCGGCCTCGCGTCCCTGCTCGTCTCCGGGGAGGCGCGTGCCGCGGATCGGGTGGAGGACTTCGGCCTCTTCGACCACGGCGGCGGCTTCCACCAGCTCTACCGCCAGGTCGACCGCCGAGCGGTCGTCCTCTTCGTCCAGGGCAACGGCTGCCCCATCGCCCGCAAGTCGGTGCCCGCGCTCAAGGCCCTCCGCGATGCGTACGCACCCCGCGGCGTCGCGTTCTGGATGCTGAACGCGAGCGTCCAGGACGACCCGGACGCGATCGCCGAGGAGGCCCGGGCCTTCGGCATCGACCTGCCGATCCTGCGCGACGACGCTCAGCTGGTGGCCCGCTCCCTCGGCGTGACGCGGACCGCGGAGGTCCTGGTCATCGACCCCGAGGGCTGGCGGATCCGCTACCGGGGTCCGATCGACGACCGCCTCGACTACGCGACCGAGCGGCC
Organism: uncultured Spirochaetales bacterium; assembly: GCA_964442285.1. Lineage (GTDB taxonomy): Bacteria > Myxococcota_A > UBA9160 > UBA9160 > JAFDET01 > CAYTZH01. The sequence continues at coordinate 70,419 of CAYTZH010000008.1, read as the reverse complement.
CGCGCGGGCCCGCTACCTCCGCGATGCCCTCGACGCCCTGCTGGCCGGCCGCGAGATTCGGCAACCCGTGCGCGAGGCGCGCGGCTGCCTGATCCGGCTCGAAGCCCGGGCGACCGGGGAGCCGATCTCGTATCGGGACCAGGTGGCGCCGATCCTGGTCCGGCGCTGCCGGAGCTGTCACCGCCCGGGCGGCGTGGCCCCCTGGTCCATGACCGACCACGCCACCGTGCAGGGCTGGTCGCCGATGATCCGCGAGGTGCTTCGCACGCGCCGCATGCCGCCGTGGCAGGCCGACCCCCGGTTCGGCCGCTTCCGCAACGACCTGTCGCTGCCGCCGGACGAGCGCCGCGCCCTGGTGGCGTGGATCGAGGCCGGCGCGCCCCGCGGCGAGGGGCCCGATCCGCTGGTGGAGAAGCCGGCGCCGCGGGCACCCGAGTGGGCCCTGGGTGCGCCCGACCTGGTGGTGGAGGCGCCGGAGCAGCGCCTCCCGGCCACGGGCGTGATCCCCTACCTGTACGAGACGGTCGATCTCCCGATCGAACGAGAGGTCTGGGTACGCGGGGTCGACCTGCGGCCGAGCAATCCGGCGGTGATGCACCATGGTCTGGCCTGGATTCTCTATCCGGCCGACCAGACCCCTCCGGATACCGAGGGCCCGCGATTCACGCGGGGGATGTTCGGTGCCTACGTTCCGGGTCGCGAGCCTCATCTCCTTCCCGAAGGCGCCGGCTATCGGCTGCCCGCCGGCTCCCGCATCCGCTTCCAGCTCCACTACACCGCGACCGGTCGACCGGAGAGCGACCGGCCGCGGCTGGCGCTCTACCTGTCGCAGGCTCCCCTGCGCCACGAGCTTCGCACCGGCGCCGCGGCCTCCTTCGACTTCGCCATTCCGCCGGGGGCTCGCGACCACGCGGCCGGCGCCGTGCGGGAGCTGGAGCGCGACATCGTCCTGTATCGGCTGACGCCCCACATGCACTACCGGGGCAAGCGCATGCGGATCGAGGCGCAGCTGCCGGACGGCCGGCGCGAGACCCTGCTCTCGGTGCCGCGCTACGACTTCAACTGGCAGCACCAGTACGTGCTCGACCCGCCGCGGAGGCTGCCCGCCGGGACGCGCCTGGTCGTGGAAGCCGGCTTCGACAACTCCGCCGCCAACCCCGCCAATCCCGACCCGGGGCGCTGGGTGTACTACGGCGAGCAGTCCTTCGACGAGATGCTCTTCGGGTATTTCCTCTACCGCGTGGACGATCCGGCGAAGACGGCGAGTCGGGCCGGCGCGCCCTAGAGGCGGCTCGAGTCGAGGCTGGCGGCCTCGGCGTCGTCCAGGTGCAGACCGCACTCCTGCTTGAGGCCGCCGAAGCGGGTGTCGCGCTCGTGGCCGTCGCCGACGGTCTGCGGTCGACTCGCGTGCCAGTCACCCACCGTGGCGTAGCCCTGCTCGAAGAGCGGGTGCTGCGGCAGCCCGTGCTCGGTCAGGTAGCGGAACACGTCGCGGCGGTTCCAGTGGAGGATCGGCAGGATCTTCGCGCGTCCTCCCTGCTCGCCGATCCGCGCCAGCCGCCGGCGATGGGCCGTCTGCTCGGCGCGGAGTCCCGAGAGCCAGCCGGTGGCGCCGAGCGCGGCGAGGGTCCGGTTCATGGGCTCGACCTTGCGGATGCGGTCGTAGCGGTCCAGGTCGGCCACGGCGCGGCTCTCCCAGAGCCGTCCGTGGAGGGCCTCCATCCGCGCCGGGCTCAGCTCGGCCTGGGCGACCACGAGGTTCAGGTCGAGCCGCTCTCGCAGTGTCTCGGCGTAGCGGTAGGTCTCGGCGGGCAGGTACCCCGTGTCGATCCAGATCACCGGAATCCTCGTGACGACCCGTGTGGCCAGGTGGAGGAGCACGGCGGACTGGATCCCGAAGCTCGTGCTCAGCACCAGGCCCTCGCGGTGGGCCTCAGCGGCCCAGCCCACCAGGCCCTCGGCGTCCTTCGGGTGGAGCTCGTCGAGGACCTCGGTCGGGGTCGGCGCCGCGTCGGCGCGAGACGGACAACGGGCGACATCAAGCGGCACGGGAGCCTCCTTCCTCCGCGCACTCCCCTTGCGGCAGGTCTCCGATTCCGGAGGGCCTCCCGAGGTTTCAGCGCGTTCCGAGGCGCGAGCCGCGGAATTTCGCGCGCTGCGCCGCCGCGGTAGACTCGCGGCGGCGGGCCGGACCGGAGCCCCACGGCCATGAAGTTCGGGATCTTCTACGAGCACCAGCTTCCGCGTCCCTGGGCGGAGGGCGACGAGGAGCACCTGTTCCACGAGGCCCTCGACCAGGTGGAGCTTGCCGACCGGCTGGGCCTCGACTACGCCTGGGAGGTGGAGCACCACTTCCTCGAGGAGTACTCCCACTCCGCGGCGCCGGAGGTCTTCCTCGCGGCCTGCTCCCAGCGCACGCGCCGGATCCGCCTGGGCCACGGCATCGTGCTGATGCCGCCCGGCTACAACCATCCCGCCCGGGTCGCCGAGCGCATCGCCACGCTCGACCTCGTCTCGCGCGGCCGGGTCGACTTCGGCACCGGGGAGTCGTCCTCCCTGGCGGAGCTGGGCGGCTTCGGCGTGGCGGTCGACCGCAAGCGCGAGATGTGGCGCGAGTCCGTGGAGCAGGCCTGCAACATGATGGTCATGGACCCGTACCCGGGCTTCGAGGGCGAGTTCTTCTCCATGCCCTGCCGCAACGTGGTGCCCAAGCCGGTCCAGAAGCCGCACCCGCCGCTCTGGGTCGCCTGCTCCAACCGCAGTACGATCCACCTGGCGGCGAAGCTCGGGATGGGCGCGCTCACCTTCGCCTTCGTCGATCCGAGCGAGGCCCGCAAGTGGGTCGACGAGTACTACGACATCATCCGCCGGGAGTGCGCGCCCATCGGCCACACGGTCAACGCCAACATCGCCATGGTGACGGGCTTCTCGTGCCACCCGGACGAGGCCGAGGCCCGGCGTCGCGGCGAGGACGGCTTCCGCTTCTTCGGCTTCGCACTGGGCCACCACTACATCTTCGGATCCCACAAGCCGGGCCGGACCGACATCTGGCAGCGCTTCGAGGCCGCGCGCGACTCGCTGCCGGAGGCGGGCGGGAACCGCGGCATCGGCACGCCCGACCAGCTCCGGGCGCATCTCCGCAGCTTCGAGGAGGCGGGCGTCGACCAGGTGATCTTCATCCAGCAGGGCGGCAAGAACCGCCACGACCACATCTGCGAGTCGCTCGAGCTCTTCGCCCAGGAGGTGATGCCGGAGTTCGTGGAGCGCGAGGCGGGGCGGGCCGAGACGAAGGCCAGCGAGCTGGCGCCGAGCGTCGAGCAGGCCCTGGCCCGCAAGTCCCGGATGCCGAGCCTGGAGGACGACCAGATCCCGGTGCTCGAGGCGCTGGGACGTCAGATCGTGCAGCAGCTGCCCGAGGAGGAGCGCAAGCGGGCGGCCGGGGTCCAGGGGGGGAGCGGACTGACCGTGCCCCTGTCGGATCCGGCAGAGCGCTAGGAGGACCGGCGACATGTCGAGCAAGGCCGAGGCGGCGATCGAGATCTTCCGCGAGCACGTGGGCCAGGAGGACGGCGTGGGCGAGTGGCACACCATCGATCAGAAGCAGATCGACGCCTTCGCCGACGCGACCCTGGACCACCAGTTCATCCACGTGGACCCCGAGAAGTCGGCGCAGCTCTCCCCGTACAAGGTGACCATCGCCCACGGCTTCCTGACCCTGTCCCTGGTGGTGCACCTGGGCAAGACGGTCCCCGTCTGCGACCCGAAGGCCTACGAGGGCGTCGTGATGGGCGTGAACTACGGCCTGGACAAGGTCCGCTTCCCCTCGCCGGTGAAGGTGGATTCCCGCATACGCGCCCGTCGCGAGATGGTGTCAGCCGAGCTGAAGAACCCGACCACGATCCAGCTCGTCCAGCGGGTGACCGTCGAGATCGAGGGTGAGCCGAAGCCGGGCTGTGTCGCGGACACGCTGACGCGCCTGATCTACGCCTGAGCGTCAGTCGGGTCGGGGCCTTCGCCCTTCCAGCAGATCGAGGTCCGCGCGGATCCCCTCGGTGATGAAGTCCATGAAGGCGCGGACCCGGGCGGTGCGGCGCAGGTCCCGGTGGGTCAGCAGCCAGAAGGGGTACTGCCAGGTGGGGTGGTCGCCCGGCAGCCGCGCGAGCTCGGGCTCGGCGTCCCCCAGCAGGCACAGCATGGCCGTCACGCCCATGCCGGCGCGGCACGCCTCGAGCTGACATATGGCACTGTTCACGCGCACCCGGACGCGGTCGACGGGAACCTGCTCCCGCAGCCAGCGCTCGGTGGGAAGGGTCGCCATGCTGTCGTCCCACCCGATCCAGGCGTGCTCGGTCAGGGGCAGGGAGGCGGGACGCTCGGCGAGATAGCGCCGGCCGGCGAACAGCCTCACGCCCAGCTGGGCCAGACGCCGGCCGATCAACGTCTCCGGCGGGCTCGCGGTACCGCGCAGGGCGACGTCGGCCTCGCGCTGGGTGAGGTTCACGGGAACGTTGCCCGCGGCGATCTCGAGCCGGATGCCCGGGTAGGCCGCGGAGAACGCGGCGAAGTGGTCCATCATCCGCTGTCCCACCAGGTCGGGAACGGCCACCCGCAGGCTGCCGGACAGGCGCGCGTCCCGCCCGTGGAGCGCCCGGTCCAGGGTGAGCATCTCCTCCTCCACCCGGCTCGCGGTGGCGAGCATGGCGTCGCCGTCGGGGGTGGTGAGCCAGCCGCCGGGGAGGCGCTCGAACAGGCGCGCCCCGAGGCGCTCCTCCAGGCGCCCGACCCGCCGGGAGAGGGTCGAGTGGTTCAGGCCCAGCTCGCGGGCCGCTCCGGAAAGCGACCCGGTGCGGGCGACGGCAAGAAAGAGCCGGAGATCATCCCAGTCGGTCGGGCTCGTGGCTCCCTGGCTCACGTGTGCATTGTTGCACGGTCGAGCTGGAGAACAAGGCGTTTCCAGGGCTTCGGTGCACGGCGTGGGCTTCCCGAATGCGCGCAAGCGCAGGGCGAGGCTGCGGAGCCGCCGACCGCTCAAGGAACCCCGCGGGGCGGACGATTCCGCCTCGCGGGGGGTCCCGTTGGCGCCGTCGGCCTATTCGCGCTTCCGCCAGATCGATGGGCGCCATCCGTTCCGCGAGGCGGTTCCGGATGGCTACGTCGACTACCCGGCCCGTCGCCGGCGGGACGGGCGGGTCGCCTGGTTCAACTTCGACCTGGCGCGGGAGATGGGCCTCGTGCCCCGCGATCAGCCGGGCCGCCTGGATGCGGAGCTGGCGCGGGCGGTGCTCGACACGTTCTGCCTGGTGATCGTCAACGAGTGGGATCGGGCGCACGGCCTGCGGGTGTCGCCCCGGGACCGGCTCCCCCACCCGTTCATGGCCACCCGCTATCTGCAGCTCCAACACCCGGACCGGCGAGGGATCAGCTCCGGCGACGGCCGCAGCATCTGGAACGGGACCGTCCGTCACCGCGGCGTGACCTGGGACGTCTCCAGCTGCGGCACCGGCGTCACGCGCCTGTGTCCCGCGACGGCGATCGAGAGACGCTTCTTCCCGACCGGCGGCGACGAGGTCTCCTACGGCTGCGGCACGGCGGCCCTCGAGGAGGGCATCGGCTCGGCGCTGATGAGCGAGGTCTTCCACCGCAACGGCGTCGCGACCGAGCGGGTGCTCGCCGTGATCGCGCTGCCCGACGATCTGGCGATCACGGTCCGCGCCAGCCGCTGCCTGCTCCGCCCATCCCACTTCTTCCTCCACCTGCGGCGAGGCGACCGGGCGCGACTCCAGGGCGTGGCCGACCTCTACTGCGCGCGCCGCGTCGACAACGGCGAGTGGCCCGAGCTCGCGCCGGGACCCGCCCGCTGGCGTTGGCTGGCCGAGGCCGCGGCGCGCGATTTCGCCCGGGCCGCCGCGCGTTTCGAGACCGAGTACATCTTCTGCTGGCTCGACTGGGACGGGGACAACGTCCTCACCGACGGCGCCATCCTCGACTACGGCTCGGTGCGCCAGTTCGGTCTCTACCACCGCTCCTACCGCTTCGAGGACACCGATCGCTACTCCACCAGCCTTCCGGAGCAGCGGCGCAAGGCCCGGGAGATCGTGCAGAAGTTCGTCCAGATCCGGGACTTCCTGTGCGAGGGGCGGAAGCGGCCGCTGACCGCCTTCGCCGACGACCCGGTGATGCGCCTCTTCGACACCGAGTACGCCGCCCAGCGCGACCGGCTGCTGCTCGGTCGCATGGGCTTCGACGGACCCACGGCGGAGCGACTCCGGGAGGGGTCGGCGGCCGCGGTCGCGCGCTTCCGCCGCGCCCACGCCTACTTCGAACGGGCCCGCGCGGCCCGGGGACCCGTGCGGGTGGCCGACGGGCTGTCGTGGAACGCGATCTTCTGCAGTCGGGACCTGCTTCGCGAGCTGCCCGGGCGCTACCTCGACGACCCGCGCCCGCTGGCGCCGGCGGACTTCCTGGCGCTGGCCGCCTCGAGCTATGCCTCGCGACGCGACCGACGCCTCACGCCCCACCGCCGCCGCATGGCCTCGGTCTTCCAGTCTGCCTACACGGCGCTGCTGGAGCGGGCGGCCCGGGACGCGGGCCGCAGCGTCGAAGCGGTGCTGCGCCCGCTGGCGGCGCGCTCCGCGCGCATCAACGCCCGCTGGCGCATCACCGGCGACAGCATCGACCACGCCACCGCCCGCATCCTGCGCCAGCGGCCGCGGCTCGCGCCCGACGAGCTCTACCCGCTGGTGCAGGCCTTCCTCGACCACCAGGACCGCCGCCCGATCCTGGGCCGCCGGCGCCCGATCCGGGCGCCCCGCTCGCGCCGCCTGCGTCGGTTGCTCGAGGGGCTGGTCGAGGACGTGGCCCACTTCCGCGAGGGGCTCTAGCCCGGCGCAGGGCCCCTCGAGGTGGTCGGCCAGAGCGCGAGGGCGCCGAGGGCGGTGCACACGGCGACCAGGCTCGAGAGCGCCGCGGTGGGGCCGAGGCCGTCGCCGAGGAGGCCGGCGAGGCCCGGGGTGGCGAACCCGCCCAGGGCGCCCGCGCCGGCGACCAGGCCGGTGGCCGTGCCCGCCGCGTCGGGAGCCCGGCGCGCGGCCATCGCCACCAGCACGGGGAAGACCGGCCCCACGCAGAGCCCGGCCAGGCCGAACACGAGCGGGAGCTGGGGCGCGCGGAGCGCCACTCCCAGCCCCAGCAGGGCCGCGGCGGCGAAGGCCATGGCGGGCAGCGCCCGCGCGCCCTCCCGGCGGGCGAGGGCGGCGAAGGCGAGCCGCCCCAGCAGCAGCCCGAGCCAGAGGGCGCTGATGGCGGTCCGCCCCGTCGCCTCGCCGCGCCCGAGGCCCGTCGTGGCGTACGGCACCGCGAAGGCCGTGAGCGCCGTCTCGAAGCCGACGTAGAGCGCGGCCATGCCCGCCAGGGGGGCCAGGGCCGGCAGCGGCACCCGGCGCTCGCCTGCGGATGCGGACGACGGCCGGCCCGGGGGGCGCGGCAGCGGGCCGAGCAGGCCCCAGACTGCGAGCGCGAGGAAGAGGATCCCCAGGCCGCGAAAGGCAGCGGTCCAGTCGAGTGCGGCGCCTGCAAGACCCATCAACGGAGGCGCCACGACAGCACCCGCCGTTGCCGCCGCGTGGACGAGGGTCAGCGGACGTGCGGCGGCCTCCCGGTAGCGCTCGGCGAGCACGGCGTTGAGGAGTGTCTCGAACACGCCTGCGCCGATCCCGGCGCCGGCCAGGCGCAGGAATGCTCCGGCGAAGCCCATCGCCGGGTGGACCGTCAGCAGCGAGAGGGCGGCGAGGGCCGCGGCCAGCGCGTACAGGGGCCTGCGCGGGAGGCGGTCCACGGCGGGGCCGCTTCCGGCGATCCCGATCCCCAGGCCCAGGGCGACCGCGGCGGCCAGGCCCCCCGTGCCGGCCAGGTCGAGCTCCAGCGCGTGGGCCAGGGCGGCCTGGTTCGCGCCCACCAGCACCAGCAGACCCCCGAAGGCGAAGAAGCTCGCGAGGCCGAGGGCGATCACGGGGTGGGTGCGGGCTCCTCGCCTCGATCCTGCGGCCGGGAGCCGCCGTAGTCGAGCACGGCGCCAGCCTAGCTCAGGGCCGGCGGACGAAGCGGCGGATCCAGCTGCGATCCTGGCGGCCGCGGGCGGCGCGCACGCTGCTCACCTCGAGACCCGCCGCCGCGGTGGCCACGCAGTGGGCGATGGCCCACTCGGTGCCCGGCTCGAGCTCCTCGAAGGCCACCGCCATCCCGACGGGCAGGTTCTCCCGCTGGAGGTTTCCCGGCACGTTCGTGTAGAGCACACGCGCCGCGGTCTCCACCTCGTGGTCCGGCAGGGAGAGCTCGAGCTGGACCCCCACCCCGCGGCCCGACGGCCGCGGCGTCTCGAGGAAGGCACCCCCGGCGGAGAGGCTGTACACGAGGGCGCTCTTCACCCCGCTGCGCGCGAGGATCCGCGCCTGGCGCGCCAGCGGGGCGCGCGGGGCCCGGCGGCGCGCTTCGAAGCCCGGGCCCGAGAGTGCCCGGTTCACCTGGAAGCGGAGGGTCGCGTCGGGGAAGGGCTCCCAGAGGGCCAGGCGCACGTCGGCCGCCCGCAGGTGGGCCACCGCGTCCAGCGGCGGCTGCGGGCCCACCGCCACGAACTCGAGCCGCTCGCGGTTCTCCTCCCGGAAGGCCTGCAGGGCGGCGGCCAGGTCCACCACCGGCAGGTCCGGCGGAATCAGGGCGGCGCCGATCCGGTGACGGCGATCACCCAACACGGCGACGCCCTCCTCGGGCGTCTTGGCCCGGATCGTCCGGAAGCCCAGGCGGCGCAGCCGGTCCGCGGTGGAGGCCAGGCCCCCATCCACGACGTCGAAGACCAGTACGCTGCGCTCGGACGACACGGAGTCCCTCCCTGGACGCGTATCGTCTCCCCCCGGATCCGGGTTGAGCCTCGCTACCCTCTCCGCATGGACACCCTGGACCTGCTGCTGGTCGCGGGCCGGCCCTTCAAGGCCCTCGCCCACGTGCCCAAGCGGCTCGGCCGGGTCACCCGGGTGGGCGACGAGGTCCGCCCCGGGGCGGTCGGCACCAGCCGCGAGGCGGTGGCCGACGTGTGGCGGGCGGTCGAGTCGGCCTACCGCACGGGCCTCTACCCGGCCGTCCAGCTGTGCATCCTGCGCGACGGGGCGCCGGTGATCGACCGCGCCATCGGCTATGCCCGGGGTGCGGGGCCGAGCGAAGAAGCCCACGCCAGCCGCGTCCCGGTGGCGCTCGACACGCCCTTCCTGCTCTACTCGGCCTCCAAGGCCGTCACGGCCATGGTCGTGCACAAGCTCGACGAGGAGCGGGCGCTGCACGTGGACGATCGGGTGGCCGACTACCTCCCGGAGTTCCGCAGCAACGACAAGGCCGGCATCACGCTCCGCCACCTGCTCGCCCATCGCGCCGGCATCCCCAACATGCCCCGCAGCGCCATGGACCTGGACGCGCTGGGGGACCCGGCGCGCATCGTCCAGCTGCTGGCGTCGTCGCGGCCGGTGTTCCGCCCGGGCACGCGTCTGGCCTACCACGCCATCTCGTCGGGCTTCGTGCTGGGGGAGGTCGTCCGGCGTGCCACCGGGCAGGACCTGCGGCAGGTCCTGCGCAAGCGGATCGCGGAGCCGCTGGGGCTGCGCTGGCTCTCCTACGGCGTGGATCCGGACGAGCTCGGTCAGGTGGCGCGCGACTGCGTGACCGGCTTCCCGGTCTGGCCGCCGTTCTCCTGGGCCTTCCGCCGGGCGCTCGGGACCGACTTCCGCTCGGTGGTGGAGATGGCCCAGGACCCGCGCTTCCTGACCGGGATCGTGCCGTCGGCGAACGTGGTGGCGACCGCCCGGGAGGTCGCGGCGTTCTACCAGTGCCTGCTGAACGGCGGCGAGCTCGAGGGGGTCCGGGTCTTCGATCCGCGGACCGTCTCCCGCGCCACCGTCGAGGAGGCCTACTGGGAGTTCGACCTCACCCTCGGCCTGCCCCTCCGCTACGGGCCGGGCTTCATGCTCGGCGGCCCGATCAGCCTGTTCGGACCCCACACCGAGCGGGCGTTCGGGCACCTGGGGTTCACGAACATCTTCTCCTGGGCGGACCCGGACCGCCGTCTTGCCGTCGCCCTCCTGACCAGCGGGAAGCCCTTCCTGAGCCTGGACGTGCTGCGGCTGCTCGACCTCATCCGGCGGATCTCGCGGGCCTTCCCCAGGCTGTGACCACCGGGCCGAAGTTGGCGGCCCAGAATGCTTTTCGGGCCGCGTCTCGCTGCTATGCTGGGTCGGCCTCAGGGGTGGGAGGCGGAGATCTGCGCTTGGAGTCCTCGTCGGTTCCGGACCGAGCCGACGCCCAGTCGGCGTTGGCGCCGATCCACATCGAAGCGCGCGGACTGCGGCTCCACCGCCGCGGTCGGCGGGTCTTCGAGGACGTCTCCTGTGGCTTCCCTCGGGACCGCATCTCCGTGGTGCTGGGCGGGAGCGGCGCCGGCAAGACCACGCTGCTCCGCATGATCGGCTGCCTGCTCAAGCCCGATGCAGGCGAGCTCTGGGTCGACGGCGACCTCGAGCTCACGCGCATGAACGAGGCCGACGCGCGCCAGTACCGGCGGCGGGTGGGCATGATGTTCCAGGGCGGCGCCCTGCTCGACTCCCTGAGCGTCTACGACAACGTGGCCCTGCCCCTGCGAGAGCACAGCCCCATGGGCGAGGACGAGATCGCCGCCGAGGTGCACCACTGCTTCGCCGGCGTCGACCTCGAGAACGTCGACGAGCTCTACCCCGCGCAGCTCTCCGGCGGGATGACCAAGCGGGCGGCGCTGGCCCGGGCTCTGGTCATGGCGCCCGACATCCTGCTCTGCGACGAGCCCTTCTCCGGCCTCGACCCCGCCACCGTGCGCAAGGTCGAGGACCTGCTCGTGGACGTGAACCGGCGGCTGGGCGTGACGATGGTGATCGCCTCCCATCACATCGCGAGCACCTTCCGGATGGCGGATCAGATCGTGCTGCTGGTGGACGGCGGAGCCCTCTCCGGGACGCCCGACCAGTTCCGCAACAGCGACGATCCGCGGGTGGACGCCTTCTTCGCCCGGGAGATTCCGTGAGCTCGGGCTCGGCCACGGCCGCCAACCCCATCTCCCGGCTGGGCCACGAGACCCTCCGCCTCACGGAGCTGCTGGGGCGGATCGCCGCCTTCGGGGCCGCCGTGGCGGCCGCCGGCTGGCGGCGGCCGTGGCGCCTGCGCCGGGTGCTCGACGAGATCTACGGCGTGGGGGTGCTCTCGCTCACGCTCATCGGGGTCTCGGCGGTGGCGGTCGGCGCCGTCCTGGGCCTCCAGACCTACACCGCACTGGTCCGCTTCGGGGCGGAGGACACCATGGGGACGCTGATCGGGCTCTCCCTGGTCCGCGAGCTGGGCCCGGTGCTCACGGCGTTGCTGGTGACCGGCCGGGCCGCCTCTGCCATGACCGCCGAGATCGGCGCCATGGTGCGGACCGAGCAGCTCGACGGGCTGCGCATGATGTCCATCGATCCGCTCGAGTTCGTGGTGGCCCCGAAGGCGCTGGCCATGGTCGTCTGCATGCCGCTGCTCTCGGCGCTCTTCATCGTCCTGGGACTGGCCGGGGGCTACCTGGTCGGCGTCGTGCTCCTCGGCGTCGACGCCGGGACCTACCTCTCGAGCCTCGAGAGCGCGATCCTCTTCCGGGAGGACGTCCTGGGCAGCTTCATGAAGTCGTTCTTCTTCGGGGGCCTGGTCGCCCTGGTGGCGACCTGGCGCGGCTACACGGCGGAGCCCAGCGCCGTGGGCGTGAGCCGGGCCACCACGTCCACCGTCGTCTGGGCCTCGGTCACGACACTTCTGCTCAACTACGCCATCACCGCGCTCTGGGGGTTCCTCGTCGCATGAATGTCTCACCCAAACAGGATTTCCTGGTCGGCGTATTCGTCCTGGCCGGCCTGGCCGGCCTCGCCTACCTCTCGATCAGCCTGGGCGGCGTCTCGTACACGGGCCGGGGCGGCATGCCCATCTATGTCGTCTTCGACGAGGTCAGCGGGCTGAAGATCCGGTCCCCGGTCATGATCGGGGGCGTGAAGGTCGGTCAGGTCGAGGAGATCGAGCTCAGCGAGGACCTGCGCGCCCGGGTCCTGCTCGAGGTCGACGAGACGGTCGCGCTGCCCCTGGACACCGAGGCCTCCATCCTGACCTCGGGCCTCCTCGGCGACAAGTACATCGGTCTCGCCCCCGGGGCGGAGGACGCGGTGCTCCAGCCGGGCGACGAGATCACCTACGTGCAGAACGCGGTCGTCCTGGAGCGCCTGCTCGGCAAGGCCTTCGACGCCATGGCATCCTCGGAGTGAGTCCGGCACGCTACGCTCTGTGGACCCAGGCAGACCCCATCCGCGGGAGGAGCCGGATGCACACGAGAACCCCGAGGCGGAACGCGATCCCGAGCGCGAGCCCGAAGGCCGTCCCGAGCGCGGCCCGGCGCCGGCCCACGTCCCTGGTGGGGGTCGTGCTGCTCGGACTCCTGGCGGCCGGTCCGGCCGCTGCGCAGTCCCCGAACGGCCAGGGCCCGGAGGCCGAGGCCCGCGCGGCGGTCGACGAGACGGTCGGGGCGGTGCTGGCCGTCCTGCGGGACGACGCGCTCTCGACCGCGGAGAAGCGCGACCAGCTCGAGACCCTGGCCTACGACCGGTTCGACTTCGCCACCATCTCCAAGCTGGTCCTGGCCCGGAACTGGCGGAAGTTCACGCCGGAGCAGCGCGAGCAGTTCCAGGAGGAGTTCAAGCGTCACCTCTCGCTGACCTACGGGAAGAGCCTGGATGGCTACCAGGACCAGCAGGTGGAGATCTCCGGCACCCGCACCGAGCGCAACGGCGACGTGACCGTGCGCTCCCGGCTGATCACCCAGGACTCGGAGCCGGTGCTCATCAACTACCGGCTCCGCAAACAGGGCGACCGCTGGTTCGTGATCGACGTGATCATCGAGGGGGTGAGCCTGCTCTCGAACTTCCGGAGCCAGACCCAGGAGATGTTCACCAAGCACGGGGCCGACGGGCTGATCCAGGAGCTGCGAGCGAAGAACGACTCCCGCGCCACCGAATCCTGAGGCCCGCTCCATCGCCGGGGGCCGCGTCGGCGCCATGGCTCACGCGTAGAACTGCCGTCCCCACTCGCGGAGCAGGCCGATCGGGCCGTCGCCGTCGCAGAGCAGCGGTCGATCCAGGTGGACCTTGTTCTCCCAGATCGGGATGTCCTGGCTGTACTGGCGGTTGATCTCGGCCACGAAGGCCCTGGCGACGTTGCGCTCCGCCTCCTCGTTCCCGAGCCGCTTCACCATGAAGCGCAGGACCGTCTCGCAGTACTCCTCGTCGATGGGGCCGCCGGTGATGAGCACCAGGGTCTCGACCACGCCCGTGAAGCGCGTGACGCCGAAGCCGAAGCCGTGGCTCTGGATGTCGACCTTGCCCAGGGACTCGCCGCGGGGCGTGGTGAAGGTGAGGCCGGACTCCACCCGGAAGACGTGGTCCTCGATCCAGGCCTTCGTCGGGGGCAGGGCCGGCGTGCCGTGGACGTACTTGAAGTGCGCCGGGTCGACGACGTTCTCCGCCATCTCCTGGGCGTGGGTCCGCACCCGATACTCCTGACGGACCGGCTCCGTCCACTCGGGCGAGCCCCACTCGGGGACGTCCGGGATCTCCCACTGGGGGGGCTCGCCCTGCCCGTGGTACCAGACCATCACGACGCCGTTCTTCTCGCAGACCTCCCAGGCGCGCAGCTGGGCCCGGGGCGGAATCCGTCTGGCGTAGGGCACCTCCACGCAGCGTCCGCCGGCGTCGAATCGCCAGCCGTGGAAGGGACAGCGAAGGGTGTCGCCCTCGACCCGTCCGCCGTGCCCGAGGTGGGCTCCGAGGTGGGGGCAGAAGGCGTCGAAGACCCGGGCGGTGCCGGCGGCGTCGCGGAGCACGACCAGCTCGCGGCCCACGTAGCGCACGGCGCGCAGCTCGCCGGGGGCGAGCTGGTCCGAGTCGCACACGCGGAACCAGCCATGGGGGAACGGGGGCAGGGGGATGCGTCGCGGCACGGGAGCGCTCCTTCCGGAGCCCGCGGGAGGGCTCCAGTCCGGAGCTCACGGTAGCGGATCTGACGCGTCGTCAGAAATGCCCGCCTGCGGCCCCGGGGCCGTCGGGGCTCAGCGGGGCCCGTTCCTCCGCAGGACGAGCTCGATCCGCGTGCCGTCGGGGTCGGTCAGGAAGACCGCCGCGGGGATGCGAGAGCCTTCGATCAGCGTCCCCCCGGCGGCGACCGCGGCCGCGACCACGGCGTCGAGATCGTCGACCTCGAACGACAGATGGGTGAGTCCCCGGCGGTTCATGGGGCGCGGCGCGCCGTCGCCGGTCGTGCCCGGCGCGGGATAGGCGAGCAGCTCCAGGCAGAGCCCGTCGCGCACGAGGTAGACGGCCTGCAGCTTCACCTCCGGCAGCTCGAGGAGCGTCGCGGCGGGACCGCCGGCCATCTCGAAGGGAGGTCGCGCGCGATCCTCCTCGAAGCCGAAGACCTCGCGGTAGAAGCGCAGCGAGCGCTCCAGGTCGGAGACGCAGAGCCCCAGATGCGTCCAGCGGCGGAGGGCGGGCACGGCCACGGCCGCAAGCGTACCGGGTTTGACGCGTCTGACGACCCGTCAGATACTGATGCGAAGCGCGCGGGGACCCCGGGGCGCGAGGAGTCCACGTTGTCGTTCGAGACCCTGCGCGACGAGCCGTTCGAGACCCTGCGCTACGAGAAGCAGGACGGCGTCGTCGTCCTCACGCTCCACCGCCCGGAGCGCCACAACGCCATCAACGGTGCCATGTCGCGCGAGCTGCCCCTCGCCTGGGACGCCATCAAGCGCGACCCCGAGGTGGTGGTGGTGATCGTGACCGGCGCGGGGGAGCGCGCCTTCTGCACCGGCTTCGACGTGGACGACGTCGCGGCCGGCACCGCCAGCGTCGGCGAGGAGCGCGACCGCGGGAGCCTGGCCGGGGTCCGCTTCACCGCGGTGCAGAACCGCTGCTGGAAGCCGGTGATCACCGCCGTGGGCGGCATGTGCGCTGCCGGCGGCCTTCACTTCGTCGCCGACAGCGACATCAACCTCTGCAGCGAGGACGCCACCTTCTTCGATCCCCACGTGAAGGTGGGGCTCGTGGCGGGGCTCGAGCCGGTGGGGCTGGCGCGGCGCATCCCCCTGGAGGAGGTCCTGCGCATGGCGCTGGTGGGCGGCCGCGAGCGGATGGATGCGGCGAGGGCCCTGCGGGTGGGTCTGGTCAGCGAGGTGGTGCCCCGGGCGGAGCTGCTTCCGCGCGCCCGGGCCCTGGCCGGCCTCGTGGCCCGGAATTCTCCCGCCGCCATGGCCGCCAGCAAGCGGGCGATCTGGGCGTCGCTGGAGCGGGGGCTCCACGACGGCCTCTCCCACGCCTGGTCGATCCTCCGCCAGCACGGTGCCAGCCCCGACTTCCGGGAGGGCCCCCGAGCGTTTGCCGAGCGCCGCGCCCCGGACTGGGCGCCGCTCTCCTGGCAGGACGCAGGGGGCGACCCGGATGTGGTAGAGTGATCTGACGCCCCGTCAGATCGCCGAGCGGGAACACAGGGCGGCTCTACGGCCTGCCGCAGACCCTGGAGATCCGAGGAGAGACCCATGTCCGAGGAGTTCGACACCACCGACGTGGACCGCTGGATCGGTCGCCCCCTGGGCGGGAGCGTGATGAAGGAGCCGGTCCACGTGAACGACATCCGCCGCTGGGCCCAGGGCATGCAGAACCCGAACCCGCTCTACTACGACGACGCGTTCGCCGCCGAGAGCCGCTTCGGCCAGATCGTTGCGCCCCAGTCGTTCGCGGTCTGCTGCAGCGACAGCCACGGCGCGGGTCCGGCCATCCAGGGTCACATCCCCGGCACCCACATGATCTTCGGCGGCGACGAGTGGTGGTTCTACGGACCGCGGATCTTCCCGGGCGACAAGCTCACCCTGGAGCGGATGCTCTTCGACTACAAGGTGGCGCAGACCAAGTTCTCGGGTCCGACCATGTTCTCCCGGGGCGACACCACCTACGTCAACCAGAAGGGCCAGATCCTCTGCAAGCAGCGCTCCACCTCCGTGCGCTACCGCGCCGACCTGGCCCGCGACCGGAACTTCTTCCCCGAGCGCGACGATCCCCAGTGGAGCGACGAGCAGCTCGAGGTGATCAACAAGGAGAAGTTCGACTACTACGCCACCTTCCTCGACCTCGGCCACGACAAGCGCACCGGGGTCCAGACCGGCGACAAGCTCCCGCGGCGGCCGATCGGGCCCCACACGATCGCCACGTTCACCACCGAGTGGCGGTCCTACCTGATGACGGTCTGGGGCGGCTTCGAGCCGGACGGCGGGCCCTCGTCCCTCAGCGAGGCCGGCTGGCTGCCGGAGATGTCCCGCGATCAGGAGGGCGCCAGGATCGATCCCGCGGAGGCCGACGGCCTCTACAAGGGGCCGTCGCGGGGGCACGTCCAGCCCCGCTATGCCCAGCTCATCGGTCTGCCCCGGGGCTACGGCTACGGCGCCTCCATGGGGGCCTGGATCCTCGACTACCTCACCAACTGGTGCGGTGAGTGGGGCGAGGTGCTGCACAGCAACATGCAGTACCGCTTCCCGGCCTTCACCGGCGACGCGAGCTACCTGGACGGCCAGGTGGAGCGGATGATCTGGGACGATCCTTCGGGCCGGCCGGTCGCCGTGGTGTCGGTCACGATGACCAACCAGAAGGGCGACACCATGGCCAAGGGCACCGCCGAGGTGCGGCTGCCGGGCGCGTGAGCCGCGGGGCGTGAGCATCGAGGCGGATAGCCCGCGCCTGACCCTCGGCCGCTTCCTCGAGGACGTAGCGGCCCGCTGGGGGGAGCGCACGGCCATCCGCTTCGAGCAGCGGGGCCGGGTCGAGGCCTGGACCTACGCCGAACTGCGACAGCGAGCCCGGGCCCTGGCGCGGGCCCTGGTGGGCGCCGGCGTCGGCAAGGGCGCGCGGGTGGCGGTCTACATGGCCAACCGGCCCGAGTGGGTGGCGTCGGCCTTCGCGGTCGGCCTGGTGGGCGGCGTCCTGGTCCCGGTCAACACCTACGCCGCGACCGACGAGCGCGACTACATCCTGCGCCACAGCGATGCGTCGCTGCTGCTGCTCCAGCCCGGCCTGCTGAAGCACCGCTTCCTCGAATCGCTCCTCGGCGATCATCCCGTGCTCGACGGCGAGAACGGGCGCCTGCGCTGTCCGGCGCTGCCCCAGCTCCGGCGCTGGGCCTGCCTGGGCGATCCCTCCTGGGCGTCCCTGGAGGCGCTGGCGGCGGACGTCCCGGACGACCTGGTCGACGCCCTGTGCGAGGAGGTGGCCCCGTCCGACGACGCCATGATCATCTACACCTCGGGAACCACCGCCAACCCGAAGGGCGTCCTCCACGCCCACCGCGCGCCGGTGCTCCAGAGCTACCGCTTCCAGGAGCTCCAGCGCTTCGACGAGCGCGACCGGGTCTGGACCTGCTACCCGCTCTTCTGGACCGCCGGCATCTGCATGTCCCTCGGCGCCACCCTCGCGGCGGGCGGCACGCTGCTCCTGCAGGAGACCTTCGATCCGGGAGCGGCCCTCGAGATGATCGAGGCGGAGCGCGCCACCGCGGCCCACGCCTGGCCCCATCAGCACAAGGCCCTGGGCGAGGACCCGACGCTCTCGCGCCGCGACCTCTCGGCCCTCCACAAGCTGGACTTCGGGAGTCCGATCGCGGCGCAGGCGGGCCTGGAGAAGGACACCTACGGCACGAGCTCGTCCTACGGCGCCTCGGAGACCTTTACCATCTCCAGCATGCTTCCCAGCGACGCGCCGGCAGAGCTGCGCCGGCGCGCCCACGGCAGGCCGCTCCCGGGTATGCACTTCCGCATCCTCGACCCGGAGACGGGCGAGCCGCTGCCGACGGGGGCGTCCGGCGAGATCGCGGTGAAGGGCGTCACCTTCATGCGCGGCTACTACAAGGTGCTGCCCGAGCGCTTCCTCGACGAGAACGGCTTCTTCCGCAGCGGGGACGGCGGCTCGCTCGACGAGGAGGGCTTCCTGCACTGGACCGGCCGCCTCTCCAACCTGGTCAAAACCGGGGGGGCCAACGTCTCGCCGGTGGAGATCGAGCGGGCCCTGGGCCGCTTCGACGGCCTGAAGATGGCCTTCCCGGTGGGGGTCCCGCATCCGACCCTGGGCGAGGCCCTCGTGCTGTGCGCCGTGCGCCGGGAAGGAGCCGATCCCCAGCCGGAGGAGATCCGGGCCTGGCTGCGCGAGCGCCTGGCCGCCTACAAGGTGCCCCGGGTCGTTCTCTTCTTCGGAGCGGACGAGCTCTCCTACACCGGGAACCAGAAGGTCCAGGTGGCTCCCCTGCGCGAGCGGGCGCTGGCGCGGCTCGCCGCCGAGGGCGTCGAGATCGACGGCCATCGCTACTAGCGCCTTGACACGCGCCGACTCCCCGGAGAATGCTGTCCCCATGCGTGCCGCTGTGTACCGTGCCCGCCGCGAGATCGCCGTGGAGGAGCGTCCCGTTCCCGAGCCGGGTCCGGACGAGGTGCTCATCGAGGTCAGCCACTGCGGGATCTGCGGTACCGACCTTCACATGGTGCTCGAGGGCATGGGCCGACCCGACTCCGTCGGGGGCCACGAGTACGCGGGACGGATCGCAGCGGTGGGCAGCCAGGTGCACGACTGGAGGCCCGGCGACGCCGTCGTCGGCGGACCGCGGCCGGCGTGCGGCCGCTGCGCGGCCTGCGAGGCCCGGCGTCCTTCGCTGTGCGCGAGCCGGGGCAGCGCCGACGGCGGAGGCTTCGAAGGCGCCTTCGCCGAGTACGTCCGGGTGCTGGCCGCCCAGCTCTTCCGGGTTCCCGACGGGCTGCCCCTGCGCGTCGCGGCGCTGGCCGAGCCGCTGGCGGTGGCGCTCCATGCCATCACCCGTTCCGGGGCGGAGCCGGGCGCGCGGGTGCTGGTGACCGGCGCGGGACCCATCGGTCTGCTGGTGGTCGCGGCGCTGCGGGCCGAGGGCATCGACGACGTCAGCGTGAGCGAGCCGGCGCCCGCCCGGCGCGAGCGCGCCGCGGGCGTCGGGGCGGCCGCCGTGAAGGGGCCGGACGACTTCGAAAGCCGGGTCATGCCCTTCGACGTGGTGGAGGCGCCCTTCGACGTCGCGATCGAGTGTTCCGGCAATCCCGGGGCCATGGAGTCGGCCCTCGGGCAGCTGGGTCGGGGCGGCACCCTCGTCCTGGTGGGCACGGGGATCCGGCGTCCGAAGCTCGACCACAACCGCATCCTGCTGAACGAGCTGGTGGTCACCGGGGCCTACGAGTACGACGCCGACGGCATCGGGAACGCGCTCGCGCTGCTGGCCGGCGGGCGCCTTCCCACCCACCTGCTGATCGAGCCCGAGGACGTGCCGCTCGAGGGTCTCTTCGCTGCGTTGGAGGCCCTCGAGGCGGGAGCGCGCGGGGGCAAGGTGATGGTGGCGCCAGGGGAGGCCGCGTGAGCGATCCGATTCCGCGCTTCAACCACGTGGCGATGAGCGTTCCGTCGCGCACGCTCCAGGATGCCGGCCAGCGGGCATTGCTGGCGTTCTACGGAGAGGTCTTCGGCTGGACCGAGATGCCCACGCTCTCCCGTCCGGGTGAGCTCCTGGTGCTGCGGGCCTACAGCAACGAGCAGTTCGTGTACATCCACGCCAGCGACGAGCCGATGCGCTGCGGCGGTCGGGAGCACGTGGGCTTGAGTGTGGCCCAGCCGGAGGAGCTGGAGGCGATGTACGAGCGGGCCCGGAAGATCCAGGAGCGGGACCCGGAGGTGGAGCTCGTCGAGCGCAAGGTCGACGACTTCGAGGTGCTGAAGCTCCACAGCTTCTACGTGCGCTACCGCCTGCCGCTGATGTTCGAGGTGCAGTGCTTCGAGTGGGCGCGGGGCGCCGGTCCCCAGGCCCGAGCGGGCTAGCGCCGCCGAGGGCGGACCGGGGGTTGCCGGTCCAGGCCGGTGCGGGTACCGTCTTGTTCATATGAACAACAGTGCGGAAGCGCGGGGCGGGCCATGACGCCCGCCCCCGGGTCCCGCGCCGCGGATCAGAGCGCGGAGACCCGCGAGCGGATCCTGCGGGCGGCGCTGGCCTCGTTCTCCGAGGGCGGTTTCGATGGCGCGCGCACCCGCGACATCGCCGCCCGGGCGGGCGTCCCGCTGGGCCTGCTCCGCTACCACTTCGGCGACAAGGCGCGCCTGTGGCGCGCGTCCGTCGATCGGGCCTTCGCGGAGCTCCGCTCGGGCCTCGAGGCCATCGTCGACGATGCGGCCAGCGAGCCCCGGGCCCGACTCCGGCGGCTGATCCGGGGCCAGGTGGCCTTCGTCTCCCGCAACCCGGAGTTCGTGCGCCTCATGCACGACGAAGGCAAGCGCCGCGGCCCCCGGATGCGCTGGCTGGTGGATCGGCACGTGAAGCCGCTCTTCGACCTGCTCGAGCCCTGGGTGCGCGAGCTCCAGGCGGAGGGCGTGCTTCCCGGCGGCGTGGCGCCGGTCCACTTCATCTACATCCTCGTCGGCGCGTCGGACGTGATCTTCCACCAGGCGGAGGAGTGCAAGCGGGTGTCGGGCGTCGATCCCGGCAAGGCCGAGGTCGCGCGGGCCCACGCCCGGGCGATCGAGGGTCTCTTCCTCGGCTCCGAATCGGCCTCGAAGGGGCCCGGCGGATGAGCGTGCGTGGGGAGGCGGCACCGTGAGCGGCGTTCTCGTCGCCCTGGCACTGGCGGCGGCGCTGGCGATCGGTGTCTGGGCCTGGGAGCGCAGCCGACGGGTGCGGCATCCGGTGCCGCCCGGGCTGCAGCCCGAGATCGAGCTCCCCCACACCGAGGAGTGGGAGCTCTACTCCAACGCGCTCTCGCTCTGCTCCATGAAGACGCGAGTCTGTCTGGCGGAGCTCGGAATCCCCCACCGCCACCACCCGGTGGACCTGATCGAGACCGGGGCCTACGAGAACATCCGCCCGGCCTTCCTGAGGCTGAATCCCGGGGGAACGGTGCCGGTGCTGCTGCACCGCGGGCATCCGGTCTACGAGTCCCACGAGCAGATCCGCTACGCGGCCGACCACGCGCCGGCGGGCGCGCCCGCGCTGGTGCCGGAGGAGCCCCGGGCCCGGAAGGCGATGCAGGCCTGGATCGACCGCTCCTCGCTCACCGACGAACCCCTGGCGCACGGTGACGTGAGCGCGGGGAACGCCGTGCCCGGCCTCACGCTGCCGCTGTTCGCCAGCATGATCGATGCCATCCCCAGCTGGCGCATCCTCGAGGGCCTGCTCTTCCACTTCGATCGCAAGCGGCCCCTGATGTTCCTGCTCTTCCGGGTCGGGGGCTTCGCCAGCCTGCGCCTGCCGCTCTTCCGGAAGCTCCTGGCGCGCAGTCGCCGCCAGATGGGCGTCCACCTCGACGCCCTGGAGGCGCAGCTCGCGGGGCACGGCGGCGACTGGGTCCTGGGCGACCGCTTCAGCCTGGCGGACGTCAGCTGGCTCGTGATCCTCGAGCGGCTCGCGCAGGCCGCGTACACGGAGATGTTTCTCGACCCGGCGCGCCGGCCCGCCTGCCGGGCGTATTGGGAGCGGCTGCGGGCGCGCCCGAGCTACGCCACGGCCATCCTCGGCTGCAGGCATCCCACCATCGCCCGCGGCAGCGAGCGGCTGGCGTGCGCCAAGCAGCGCGATCCGGCGCTGCGCGCGCTGCTGGAGGGCGCGCCGACGGGCGCCGCCTCCGCCTGGTCCCCGGGATCGGTACCCGGATAGCCCAGGGCCTCCGGCCGCTCCCGGGTCTCGTCCACCAGCTCGGGGAGAGAAGCAGCAAGCGCGCGATCGGGACCCGCAACGAACGTCCCGGGAGGGGTCTACCAGGCGCTCATGCCGCCGTCGACCACCAGTGTGTGGCCGCAGACGTAGGCGGCGGCGTCGCTGGCCAGGAAGACCGCGGCGCCCTTGATGTCGTCGGGACCGCCCCAGCGCTGCTGGGGCACCTGGGCCTGGAGCCGCCGCTTCTTCTCAGCGTCCGCGTGCACATACCCCATCATGTCGGTGTCGAACGGCCCCGGTGCGATCCCGTTCACCCGAACGCCCCGGGGCGCGAGCTTCACCCCCAGATCCTTGGTCAGGGTGACCACGGCGCCCTTGCTGGCGTTGTAGGCCACTGCCGGCATGGCCTCCTCGCCGGCGCCTCGGAAGCCCGAGACCGAGCTCACCTGGATGATCGAGCCGCGGCCGCGCTCCGCCATGTGCCGGGCCACGCGCTGGGTGAGCAGCCACAGCCCGCGCACGTTGACGGCGAAGACCTTGTCCCAGCCGTGGATCGGGTACTCGAGGGTCGGCGCGCCCCACATCGCCGCGGCGTTGTTCACGAGGATGTCCAGGTGCTCGGTCTCGGCGAGAACCCGATCGGCCAAGGCGTGCACCTGGGCCTCGTCGCCCAGGTCGGCGGCGACGGCCACACCGCGGCGGCCCAGGGCGGTGATCTCATCGGCGGCGGCCCGGCAGTTGTCGAGCTTGCGGGAGGCCACGAAGACGTCGGCTCCGGCCTCCGCCAGGCCGATGGCGATGTGGCGGCCGATGCCGCGACCGCCACCGGTGACCAGGGCCGTGCGGCCCGAGAGATCGAAGAGCGCCTGCACGTGCATCCGACCGTCTCCCGGTTCTTCTGCCTACTGCGCGCGCGGGCCCGGCGAGGCCCGTGGCAGCCGATCTGACGCTCCGTCAGAACATGGTAGACTAGCGCGGCCCGCCTCGACGGGCTTCTCCGGGAGAGCTGCTCCTCCGTGTCGCCCCCTGCCGACGCCAGCCCCACGCACTCGGACGGGCTCCTGTCCGGGTTTCGGGTGCTCGACCTCACGGGTGAGCCGGGCTTCCTGGCGGGAAAGATCCTCGGCGATCTCGGTGCGGACGTGATCAAGTGGGAGCCTCCGGGCGGCGACCTCGCGGGCCGGCGCGCCCCCTACCTGCGCGGCGAGCCCGATCCCGAGCACAGCCTGGCCTGGCTGGCGCTCAACACGAGCAAGCGCGGCATCACCCTGAGCCTGGAGGCCGAGGCCGGGCGGGCGCTCTTCCGACAGCTCGCGGCGCGGGTGGACGTGGTTATGGAGTCGTTCGCGCCCGGCACCCAGGACGCGCGCGAGCTGGGCTTCGAGGCGCTGCGGGCCGCGCATCCGGGGCTCGTCTACTGCGCCATCACCCCGTTCGGCCAGACGGGTCCCTACGCCGGCTTCCGCGGCGGCGACCTGGTGGCCGTGGCCATGGGGGGCAACGCGGGGGTGACCGGCGATCCCGACCGGCCGCCGGTCCGCTGCAGCATGCCCACCGCCTACTACCACGCCGCGCCCGACGCCGCCCTGGGCGTGGTGCTGGCGCTGTACGCGCGTGAGGACTCCGGGCGCGGTCAACGCGTGGACGTATCGCTCCAGGAAGCACAGCTCCAGACCCTGCTCTCCGGCGCGGCCCAGTTCGCCCGCCACCGGCGGCCCGCGACGCGCGCCGGTGGGCGCATGGGCCGCACCCGCGAGATCTGGCCCGCGGCCGACGGCTGGGTGACCTTCGGCCTGCGGGGCGGGGCCGCGCGCATCCCGAACCTCATCGCGACCGTCGAGCTGATGGCCGAGTGCGAGATGGCGCCGCCCTGGCTGCGGGACTGCGACTGGAAGCAGTTCAACCACAACGAGCTCTCCGACGCGGAGATCGCCCGCTTCGAGGAGGCCTTCGGCGCGTTCTTCGCGAGCCGCAGCATGCGCTGGCTCTACGAGGAGGCCCTGAAGCGGCGCATCCTGCTGGCGCCCTGCAACGACGCCCGGGAGATCCTCGAGCACAGCCAGCTCCGGGACCGGGGGCTCTTCGTCACCCTCGACTACCCTGAGCTCGGCGCCTCCATCGAGCACCCGGACTTCTTCGCCAGGGTGGAGGGCGCCCCGCCGCGCATCCGCCGGCGGGCGCCGCGGATCGGGGAGCACAACGCCGAGGTCTTCGGCGAGCTGGGCCTCGGGCCCGACGACCTCGCGAAGCTCGCGGCGGAGGGCGTGGTGTGATCCTCTCGGGTGTCCACGTCCTCGAGCTGGGGGCCGGGGCTGCGGGCCCGGTCGCCACCAAGGTCTTCGCCGAGTACGGCGCTCGGGTGATCCGGGTG
Source organism: uncultured Spirochaetales bacterium (assembly GCA_964442285.1). GTDB lineage: Bacteria > Myxococcota_A > UBA9160 > UBA9160 > JAFDET01 > CAYTZH01. Next base: position 46,226 of record CAYTZH010000008.1, on the reverse strand, counting down.
GAGTCCTCCAAGCGACCTGACTTCCTGCGGGTGCTCTTCCTCACCAAGGACAGCCCCCACGGCCTCGACGGCTCGCCCATGTACGTGCTCCTCAACCCCAACAAGGAGTGCGTCAGCCTCAACATGCAGAAGCCGGAGGCCGTCGCGCTGGTGAAGCGACTCGTGGGCTGGGCGGACGTGGTCTGCGAGAACTTCGCGCCGGGCGTCATGGCCAGGTGGGGTCTCGACGCCGCCGCCCTGCGGGCCGCGAAGCCCGACCTGGTGTTCGCGAGCGGCTGCCTCTTCGGACAGACCGGGCCCCAGCGCCGGTATCCGGGCTTCGGCGGCCAGGGCTCGGCGATCGCCGGCTTCAACCACCTCACCGGCTGGCCGGACCGGGAGCCCCACGGCCCCTACGGCACGATCACGGACTCGCTCTCGCCCCGCTACGTGGCCCTGGCGGTGGCGGCCGCGCTGCTGCGCCGGCGGCGTACGGGCGAGGGGCAGAGCATCGACCTCTCGCAGATCGAGGCCGGCGTCTACAGCCTCTCGGAGCTCGTGGTCCGACAAAGCGCCGGCGCGGGCGGTGTCGCGCGCTGCGGCAACCGCGACGAGAACGCCGCCCCCCACGGCGTCTTCCCCTGCGCGGGCGAGGATCGCTGGATCGCCATCGCGTGTGCGGACGACGCGGACTGGGCGGCGCTGGTGGCGGCCATGGGCGCGCCGGATTGGACGCGGGACGCGCGCTGGGCCACCCTGGCCGGCCGCAAGCAGGCCGAGGCCGAGCTGGAGGAGCGGATCGGGGCCTGGACGCGCGGCTTCGCGCCCCACGACCTGATGCAGCGCCTGCAGGCGTCGGGCGTACCCGCGGGCGCCGTGCAGACCTTCCAGGATCTGCTCGACGATCCGCAGCTCCAGCATCGCGGACATTGGCAGCCCCTGTCCCACGTGCACCTGGGCGAGCTGCCCTTCGAGCGCTCGGGCCTCCGGCTGTCGGAGTCGCCCGGCGCGCTGACGACGCCCGGGCCCAACCTGGGTGAGCACAACCAGGCGGTCCTGGGCGAGCTCCTGGGCCTCGACGCCGATGAGATCGCCCGGCTGGTGGAGAGCGAGGTCGTGGCATGAGCGGGCGGCGGGAGAACGAGGTGGCGGCATGAGCGGCTCGAGTGGAATCACGTCCTACGGTGCCTACATCCCCATGGCCCGGCTTCCGCTGAAGGCCCTGGGCGGCGGACGCGCGGTGGAGGGCGGTCCGGAGAAGGCGGTGGCGGCCTACGACGAGGACGCGGTGACCATGGCCGTGGCCGCGGCGCGCGACTGCCTCGGCGGCTTCGACCGGGAGCAGGTGGACGCCCTGTTCTTCGCCTCCACCAGCTACCCCTACAAGGAGAAGCAGGCGGCGACGCTGGTGGCGCGCGCGCTGGGCCTGCGGCGCGACGTCGCCACCGCCGACCACGCCGGCAGCCTGCGGGCCGGCACCGGCGCCCTGGCCAGCGCCCTCGACGCGGTGGCGGCCGGCTCTGCGCGCAACGCCCTGGTCGTCGCGAGCGACTGCCGCATGGGCGCGCCGCGCAGCGGCGTGGAGCGCTCCACGGGTGACGCGGCGGCGGCGGTGCTGGTGGGCGCCGATCGCGTGGCCGTGCGCGTGGAGGGTCGCCGCGCGGTGGCCGACGAGATGCTCGACCTGTGGCGCAGCGACGGCGATCCCTTCGTCCACACCTGGGAGGACCGCTTCGTCACGGCCCACGGCTATCGGGACAATCTGGTGGAGGCGGTGAAGGGCCTGATGGCCGAGGCGGGCCAGCCGCCGGCGGAGTTCCGGCGCGCCGTCCTCTACGCGCCCGACGCCCGCAGCCACGCGGGCGCGGCGCGGGCCTGCGGTCTCGCGCCCGAGCAGCTCCAGGACCCGCTCCTCGGCACGGTGGGCAACGCCGGCGCCGCCGCGGTGCTCCTGCAGCTGGCGGCGGCACTCGAGTCGGTGCGTCCGGGGGAGAAGCTCCTGCTGGCCTCCTACGGCGACGGCGCCGACGCCCTGGCCCTGGAGACCACGGAGCACCTGGAGAAGCTCGCGCCGCGCCGGGGCGTGGCCTGGCATCGGGCGCGGCGGCGGCTGCTGCGCGACTACGACGCGTACCTGCGCGGCCGCAACCTGGCGCCGGTGGAGTGGGAGCGGGGCGGGGCGCCGGGCATCTCGGCCACCGTGCACTGGCGCGAGCGCGACATGGACATCGGCTTCGAGGGCCAGCGCTGCCGGGAGTGCGGGACGGAGCAGTTCCCGCTGCAGCGGGTCTGCTACCGCTGCGGCGCCCTCGACGCCTTCGAGCGCATCCGCCTGGCCGACCGGCCGGGGCGCATCCTGTCCTACACCTTCGACTACTTCTTCCCCACGCCGGAGCCGCCCGCCATCGGCACCATGACCGAGGTGGAGGGCGGTGCCCGGGTCTACATCCAGATGGCCGACGCGAGCCCCGACGAGCTCCGCTGCGATCTCCCCGTGGAGTTCGTGTTCCGCAAGATCCACGACGTCGGCAACAAGCCCAACTACTTCTGGAAGTGTACGCCCATCCGGGACGAGGGCGGGCCGGGGGACGCGCAATGAATCCCGAGGCGATCCGCGACAAGGTGGCGGTGATCGGCGTCGGCTGCTCCCAGTTCGGTGAGAACTGGGACAAGGCGCCCCAGGACATGATCGTCGAGGCGGCCTACGAGGCCTACGCCGACGCCGGCATCGAGGATCCGCGCCGGCAGATCGAGGCGGTCTTCTGCGGCGCGGTCTACCCCAGCCGGGGCACGGCGGAGGTGGCCGAGAGCCTGAAGCTGTTCGACCGGCCCGTCAGCCTCGTGCAGAACTACTGTGCCACGGGCACCGACGCCTTCCGCTTCGGCGTGTTCGCGATCGCCTCCGGCCTCCACGACACGGTGCTGGTGGTCGGCTTCGACAAACCGAAGGACCGGGGCGTCTCGGGGCCGAGCGTGATGATGGCCGGTGTCCGCGACCTGCCCGGCACGCCGGCGGGCTGGTTCTCCCTGTGCGCGGCCCGCTACTTCGAAACCTACGGCGCCGGCCGGGAAGACCTGGCGCGCATCGCGGTCAAGAACCACCACAACGGTACCCTCGCACCGAAGTCCATGCTCAAGCGCGAGATCACCATCGACGACGTGCTGAACGCGCGGGTGATCTCCTGGCCCTTCGGCCTCTACGATTGCGCCGCCCAGTCCGACGGCGCGGCGGCCTGCCTGCTCACCCGGGCCGACCTGGCCCGGACCTTCCGGGACGATCCGGTCTGGGTGAAGGGGGTGGCCATCGCCCTCTCCGCCAACCCCCAGAGCGACCCGGACTTCGACTTCCTGCGCTGGAAGCCCACGGTGGCGGCGGCCCGGGACGTCTACGCCCAGGCCGGCATCACGGATCCGGCGGGACAGATCGACGTGGCCCAGGTGCACGACTGCTTCACGCTGACGGAGCTTCTCACCTACGAGGACCTGGGCTTCTGCGAGAAGGGCAGCGCCAAGGAGCACGTGAAGAGCGGCCGCTTCGAGCTGACGGGCGAGCTTCCGGTGAACACCGACGGGGGTCTCAAGACCTTCGGCCATCCCACCGGTGCCACCGGCGTGCGCATGATCTACGAGAACACCCTGCAGCTGCAGGGACGGGCCGGTGAGCGACAGCTCGCCAATCGGCCCAGCCTGGCGCTCTCCCACAACATCGGCGGCGCGCCGCAGGCCTGCGGCATCGCCATCCTGGGGACGAACTGAGATGCCCGAGATCCGCTTCGACGACATCGACGCGCTGCGCGCCCGGTGCAGCGAGGCCTGGGGCGAGTTCGGCCAGCCCCTCGAGGTCACCCAGGAGATGATCCAGGCCTTCGCCGACCTCACCGGCGACCAGCAGTGGATCCACACCGACGTCGAGCGGGCCCGGCGCGAGAGCCCCTTCGGCGGACCCATCGCCCACGGCTTCCTCACCCTCTCTCTGCTGCCGCGCATGCGGGGCGCCGGCGGCGGCGTCCGGCTCACGGGCTACGGCAGCGCGGCCAACTACGGCTCCGACGGCCTTCGCTTCCTGGCCCCGGTGCCGGCCGGCGCCAAGGTCCACTCGCGCTCGCGGATGATCGACGTGCAGGCCAGGCCCCGGGGCACCCTGGTGACCACGGAGATCGCGGTCCACGTGGTGGGCAGCGAGAAGCCGTCGCTCCTCTACAAGATGCTCGTCCTCTACAGCCCGCCGCGAACGTGAACGCCCCGGCCGGCAGCCCCGCCCAGAGCTCCTGGCGCATCCCCGCCCGAGCCTGGTGGGTGCTCGCCGGCTGTCTGGTCTGCCAGATGGGCCTGGGCTGCTCCTACGTGTTCAGCCCCATCCTGAAGAGCGTCGTGGCGGAGCTGGACTGGTCGCGAACCGGCTTCGCCGCGGGTCGCGCGCCCCTGGTGCTGGCCATGTCGCTCTCGTTCCCGGTGCTGGGCTGGGCCGCCGAGCGCTACGGCGCGCGGCGGGTCCTCTCGGGATGCACCCTGCTCCTGGGCCTGGCCTTCGTGCTGCTCTCGCGGATGCAGTCCACCTGGGAGTTCCTGCTCATCAACGCCATGCTGGGCGTGGCGCTGGCCGGCCTCGGCGACGTGATCGTGGGCGCCGTGGCGGCCCGCTGGGTTCCGAGCCGCGCCGCGCTGGTCCTGGGCGTGATCTACGTGGGCTCGAACCTGGGCGGCGCCCTGGTGGCGCGGCTGGCGGCCTACATCCAGGGCGCCGACTCCTGGCGCACGGCCCTGGTGACGGTCGGTGTGGGCGGGGTGCTGCTGATCCTGCCCTTCGCGGCCTGGGCGGTGAAGGATCCACCGGCGCGCCTCGAGCGGGCCTCCTCACAGGATCCGGACGCCGGCGAGGTCGACCTCGACCTGACTGCGGCGCTGCGCACGCGCAGCTTCTGGGTGCTGGCCTTCGTGCTCTTCTGCTTCTACTTCTACTACGTGGCGATGATCGAGCACCTGGTTCCGTTCCTCACCGACACCGGGCTCTCCAACGCGCGGGCCGCCACCAACTTCAGCGGCATGCTGCTGGTGGGCATCGCCGGCAAGCTCCTCATGGGCTGGCTCGCGGACCGGGCGAACCTCAAGGCGGCGGCCCTGCTGAACTTCGCGATCCTGACCGGCGCCTCGTTTCTGCTGCTGCGGGACGATCTCTTCGGCCTGCTCGCGGTCTTCGTCGTGGCTCAGGGCTTCGCGACCAGCGCCGAGAACGTGCTGCTGCCCGCGCTGGCGGCCGGCTGCTTCGGACCGCGGCATCTCTCGCGCATCTACGGGGCCCTGATGGTCACGCTCTTCGCCGGGGTGCTGGGGGGCATCTTCGCGGCGCGGATCTTCGACGTGGCCGGCAGCTACCGGGCCGCGTTCGCGACCTTCGCCGTCCTCAACGTCGTGGCCCTGACGGCCCTCGTCCTGGTCCGCGACGAGCGCCGCCCGGTGGCCGCCGCCACCCGAGGAGCGCCCGCATGGACCTGAGAGACTCGCCCGAGGAGGCGCGCTTCCGCGCCGAGGTGCGCGCCTGGCTGGAGGCGAACCTGCCGGAGGGCTGGGGCACGTCGGCCTACCGCGCGCCCGAGACCGGCGAGGAGCGCATCGCCTTCATGAAGGCCTGGCAGCGCCGGCTCCACGACGGCGGCTATGCGGGCCTCACCTGGCCCGTGGAGTACGGCGGTCGCGACGCCTCGGTGATGGAGGCGCTGATCTGGGGCGAGGAGTACGCGCGGGTGCGGGGCCCGGACATGACCCAGCTCTCGGTGGGTCTCTCCCTCACGGGGCCCGTGGTGATGGCCCACGGCACGCCCGAGCAGAAGGCGCGCTTCCTCGCGCCGCTGCTGCGGGGCGACGAGGTCTGGTGTCAGGGCTTCTCGGAGCCCGGCGCCGGCTCGGACCTGGCGGCGCTGCGCACGCGCGGCGTGGTGGAGGACGACGCGGTGGTCGTCACCGGCCAGAAGATCTGGACGAGCTTCGCCCAGCACGCGGACTGGTGCATCCTGGTGGTGCGCACCGACCCCGACGCGCCGAAGAAGCATCGCGGCCTCACCTTCCTGCTGTGTCCCCTGGACCTGCCCGGCATCGACATCCGCCCGCTGCGGGAGATGACCGGCGAGGCCTGGTTCAACGAGGTCTTCTTCGACGGGGCCCGGGTGCCCCGGGAGTACGTCGTCGGGGAGATCGGCCGGGGCTGGGACGTGGTGATGACGACCCTGAACGTGGAGCGAGGGGCCACGGCGCCCTACGCCCGGCCCTCGGTGGAGTTCGAGCGCCTGGTCGAGCTCGCCCGCCGTCCGGGGCCCGCCGGGCGCGCGGCCCTCGACGACCCGGTGGTGCGCCAGAAGCTGGCCCAGCTCGCCATCGACCTGCAGGTGCTGCGCATGAACGCCTACCGCAACGCCAGCGAGATCCAGCGCAGCGGCCGCTCGGGTCCCGAGGGCTCCACCCTCAAGCTCTTCTGGAGCGAGCTCGACCAGCGCCTGAACGACCTGGCGATTGAGATCCTCGGCCCCGCGGGCCTGGTCGACGCGGGGGATCCCCTGGCGGTGGACGACGGCTTCTGGGCCCATGAGCTGCTCTGGTCCCGGGCCGCGACCATCTACGCCGGCACCTCGGAGATCCAGCGCAACATCATCGCCCAGCGGGTGCTGGGCCTGCCCCGGGGCTAGCGCTGGCAACGTGCGGCCCTGCCGCTAGGAGAGGCTCGGCAGCGGCACGGGGCGGGTGGCGTCGTGGCCCGGGTCGCGCAGTCCGAGGGCGTAGCTGCCCTGCCAGACGGAGAGCATCGCCTGGGCCAGGGCCGCGGCGTGGCCGCGGTCGGGGCGCTCGTCGCCCACCGCCGACGCCGCGCACAGCGCCGTCGCCTGGATGGCCGCGAGGAAGCCCGCCGACAGCGTGAGCAGGTCGCGGAAGCTCCCGGCATCGAGGCCCGCCACCGTGAGCACGTCGGTCCAGACCTGGCGGCCGTCGGCCGCCGCCGCGGCCTGGGCCTCGGCCACGGGCGAGACCAGGTCGCGCCAGCGGGGGTCGGGGGGCTCCGCCACCCGCCGCGCCACGGACCACAGGCCGTCCATGCAGGCGAGGGGCTTTCCGCGCAGCTCGCTCCAGAGGGGTCCCTCCGCCCGCACGTAGTTGGGGGGCGGCGCGCTGCCCTCGGGCGGTGCGGCGAGGATCTGTTCCAGGTAGCCCAGGTTGTAGCCGTAGGCGCTCACCAGATCGGGCAGGCGCGCGTTGCAGAAGGCCACGGCGTCGGCGTCGCTGCCGCTGGCGGCGGCGACGCCCGGGGCGGCGCTCTCGGCCACGGCCGCCACCGCGTCCGCGTCCGGTGTCGCCGCCATGGCGCGCAGCGGGCCCTCGGGCTGGGCATCGAGCAGGGCGGCGCGCAGCCAGAGGCCGCCGAAGTAGCCGGCGACGTGGAGGAGCCAGAGCGCCGAGGGGGGTGACACCGCGTCGGGCCCCTGGCCCAGGACCCGATCGAAGAGGCGGCCCGGGGCCTTGCCGAAGAGCAGGGCCGGCAGGCTTCCGGCGTCGCCGATCTCGGCGGCCAGGGCCTCGACGAGCGCCGGGTCCGGTCGCAGCAGGGGATGGTCGGCCAGGGGGTGTTCGGGCAGCTGGAGGGCCATGGCCGGCGATCCTACCGCAGCGCCCCGGGAGCGGGCCGTCTGTGGTAACCTGACACACCGTCAGATTTTTTCGGAAGCCCCAGGCGGGCCTGGAGGTGCGCCGTGACCGAGGCCGCTCCCCACAGCGAGCGCTTCCCCTATCCCGCCAACCCCAACGGCTGGTTCCGGGTGGCCTACGCCCGCGACCTGGCCCCGGGCGAGGTGAGGCCGCTCTCGTACTTCGGGACCGAGCTGGTGCTCTTCCGGGACGAGGCGGGCACGGCGCGCGTGCTCGACGCCCACTGCCCGCACCTGGGGGCCCACCTGGGCCACGGCGGCAAGGTGGAGGGCGACGGGATCCGCTGTCCCTTCCACGCCTGGAAGTGGAACGGGGAGGGCGCCTGCGTCGACATCCCGTACGCCAAGCGCATCCCGCCCCGGGCGCGCATCCGCAGCTGGCCGGTGCGCGAGCGCAACGAGCTGATCCTGCTCTGGTACCACGCCGAGGCGAGCGAGCCCGACTGGGAGATTCCCGAGCTGCCCGAGCTGGCCAGCGGCGAGTGGACCCCCCTCGAGGTGCGTCACTGGACGGTGAAGAGCCGCTGGCTCGACATGAACGAGAACTGCGTGGACAAGGTCCACTTCAAGTACGTCCACGGCACGCCCTACATCCCCGAGAACGAGGTCCAGGTGGATGGGCACGTCTTCCGGGTGGCGAACAAGGTGAGGATGAAGACCCCCCGAGGCGTGGTGGAGGGGGAGCTCGTGACCACCGACTACGGGCCCGCCTTCCAGACCGTCCACATCGCCGGGGCTGTCGATACGCTCATGGTCAACACGGCGACGCCCATCGACGCCGACACCACCGACGTGAGCTTCGCCTACAGCGTGCGCCGTCCCGAGGGCGGCGAGAAGGAGGGCGTCGGTGCCGCGCGGATCCGCGATCTCGAGTTCCAGTTCGAGCAGGACCGTCCCATCTGGGAGAACAAGACCTACTGGGAGCGGCCGCTGCTCTGCGACGGCGACGGAGACTTCACGGCGTATCGGCGCTGGATGCGCCAGTTCTTCAGCGGAGAGGGACCATGAGGCCGCGCGCGATCGACGGCTGGGTGAACGTCAACATGGCCGAGCTCGGCCGGCCCGATTACCTGGTGCAGGTGGCCAGCCGCTACTTCAAGCAGGGCGAGGACTTCTTCCGGAACATGACGGTCGAGGAGACCGTCGAGATGATGGACGCGCTCGGGGTCGAGAAGTCCATCCTGACGACGGATGCCCACCGGCCGTCCGAGCACGTGATGGCCTTCGTCGAGAAGGCTCCGGAGCGCTTCGCCCTGGGCGCCCAGCTCGACCCGCGCCACGGCATGAAGACCCTGCGCGCCCTGGCATCCTTCTGCCGCGACCACCCGGTGGCCTTGGCGCGGATCACGCCCTTCTACCTGGACATCCCTCCCCGCGACGCCATCTACTACCCGGTCTACGCCAAGTGCATCGAGCTCGGCGTCCCGCTCACCCTCAACACGGGGATCCCGGGGCCGCCGGCGCCGGGTGAGTGCCAGCACCCGATGCACCTGGACAAGGTCTGCCTGCACTTCCCGGAGCTGGTGCTGATCATGGCCCACGGCGCCGATCCGTGGTGGGACGTGGCCTGCCGGCTGATGCTCAAGTATCCGAACCTGTACCTGATGACCTCGGCCTACCTGCCCCGGTACTTCCCGCCCGCCCTGATCCACTTCATGAACACCCGGGGTCGACATAAGCTGATGTATGCCTCGGACCATCCCGCCATCCCCATGAAGCGCTGTCTGGAGGAGGCCGCGGCCCTGGACCTGCGGGACGGCGTTCTCGACGCCTTCCTCTACGGCAACGCCCAGCGGGTGCTCTTCGACCGTCTCACCGAGGATCCGCCCTCGGCGCCGTAGACCGGCGATCCGGGGTCTTCCGGCGGTCGAACAGTGCCCGGGCCAGTCGCTCGCGATGCCAGGTGGCGTCGCCGAAGGCGGCCTCGCTCGCCTTGGCGCGCTTGAAGTAGACGTGGGGGTCCTGCTCCCAGGTGAAGCCCAGGCCGCCATGGATCTGGATGCACTCGCCCGACACCCGCCGGTAGGCGTCGGAGCACCAGGCCTTGGCCATGCACGCGGCCGCGTGGGCGGCCGGCGGGTCCTCCGCCAGACACCAGGCCGCGTAGTACGTGGCCGAGCGGGCGCCCTCCACCTGGAGCAGCATGTCGGCGCACTTGTGCTGGATGGCCTGGAAGCTGCCGATGGGCTGGCCGAACTGCTCGCGCGCCCGGGCGAAGGCGACCGCCAGGTCGAGGGCCGCCGCGGCACCGCCGGTCATCTCCGCGGCGAGCGCCACGCGCGCGTGGTCGAGGAGGTCGTCGAGGGCCGCGTCGACGGCGCCGGGCTCGCCCAGCACGTCGTCCCGGGAGACCGACACGTCGTCGAGCTCCACCGCGTGGACGGGGCGGGTGCGGTCGGCGGTGGCGATGCGACGGACGCCGACGCCCGGCGCGTGGCGGTCCACCCAGAACAGACCGACTCCGGCCCCGCTGCGCCCGACCACGGCGAGGCGGTCGGCGCGGTCTGCATCGGGGACGAAGTGCTTGGCACCCCGCAGCCGGTAGCCCCCGTCGGCGGCGCGGGCCTCGAGGGCCACGCCCGCCGGGCTCCAGTCGCCGCCGAGCTCGTAGAGGGCCAGGGTGGCGCGCAGGCGACCCTCGGCCAGCGCGGGCAGCAGCCGCGCCCGCTGGGCTTCGTCGCCGGCGCGGAGCACGGCGCCACCGGCGAGGATCACGCTGGACAGGTACGCCGCCGGCAGCAGCACCCGGCCCATCTCCTCGAGCACGACGGCCAGGTCGAGGGGACCCAGGCCGGCGCCGCCATGAGCCTCGGGAAAGGGCAGCGCCAGCCAGCCGAGCTCGGCGAGCTGCTTCCAGAAGGCGTCGGGCGGCCCCTGGCCCGCCTCGGTCCAGGTGCGCACCTGCGCCACGGGGCACTCGCGGGTGAGGAACTCGCGCACGCCGTCGCGCAGCAGCAGCTGCTCCTCGCTGAGTCGGACGTCCATGGGGATCCTTGGGGGGTCGGACTGGATCTGATATAACGTCAGATTCTGCCAGAGCGACCTTCGCAGCGCCAGGAGACCGCGTGGCCATCGCTTCCAAGCCTGTCGACCAGAGCGGTCGCGCCCTCGGGCCGCGGGCCCAGGAGACCCGGCGCCGTCTCCTCGAGGCGACCCAGGCACTGCTGGCCCGACGCAGCGTGCGCGAGATCCGCGTGGTGGAGATCGCGCGCAAGGTCGGCACGTCCCCCGCGACGTTCTACCAGTACTTCAAGGACGTGGAGGAGGCGATCCTGCGCCTGGTGGAGCTCTCGGCCGAGGATATGCCCGGCATCCTGGCCCACATCGAGGGGTCCTGGGACGGCGAGGCCGGCCGTCAGCGGGCAAGGGCCATCGCCGACGCATTCGTGAGTCACTGGGACACCCACGGCGCGGTGCTCCGCATCGGCAACCTGAAGGCCGAGGAGGGCGACCGCCGCTTCCGCCAGGCCCGGCAGCGCAAGCTCACACCCGTGGTGGAGGCGTTGGCGGCGCGGATCGAGGCGGCCCAGAAGGAGGGTGTCGCCGCTTCCGACCTGAACGCCTGGGCCGCGGCCTCCGCCCTGGTGGCCATGCTGGAGCGGATGTCGAATCATCACGCCCTGTTCGAGCGCGCCGGGGTCAGCCGGGCCGAGCTCGTCGAGACCTGCGCGCAGATCGTGCGGCAGACCGTCGCCGGCTCGGCGTAGCGCTCCGACGTGGGCGAGCTTCCCTTTCGCGTGCTGCCCCGGGTCACGCCCCAGAACGAGCACTTCTGGCGCGGCGGGGCCGCGGGCGAGCTCCGCTTCCTGCGCTGCAACGACTGCGGCACCTGGATCCACCCGCCGCAGCCGGTCTGCCCGACCTGCCTGAGCAAGAACCTCGCGCCCGAGGCGGTGTCCGGGCGCGGGACCGTCGCCAGCTACACCATCAATCATCAGGCCTGGATTCCGGACGGCAGCGACCCCTACGTGATCGCGATCGTGGAGATCGCCGAGGTGCCGGAGGTCCGCCTGATGACCAACCTGGTGAACTGCGCGCCCGAGGCGGTGCGCTGCGACATGCCGGTCCGGGTGGTCTTCGAGGCCCGGGACGACGACGTCTACATCCCCCTGTTCGAGCCGGACGCGGGCTAGCCGTGGAGGTCCTGGAGCGCCGCGCGGCGGTGACCGGCATCGGGCAGTCGGACGTGGGTCGACGCCTCTTTCGCGACCCCCTCGAGCTGACCCTCGACGCCTGCATCGCCGCGATCGAGGACGCGGGTCTGTCCCGCGAGGACATCGACGGGCTCTCCACCTACCCGGGCAACATGGGTCCCGGCGGCTTCAGCGGGGCCGGGATCCAGGAGGTGCACGACGCGCTGCGCCTCGAGCTCGCCTGGTTCGACGGGGGCCCCGACCAGCCCGGCCAGCTCGGATCGGTGGTCAACGCCTGCATGGCCGTCGCCTGCGGCCTGGCGCGCCACGTACTCTGCTTTCGCAGCGTCTGGGAGGCGACCGCTGCGGCGCAGGGTCGGGGCACCGGTGTCGCCGCCGCGTTCGGGGGCGGCGGGGGAGGGGGCGGCGGCTTCCGCGCCTCGGGCACCATGCAGTGGAGCCTGCCGTACCGGGCCTTCTCGGCGGCCAACTGGATCGCCCTGTTCGCCCAGCGTCACTTCCACGAGTACGGGACCACCCGGGAGCAGCTCGGGCAGATCGCCCTCAACGCCCGCAAGAACGCCGCCCTGAACCCGAAGGCGATCTACCGCGACCCCATGTCCATGGCGGACTACCTGAACGCGCGGGTCATCTCGACGCCTTTCGGGCTCTTCGACTGCGACGCGCCCTGCGATGGCGCCACGGCCTTCGTGGTCTCCCACGTGGACGCGGCCCGGGATCTGCGTGCGCCCACGGTGCGGGTGGAGGCGGTGGGCACCGCCCTCCGCGGGCGCCCGTCCTGGGACCAGTTCGACGATCTCACCACCATGGCGCTGCGGGACGCGGGGGCCATGCTCTGGCAGCGCACCGACCTCCGACCGGGCGACGTGGACGTCGCCGAGCTCTACGACGGCTTCAGCTTCATCACCCTCGCCTGGCTCGAGGCGCTGGGCTTCTGCGGCAAGGGCGAGAGCGGGCCCTTCGTGGAGGGCGGCCAGCGGATCGCCCGGGACGGTCCGCTCCCCCTGAATACCCACGGTGGCCAGCTCTCGGCGGGGCGCCTCCACGGCTACGGATTCCTGCACGAGGCGGTGCTGCAGCTCCGCGGGGACGCCGGCGCGCGCCAGGTGCCCGGCTCGCCGCGGGTGGGCGTCGCCGCCGCGGGCGGGGGACCGCTCGGCGGCTGCATGCTGCTGGTTCGGGACTGAAGCCGGGCGACGAGGTGAGCTAGCCGTCGCGCTTGGCGCGGGTCTCGCGGAGGGCTCCAAGGCCGGTGTAGAGGGCCAGGGCCACCCAGATGCCGAAGCCCACCCGGTTGAACATCACCGCCTCGATCTCGGGGTTGAACCAGCCGTCGTAGCCGAACCAGACCGCGAGCAGGGTGAGCAGCCCCGGCAGGAACCACGGATTGTCGAAGGGAGTGCCGTCCGCCGAGCGCTTGTGGGCGGGCGTCTTCTCGGCGTCGGGCTTCTCGATCGAGTCCGACGGATCGCTCATCCCGACCAAGCTAGCTCACTCCTCGATCATCGCCTCGCGGCGGGCCGCGCCCCGCTCCATGTCCTCCGACACGGCCTCCCGCACGGCCTGCAGCGGGCTGCGCCGCGGCTCCTCGCCGTCCTCCTCGCCCTCGACCCCGGCGAAGACGCCCCCGAAGGCGCCCTGCACGCCCTCGGTGTAGAGCTCCAGGCCGACCCAGAGTCCGAGGACCAGCAGCAGGATTCCGAAGATTCTGCCCATGGCGCTGCCTCCGGCGCCCCGCTGGCGCTCGGGCCTCGGATCGGCGGAACGGGGCCGACGCCTGAGTCGCCGCTGGCGTCAGGAACGCGCGGCGGCCAGCTCGGGCTCCGCCGCCGCCGCGCTCTCGGCCGGCAGCACGGCCGGGCGAAGCCGATGCTTCAGCTCGTCGAGCTCGCGCCGGGCGGCGTCGTGGCGGGTCTCCTCGCGGATCGCCCGCAGGCGCGAGTGCAGGCCCGCCTCCTCGATCTCCTGCTCGAGGCGCCCCTCCGTGCGGACGCGTGCCACGTACTCCCGCACGTCCTCCAGGGCCCGCATCTCGCCCTCCAGCGAGAAGCCGTCCAGGGCCTCCTGGATGCGGCGGCGGGCCTTGGCGTTGGCCAGGGTCGCGGCCACCCGGACCCGCTCGCGCTCGAGAGAGCGGATCTCCTCGCGAAAGCGGGTGAGGTTGCCGAGGGCCTCCTCGGCATCGGCCCGCAGCTTCTCCACCTCGGTCTCGGCCCGCTCGAGCTCGTCGGCGAGGCTCTGCTTGCGCTCGATCAGCGCGAGGGCCGAGCCGTCGTCGCCGCGGCGGATCGCGGTGCGGATCTCCTCGTGGGTGCGGGCGAGGTCGTCGCGCAGGCCGCCGATCTCCCCCTCGACCTTGTTGCGCATGTAGAGGATGCCGGCGACGCCGTGCTTGAGGTCGGCGTAGTGACGCGTCCGCTCGCGGATCGCCTGCTCGTAGACGGCCTGGGGATTGCGCTGCTCCCGGTCGCGCACCCAGCCGGCGAGGGCGCCGCGGATGAGGTGGACGAGACGTCCGAGGACGCTGCGGGGACGGTCGGTCATGGTCTTCTCTCCTCGTGCGGCGCACATGGGTGCGCGGTTCGGGGCGCGGTGTCAGTCGTTGCCGTTGCGGCTCCAGTCCTCCGAGCGGAGGCCCAGCTCCCGGATCTTCTGCTGGAGGCTCTGGCGCACCATCCCGATCGACTCGGCGGTGCGGGAGATGTTGCCGTCGTGGCGGCGGAGCGCCGCGAGCAGGAAGTCGCGCTCGAAGCGCTCGACCGTGCGCTTCTTGGCCTCGGCGAAGGCGAGCCCCGCGGCGTCCGGGGCGGCGGGCTCGGTGGCCGGCGCTTCGCCGAGCCGCAGGTCGTTCTCTTCGATGTCCGGTCCCGCCGCGAGCACGGCCGCCTGCTCCACGGCATTGCGCAGCTCGCGCACGTTGCCCGGCCAGGCGTGGCGCGCGAGCCGGGCCAGCGCCGCGCCGGAGATCTGCATCTTCGGGCGCTCGAGCCGGCGGCCGAGCTGCTCGAGCATCCGGTCGACGAGGGCGGGGATGTCCTCGCGGCGCTCGCGCAGGGGCGGGAGCTCGACCTCGACCACCCGCAGGCGGTAGTAGAGGTCCTCGCGGAAGCGGCCCGAGCGGACGTCCTCCTCCAGGTTGCGGTGGGTGGCCGCGACGACCCGCACGTCGACCTGGATCGGCTTGGTGCCGCCCACGCGCTCGAAGGAGCGCTCCTCCAGGACCCGCAGCACCTTGGCCTGGGTCTCCAGGGGCATGTCGCCGATCTCGTCGAGGAAGATGGTGCCGCCCTCGGCCGCCTCGAAGCGTCCGGCCCGGCGCGCGTCGGCGCCCGTGAACGCCCCCTTCTCGTGGCCGAAGAGCTCGCTCTCCACCAGCTCGCGGCTGATCGCCGCGCAGTTCACGGCCACGAAGGGGCGGGAGCGACGGGCGCTGCGGTCGTGGAGGGCCTGGGCCACCAGCTCCTTGCCGGTCCCGCTCTCGCCCCGGACGAGCACCGTGAGGTCCGTCTCGGCCACCTTCTGGACGGTCTCGAACACGCGCCGCATGGCGGGCCCGGAGCCGATCAGGTTGGCGAAGCCGGAGTCGCGCTGGACCCGCTCGAGCAGCAGGGCGTGCTCGCGGGCGAGCCGGGTGCGCTCGAGGGCACGCCGCACGACCACCCGGATTTCGTCGTTGTTGAAGGGCTTGGGCACGTAGTCCTCGGCGCCCGCCTTCATGGCCTCGACCGCGATCTTCTCCGAGCCGTGGGCCGTGATCAGGATGACCGGGAAGTCGGGTCGCTGGGCCTTCGCGCCCCGCAGCACGTCCATGCCGCTGGGGCCGTCGCCCAGGGCCAGATCGGTCAGGACCAGGTCGAAGGGCGTCTCCGCCAGGGCGGAGAGGGCGGCCTCGCCCGACCCGGCGCAGGCGACCTCGTAGCCTTCGCGTCGGAGCAGCCCGGACAGGGCGAGCTGGATGGCGCGTTCGTCCTCGACGACCAGGATGCGCGGCTTCACGATGGATTCTCCTGCTGGGCGTGGTGCTTGGGCAGGGTCAGGACGAACTCGGTGCCGTTGCCGGGCTCCGAGTCCGCCTGCAGGCTGCCGCCGTGGGCGTCGATCACCTTCTTGGAGATGGCGAGCCCGAGGCCGGTGCCTTGACTCTTCGATGTGTAGAACGGGCTGAAGATCTTCGCGAGGCGCTCCGGCTCGATGCCGGGGCCGTTGTCGCGGATGCGGACCCAGACCTCGGTCCCGGCCAGGTTCTCGCCGGCCAGGATCTGCAGGTGCGGCGCGTCTGTGCCGGCCTCGTCGAAGGCGTCGAGGGCGTTGCCGAGCAGGTTGATCACTACCCGGCGCAGCTTCTCCGGGTCGCCGTCCAGGACCGTGGTGGGGGCCAGCTCGCGGGCCACCACCACGCCGCGCCGGTCCAGACGGTCGCGGAAGGTCTCGAGGGCCGACTCCACCACGTCGGCCAGGTGCATCTCCTGCATCCGCACGTCCTCGTCGCGGGCGAAGCGCAGCAGGTGCGAGATCGACTTCTCGACGCGGTCGAGCTCCTCGAGCGCCACCTTGGCGTACTCGATGTTCTCCTGGGCCGCCGGGTCCTCGCCCATCTGCCCCACCAGGCTCTTGGCCGCCGTGATCGGGTTGCGAATCTCGTGGGCGATCGAGGCCGAGAGCTCCTCGAGGTGTCGGGCGTGGGCGCCGGAGAGTTCCTGGCGCTGGCTCGCCGCGGTGCGGGAGACCTGCCGCTCCACCTCCTTGTCGACGAGCCGCCGGCGGAGACCGGGCGCGATGATCACCGCGAAGTAGTGGAGGGCCAGGCCGATCCCCCAGGACATGGCCACGATGAAGGCGACCCGGAAGCCGGCGACGAAGAGCAGGAAGAGGCAGACGGAGCCGAACGCCACCAGGTGGGTCATGAAGCCCACCTTGGCGTTGGCCACCCGGCGCGCCTCCCGGTAGGCCTCCTCCTCCGGGGTGCGCTCGCGCCGCCGGGGTCGGCGCCGCGGCGGGGCGGGCTCGTGCGGGCGCTCCGGCTCCCGGCGGCGATGGCGGCCGCGCCGGCGCGGCCGTCGGATGTGCAGCTCGCCCGGGCCGACCCGCACGTGGATGTCCTGCTGATCGTCGTCTTCCATCGACTCTCCCAGCACGCGCCAGCGAACCCCCTCCGGGGAAGCCGTCTCGCGAGGAACCATTCTACGCCGGCCCATGCGGCGGGGGAGAGCAAGCGCCGTGCCCAGGGCGGAATCGAGGAAATCCGCCACCTTGCGACGTCGCGGCTCGCGGCGGGGCCGCAGGTACCGGCCTGCAGCTGCAGCTCTCGTGCTGCGGCTCAGGCCTCCCGGGAGCGGGGCAGCGGGGTGGCGGGCACGACGGCCGGCGGCAGGGCGAGCTCGCCCTCGTCGCTCTTCTCGGGCGCCACCAGGCCGGCGGACATGACCAGCTTGAAGGCGTCCTCCACGGTCAGCTCCACCTCGATGATGTCCGACTCCGGGACCAGCAGGTAGAAGCCGGAGGTCGGGTTGGGCGTGGTCGGCACGAAGCAGTTGATCATCCGCTCCGGCGTCTTGGTCTGGACGATGCCCTGGGCGGGACCCGTGGTGAAGGCGATGGCGTAGAGGCCCTTGCGGGGATACTCGATCAGGACGACCCGGCGGAACTGACTGGACTTGCCCGGCTGGAAGATCGCTTCGGTGAGCTGCTTCACGGCCACGTAGATCGCCCGGGCCACCGGCACCCGGCGGAGCAGTCGCTCGGAGGCCCGCACCAGCTCGTGCCCGAACAGGTGCCGGACGAAGACGCCGAGGATGATGATCACCACCAGGGTGACCAGGGCGCCGACCACCGGCAGCTCGGGCGGATCCACGTCGCCGGGCGTCAGCAGGCGCAGGATGTGCGGGAGCACCAGGTTGTCCAGGCGACCGATGATCCAGAAGATCGCCCAGATCGTGATGCCGATCGGCGCGAACGCCAGCACGCCCGCGACGAAGTAGCGCGCGAGTGCGTGGCGGAGGGCGATGCCCAGGCGTCGGAACATGGGGCCGCCTAGAAGAGCGGCGACTCTCCTCCGTCGTCCGGGGCGTAGGCCGTGATCTCGCAATCCAGCGAGACCACCGACCACGAGGGCCGCTCCCAGGTCGACGGCGGAGCCGAAGGCGCGTTCGGATCGCGGGGGGCGGGCGTGTGGACGGAGGCAGACGTCGGCGGCATGCGGGCTGTATAGCACACGGCGCGGCCCGCGAGCGGGTCCGGCAGTCGGCTAGGGGGCTCCTGCGGATGCCCCCAGGAGCCGGCCCAGGGTCTCCCGGGTGACCGCCCCCACGACCCGGTCCCCCTCCACGACGGGGATCTGGCCGACCCGCCGCGCGCCCATGGCCATGGCGACGTCGCGCAGGGGGGTCTCCGGTCGCGCCACCACCAGGCCGGAGAGCGGTGTGGCCACCGCGCGGATCGCCGTGGCCTCCCAGCGGTCCGGATCGAGACGCCGCACGTCGGTCAGGGTGACCAGTCCCACCACCGCGCCGCCGGCCTCTTCCACCAGGGCCCAGCGACGGCCCCGCATGGCCTGGCGCCGGGTGAAGTTGGCGACGCTCTCGTCCGCGCCGACCCGCGAGGGCTCCGGCCCCATGGCGTCCCGCGCCGAGAGCCCCTCGAGTCGGCTCCAGGAGGCCTGCTGGACGGCGACCCCGGCGAGCAGGGCGAGGAACCCGCCCACCAGCAGGAGCCACAGTCCGCCGAAGGGCGCTCCGGTGACCGCGGAGGCGGCGCCCAGCCCGATGAAGCCGTAGCCGAGCGCCTGTCCCAGGCGTCCGGCGCGCACGGCCGCCTCGCCCGCGTTGCCGCTTCTCGCCCACAGGAAGGCCCGGAGCATGCGCCCGCCGTCCAGGGGCAGGCCCGGGAGCAGGTTGAAGCCGGCGACGAGGAAGTTGCCGGTGGCCAGCCAGCCGGCCGCGAACGCGACGCTGCCATCCGCCGGCGCAGCGCGCTCGGCCAGCGTGAAGACCAGCGCCAGCAGCGCGCTGACCAGGGGGCCGGCGACGGCGATCTCGAACTCGATGCGGGGCGTCTCGGGCTCGCGCTCCATCACCGCGACGCCGCCGAAGACGAACAGGGTGATGGAGCGCACCGGGACCCGATGCCGGATCGCCATGGCGCTGTGGCCGAGCTCGTGGAGCAGGAGCGAGCCGAAGAACAGCAGGTTCGTGGCGGCGGCGGTCCAGAGGGTCTCGAGGCGGCCGCGGTCGGCGAGGCGCGGGTGATCGGCGAGCAGGAGGGTGAAGAGCAGGAACACGATCAGCCAGCTGAAGTGGATGCGGATCGGGATGCCGAGGATCCGCGCGATCCGGAGCCCTCCGCCCATCAGCGAAGCAGCACGTCGCACAGCTCGCGCACCCGACGCACGAGGCGGCCGAACGCGTTGCGGTGGATGTTCCGGCGCAGCCGCACCAGGAGGCGGCGCTGCAGCAGGTAGCGGTCCAGCTTGCGCCGACGGCGCGGGGTCTCCAGCGGGACCGCGTCGAGCTCCTTGGCCAGGGCCGCGCGCTCGAAGCCCCAGGTGGCCAGATCCGGGTCCGTGAGCCGGCCCAGGATCTCGCGGGCCTGGTCCACCTTGTCGGCGTCGCCCGCCATGTCGCCGACCCAGCGGCCGACGTTGCGGGTCGTGGGGCGCGACTCCTTGGCGACGGTGCGCGGGTCGCCCAGGCCCGCCGCGGCCTTGCGGCCCGCCTCCGGCGCGGCACCGTACTCCACCATGCCCGGCTCGAAGGGGATCTCGAGGTGGGCGCAGATCCGGGCGAGCTGGCTCCCGGGATCCGCCACGAGCGCCTCGTACGCGACGTGGACGAAGGGCACCGGCGGCTCTCGCAGGAAGCGCGCGATCGCCGGCACGTAGCGCTCCAGGATCGGATTGTGGGCGTGGGCGACCCGGTGGTCGCCGTCGAAGAAGGACTCCACGTAGGACGACCAGATCGAGAACGGGTGGCGGGTGAGGACCACGAAGCGGGCCTCGGGGTAGAGCCGGGCCAGGAAGTCCAGCACCAGGGCGTAGGCCGGCGTCTTGTCCAGCAGCAGCGTGGCGTCGCGGCCCTCGAGCAGGCGACCGTAGAGGGTGTCGGCGCAGGCGCGCATGGCGTCGAGGTAGTCGTCCTCGCCGCGCGGCAGCGCGTCCACCAGGACGCGCATGGCCTGGCGGGTGATGACGGGGTCGTAGGGCGCGCGCTCCACCGAGGCGAAGTAGCCCAGGTGGGCCAGGGGGGTGATCAGGTGCGGCTCGTCGGGGCCGAAGATCGCGGAGTGGGCCCCGAGCATCCGGGCCAGCAGGGTGGATCCGGAGCGGGGAGAGCCGATCAGAAAGACGAGGCGATCCTGCATGGGGCGTCTCCAGTCCTCGGGAGCGACGGAGAGTACCGGAACCGCCGCCGGGGAACCGTGCCCCAGGGGCACCGCCGGCCCCGGATGCCCCACGGGGCGGAAGAAACCGCTCGGCGGCCGGATTTTTTTCGGCATTTTCCGACCGCCCTGACACATTCCACGCCCCGCCGACACTTAGTCCACTGAAGGCTCTCTGCAGCCTTCTCCCTGGGACGGGATCGCATCTTCCGGAGGCGATCTCATGCTGCTCGGTTTGTGGAGGGGGGCCGCAACGTGCGCGGCGACTCTCGGCTTGTTGGTGGTGTCCGGCTCGGCCGGCGCCGTGACCCTGACCCTGGAGGAGCTCTCCGGGGGACAGACGATCACCAGCGGCGACCTGGTCTTCAGCGACTTCGTCGTCAGCTACATCGAAGGCTCGTCCTTCGCGACCATCGACTTCAGCCAGTTCACCGTCACCGACGTGGCGGGCGGGATCCGGATCGACGGACCCCTCGTGGCGCCAGAGGGCCGCTCGGCCCAGCTCAGCGTCTCGTACACCGTGTCGACGCTCAGCGGGGCGGCCATCACGGGTGCGTTCCTCGACTTCGACGCCGAAGTCGTTGGCGTGGGCAACCTGGCCCAGGTCGGCGACTTCTTCATGGACGGCTCGACCCCGATCGGGGACATCACGGTCTTCCAGGACTTCGACTCACTCACGCCGCCCGCGAACCTCAGCTTCGCCGGTCTCGGGCTCTCGAGCATCGACGTGGGCAAGGAGATCTTCGCGGCCGAGAACGGAGACCCCTCCGGCCTCGCCCAGATCAATTCCGTCGACCAGCTCTACACGGTCCCGGAGCCCGGCTCGGTCGGGCTCCTCGGTCTGGGCCTGCTCGGGCTCGTCGCCGCGGGGCGCCCCCGGCGCTGATCGGGCGCTCCCCGGCCGTTTCCCGCCGGCGGGCTCCGTCTCTCGAGGGGCGGAGCCCGCCGGTCCCTTCTCAGGCCTCGAAGCCGTTGTCCGCCGCCACCTGGCCGAACCAGCGGCTCGAGGCCTTCGGCGTGCGCCGGCCCGTCGTGAAGTCGACGTGGACCAGCCCGAAGCGCTGCGAGTAGCCCTCCGCCCACTCGAAGTTGTCGAGCAGCGACCAGGCGTGGTAGCCGCGCACGTCCGCACCCGCCTCCATCGCCCGGTGCAGGGCGGCCAGGGAGCCCCGGTAGAACGCGACGCGACGCTCGTCTCGCACCTCGCCCCGGGCGTCCGGTCCGTCGTGGTAGGCGCAGCCGTTCTCGGTGATCTCGATCTCCGGCGCGTCGTAGTCGCGCGTCAGGCGCAGCAGCAGGTCGTGCAGGGCGTCGGGCCAGACCTCCCACCCGATGTCCGTGAGCGGTCCCTCCGGCGGTAGGTGGAGGGCGGGGCGCGCGCCCAGGTTCGCGTCGTCCGGTACGTCCTCCACCCGGGTGCGCACGTAGAGGTTCACGCCCACGAAGTCGAGCGGCGCGCGCACCCGCTCGAGGTCGCCCTCGCGCACGCCGAGGGCGTCCAGGGGGGCGGAGCCGTCGCGGAAGAGCGCGGGGTAGCGCCCGCGCAGGGCGGTGTGCAGGAAGCTCTCGTTGCTGAACGCGTGCCAGCGCTCCGCGGCGGCGACGTCCGCCTCGGATTCGCCCGCGGGCTCGCAGGCGGAGAAGCTGAAGGCGGTGCCGACCCGCAGACCGGCGTCGTGGGCCTTCACGGCCCGGAAGGCCTCGCCCTGGGCCAGGTTCACCGTGTGGACCGCGCGCAGGAAGGCGCCCAGGTCCCGCCGGCCCGGAGCGTGGATGCCCACCAGGTAGCCGATCGCTGTGAACACCATGGGCTCGTTGAAGAGCATCCAGTCGCGGACCCGGTCGCCGAGCGCGCGCACCACGCCGTCGGCGTAGTCGGCGAAGCGTCCCGCCAGATCCCGCGTGGGCCAGCCTCCGGCGTCCTCCAGGGCCTGGGGGAGGTCCCAGTGGTAGAGGGTGGGAAACGGCCGGATGCCGGCCTCGAGCAGCTGGTCCGCGCAGCGTCGGTAGTGGTCGAGGCCGGCCTGGAGCGGGGCGCCGCGGCCCTCGGGCTGGATGCGCGGCCAGGCGATCGAGAAGCGGTAGCTGTCGAGGTTCATGGCGCGCAGCAGGGCCACGTCCTCGGGCCAGCGCCGGTAGGAGTCGCAGGCCCGGTCGCCGGTGTCGCCGTTCTTGACCCGGCCGGGCGTGTGGCTGAAGCGGTCCCAGATCGACTCGCCCTTGCCGTCGGCGTCGGCGGCGCCCTCGATCTGGTAGGAAGCCGTGGCGGCGCCCCAGCGGAAGCCGGGCGGGAATGCGAGTCGCGACATGGCGCGAGTCTATCGGCTCCCGCCGCCCGCGGGCAGCTCGTGGCTCCCCGGATCGGGGGCGGGCGGCGGCCCTCAGAGCTGGTCGCGCCAGCGGACGAGCACCTCGCGGATGCGTCGGGCGTAGCTGCGGACCACCGCCTCGGCCAGGCGCTGGGCCAGCCACGGCTTGGCCGTGGTGAGGTAGCGCCACGAGCTGCGGTCGATCTCGATGAGCTCGCTGTCGCGGTCCGCGACGGCCGACTCGGCGTGGGGCTCCCCGGTGATCAGGGGCAGCCCGCCGAACAGCCGGCCCGGACCCAGCGAATCCAGGGTGGTCTCCCGGGCGTCGCGCACCCTCACCTGCAGCGAGATCCTGCCCGCCGTGATCAGGTAGATCGAGTCCTGTCCGGCTTCGTGGCTATCCTGCCGATACAGGCTCTTGCCCGCCGCGACCATGCGCTGGCGACTGACCTGGGAGACGCCCATGGCCTCCTCGATCCCGAGCGTCGCCAGGTCCGAGCGCGCGTGGAGGAAGCGCGCCACGTCCTTTGCGCGGTTGACCACGAGCTCCCAGAGGCGATCCCGGGCGGCGTCGTCCGGGCGGACGAACGCGATGCCGGTGAGCACCGCGCTGTCTTCGCCGCTGTCGCGCTGCCAGACGCCCTCGGCCTCCATCTCCAGGGGGCCATCCGGGAGCTTCAGGACGATCCGCTGGATGCTCTTGGCGGCGATCAGGGCGCCGGTCGCGGCGCAGATGCCGCCGAGCCCGACGTCGCGGGTGCGGCCGGGCAGGGGGCCGGCGAAGGAGCCCGAGTAGATGTCCACGGGGAGATCGACCCCGACGCGGGGATCGTGACGGCCCTCGATCGAGCCCTGGGACGGACGGAAGGTGCGGGGCGGCGGCTGACTCATGGAGAAGACTCGGGAGGCTCTTCGGCGCGATTCTGACTATGCTTGAATGTTGCGTTCATATTGGAAGCAC
This sequence comes from uncultured Spirochaetales bacterium, assembly GCA_964442285.1. GTDB lineage: Bacteria > Myxococcota_A > UBA9160 > UBA9160 > JAFDET01 > CAYTZH01. Next base: position 22,762 of record CAYTZH010000008.1, on the reverse strand, counting down.
CCCGGGGGCCACGTGCGTCCCCAGGAGGTGAGCCTCGCCCTGGCCCTGCTCGTCGTCTTCGCCCCGGCGCTGGCGAGCCTGGCCGCGGTCTGGCGCAGCGTGGACCACTACTCCCACGGCTTCCTGGTCCCCCTGGTCTCGCTCTGGGTGGCCTGGACCGGGCGCGCCCGGCTGGCGGGGCTGGCCGCCACCCACGATCGCGGTGGCCTGGCGCTGCTGGCGCTGGCCCTGGGCCTCTATGCCGTCGGAATGGGCCTGGGCGAGACCTCCCTCCAGGGCCTGGCCCTGGTGGGCGCGGTGGCGGGGGGCGTGCGCTTCCTCCGCGGCCCGGCCGCGCTGGGGGCGCTCGGCTTTCCCGTGGCCTTCCTGCTCTTCATGGTCCCGCTCCCGGCGAGCTGGCTGACCCCGCTGGTGCTCGGGCTGCAGCAGTTCGTGACCTGGGCGGCCGTGGGCGCGCTGCGGGTCGGCGGGATGGCCGTGGCGCGGGAGGGCAACGTCATCACGCTGCCCGACGGCGGATCCCTGTTCGTCGCGGAAGCGTGTAGCGGCGTGACCTCGATCGTGACCCTGCTGCCCCTGGGCGTGCTCTTTGCCTGGTTCACGGAGCGGAGCTGGATGCGCCGGGGCCTGCTCGTCGCGTCGGTGGTCCCGGTGGCGCTCGTCGCGAATCTGGTCCGGGTGGTGGCAACGGCCGTCGCGGCCCGGCACTACGGCGTGGAGGCTGCCACCGAGGCCTCGCTGCACGAGCTCGCCGGGCTCCTGACCTACGTCCTGGGCTGCGTGGTGCTCGTGGGCCTCGGGGCGCTGCTGCGGCGCGCGCCGCGGTGAGCCCGACCTCGCGGGCCGCGGTGAGGCCGACCCCGCGAGCGCTCGCCGAGCGCGCGAAGGCGCTGGCGCTGGCCCTGGGCTTCGACCGCGCGGGCGTCGCGCCGGCGCGGCCCACGCCCGACAGCGGCTTCCTGGAGGACTGGCTCGCCCGGGGCTACGCCGGCGAGATGCACTACCTGGAGCGCCGCGCGGACGAGCGCCGCGACCCGCGACGGCTGTTCGAGGCGGCCCGGAGCCTGTTGGTGGTCGGCCTGGTCTACGACCCCGGCCCGCGCGAGGTGCCCGCGGCCGGGCTCGGGCGCGTGGCCCGCTACGCCGGCGGCGACGACTACCACGACGTCATGCTCGACCGCCTGCGGTCCGTGGCCGACGCCCTGGAGCCCCTCGCCGGGCGGCCGGTGCGGTCGCGGGCCTACGTGGACACCGGGCCGGTGCTGGAGCGGAGCCATGCGGCGCAGGCGGGCCTCGGCTGGATCGGCAAGAACACGCTGCTGATCGACCCCCGCCTCGGTTCGTACCTGTTCCTGGGCGTGCTGCTCACCGACCTCCCGTTGGCGCCCGACGAGCCCGAGCCCGACCACTGCGGCACGTGTCGGGCGTGCCTCGACGCGTGTCCCACCGACGCGTTTCCCGAGCCCTACGTGCTGGACGCCGGCCGCTGTCTCTCCTACACGACCATCGAGCTTCGCGGCGCCGTGCCCGAGACCCTGCGCGCGGCGCAGGGCAGCTGGGTGTTCGGCTGCGACGTCTGCCAGGAGGTGTGCCCCTGGAACCAGCGCCGCGCCCGGGCGGTCCCGTCGGACCCGCACGGGCTGCGCGCGCGCCTGGCGCCCCGCGCGCCCTGGCCGGCACCCTCCCTGGCCTGGATCCTGGCGCTCGACGAGTCCGCCTGGCGGGCCGCGACCCGGCGCACGGCCCTGCGTCGCGCCAAGCACCGCGGTCTGCTGCGCAACGCCCTGGTCGCGGCCGGCAACGCCGGGGACGCCTCCCTCGTGCCGCTGGTGCGTCGCTACGCCGAAGGGGCCGACCCGTTGCTCGCGGAGCACGCCGCCTGGGCGCTGTCCCGCCTCGAGGGGGCCGGCGCCTGAGCCAGCAGCCGGGCCAGCGCCGCCGGCTGCGGCGCGTCGACCCGGCCCTCCCAGTGCTCCAGCACCACCAGCCCGGGGAACAGACTCGGCAGCTCGCCCGGCCGGAGCAGGAAGTCCGGATTGCGGGGCCCGTGGGGGAGCGCGCGCTGGGCCTCGGTGAAGGTCTCGTAGACCAGGAGACCGCCGGGGCGGAGGGCCCGCGCGAGCGCGGCGGCCCGGGGCCGCCACAGGTAGCGGAACACCAGCACGGCGCCGAAGGCGACCTCGCGCCAGGGTACGCCGGGGCCCTCCTCCAGGTCGGCGCGCACGGCGCAGACCCGGGCGGGTGCGGCCGCCGCGAGCGTCCGGAGGGCGTCCCGGTCGCGGTCCACGGCCAGGCAGGAGAGGCCCAGGCCGGCCGTCGCCAGGGCGTGCCGCCCCCGGCCGCAGGCCACGTCGAGCACCGGCCCTCCGGTGGCGCGGATCCGCTCGCGCTGGGCCAGGAAGAAAGGGGAGGGCTCAGCCACGCCGGGCGGCGAGGGCCTCCACCACCCGCGCCGGGAAGTCGCTCATCACGCCGTCGACACCCAGGTCGAGGAGGCGATCGATCTCCGGACGCTCGTTGATCGTCCAGACGTGCACGGCGATGTCGTGGGCGCGCGCGTGGGCGAGGAAATCCGGCGTGACGAGCGGTCGCCCGCCGAAGCCCGGCGGGACCTGGAGCGCGTCGGTTCCCGACGGCGGCGGCTTGCCCTCGACGGCGGCCTGGACGAAGGCGAGCACGTCGCCCACGGAGGCGCCCACGGCGATGGGGGCGCCGGTCTCGTTCAGGTGGGCGCGCATCGCCGCCATGATCGGATCCTTCTCGGCGGCCAGCAGCGTGCGGTCGGCCCGTCCCTGGCGCATCACCAGCGCGACCACGGCCTCGAGCAGCCCCGGCGTGTCCGACTTGATCTCGATGTTGAAGCGCATGTCCGGGAAGCGGTCGAAGGCCTCTTCCAGCGTCGGGATGCGCAGGCCCCGGCCCCGGAACGGAAAGCGGCCACCGCCGTCGGGCGAGAAGCGGTAGCCGGCGTCGAGGGCGCGGAGCTCCTCCAGGGTTCGCGCGGCGACGGGGCCGCTGGCGTCGGTGGTGCGGTCCAGGGTCGCGTCGTGGAAGATCACCACGTGGCCATCCCGGGTGGCGTGCACGTCGGTCTCGACGATGGTCACGCCGTCCGTGACGGCGCGCTCGAAGGACTCGAGCGTGTTCTCGGGGAGCTCGCCGCAGGCGCCGCGGTGCCCGATGGGCGTGGGCGTGGGGACGTCGAAATAGGGGTGCCGCATCGCGCATACGGTACCATGCGCGCCGACCATGACCGTCCTCACCCGCGAGGCGCTCCTTCGCGAGCTCGACGCGGGCCGCCTCGTGATCGATCCGCTGTCGCCCGACCAGGTGGGCCCCGCCTCCGTCGACCTCACCCTCGGCGACGAGATCCGCGTCATGGAGCCGGGCCCCGATCCCATTCCCATGACCGAGGACGTGGACTACCGCGACCTGACCCGGCACCGCTCCATCGCCGACGGGGGCTACCTCCTCGCCCCGGGGCAGACCATCCACGGCATCACCCGCGAGCGCCTCACGCTGCCGGGCGACCTGTGCGGGTTTCTCGAGGGCAGGAGCCGGTTTGCACGGCTGGGTCTCATGATCCACGTGACCTCGGCGTTCGTGCAGCCGGGGGTGTCGAACCGGCAGGTGCTCGAGATGAGCAACCTCGCGGGACACCCGCTCCATCTGCAGCCCGGGGTGCGCCTGTGCCAGATCGTTCTCATGCGAACCGAGGGCACCGCGGCCTACCGCGGTCGCTTCTGGGACCAGGGTCGGGTCTAGCCCGATGCGCGCCGTGGTGCAGCGCGTGGCCTCCGCCCGGATCGAGGTCGGCGACGAGGTCGTGGGCGAGATGGGCCCGGGACTGCTCGCCCTGGTCGGGGTCGGCCGCGAGGACGACGAGGGCGACGCCCGCGAGCTGGCGCGGAAGCTGGTCCATCTGCGGGTGCTCCAGGACGCCGCCGGTCGGATGAACGAGTCGCTCCTCGACGCCGGCGGGAGCCTCGGCGTCGTGTCCCAGTTCACGCTGCTGGGCGACGCGCGCAAGGGCCGCCGTCCCGCCTTCACCGCGGCGGCCGAGCCGGCCCGGGCCGAGCCGCTGGTCGGGGTCGTCGCAACGGCGGCCCGGGAGCAGGGCGTGACGGTGGTCACCGGGCGGTTCGGGGCCCACATGCGGATCAGCCTGGTCAACGACGGACCGGTCACCCTCCTGCTCGACACGCGCCGGCAGTTCTGAGGCGGGTCCGCATCTTGACCGCTCTGCGCGGCGCGCCCAAACTCCGTTCTGAGGGGACGGCGGGCTCGGCCCGCACGACACGTCGAGCGGCTCCCCGCGAGGGGTTCCTCGCGGCCCGGGTCGTTCGTGGGGGGGAATCATGGAATCTCGCAATCGACCTGTACGCCTTGGACGGTCGGGAGGCTCCCGAGGGGCGATCCTGATGGCGGCCCTGACGCTCGGTCTCGTCCTGACGGCCTCGCCGGCGCAGGCGAACGACTCGGCGGCTCGGGAGGCGGGCCTCGGCGCGGCCTCCGCGCTCTCCACCCTGATCTACGGCCCGGCCAAGGGCCTCTACGCCCTGGGCGGCCTCCTGATCTCGGGCGGTGCCTGGCTCTTCTCGGCGGGCGACTCCGCGGTGGTCGGGCCCATCCTGAACGCCTCGGTGCGTGGGGACTACGTCGTCACGCCCGAGCATCTGACCGGGCGGCGCCCGCTGCAGTTCATCGGAAGGCCGCCGGCAGATCGGCATCTCGGGGTCGCAGCCCAGCCGCGCTTCTAGGGGGCGCCCCGGGATCGGACGGCTCAGAGGGCGCCGGGGGCAGCAGCCCACGATTCGGCTGGAACCGCCGCGCCGGTCGGGCGATGCTAGGGGTTGGGTGCCATGAGCGTCGACCTCGCAGCTGTGGGCGCAGCCTTCGCAGGGGGACTTCTGTCCTTCCTGTCGCCGTGCGTGATGCCCCTGATGCCGGCCTATCTCTCGCTGATTTCCGGCCTCTCCGTGGAGGAGATCCAGGAGGCGGGAGACACGGGGCTGCGTCGTCGGGTGATGATGGCGTGCGTGGCCTTCATCGCGGGCTTCTCGACGGTCTTCATCGCGCTCGGCGCCTCCGCCACGGCCGTGGGCCGCCTGCTCCGCACCTGGTCGCTGACGCTCCCCCTCGACGTCGAGATCCGGGTCACCCATCTGGCGGGTCTCGTGATCATCGTGATGGGGCTCCACATCGCCGGGCTGATCCCGATCCACATGCTCTATCGGGACGCGCGGATCCCGCTCAAGCGCCAGGGCCGCAGCATCGTCGGCTGCTTCGCGGTGGGCGCGGCGTTCGCCTTCGGCTGGTCGCCCTGCGTCGGGCCGATCCTGAGCGGCATCCTCACCATCGCGGCCGGACGCGAGACCGTGCTGGAGGGCGTGGGGCTGCTGGCGGTCTACTCGGCGGGCCTCGCGGTCCCGTTCCTGCTCACGGGCTGGAGCATCGAGGCCTTCTTCCGCCTGTTCCAGCGGGTGAAGCACCACTTCCGCAAGCTCGAGCTGGCCTCGGGCACGCTCCTGGTCGTGGTGGGCGTCCTGGTGATGACGGGCCAGTTCACGCGTTTCAACAGCTACTTCGTGTTCCTGAACCGGATCGTGACGAGCCTCGAGCAGACGCTGCTGTGAGGCTCGGGCGCGGACCGCGCGGAGGTTCCATGCAGCGGGCACTGCTCGTCGTCCTCGTCCTGACCGCGTTCGCCGCCGGCTGCCAGGAGGCGACCCCGGGTGCCGGCGACGACGCCGCCGCCGAGGCGAGCGAGGGCCGGGAGCCCGCGCCCGCCTTCACCCTCGAGGACCTGTCCGGCAATCCGGTGTCCCTGGCCGACCTCCGCGGGAACACCGTGGTCCTGGACTTCTGGGCCACCTGGTGTCCTCCCTGCGAGTTCCAGATCCCGATCCTGAACGAGGTCCAGCGCAGCCAGGAGGGCAAGCCGGTCCGGATCTTCGGCATCTCGATCGACACCGGCGGGCTCGACGAGGTGCGGGCCTACCTCGAGAAGCATCCCGCCGAATACCCGATCCTGATGGGCACCGAGAGCCTCGCCCGGGAGTTCGGGGCCCAGGGGTTTCCCACCCTGGTGATCGTCGACGCCGAGGGCCGCATCGCCCAGCTCCACGTCGGGCTCATCGAGGCGGCCGACCTCGAAGGCTTCATCGCCGAGGTCGCGGGAACCGCGCCCCAGGCCTAAAGACCCGGGACCGGTCGGACGAACCGCCCCTCGGCGGCCCCGCCGCCGGGAGGGCTCGTGTCGACGCATCCCGGAGACACCGGTTTCGAGGTCCGAAGCCACTACGAACGCACGTTCGACGCCGGAGACGTGGTGTTCGAAGAGGGCGAGCGCGGCGAGGTTCTCTACATCATCCAGGCCGGCGAGATCGAGCTGACCCGGGAGACCGCGGGGGGGCGGCACCTGGTCGGCCGCCTCGGGCCGGGCGAGTTCTTCGGCGAGATGAGCGTCGTGCTCGGCGGGGAGCGGCGCATCCGGGCCACGGCGGCCACGCCGGCCCGGGTGCTCGAGGTGGACGGCGAGACGCTCCAGGGCATGTGCATCGATCGGCCGGAGGTGGCCATCCGGCTGATCCAGCGCCTGGCCGGGCGGGTGATCGACCTGGAGCAGCGCCTGGCGGCGCTCGGCAGCGCCGATCTGCTGCCGCCGATCGTACGGGTGCTGCTGCGCAAGGCCGTGACCGAGCCGGGCATCGGGTCCCGCTTCCCCACGCGCCTGCGGGAGCTGGCCGAGGAAGCCGGCCTGAGTCTGCGGGAGGCCCATCGCGCCCTTCAGCAGCTCTTCGAGCGCAAGGCCCTGCGTCTGGAGGACGACGTACTCATGACCGAGGACCTGGACGCCATCTCCGCCTGCCTCGAGGACGGCGGCTGAACCTCGACCCGTTCCGAGGCGGACCGCGCCTGAACGTTTGACCCGCCCCGAAGCGCTCTGGTAGCGTGCCCGTGCCAGGCGCAGGGGGGAGCAGATTGTCGCGCGCGGTCTGCCGACGTCGACGACGTCGTGGAACTCCCGGTCCTGCGCGCGCCCGCCGCCTCTCCGGCCTCCTCCTGACCCTCGTCTTCGCACTGGCCGCGCCGCCGGTCCGGGCGCAGCTCGGCGGCGCGACGGCGTCGAGCGACGGCACGCCCGTCGACATCACCTCCGAGAGCCTGGAGTACGAGAGCCAGCGCGACGTCTACGTCGCCCGGGGCAACGTCGTGATCCGCCAGGGCGATCGGCGCCTCGAGGCGGACTGGGTGGCCTTCAACGACCGCACCCGCGAGGGCCTCGCGAGCGGCAACGTGCGGCTATACGACGGGCCGGACACGCTCCACGCCGACTTCCTGCAGTTCGACGTGGACACGCTCCGCGGCGTGGTCTTCGAGGGCTTCCTCGAGGCCAAGGCCACCGGCTTCAAGCTCGAGGGGAAGCAGATCCGCAAGACGGACGAGCAGGCCTACTACTTCGAGAAGGGCCGTTTCACCACCTGCGACTGCCCCGACGGTGGCCGGGACCCCTGGGCCATCAGGGCCGACGTGGCCACGGTGGAGGTGGACGAGTGGGCCGTCGCCCGGAACTCCACCCTCGAGGTGCTCGGCATCCCCGTCTTCTGGATGCCTTGGATGGCGTACCCCCTGGAGAACGATCGCCAGTCCGGCTTCCTGATGCCCGAGTTCGGCCAGAGCAACCGCTCCGGCTTCGAGATCGGTACGCCGTTCTTCTGGGCGGCCCACGATCGGGTGAACGTGATCCTGACGCCCGCGTACTTCGGCAAACGCGGGCTCGCTCCCAAGATCCAGGTGGAGTACGTCAACGGCGAGCTCTCCCGGGGCGACCTGCAGCTGCGGATCGTGCCCGACGACGCCGAGGTGGATCCCACGGACCCGAGCACGCCCTTCGACACCTTCCGCTGGGCCCTGCGCTTCGATGCGGACCAGGAGCTGCCGTGGAGCAGCCGCCTGCTGGTGGACCTGAAGCTGATCTCCGACAACGAGTACGTCTCGGACTTCCGGGACTGGCGCGAGTTCGACAACGACCGCTTTCTCGAGTCGATCGCGTTCGTGTCGCGGCCCTTCGGCGGCGCGAGCCCGTACGGGGCCGTCGCCGCGGTGTGGTGGGCCGACGACCTCCAGAGCCCGGAGCCGGTGGACCGCGACCGCTTCCTGCTGCAGCGCCTGCCCGACGTCACCTTCAGCCAGATGGCCTCCCGACCCGCCTGGTTCGATCGCATCGTGACCTCCTTCGACGCCCGCTACACCTACTTCTGGAACCAGGACCGCCCCCAGGAGGCCTTCCCCGGCGTGCCGCTGGTGGGGGACTCGATCTTCGCGGACACGGGGATCGATGCCCTGCCGGACGGCGACGAGCTGAACGAGGACGGGGAGACCGTCGACCTGGCCGGCCGGGAGGTGGCGCGGAACGGCCGGGTGGTCACGGCCGCGTCGATCGTGGCCGGGAACCCGGAGGCCGACACGAGCGGCTTCGGCGCGCGCTTCGATCCCGACCAGAGCCTCGACAACGCCCCGACCGGCCCCGAGGGCGACGGCGAGTTCCAGGAGGGGGAGCCGCTCGCCGACCGCGGCCACCGCTTCGTGTTGAATCCCCGGGTGGCGCTGCCGCTGCGCTTCGGACCGGTCGAGCTCTATCCGGAGCTCGGCTACCACGGCACCTTCTACCAGACCCTCGCCCAGGGCGTGGAGCAGCGGAGCCTCGGCACCGCCCGGGTGGACGTCCGCACCCGCCTGCAGCGGGAGTTCCGGATGCCGCTCCTCGGCGAAGACGCGATCCACGTCGTCGAGCCGCAGCTCTCCTACGTGAACGTCACCAAGTTCAACCAGTCGGACCTCCCGCTGTTCGTACCGCGGCCCCTGGTCGAGCAGCAGCGGGTGCGCATGCTCGCCCTGGAGAACGTGCTGCGGGACCCCGCCGACCGCATCCGGCGCTTCAACGGGATCGTGGTCGGGGTCGCGAATCGGCTCTACACGCGGCAACAGAGGTCCTCGCGCGACGCGCCCGACGCCCCCTACGTGGAGCATCGCCTGCTGGCGGACGTGAGCGCGGCGGTCGAGTACCAGATCTCCGGGGACGACCTGGGCCAGTTCGTCACCTCGGGCACGCTGCATCCGCTGCCCACCCTCGACGTCCGCTTCAACCTGGCGCTGGAGCTGGAGCAGCTCGCGTTCGCGGAGGCCTTCCTGGACTTCGGCTGGAGCAGTCCGCGCGGACACGACCTCCGCATCGGCTATCGCTTCGTCCAGGACATCCCGCGCTTCTTCGAGGACTTCGCCTTCGACGAGGAGCGCTTCGAGGACTTCCGCACCGGCTTCGGGCGCATCAACCAGGTGCGCCTGTCGGCGCGCTGGGCGATCACCGCGAACTGGGCCGTCACCTACGACCTTGGCTACACGATCGAGGAGGGGCTGATCCTCGGGAACCGCGCCGGGGTGGAGTACATCTCGCGCTGCGGCTGCTGGGCCGCCCGGGTGACCCTCGAGGAGGACCGCGCCCGGGGCGTGGAGTTCGGCTTCGAGTACCGCATCATCGGCCTCGGCGACGACCGGGTGCGGCCCTTCTAGCGCCCGTCGACGTCCTCCGGTTGACGCTCCCCGGGGGGTTTGGTATCGGTTCGGCGTCCGCGTCGCGGATTTCGGATTCATCGACGTCATCGATGTCATCGGCTGACGTCATCGCGAGAACGGCGTGCTCCGCCCCGCTCAGGACGAGTTCCAGCAGCTGGCCACCCGCGGCACCCGCATCCCGGTGGTGCGGGAGATCCGCGCCGACATGGACACGGCGCTCTCGCTGTTCGCCAGGATCGACGACGGCCGCACGGCCTTCCTCCTCGAGTCCGCCGAGGGCAGCGAGAAGTGGGGCCGCTACAGCTTCATGGGCGTGGGCGCGCGCGCGATCTTCCGGGCCCAGGGCGCCTCGGCGGAGTGGACCGAGGGCGGGGAGACCCGGCGGCTCGAGGTCGACGGCGACCCCCTGCTGCTCCTGCGGGAGCGCCTGGCCCGCGCGCGCCCGGTCGTGCCCGACGGGCTCGCGCTGCCCCGCTTCGCCGGCGGCGCCGTCGGCATGGTCGGCTGGGACTGGGTCCGGTTCGTGGAGCGGATTCCCGACCGCAACCCGGACCGGGTCGGGCTCCCGGACCTCTGGTTCGTGATCCCCGATACGGTCGTGGTGTACGACAACCTCCGATACGTGGCATCGGTGGTGCACTTCGTGGAGCTCGAGCCCGGCGACGACCCCGGCGTCCGCTACCGCGAGGCGGTGGCAGCGGTCGAGGACGTGGTGCAGCGCCTGCGCCGGCCGCTTCCGCCACCCGAGGCGTCCCCGCCCGTCCGCACGCCGATGGACGTGTCGTGCAACGTCAGCCGGGAGCAGTTCCTGGAGATGGTGAAGCGCGCCAAGGACCACGTGGAGGCGGGAGACGTCTTCCAGGTGGTCCTGTCCCAGCAGCTCTGCATGCCGCTCCAGGTGGACCCCTTCACCATCTACCGCCAGCTCCGCTGCATCAACCCGAGCCCGTACCTGTTCTTCCTGCGTTGCGACGGGCCGGTGCTGATCGGGGCGTCGCCCGAGGTGCACGTCCGGCTCGAGGATGGGCGCATCGACCTGCGCCCGATCGCCGGCACCCGGCCCCGAGGACGGAACCCGGCGGAGGACGAGGCCCTCGAGCGCGAGATGCGGGAGGACCCGAAGGAGCGGGCGGAGCACGTGATGCTGGTCGACCTCGGCCGCAACGACGTGGGTCGCGTGGCCGAGACCGGCAGCGTGGACGTGAACGAGTTCTTCGTCGTCGAGCGCTACTCCCACGTCATGCATCTGGTGTCGAACGTGCAGGGGCGCCTGCGGGAGGGCCTGGACTGGCTCGATCTGCTGCGGGCGACCTTCCCGGCCGGCACCCTCTCGGGGGCCCCCAAGGTGCGCGCCATGGAGATCATCGACGACCTGGAGAACGTGCGGCGGGGCCCCTACGGCGGCTGCGTGGGGTACGTGGACTTCTTCGGCAACATGGACACCGCCATCACGATCCGGACTCTGGCCGTGCGCGACGACGAGATCTTCCTGCAGGCGGGGGCGGGCATCGTGGCCGACTCGGTCCCGGAGCTGGAGCACGAGGAGTGCCAGAACAAGGCGCGGGCCCTGGTACAGGCCATCGACATGGCGCGGGAAGGATTGGACTGAGGCGGCCGTGAAGCTGCTCATGATCGACAACTACGACTCGTTCACGTACAACCTCGTCCAGTACCTGGGCGAGCTCGGCGCGGACGTGGAGGTGCTGCGCAACGACGTCGACTCCGCCGAGGCCATGCTCGCCCGGCGCCCGGACGGCCTGATCATCTCGCCGGGCCCCGGCGATCCCGACGAGGCCGGCGTCTCGCTGCAGGCGGTGCGCGTCTTCTCCGCGGCGCGGGTGCCGCTGCTCGGGGTCTGTCTCGGGCATCAGGCGATCGGACAGGTCTTCGGCGGTCGGATCGTCCGCGCCCGCACCCTCATGCACGGCAAGACCTCCCCGGTGCAGCACGACGGTCGCGGCGTCTTCGCGGGCCTGCCGAATCCCTTCGAGGCGACGCGCTACCACTCCCTGGTGGTGGAGGAGGCCTCGTTCCCGGACGTGCTGGAGATCTGTGCCCGCGCCCCCGACGGCGAGATCATGGGGCTGCGGCACCGCGAGCTGCCCGTCGAGGGTGTGCAGTTCCATCCCGAGTCGATCCTGACGCCCGAGGGCAAGGCGCTGCTCGGGAACTTCCTCCGCGGCTGCCGGGGGACGGCGTGAGCCTCGCCGAGGCGATCGCCAGCGCGGTGGACGGGCGGGACCTCCCGGCGACGCTGCTCGAGGCGGCCTTCGGCGAGATCGCCGACGGCGAGGCGTCCCCGGTGCGGATCGCCGCCCTGCTCGTGGCGCTGCGGACCAAGGGCGAGACCGTGGACGAGATCGTCGGCGCCGCCCGGGCCCTGCGGGCCCGCGCGGAGGCGCCGGTCGCGCCGCGTCCGGACGCCCTCGACACCTGCGGGACGGGCGGCGACGGCGCGGACACCTTCAACATCTCCACGGCCGCGGCCTTCGTCGCGGCGGGGGCCGGGGTCCCGGTGGCGAAGCACGGGAACCGGGCGGCCAGCAGCCGGGCCGGGAGCATCGACGTCCTGGAGCGCCTCGGTGTGCGGGTGGACCTCCCGGTGGCCGCCTCGGCGCAGGTGCTCGACGGGGTGGGGATCGCGCCCTTCTTCGCCCGGCGGGCCCATCCGGCCATGCGCCACGTGGCGCCGGTCCGCGCGGAGCTCGGCATCCGGACACTCATGAACTGCCTCGGTCCCCTCCTCAATCCCGTCGGCGTGGGCTACCAGCTGGTGGGCGTGTACGAGCCGGCCCTGGTGGCTCCCCTGGCGGGCGCCCTCGGCGCGCTCGGCGCGCGTCGGGCCCTGGTGGTGCACGGCGACGACGGCCTCGACGAGATCACCGTCAGCGGAGAGACGCGCGCGGCCCTCTACGACGGCGCGAGGGTCGTCTCGTCGACCCTGTCGCCGGAGTCGGTCGGTCTGACGCGGTCGCCGGCGGAGGCGCTGGCGGGCGGCGACGCCGAGACCAACGCCGCAATCGTGCGCGGCGTGCTCGACGGCGAGGCGGGGCCGCGCTGCGACGTGGTGCTCCTGAATGCGGGTGCCGCCCTCTGGGTGGCGGGGGCCGCGGCCGACCTGGGCGGCGGCGTCGCCCTGGCCCGCAAGAGCCTGGACAGCGGGGCCGCCCGGGCCAAGCTCGATGCGTTGGTGAAGGCCACCGCGGAGGTCGAGGCGGCGTGAGCATCCTGGACGAGATCCTGGCCCACAAGCGGACCGAGCTCGCGGCGGCGCGGCAGCGGGTGTCGGATGCGGAGATGGAGGCCCGGGCGGAGGCCACGGCCCACGTCCCCCGCGGCCTGCGTCGGGCGCTCGTCGACGGACCCGCGCCGCGGGTGATCGCCGAGCTGAAGCGACGCTCGCCGAGCAAGGGCGAGATCCGCCCCGACTTCGAGCCCGTGGCCTGTGCCAAGCAGTACGCGGAGGGCGGAGCGACGGCGCTCTCGGTGCTGACCGACGAGCGCTTCTTCGGCGGACGGCTGGCGTACCTCGGGGCGGTGCGGGCGGCGGTCGACCTGCCGCTGCTGCGCAAGGACTTCCTGGTGGATCCGTACCAGGTGGACGAGGCCCGTGTGGCCGGAGCCGACGCGGTTCTGCTGATCGTCTCGGCCCTCTCGCCGGCGTCGCTGGCGGCGCTCCGGGCCCGGGCGGCCGAGCGGGACCTCGACGCGCTGGTGGAGGTGCACGACGAGGCGGAGCTCGAGGTGGCGCTCGCGGCGGGGGCGGATCTGGTGGGGATCAACAACCGCGACCTGAAGCGCTTCCGGGTGGACCTCGGGGTCACCGAGCGCCTGGCGCCCCGGGTTCCCGGAGACGTGATCCTGGTGGCCGAGAGCGGCATCCACGGCCCCGAGGATCGCGCGCGCTGCGAGCGGGCCGGGGCGCACGCCGTGCTCGTGGGCGAGTCGCTCATGCGCGAGCCGGATCCGGGCGTAGCGCTGCGCGCGCTGCGGGGGGTGGCATGAGCACCGCGCGGCGGGGGGCGGCATGAGCGTCCGCATCAAGATCTGCGGCATCACCCATCCCGACGACGCCGTCGCGGCCGTCGAGGCCGGGGCGGATCTCGTCGGCCTGAACTTCGTACCGGGCTCGCCCCGCTGCCTGGACCCGCGCCGCGCCGTGGAGGTCGCCCAGGCCGTGGACGGGCGGGCGGAGCGGGTGGCGCTCTTCCGGGACGCCCCCTGGGACGAGATCGAGCGGACCCTGCGCCGGATCGAGGTGGAGCGGGTGCAGCTCCACGGAGACGAGTCGCCGGAGGACGCCGAGGAGCTGGACCTGCCCGTGATCAAGGCACTGCGCGGTGCCGACGAGGAGGCGGCGGAGCGCTATCCCGGCACGATCCTGCTGCTGGACCACCCGACGGAGGGGGGAGGGCGCGGCCAGACCTGGCCGTGGAGCGATGCGGCTCCGTTGATCGAGATGGGCTACGACGTGATCCTGGCCGGCGGCCTCACCCCCGAGAACGTGGCCGGCGTCCTGTCGGACCTCGGCGACCTCCTGCCCTGGGGCGTGGACGTCGCGACCGGCGTGGAGGGCGCCGACGGCCGCAAGGACCCGGCGCGCATGGCGGCGTTCGTCGAGGCGGTGCGCAGCGTGGAGGAGAGCGGGTGAAGAGTCTCGCCGACGAGTCCGGCCACTTCGGCCGCTACGGCGGCCGCTACGTGCCCGAGACGCTCGTGGCGGCCCTCGACGAGCTCGACGAGGCGTATCCGCGCATCTCCTCGGATCCGGCCTTCCGTCGGGAGCTCGACGAGCTGCTGCATCGCTACGCCGGGCGTCCGACACCGCTCACCTTCGCGGCGCGGGCGACCGAGCAGCTCGGCGGCGCGCGCATCTACCTGAAGCGCGAGGACCTGGCCCACACGGGGGCGCACAAGATCAACAACGTCCTCGGCCAGTGCCTGCTCGCGCGCTTCATGGGCAAGCGGCGCGTGATCGCGGAGACCGGCGCGGGCCAGCACGGGGTGGCCACCGCCACCGCGTGCGCTCTGTTCGGGCTGGACTGCGAGGTCTACATGGGTGCCGAGGACGTGGAGCGGCAGGCGCTCAACGTGTTCCGCATGGAGCTCCTGGGCGCCCAGGTCCACCCCGTGGAAGGCGGGTCGCGCACCCTGAAGGACGCCATCAACGAGGCGATGCGCGACTGGGTCACCCACGTCGAGAACACCTACTACTGCATCGGCTCGGTCATGGGGCCGCACCCCTATCCGACCCTGGTGCGGGACTTCCAGCGGATCATCGGCGTCGAGGCCCGGGAGCAGATCCTCGCGGTGGAGGGCCGCCTGCCCGACGCGCTGGTGGCGTGCGTGGGCGGGGGCTCCAACGCCATGGGGCTGTTCCATCCCTTCGTGGGCGATGAGGGCGTGCGCCTGATCGGGGTCGAGGCCGGCGGGGAAGGGGTCGGCAGCGGGCGCCACGGCGCCACCCTGGCCACCGGGATCCCGGGCATCCTGCACGGGATGCGGACCATCGTGCTGACCGACGACGACGGCCAGATCATGCCGGCGCACTCGGTCTCGGCCGGCCTCGACTACCCGGGCGTGGGGCCGGAGCACGCCTTCCTCCAGGACATGCAGCGAGCCGAGTACGTCTCCGCCGACGACGGTCAGGCCCTCGAGGCCTTCCAGTGGCTCTCGCGCACCGAGGGGATCATTCCCGCGCTGGAGACCGCCCACGCGGTGGCCTATCTCAAGCAGCTCGCGCCCGACCTCGGACCGGACGGCATCATCCTGCTCAACTGCTCCGGCCGCGGCGACAAGGACACGCCAGCCGTGCGGGAGCTGCTCAAGGGAGCCGCGGCCGACTGATGGGACGGATCGTCGAGCGGTTCCGCGTCCTGCGCGAGCGCGGGGAGAAGGCCCTCGTCGTCTTCTTCACGGGCGGCGACCCGGACCTGGAGACTACCGAGCTCCTGGTGCGCACGGCTGTCGAGGCCGGCGCGGACGTGGTGGAGATCAGCGTCCCCTTCAGCGACCCGATCGCCGACGGCCCCACCATCCAGCGCGCCAGCGAGCGGGCGCTGCGGGGCAAGGTGAGCCTGCGGCGGGTCCTCGAGAGCGTGGAGCGACTGCGCCCCCAGGTGGAGGACGTCCCGCTCGTGCTGATGGGCTACGCCAACAACTTCTTCGCCATGGGCGCGGAGTCCTTCGCGGAGGCGGCCTCCCGCTCCGGCGTGGACGGGACGATCGTCGTCGACCTTCCGCCCGAAGAGGGGGAGGATTTCTTCGCGGCCATAGAGGCGCGGGGGATCGATCCCATCCTGCTGGCCGCGCCGACCACCACCGACGCGCGCCTGGCGCGGCTGGCCGCCCGCAGCCGGGGCTTCCTCTACTACGTCTCCCTCACGGGCGTCACCGGGGCCCGCACTTCCCTGGCCGCGGGCGTCGAGGCGGGCGTGAAGCGCGCGGTCGCGGCGTCGCCGGTGCCGGTGTGCGTGGGCTTCGGGATCTCGACGCCCGAGCAGGCGGGACGGATCGGCGCCTGGGCCGATGGCATCGTGGTGGGCAGCGCGCTCGTCGAGCGGGTGGAGCAGGCCCCGAGCCGCGATGCGGCGGTCGACGCGGTGGCGGAGTTCGTCGCCGCGCTCAAGGCGCCGCTCCGCCGCTGAGTCCGGTCAGCCGGGCGTAGAGGGCCTCGACCTGGCGGCGGGTCTCCTCGGGCGTCCCCGAGTTGTCGATCACCACGTCGGCCAACTCGCGCTTCTCGTCGAGCGGCAGCTGGGCCCGGATCCGGGCCAGCACCTCGTCGCGGCTGGCTCCATCCCGCGCCATGGCCCGCTCCAGCTGGACCGCCTCCGGGACCCAGACCACCACCACCGCGTCGAACGGGAAGCCGGCCGCCGCCCCGCGGCCCCTGCGCGCGCCCTCGAGCAGGAGGGGGATGTCGAGCACCGCGAGGGGGACGCCGTCTGCCCGGGCCTGCTCGAGGCGTCGGCCCATCTCGGCGATGGTGGGCGGGTGGACCAGCAGCCCGAGCCTGGCCCGGGCCTCGTCGTCACCGAAGACGACGGCGGCGAGTGCCTTGCGGTCCAGGGCGCCGCGGGCGTCGAGCACCTCGGGACCGAAGGCCTCGGCGATGGCGGCCAGCATGGGGGAGCCGGGCGCCTGCAGCTCGTGGACGATGGCGTCGGCGTCGATCAGCACGGCGCCGAGCTCGACGAGCAGGGCCCCCACCGTGGACTTGCCCGATCCGATACCGCCCGTGAGCCCGATCACCCGCGTCACGCCGGGAGGATCGCACGCTTCGGCTCAGTCGTCGGCCCTCTCGGCGACCACCACGCAGTTCTTGCCGGCGGCCTTGGCGTCGTAGAGCGCCCGGTCGGCCTGGCGGAAGAAGCTCCGCCGATCGCCCTCGTAGGCGGCCACGCCGATGGAGATGGTGACGCGCGCGGTTCCCAGGCTGTCGTCGAGGAAGAGGGCGGTCACCTCCACGGCCATGCGCAGCTTCTCGGCCAGGCTCAACGCCCCCTCCAGGGCGGTACCGCTGGCGAGCACGACGAACTCCTCGCCGCCGTAGCGCGCGAGCAGGTCGCTGTCGCGCACCACCTCGCTCATGACGGCGGCGATGCGCACCAGGATCGCGTCGCCCGCGGCGTGGCCGTAGCGGTCGTTGAGCCGCTTGAAGTCGTCGATGTCGATCAGGAGCATGCACAGCGGCTCGCCGGTGCGGTTGGCCCGCTTGATCTCCCGGGTGAGGTGATCCTGGAAGAAACGGTGGTTGTGGAGCTTGGTGAGGCCGTCGGTGATGGAGAGCTGGGAGAGGATCTCGTTGGCCGACTGCAGCGCCTGGTTCTGGGTCCGGAGCTGGCGCTGGGCGCTCTCGATCTCGATCTGGTCCTCGTGGAGCTTGCGGGTCATGGCGTTGAAGGACCGCATGAGCTGGCCGATCTCGTCCTGGCGGCCCGTATCGTGGAACTCCACGCTGAGGTCGCCTCCCGAGATGCGCCGGGCTCCCTTCCACAGGGCCTCGAGCGGGCGCACCAGCCGCGTCGCCGAGCGGTAGGCGAGCCAGCCCGCCAGCAGCATCAGCACCACGTCGATTCCGATCAGGCGGAGCACCAGGCCCAGCACGGGTGCGAAGCCCACGTCCAGGTCGGCTCCGACGACCAGGTACCAGTCGATCGCGGCGAGACGCCGGGAGGCTGCGATGATGCGCTGGCCGTCCTCGGTCTTGTACGCCAGCAGCTGCTGCTCGCCCTGGAGGAGGGCCGGGGGGAATCGCCGGGGGAGGCTTCCATCCCGGTTGGCGCCGATCGGGGAGACGGCTCCCTGGCCGTCCACCAGCAGGCCGCGTCCGACGGCGTGGAGTCCGTCCCACGGGAGGGCCCCGACGAGCCCTTCGGCGCGGAGTCGGGCGAAGATCCAGGTCGGCCCGCCACGGGCCGCCGGAAGCGCCCGCGCCGCCACCAGCAGGGATCCCCCGCCGTCCAGGGCCAGGCTGCGGAGCCGGCCCGACTGGCGCAGCAGCGCGTCGCGCTGGGAGTCGCTCAGGGCCAGACCGGTGCCGCGGACCGCCCCGGGGCTCACCAGCCAGGCGGCGTCGAGGAAGCGGGAGTCGGCGACGGCGCGGCGCAGCGCGGTCAGCGCCCGGTCCGGATCCCCCCGCTGGGTCTGCAGGGGGGCGGTGCGCCGGTCCAGGTCGGCGACGGCGGCGGTCAGCCAGCCGTCCATCTGGTGGGCCGCGCGCCGGGTCGTCTCGGGGAAGGAGCGCTCGACGACCCCGGTGAACAGGTCCCGCCCGGCCGACATGGTCGACCAGCCCATCACGGCGGCGCGGGCAGCGGTAACCAGCAGCACGAACAGGACTGCCTTGGCCGGAAGGCCCCGAAGGGCCTGTCTCGGCAGGGCCCGCGATCGATCGCTCATCAGGGCGGGGGCCTCCCGAACCCCGGATATCGACCCGAAGGCGCGGACACTTGATCCCGGTCTCGGGGCCCCCGCAATCGGAGTTTCCTCGCGAAATCCCGTATTTAGGACGGAAGGACGCGACCCGTCTGGAGGTCCGCAGCGGCCGCTCCCGCCGCCGCAGCCCCTGCCGCGGGCCCCCGGAGGCGATAACCCCTTGACGGGGCGTGAAAATCGCCGAAGAAGGGGTTTGCGCGGGTGGGGGCCCTCCGATATCTTGCGCCTGTTTTTTCAAGGGGTTAGCGGCTTTTCTGACATCGCCCCGCCCGCCGCGACCGAGGTCATGAGCGAACGCCAACCGACGCGCCCGATGCCCAGCGAGCCGTCCCTCGAGGGCGAGCGTCCGGAGAGTCCGGATGCCGAGCTCGAGCGTCTGCGCCGCGCCATCGACGCGGTGGACGCGGCGATCCTCGAGCGCCTGAACGAGCGCGCGCGGCTGGTGCTGCAGGTCGGGGAGCTCAAGCAGCGCGCGGGCTCGCCGGTCTACGTCGCTGGTCGCGAGCGCGCCATCGTCGAGCGCCTGACCACGACCAATCCCGGACCCTTCCCCGATGCCGGCCTGGCGCCCGTCTTCCGGGAGATCATCTCCGCCACGCGCTCCCTCGAGGCGCCGGTACGGATCGCCTACCTCGGCCCGGAGGGAACCTTCTCCCACCAGGCGGCGCGCCTGCAGTTCGGGGCTCGCGCAGAGTACCGGGGCGTCGGGAGCATCCGCGAGATCCTGGCCGCGGTCGAGCGCGGACTGGCGGACTTCGGCGTCCTCCCCTTGGAGAACACCACGGAGGGCGTCGTCACCCAGACCCTCGACGCCCTCGCGGAGTCGCAGCTGAGCATCTGCGGAGAGCTCCGGCTGCGCATCTCCCAGCAGCTGCTCTCCCGGAGCGGCCGCTTCGAGGACGTGGAGCGGGTGGCGAGCCATCCGCAGCCCCTGGCCCAGTGCCGGCGCTGGCTCGAGCGCCACCTGCCGTCGGCCGAGCGGGTGCAGACCGCGAGCACGGCGGCGGCCGCCCGGCTCGCCGCCGAGGACGGCCGGGTGGCGGCGATCGCGAGCGCGCTCTCGGCGGAGGTCTACGGCCTGGAGATCGTCGAGCGGGCCATCGAGGATCGCCGGGACAACACCACGCGCTTCGCCGTGGTCGGCCAGGAGTCTCCCCCGGTCTCCGGCCGGGACATGACCAGCGCCGTGTTCACCGTGCGCAAGGACGCCTCGGGCACCCTCTACCGTCTGCTCGAACCCTTCGCCCGCCACGGGGTGAACCTGACGTCGATCCAGTGTCGGCCGATCGCCGGCAAGCCCTGGGAGTATCACTTCTTCCTGGACCTGGAGGGACACCGCAGCGAGCCGCCCGTGGCCAAGGCGCTCGCGGAGGCCGCCGAGCGGGCGTACTCGTCGCGGGTCATCGGCTCCTACCCCAGCCCGCCGGCCCGGCCGGGGGAGGCCTAGGCGTGGCGCTGGAGCGGATCGTGAAGCCCCACGTGCTGGATCTGGCGCCCTACCAGCCGGGCAAGCCCGTGGAGGAGCTCGAGCGCGAGCTCGGAATCGCCGACTCGGTGAAGCTCGCCTCCAACGAGAATCCGCTCGGGCCGTCTCCGCGGGCCGTGGAGGCCGTGCGCCAGGTGCTGGACGGGGTGCACCGCTATCCCGACGGTGCGAGCTTCGAGCTGCGGGCGCGGCTCGCGGCGCGGCTCGACGTCGAGGAGCGGCAGCTCGTCTTCGGCTGCGGCGGCGACGAGATCCTCGAGCTCGTCGCCAAGGCCTTCCTCGGGCCCGGCGACGAGGCGGTCTTCGCCTGGCCCTCCTTCGCCATGTACCCGATCGTGGCGAAGGGCATGGGGGCCACCCCGGTGCGGGTGCCGCTCGACGCCGACCTGGTCCACGACCTCGACGCGCTGGCGGAGGCCGTGACCGCACACACCCGGGTCGTCTTCGTGTGCAACCCGAACAACCCCACGGGCACCAGCGTCGGCGCCGCGGCCTTCGATCGCTTCGTCGGGCGGCTGCCGGACTCCACCCTCCTGTTCGTGGACGAGGCCTACCGGGAGTTCGCGCGGCGGCCCGACTTCCCGGACGCCCTGGCCTGGCTGGCCCGACGGCCCGGCACCCTGGTGATGCGGACGTTCTCGAAGATCTACGGCCTGGCCGGGATGCGCGTCGGCTACGGGGTGGCCGATCCGGAGCTGGCCGACTACCTGCAGCGCGTGCGGCATCCGTTCAACGTGAATCGCCTCGCCGAGGTGGCCGCCTGCGCCGCCCTGGAGGACGATGCCCACGTGGAGCGCACCCGCGAGGTGAACGCCCAGGGAGCGGCCTATCTCGAGCGCGAGCTCGCGGCCCTGGGCATTCCCACGGCTCCGACCGACGCCAACTTCGTGCTGGCCCGCACGGGGGCCGGGATCTACGAGAAGCTGCTGCGCGAGGGCGTGATCGTGCGGCCCCTGGCGGGCTTCGGTCTCGAGGACTGCGTGCGCATCAGCATCGGGCTGCCGGAGGAGAACGAGCGCTGCGTGAAGGCCCTGCGCCGGTTGAAGGAGCGCGGCGCGTGAGCGGCGAAGGAACACGCGCGAGCGGCGAGGGAGCGCGCGCGAGCGGCGGGTTCCGACGCGTGGCCGTGCTCGGCGTCGGCCTGCTGGGCGGCTCGCTCGCCCGGGCGGTGCGCGCCCGGGGCCTGGCGGAGACGGTCGTGGGCAGCGGTCGGCGCCTGGACGCCCTGGCCGAGGCCGTACGGCGCGGCTGGCTCGACGCGACGGCGCCCGTCGAGGAGGCCGTGGAGGGCGCGGATCTCGTGGTGCTCGCCACGCCGGTCGGGGCCATGGCCGGACTGCTGCGGCGCGCCGCACCCCACCTGACCCCGGGCTGCGTGGTCACCGACGTGGGCAGCGTGAAGGAGTGCCTGGTGGACACGCTCCCCGGCCTGCTTCCTCCCGGCGCGGCCTACGTGGGCGCCCATCCCATGGCCGGCAGCCATCTCCGGGGCGTCGAGCACGCCCGCGAGGCGCTGTTCGACGGCTCCGTCTGCATCCTCACCCCCACGCCGGAGAGCGATCGCGACGCGGTGGCGCGGGTGGCGGACTTCTGGCGGGCGCTGGGCTGCCGCGTGGTGGAGCGCAGCCCGGCGGCCCATGACCGCGAGGTGGCCTGGGTGAGCCACGTGCCCCACGTGCTGGCCTTCGCCTTCGCGCGGGGGCTCGGGTCGGCCCCCGCCACGGCCCGCGAGCTGGCGGGGCCGGGCTTCCGCGACTTCACGCGCATCGCCCACAGCGATGCGGAGCTCTGGAGCGACATCCTCACGGCGAACGGCAAGGCCCTGGTGGGCCCGCTGCAGCAGGTCGCCGAGTCCCTGGCCGCGCTCGGCCGGGCGCTCGAGGCCGAGGACGCCGACGCCGTGGAGCAGCTCGTGGTCCGGGCGCGACGCGCCCTGGCCGACGGGACCGAAACCGCCCGATCCGGGGGCGCGAACCCGGAAATCCGGGCTCCCGAGAGGAGCCCACACAGGAGCGAATCGACCGAATCATGACCGAATCAACCCAAACCGAGCTCAGCTTCGCCGAGCTCTTCGAGCAGTCCTCCCAGCAGCTGAAGGAGGGCGAGGTCACCCGGGGCCGGGTGATCGCCATCGACGACGACCACGTCCAGGTGGACGTGGGCTTCAAGTCCGAGGGCCTCGTCGACGCCTGGGAGTTCATGGACGAGGACGGCACCGTGCTCGTCAAGGTGGGCGACGAGGTGGACGTCCTCATCGAGGAGTCCGAAGACGACCAGGGCCGGATCGTGCTCTCCAAGGAGAAGGCGGACCGGCTCAAGATCTGGGACGAGATCAGCGCGGCCTACGAGGCGGACCAGCCCGTGGAGGGCCAGATCGTCTCGCGGGTGAAGGGCGGGCTGTCCGTCGACATCGGCGTCAAGGCCTTCCTGCCCGGCTCCCAGGTCGACCTGCGGCCCGTCCGGAATCTGGAGCACATGGTCGGGACGCGGGCGCAGTTCAAGATCATCAAGTTCAACAAGCGTCGCGGTAACATCGTGCTCTCGCGGCGGGCGCTGCTCGAGACCGAGCGGCGGCGGCTGCGCGAATCGACCCTCGAGACCCTCGAGGCCGGCCAGATCATCGACGGCGTGATCAAGAACATCACGGACTACGGCGCCTTCATCGAGCTCGGCGGCGTCGATGAACTGCTACACGTGACAGCAATGTCGTGGGGCAGGCACAACAACCCGAGCGAGCTCTTGAACGTCGGGGCCGAGAGC
>CAYTZH010000007.1:108002-140101 GCA_964442285.1 uncultured Spirochaetales bacterium | reverse complement strand
CTTCGAACCTCTCCTCGGCCTCCGGGAAATCACCTCCCGGACGGGCCCGTATGAGGTCCGGAACGTCTCTCGGGCGTGGCCGGGTCTCCCCAGACGAGGAGAGGAGGGGGCAACCGTGGACTTCACCGTGGCCCTGAGCGACCGGCGAGACAGCTTTCTGTGCAGGCTTCGATTCGACTACGACGGCTGGCTGAAGCGCAAGCTCGTGAGGGGTGGCACCTGGGCGGCGGAGCCCGGCGTGTTCAATCTCTCGCGCGGGCGGTTCAGCTACCACGACGGCTTCCTGTTCCCGCAGCACGGTGCGCGGGACCCCATCGGGCCCTGGCTTCACCTCGCCGACGCGGACAGCATCGGACTCGGCATCGGGGTGCCCGGTTGGAAGACGGTGCTGACGCTCGTGGATTTCCCGTCGCGGCCCCGCAGCGGCTCCACCGGCACGGCCCGAGTCGGCAAGTACGGGGCGAACCGCACGGTGGGCGGCGAGAACGAGTGGCTGCGCTGGCGCGTGCGGTCGGTGGACGGCGACGTCTACCTCCTCTCGGGGCTCTCGCGCTGACGCCGACGATCCCCGCCCGGCGCGCCGCCTACGGCATCCCCTTCTTGTGGGCGTGGGGGGCGTAGACGGTCTTCCAGCGGACGGGGCCGGGGCGGACGCCACGGAGCACGACCTGGAGCTGGCGGCCGAGGCCGATGTCCTCCATCCGGGGCAGGCAGTCCCGGGTGAAGAGCACGAGCACCTTCCGGTGCGTGCTGCTCGTGAGCTCCAGGATGCCGGGCTTCGCGCAGCTCCAGTAGCCGCGGGGGTCGTGGGAAATGTCGGGACCAGCCTGGAGGTGCCAGACGCCCTGGGTGTGGCCCTGGGGCCCGCACTCGGCGAAGCGGATGAGCGACTTCGCCCGGCGGCCCTGGTGCTCGACGTCGAGCCCGAAGAGGGTCTTTCCCTGGGACATGCACTGCTGGATCTGGCGCAGGCGCTGCTGGTGCTGCCGGACCTGCTGCCAGACGCGCCCGCCGCGCTCGACTCGGGTATCGGGCATGGCTTCGCTCTCCTCTCGGTGGGTGACGCAGGGGAGCTTCGCCCAGGCGGGCGCCCGGACCCTATGAACCAGTCCACACCCCGCGACGTCGGAGCCGCCGTCGGGCCGCCAGGAGGCCCAGCGCGGAGGCGCCCAGCCCGAGCGGGGCCGGCTCGGGGACCGAGGGGTAGAGCACGTCGAGCCCCGCGCGGTCGTCCGGGAGAAGCTCGTTCAGGGTGAGGGCGAAAACGCTCGGCTTCGTGCCGCCCACCATGATCGCGTGCGGGTCGAACTGCTCGGAGACCGCGAGGCCCTCCCAGGGGGCCAGGGGATCGACGGCCACCGGGTTCGTCGGGTCGTCGTCGGAGTCGAGTTGTACTGCGGGAAGTCGTTGGGGTGCCCGAGGCCCAGGGCGTGGCCGATCTCGGAGTTCGTTGGCGACGCGCTGGCGAGGTCCCCAGAGGAAGAAGGTCTCGACGCCGGGCGCGGGAAGGGCAAGGCTTCTCTTGAATATATACTTCAATCAATCATGATGAATCGACATGTCCATGCCGGGCATGGACCGCCTGCAGGGGGCCGTGTGGGGCCGTCGGGCCGCCATCGGTGCAGCTCCGCGCCCCCACCACATGGTTTACAGGTCATTCCAGAGACATGGTCGACACGTTCTCCGGCTCGAAGGGGTTCGCGGCGGGTTCCACCCGGCCCTACGATCCAGCGATGAGGCCGAGGTTGCGAGAACCCACGGGCGCCGGAGCGCGCCGCGCAAAGTCGACCGGAGGCGCTGGCACGGATCTATACTCGGCGCGATGCGGCGCTGGACGACACTCGTGGCCGTCGCCACCCTCGTGGCCATCGCCACCCTCGTGGCCGTCTATACGGGGGCGGTCACGAGCGAGGAGCAGGGCGGAGCCGACCGCTTGAGGAGCGTGATCTCGCTCCGCTTCCCCGGCGTGGAGTGGGTCGAGCGTCGGGAGCTCTCGGACTGGATGGCGGCCGGGGACGATTCGATGCTCGTCCTGCTGGACGCGAGGTCCGAGGAGGAGTTCCGGGTGAGCCACCTTCGGGCTGCGAGGCGCGTCGATCCGGCCGCAGAAGCGTCGAGCCTGGCGGGCCTGCCTCGAGACGCTCGGATCGTCGTCTATTGCTCGGTTGGCTACCGGAGCGCCGCGGTCGCACGCCGCCTCACCCGAGCCGGCTACGAGCGTGTCTACAATCTGGAGGGCGGGATCTTCGGCTGGGCGAACGAGGACCGCGAGCTCCATCGGGGTGAGGAGCCAGCCAGCCAGGTGCATCCCTTCGACCGAACCTGGGGGAGGCTTCTCGATCCGCGCTTCCATCCCAAGGACTAGCCGGACCGGCACCGGCCGGAAGGGGCCGTATGGGGCCGTGGGGCCGTTCGACCCGACAAGGGTTCCCGCGCGGTGCCCCCCGCGGCGAGGCAGGATGTCGGCCTCATGCCGCTGTACCATCTGGCCGACTCGGAGATCCAGGACCGCTACGGCGTCCGCTACCTGAAGTACTGGCTCGAGGAGGACTGGGCGGACTAGCGCCGAAGCCCGTGCTTCGGCCGCAGGACCTAGCGCGGAGCGCCGACGATCACCTCGCTGCTCTGGAAGTAGGACACCCGACGGCCGCGGAAGCGGGCGCCGTTGGGGTCCATGACGGCGATGTGCTCGGCGGTGGCACCGTAGGCCACAACCACGTGGTTGCCGCCGACGCTGCCGTCGAAGTAGCCGACGATCGCCGGCCCGTGCCGCATGTGGCGGTTGACGACGTACCCGTCGAAGTCCCGACCCCGCATGGTGTGGGTATCCATGCGCCAGCGGGGATCGCGGAGAATCCGGAGCAGGTTGGCTCGGGAGACCGTCCCGTAGTTCGGATTGGTGTCGGGATTGGAGGAGTCCCAGTAGTCCACGTAGACGTTGAGCAGGTTCAGCTGGTCGATGACGGGGCGGCCGCGCTTGATGGCGCGCGCCCACCACTCCAGGGAGGCCGCCCAGCACGAGGTGGGATCGAACTGCTGGATCGGCGAGGTGTTGCGATAGCTCACGAAGAATCCTTTCCGGTGTGCAACCGGAGGATGCCCTACGCCCCAGCGGGACGCTGTGAGCCGGGGCACCGGCAGCGCGGAATCGGGGATCAGCGCCGCTGCGAGGCGGTGGCCACGAGGCTCGGCGTCACCACCCAGCGCCCACCGCTGGCGCGGTGGAGCATGCGCGCCATCCCGATGCTGCCGGCGCCGAGCCAGGCCGGGGTCGGTCCCGAGAGCGGTGGCGAGGGCTCGAACGCCACCCGCCGGAACCCGAGCCCGCGCAGGCGGCGGTGGAGGTAGCGGCGCGAGAAGACGTAGAGGTGCTCGGGGTTGAACAGACGCACCCGGGTGCGGCGGTCCGGCCGGCGGCGTCCCAGCCGACCGAGGCCGCGGATCCAGGCGCTCCGGTTGGGGATCCGGAGCACCAGGGCGCCCGCCGGCTCCAGGAGGTCCGGCAGGGCCCGCCAGAACCCGGCGAGGTCGGGCTCGTAGTAGAGCACGTCGGCCAGGACCACCACGTGGAAGCGGCGGCCGGCCGCCGCCAGCGCGCTGGCGGGACCGGACACGGTCTCGAGTCCGTACTCGGCCGCGGCCCAGCGCAGGGCGGTCTCGGACACGTCGTTGACGTGGAGCGCGAGATCGGAACGCCGCGCCGCCACGGCGGCCATCAGGTGGCCCTTGGCGCCGCCCACGTCCAGCACGGCCCCGCCCGGCGGCGCCAGCCGGTCCACGCGCTCCGCCAGATCCTCGAAGATCGCCCGGCGCCGCTCGCGGAAGTAGGTCTCGTCCTTGTAGGCCGTCTCGAAGTGGGCGCCGATCACGTCCGGGTCGACGCGGGCGTCGGCGTAGACGAGGTCGCAGTCGCCGCAGCGCCGCAGGCGCACCAGGTTGCTGTACCAGACGAACTGGCCCACGTCTTCGACCGGCCCGCCGCCGCAGTCCGGACAGCGCGGGAGGGCTGTGGCGGCCACGCGCCGGAAGTCGTGGGCGAGCGCGTAGTCGAGCCAGGCTTCGGGCTCGTCGAAGCCCCGGTTGGCCCGGAGCACCTCCAGCATCTCGGCGCGGTCCCGGGCGGCGGCGCCGCTGGGGGACGCATCGGCGGTCCCGGCCATGGCGGCCAGGGTAGCCGTCGCGGGACGGCTAGCGCTCGGGCGCGGACGGCGGGCGCTCGGCGGCGGCGGCCAGCGCGGGCAGGTCGACCCGGGCCATCCGGATCTCGCTCGCGCGGAACATGCCGAGGAGCCAGGGCCAGTCGTAGCGGACGTCGCTCGTGTAGTAGTCGACGAAGAGTGTGTCCCCGCGCACGACGCTCCCCGTGTAGGCCGTGTCGCCGGCGCTGGGCAGGTCGCTGAGCCAGCGCAGGCCCCGTCCCGGCTGCACCTGGAACAGGGCCGTGCGCTTGCGGCCGAGCACGCTGCCGGGCCGGCTCAGGAATCCGGGCGCCTCGCCCTCGCGTCGGCCGACGGCGTAGAGCCGGTCCCGGTAGACGAAGAGGTCCGGACCGTCCAGCCGCGTCACGCGACTGGTCACCTTGCGCCAGCGTGTGTAGGGCGGCGCGGCGTCGGCGACGAGCGTGCCCATGGCGTCGCCGCCGGTGAGGGAGGCGTCCTGCTCGAGGCGCACCGTCGCCACCAGGCGCCCGTCCGGCAGGAAGTGGGCGTCGGTCTCCGAGGCGCCATCGCCCTCGTGGACGGTCGAGACCGGGTCCCAGTGCCGGCCGTCGCGGGAGCGGAAGAGGACGACCCGTCCCATGCCCCGCACGTAGGCGGGCACGTACCAGGTGCGGCCGTCCCGGGTCCGCGGGCGCCAGAACAGCCAGCCGCCGGGGCTCACCTCCGCGAGGTCGCTCCAGGCGCGGCCGTCGGCGCTCGACGCAAACAGCGTGGTGTACGGGCGCGGGCTGCGCTCGCGGTTGGGCATCACGTAGAGGAAGAGCCGGTCGCCGATCACGGCGAAGGTGGGATCGCGGATGTCCTCTCCCGGGACCCGGAACGCCGCCACCTCCTCGAAGCGACGGGCGTCCTCGGAGCGCCGCACGACGATCCGGGTCCGGGGACTCGCCAGGTGGTAGGGACCGGCCGCGTGGGCCAGCCAGAAGGCGTCGCGCCAGTGGATCAGGTCGGTGTTGGCGTTGTGGCGACCGTCGGCGACGATCGGCCAGTCCTCGCGCACCAGCGCCCGGTCCACCTCGGCCCGGTTGGGCCGCAGGCAGAGCCACGCGAGGCCGGCCGCCGCCGACAGCCCCACCAGGGCGAGCGCTGCGAGCAGCAGCCGGACCACGGGACGCGACCCTAGCTGGCGCGCTGGGGTACGAGCAGGAAGTCGCCGCCCTCGTGGGTCGCGAAGGGGATCGGCGCGAGCTGGGGCCGCTGTCGGGCCAGCCCGGCCTCCCGCGCGTTGAGGTCCACCCGGCTCCGCAGCGACAGGTAGAGGCTCGTGGCGTCGAGCACCCCACCGTTGCTGCGCAGCACCTCGAGGAGGACCCGTGCGAACACCGAGTGACCCGCGCCGCCTTCGTCGAGAACGGGCTCCTCGCCGCCGGACGTGAGCGCCAGGCGCACCCGCGCGCCCCGCTGCGACTCCCACCACGCGAGCTGCTCGGCGGGCCCGGCTACGCTGCGCAGCCGTGTCACGCCGGCCCGGCTCAGCACGCCCGAGTAGCACGAGTCGACGATCGCAAGCACGTGGCGCGCGCGCATGCGGTTCAGGTGGTCCGTGATGGCGCGGGTGGAGAGCCAGTTGGAGCGGTCGTCGGGACGGGCGTCGACCGGCAGCCAGTAGCCCTCGTCGGCGCCCTCGTCGAGGGTGCCGTGTCCCGCGTAGTACACCAGGAGGTTGTCGTCCTCCTCGAGGGTCGCCGCGAGCTCGTTCATGGCCGCCAGGATCTCGAAGCGCGTGGCGTTGACCAGCGTGCGGACCTGGAAGCCGTAGCGGGTGCGGAGCACCTGGGCGACCGCCTCGGCGTCGTACACCGGAGTCGCCAGGCGCGGGAAGTGCGGATAGCGCTCGTTGCCGATCACCAGGGCGTGGTACTTGCCGAAGTCCACGGCGAGGGAGATGTCGGGCAGGGCGGCGGAGGCCGGATCCTCCGGGGCCGCGGCCTCCCGCGGATCCAGGAGGACCGGCGACTCCGGGACCAGCACGAAGTGCAGCTCGCCCTCCCGACCCTGCCGGTCGACGGCCCGCACGCTCACCTGGCTGCCCTGGCGCGCCACCGGGATCTCGGTCCGGAAGGTCTCGCCCTCCAGGCGGACCGGCCGGCCGTTCACCACCACGCGCCGCAGGCCCGCCGCGGCGTCGACGCGTCCCTCGACGACCCGGCGGTCCCGGCCCGGCCCGGTCCCGATGCGCGGCCCCCGCAGGCCCTTCGACGACAGGTCGATGCCACGGGTGGACACGATGGGGGGGTCGAGCATCTCGATCCGCGGAGGCGGCAGGACCACGGTCTCGTCCTGGGCGGCGGGCGCGTCGCCCCGGGTGGGCACGAACTCGACGGCGGCCCCGCCGGCGGCGCGCCGGTACCAGGCCATCGCCTCGGCCAGGTCCCGGTCCACGCCGAGGCCGCGCTCGTAGAGCGATCCGAGGTTCACCTGGGCGGCGCGGTAGCCCTGGTCGGCGGCCTTGCGGTACCAATCGGCCGCGGCGATGTAGTCGGGGGAACGGCCCAGGCCGCGCTCGTGGATCTCGCCCACGTAGTTCTGGGCCTGGGGGTCTCCGCCTTCGGCGACCGTGAGCCAGACCGCGAGCGCCGTCTGGTAGTTGGCGCGATCGTAGGCGACGTACTCTCCGCCGCGGATCTCGCACAGGAGCGCCGTGGTGCGCGTGGGCCGCGGCGGCTCGAGGTAGGTGAACTTGCTGCCCAGCTTGCGGACCCGTCCCGGAAGCAGGCAGTCGACGACCAGCAGGTCGTCGGCATCGTCGGCGGACAGGATGGAGGGGTCCGGAAGCGCCGGGCTCGTCGACTTGCCGGCGCAGGCGGCCAGCAGCAGCAGGACCACGAGCGCGATCCGGCGCGGGGCACGCCCGTGAGCCGGGCCCCTGCGTGCCTCGGCCTCCTGGCCGCGTTCCTGGTTGCGGGTTGCGCCACCCCGGCGGAGCGGGCGGCGGAGCAGGCTCGAAGACTCGGTCTTCAACGCAGGGTCCTCCAGACGGGCGAGTATCCCATCACCACGTACGCGCCGCCGTGGCGCAGCTCACAGCAGGGCCCACCGCCCCGTCGGATCCACGTCTACCTCGAGGGCGACGCCTCCCCGAGGCAGGCGGGACGCACCGGGAGGGCCGACCCGACCCCCACCGACGCCGTGGCGTTCCGGCTCCTGGCGCAGGACGGGGCCGATCGCGTCCTCGTCGGCCGGCCCTGCACCCACGGCGCCCCGCCCTGCTCGCCCCGACTCTGGACCCTGGCCCGCTACGGCGAGACGGTGGTGCAGAGCCTGGCCGCGGCCATCGATCAGCTGGCGCGGGAGCGGGACGCAGCGCAGGTGGTCCTCATCGGCTACAGCGGCGGCGGGACCCTGGCCATGCTGCTTGCCGCGCGCCTGCCCGCGGTGGTCGCCGTGGTGACCGTGGCCGGCAACCTGGACCCGGACGCCTGGGCAGCGCATCACGGCTACGTCCCGCTGGAGGGCTCCCTCAGCCCGGCCCGGGAGGATCCGCTGCCGGAGCGGGTCTTCCAGCTCCACCTCCTGGGCGGGCGGGACCGCAACGTGCCGCCCGCGCTGAGCCGCGCGGCGCTCGAACGCCAGCCGGGGGCACGCAGCCGCGTCCATCCGGGGTTCGACCATCGCTGCTGCTGGGCCTCCGTCTGGCCCGAGGTCCTGGGCGAGCTCGGGCGCGCGCTCAGAACTGGTAGCGCCCCCCCACCGTGAACGTGTAGCGGTCGAAGTTGCGGTTGAGCGTCGTGGCGTCGAAGTCGAAGAACGCCGAGAACCCGCCCGGGAAGGCGGCGGTCAGCGCGAAGCCCACCTCCATGAAGTTCCGGTCGGGGCTCTCGGTGTTCACGAAGAAGGTGTTCCGGAACGGGTCGGCCGCGAAGCGCGCGGTGACCATCTCGGAGTTGTTCATGAACTCGTACTTCCAGCCGGCCCGGATCTGGGGCTGGAGGACGGCGA
Source organism: uncultured Spirochaetales bacterium (assembly GCA_964442285.1). Classification (GTDB taxonomy): domain Bacteria; phylum Myxococcota_A; class UBA9160; order UBA9160; family JAFDET01; genus CAYTZH01. Next base: position 131,942 of record CAYTZH010000007.1, on the reverse strand, counting down.
AGTCCGTCGAGATGGCGTAGGCGGCGTTGAGCCCGAGCAGCGTGGTCAGCGACGTGAAGGAGTCGTCGTCGAACTCGAGGTCCAGCCCCTGGGCGCCGGTCTCGGTGAAGCCGTCGATGTTCAGGCTGATGTACTCGAAGCGGGCCCGCGGCTCGAGCGAGAGGCCGCCGAAGCGGAAGGTGTAGCCGCCGCCGAATGCCGCCGTGAACTCGTCGCCCTCGGTGTCGCCCACGGCCTCGCGGACGGCCGAGGTGAAGCGGATCTTGCGGTGGGTGTCGTAGTCGTTGCGCGAGTAGCTCCCGAGCACGTCGACGTACCAGTCCTCGCCGTAGTACGTGCCGAAGATCGAGCCGCCGAAGGCGTTGACGTTCACGTCGCCGGCGTCGCGGTCGATCTCGTTGTCGGTGAACGAGTATCCGAAGGCCACGCCCGCCACGAGCTGGTCGGTGAAGCGGTAGTCGACGCCCAGGGTGGTGCCCACGGTGCTGAACTCGTACTCCGCCAGCTCGGAGCCGCCCTCCCGATGACCGAAGCCACCGGTGACGTTGAGGAACGCGCCGAACGGGCCCTCGGCGCTGCCCGCCGCGGCCGGCTCGTCCAGGGCCGCCAGGAGAGAGGGATCGACGTCCCCCCGGCGGGCGAGGAGCGTGGAGAGGCCGCTCACGGCGAAGCCGCCGGCCCCCGCCCGCAGGGCGGCCGTCCGGGCGGTGAGGTTCTGGATCTGGCGAGCCGCGGTCTCGAGGGCGGCCTTGCTGGCGGAGGGGATCTCGTCGGGGGCGAGCTCCTGCAGGGCCTCGTTGAGCCCGGCGGCATCGAGGTCCAGGATCTCGGCGCCTCCCCCCATGCCCATGCCCATGCCACCTGTGGCAGAAACCCCACTCAGATCCGCCCCGGTGGCCACCAGCTCCGAGCAGCGGTCGAAGAGGTCCTCGATGTCGCTGCGGGCCGCCTTGCGGGTGTCGGTGTCCGAGGTGAAGTCGGAGGAGATCTCCGCCAGCTGGTTGCAGGTGACGTTGACGCTCTCGCCCACCCGCCGCTGCAGGTCGGTCTGTCCGTCGATCGCGTCCAGGACGGTGTCGTCGCCGGACGACGACGACCCCGACGGGAGACCCGGGCTCATCATCGTCTGGGCCTGGGCGCCGGTTGGCAGGGCAAGGGCCAGGAGCAGGAAGGCCCCGGAGGCCAGGGCGAGCGGCCCGCGGGCGGCCCGAAGGACCTGGTCGATGGCGTAGCGATCCGTGCGGGTGCGCCTCGTCACCGGCATTCCCCCTCTTGTTGGTCCGTCCGGGCGGATTCTAACGCGATGAGAGGTGGGCCACACCCACCCTGTGAACTCCTTCATCGGGCGCGCTTCGAGACCCGCCTAGACTCGCGCCGCATCGATCGAGGAGCCCGATGGCCGCAACGCCCAGACCCAGCGAGATCAAGAAGGCACTCGAGGACGCCAAGAAGGTCCTCGAGTCTACCGAAGAGAAGATCCCCATCGGGGGCGCCCGGCTCGACGCCATCAAGCGCGAGCTCGACACGTGGATCACCGTCTATTCGGCCAGCGACGCCGCGGAGACCTTCCACCAGCTCAAGCAGACGGACCCCACACTGAAGAAGGTCGCCGCGGGCACGTCGCTCGCCGAGGCCGCGCTGAAGGTGGTCGTGACGGCGCTCGAGACCAAGCTCGATCTCGGGATCGCACTCCTGAAGAAGACCGGCGGCAGCCTGCAGGCGGTCGAGAGCCTCACGGCGGCCAAGAGCGCCGTGCAGAAGTACCTCGGTCGCCCGGTCGCTGTGATCGGGATCGTGACCAGCTCGATCAACCTCATCGAGGCCATCGGAGCCCGCGACGAGCGCGGCATCGTGGACAGCAGCGTCGGCATCCTGAGCGCCACGGCGAGCCTCTTCGGCACCGCCGGCGGCGCGGCCGGCGCGCTCATCGTCTGGTACAGCCAGGGCGCCGTCATCATGGGACGCCTGGGCGGCATCCTGCAGGGCTTCGAGCGCAGTGCCCGGATCGCGGAGGCGTCCGCGCTGTGCTTCGCCGCCCGCAACCTCGCCCTGGAGGCCCGCAAGTACAACCGTCGCCTCTCGGTGCTGATGTACCGGGCGACCGAGATGAACGAGGCTGTCGATGCGTACCGGGACCGCGTGCTGCGCGACCACGCCCAGGACATGGCCCACCATCTGCACCAGGTCCGCATCGGCATCGGCAAGCTGCGCTCCGTCACGACCATCGCCCGGGCGACCGTGGCGGGGATCAACCTGCAGAGGGTGACCCAGGAGATCGATCGGACGCTGGCTGGCTCGACGCCCCGAGAAGAACATCCGAGACGCCCCCGGATGCTGCTCTTCGGGGACGACCGGACCGTGCGCAAGGCCGTCCGGTTGGCGGCGAGGCTCGTGGCCTACCGGCTGGAGGCGGAGGGCACGCGGGGCCGGGCCCGCTTGAAGCAGCTCCAGCTCGTGCTCAACCAGATCCGCCGCCTGAACTGAGCCCGCGGGCGTCGAGGGCGGCGCGAATCTCGGTGTGGCGCGCGCGGGTGATGTCGTAGCGACGGAACACCGCGAAGGAGAGGCCCACCAGCACGAGCAGGATGCCGCCGGTGAGCAGGCCGAGCTGGTCCGAGGCGGACGCCGGCGCCGCGGCGGGGTCGAGGCCCTGACGCAGCCCCACGGCGTCGTAGACGACGCCGGCGATCACGGTGCCGAGACCGGTGGCGGCCTTGCCGGAGAACGAGAGGGAGCCGAAGAAGATCCCCTCGCGACGCACCCCGCTGGCCAGCTCGTCGGCGTCGGTGATGTCGGCCATCATCGAGCCCACCACGACCATCGACGACGCGATCCCGAACGACCACAGGAAGTTGGTGGCCCCGAGCGTGGGGAGGTAGAAGAACGACGCCTCCGGAGGGAACAGACCCGCGACCTTGAGCAGGGGCGGGAAGGCGACGAAGATCGTGAACCAGGTGAGGCCCGTGATGAACGTGGGGCGCTTGTCGAAGCGCTCGGCGTAGCCCCGCCAGAAGCCCATCCCGAGCACCAGCCCGGTCAGGTTGAACACGCCGAGGAAGAGCTGCTGCTCGACGCTGACGTGCCAGAAGTAGAGCGCGTTGTGATTGGAGAGGGCGTTGGTCACGCCGAAGGCCAGGAAGCAGAGGGTGAAGCCCAGGAATAGGGCCCGGAAAGCCGGGAGTCGGAGCGACGCGACCATGTCGCTCACCAGGATCGCCAGCACGCCGCGCCCCCCGAGGCTCTCGGTCGGCGGCAGCAGATGCGGAATCCGGTCCGCGGTGCCCCAGGCCGTCGCCAGCACCGCCCCCACGATCACGAGGCCCAGCGCGAAGCCGTAGGTCGCGTAGGGCGTCGGATTGAGACGCGGATCCGCGTACTCCGCGCGGGCCAGCAGCGCGACGAGGCCGAAGTAGGTGAGCACCGCGACCGTGCCCCCCATGACCCCGGAGAACGAGCGCGCCGCGACCACTCGGGTCCGCTCGTCGAAGTCGTCGCTGAGCTCCGCGCCGAGCGCCATGTGGGGCACGTGGAAGAGCGTCATGGAGGCACGGGTGAGCACCGAGCAGACCAGCAGCCAGAGGAACAGACCGCCCTCGCCGAGCCCGGCGGGCGGGGCAAAGGCCAGGCAGAAGAAGGCGCCCAGCGGGAGCGCCGAGGCGAACAGATACGGGTGCCGACGCCCCCAGCGGGAGCGGGTGCGATCCGAGTAGACTGCCACCAGCGGGTCCGTGATCGCGTCGAAGACGAGGGCGATCATGAGCGCAGCACCGGCCAGGCTGCCCGAGATGCCGAGCACGGAGGTGTAGTAGAAGAGCAGGAAGTGGGTGAAGGAGTGGTTCTTGATGCCCTCGGCGGCCTGTCCGACCCCGTAGAGCCGGACGGTGCGACCGGAGAGCGGAGCGGCGGCCGTCGCGGACGGGGACGCGGAGGGATGGGTCTCGGCAGACCGGGTCAGCTCACTCACTCTTCCCGACCCTCGTCACCGCCCGCCGAGGATCTATAGCACGCCCCGCGCAGCGGCTAGACTGGCTCTCGTGGACGACTCCCTCGAGATCCAGAGCGACGACGGCCCCGAGCAGTGGCTGGACTTCCTGCGGGAGGTGGAGACGCGCTGCACCGCCATCGCCGCCGGCGAGACCCCTCGTACGGCCGCTCCGCCCGCCACCGACGCCTGGTCCACCGAGAACGGCGACCCGATCGACCCGGTCGCCTGGTTCGTGACCTTCACGGGAATCGACTAGGGCTTCGGACGCCACCGGGCCCGGAATCCGCCCGGCGCCTCGGCCTCAGCCGAGGCCGGGAATGCCGGCCAGGAACTCCGGCAGCCGCTCCGCCTCGAAGGGCTCGCCGAACAGCCGACCCTGCCCGTAGTCGCAGCCCATGGCCTGGACCTGGCCGAGCTGGCCCAGGGTCTCGAGCCCGTCGGCGACGACGCCGACGCCCGAGTGCCGGGCCAGCGTCACCACCGAGTGCACGACGGCGGAGAACTGGCGATTGCCTTCGATGCCGGCGATGAAGCTGCCGTCCACCTTGAGCAGGTCGATCGGGAACTGCTGGAGGCTGCGCAGGGCCGAGGCGCCGGAGCCGAAATGGTCCAGGGCGATGGGCACGCCGAGGGCGCGGATCTTCTCGATGGCCGGCCCGGCGTCGTGGCGGCCGTCCAGCATGGCGCGCTCGTCGACCTCCAGCCGGATCCCGCCGGTCGGGATCGAGTGCTCGGCGAGGACCCGCTCGAGCGACTCGCCGAAGCCGGGATGGTGGAGCTGGCGATGGGAGACGTCCAGGCTGACGAAGAGGCCGTCGGCGTCGGGCAGCGCCGTCCGCCAGGCCGCGAGCTGGCGTCCGGCCTGCCGCAGCATCCACTCCCCGATCGGGATCACCAGCCCCGTCTCCTCGGCGACGGCCAGGAAGTGCTCGGACGCGAGCGGGCCCCGGCTCGGATGCTGCCAGCGCACGACCGCCTCGACGCCTTCCACCCGCGCGCTGTTGAGGCTGACGATGGGCTGGTAGAGGAGCCGAAACCCGTCGCCGTCGCACGTGCTGCGCAGCTCCTCCTCCAGCTCCAGGCGCTCGACCGCGGCGGCGTGCATCTCCCCGTCGAAGACCCGGTAGCGCGCCTTGCCCCGCGCCTTGGCCTCGTACATGGCCGCGTCGGCATCCCGCAGCATCGCATCGGGCTCGGCATAGCCCATTTCGCTCGACACCAGACCGATGCTCGCGGTCGACACGATGTCTCGCCCCCCGATCCGATGGGGACGGGCACAGGCCTCGAGCAGCCGCTGGGCCACCTCCTCGGCGGCCGACACGCTGCCGACGCCTTCGAGCAGGACAACGAACTCGTCGCCGCCCAGGCGCGCCACCGTGTCCACCTCCCGCAGCTGCTCCCGGAGGCGGGCCGCGATCGACACCAGGAGGGCGTCGCCGGCGCGATGGCCGAGGCTGTCGTTCACCAGCTTGAAGCGGTCGAAGTCGAAGAACAGCAGGGCGATGCAGAACTGGGGATCGCGCCGGGCCCGCTCGAGGGCATAGCCGAGCCGCTCCATCAACAGGGCGCGGTTGGGCAGGTCGGTCAGGCGGTCGTGGAGGGAGGCATGCTGCAGCTCGCACTGGGCCCGCTTCAGCTCGGTGATGTCGGCGAGGGAGCCGGCGATCCGCTTGGCGCGCCCGCGCTCGTCGCGGACCGCGGAGGCCCGACACAGCACCCAGCGGGTGCCGCCGTCGGCGTGCCGCATCTCCATCTCCAGCTCGAGGGTCTCCGCCCGGCCCTCGATGTGCTGGCGGAGCGCGGACCGGAAGGCCTGCAGGTGCTGGGGCAGGATGCGCTCGAACCACTCCTCCGGATCGTCGCGAAGCGCCTGGTCCTCGACGCCGAGCAGCTCCTTCCAGCGGGTGGCGTAGAAGATGCGGCCGCTCTCCAGGTCCCAGTCCCAGATCGCGTCCCGCGAGCCGGCCACGGCCAGGGCGAAGCGCTCCTCGCTGCGCCGCAGCTCCTCGTGGGCGCGACGCAGCTCGTCGAGGTCGGACGAGGACCCTTCCTGCATGCGGCTCTCATCGGTGCCCCTGACGGGAAGCTGTTGGGGCGAAGCCCGCAGCGCGGCCTGGGCCCCGCGGCCCAGGGCCGCCTCGTGGCTTCGTCCCCTGCGGATCTCGGTGCTCTCCGGGATCCAGCCGGACGAGCCGGCGAACGATGAGACGTTACGAGGAGGGGGGCGCATTGGACGACGCCAAGCGCGACCCGCGCGAGGTGGCCCGCGAGGCCGTCGCGCGCGTGCAGCAGGTGGCCACGCTGCCCGAGGCGGCCAGCCGCGTGATCGAGATCGTGGAGGATCCGGCCGGTACGCCGGAGGAGCTCTCGGCCGCCTTCGCCGGCGACCCCGCGCTGTGCGCACAGCTGCTGCGGGTGGCCAACTCGGCGTTCTACGGCCTTCGCTGCCAGGTCACCAGCGTCGACCACGCGGCCGCGGTGCTCGGGCAGGAGGTCGTGCGCAACGTGGCCCTCGCGGCCAGCCTGGCCCCCATCTTCATGGGCGACGGCGTGCACGCGGCCTTCTCCATGGCCCGCCTGTGGAGGCACGCCGTGGGCGTCGCCGCCGCCAGCCGACTCCTCGCGCGCCGCCTGGACGTAGGCGATCCCGAGCAGGCCTTCGTCGCCGGCCTCATCCACGACGTGGGGCTGGTGGTCGAGCTGCAGGACGACCGCCAGGGCCTCTCGGCGGTCTTCGACGCCATGGGGTTCGACCCGGAGGGCCATCCCCGGGCCGCGCTCCAGGACGCCGAACGGGAGCGCTTCGGCGCCGACCACCGCCACTTCGGCGCCTGCCTCTGCGAGAAATGGGGTCTGCCCGCGGTCCTGGGCACGGCGATCGAGCACCACCACGACCCCCTGGCCGCGCCGCCGCCAGAGCGGGTCCTGCCGGCCCTCGTGCACACGGCCGAGCGCCTGGGTCCGGCCGCCGAGCACGGCTTCAGCCATCCCGCCGGCGAGCCGGACGCGGAGGTCCTGGGCGTGCTGGGGACCGACCGGGACACCGTCGACGGCCTGCGCGACGCCCTCGCCGAGGAGGTGAGCGCGGCCGAGTCCTCCTTCGCGACCTAGCCGCGAGATCGCCCCCGTGCGACTCGGCCGGGAGATCGCTCCTCGGGCCCGCAATCGGTAACGTCCGGGGCGCCGTGATCGATGCCAAGGTGCTCTACTGGACGGCGGCCTGGCTGAACCTGGCCGTGCTGGTCGGCCTCGCTCTCGCCGGCGTGAGGTCCATCCGGCGCGGCGAGGTGGGGCGACACCGCCGGCTCATGAGCGCGGCCGCCGGCCTGGTCGCCCTGTTCCTCGGCTCGTACGCGGTGAAGCTCGCCGTCCTGGGCCGGGAGACGCTCTCCGCCTGGCACCCGTACACGGTTGCCGTGCTCCGGATCCACGAGGTGTTCGTGCTGCTCATGGTGGTGGGGGGCGTGGCCGCGCTCGTGCTCGCGCGGATGGGCGGGCTCGCCCGGGCCGGGACCGGCTCCGCCGATCGCGCGCCCCTCGCCCGCTGGCACCGGCGGGCGGGACGCACGGCGCTGGTGGGCGCGGTCCTCGGGGTCGCGACGGCGCTCTACGTGCTCGGCGGGATGTACCGCCGCGCCGACCGGGGCCCGGCTCAGCCCTCGGCGGCCTCGGCGCCGGCGCCGTCCTCGCCGTCCTCCGCGGCGGACGGATCGGCCGGGGACGCGGCCAGGCCGAAGCGCGCCCTCACCTCCTCCGGGTCGTAGGGCTTCATCAGGAAGGTGTCGGCGCCGCACTGGAGGGCGGCCCGCACCATCTCCCGCGTGGGCCGCTCCGAGGCCAGCGCCAGCGGGAGGTGACGGGTCTCCGGGCGCAACCGGAGCAGGCCGACGAGGTCGACGCCCGCGCAGACCTGGAGGTCCCAGTCGACGACCACCGCGCCGGCCTCCTCCAGCTCGCCGAGGCCCGAAGCGAGGAGCGCGCCCGGGTCGAGTGACGCCACCGCGTGTCCGAGCTCGGCTTCCAGGGCCTCCCAGCTCGCGCGGGTCTCCTCGTCGGCCGCGACTGCGATCAGAGCCGCGTCCTCCGGGATCTCCCGCTGCGGGGCCGGGCGGGACTCGAGGGACGTGGGCTCGCCCGCCCCCTCCGCGCCCGCCGACTCGGGCCGCTCACCGGACCAGGCGTCGAGCACGGCGGCCGGGAGCAGCAGGTCGAAGACGGCGTCGGGCTGGTCCGGGATCGACAGCGTCCAGCGGAGGCGCCGGAGCGCGCCGCCCGGAACCCAGTCGTCGTCGGCGTCCGGGCGCTCCACGAACCGGACCTCACCGCGCTGGACCCCCGCGAGCCCCGCGGCGTCGAGGGCGCGCGAGAGGCTCGCGCTCGCGGTCTCGAGGACCTCGCCGATGCCCTCGAGCAGGTCCGGATCCGGCGGCACCTCGCGCTTGGCGGCGAGGGCCTCGGCGTCGAGGCCGCGCAGCACGCCGCCCAGGGCGACCGCGTCGGCGGCGGGCGCGCACAGCACGGGGCCCGAATCCGCCCCCTCGGCCCGGCACGGGGCGCAGACCACCGGAGCATCCCCGCACGCCTGCTGCCCGCGCCGGAGGTCCTCGCGCGTCGGGCCCTGCAGCTGCAACGAGACCCCCAGCAGGGCGCCCAGATCCTCCTGGAGGAACTGCCCGAAGTCGCTGCACAGCTTGCTGGAGTCGTCGCTCGCCATGGCCCGCCGATCGCCGCCCGCGACCCGATGCGGGCCCTCGAGGGGACGTCCGAGGTATCGGCGGGCTGCGACCGCGGCTGGTGGGGGTTTTCCCGGGTGCGCGAACCGATCCGCTCGCTGGAGGCTCGACCCGACGTCGACTGGACCCTCCGGCTCCGCTGCTGCGTTTGACAGGAGCCGGCGACTTCGATGACGATCTCGCGATGCGCAAACGCATCCTCTTCCCGTTCATCGGCGACTCCGTCGGAGGAAGCCACATCTCCACGCTGCTGCTCATCCGGAGCCTGGCCGGAACCCGCTTCCGGCCCCTGGTGGTGCTGCACGAGGAGGGGCCCCTTGCGGAGCACCTGCGCCGGGAGCAGGTCCCGTTCCGCCTCCTTCCGATCGAAGGCTACATCGAGCCCCCGCTGAAGCAGAGCCGCGTCGACGCCTGGGTCGAGCGCGAGAGTCGCCACCTCGTCCGGTTCCTCCGGCGCCACTGGATCCACATCGTCCACGCCAACGACCTGCGCGCGCAGACCACCTGGGCGCATCCGGCGCGCTTGGCGCGCTCCGCCCTGGTCTGGCACCAGCGCAGCGCGGGCTTCGGCGACTCCCAGGTGAAGCAGCGTCTGCTCCGGCTCGCCAACCGCGTGCTCGCGGTGTCTGCGTTCACCCGGGAAACGCTCCCGGACTGGGTACGCGACGACGTGAGCGTGGTCTACAGCCCGTTCGATACGAGTGCGCCTCGCCCCGATCGGGCCGCGGCGCGTCGGGCCCTGCTCGAGGAACAGGGATGGCCCGACGACACCGCGGTGATCGGCTTCTTCGGGAACTTCAGCAGCCGCAAGCGGCCCGAGGTCTTCGTCGAGGTGGCGGCGGCGCTCTGCAAGGAGACGCAGGGCCCGCTCCGCTTTCCCATGTTCGGGAGCGCGGGCGAGGCCGAGGCACGGGCCGTCGAGGAGTGCGCCGAGGCCCTCGGCGTGGCGGATCGGGTTCCCCTGATGGGCTTCCGCCACCCCGCGGCGCGGTGGCTCGCCGCCTGCGACCTCATCCTGCTGCCCTCCGTGCGCGAGCCCTTCGGCCGGATCCTCGTGGAGGCGTCGCTGGCGGGCACGCCGCTGGTCGTGACCGCGTCCGGTGGCAACCCGGAGCTCATCCGCGAAGGGGAGACCGGCCGGGTCGTGCCCCCCGACGACGTGTCCGCGATGGCGGCGGCGGCCGCCGAACTGCTGGCAGATCCGACGCGCGCGGCCTCCTTGGCCGACCGCGCCGAGGCGGAGGCACGGCAGCGGTTCTCGATCGAGACCCACCGCGACGCCGTCGTCGCCGTGTACGACGGGCTGCTCGCGGCGCGGGCTCGCGCGGGCGTGCCCGGGCCCGGGTGACACTGCTAGCGTTGGCGCCCATGAAAGCCGAGCCCGCGCCGAGCCCCGAGGTACGATGGCCGGAGCTCCCCGACGTACAGGGCACAACGCGGGGCGCCCGGCCGAAGGACTGAGGGGGCACCCTGGCGGACGCCGTCGCACACCGGAGGCCGGCCCACGGCGCGCGGCTGCTTCCGGCGCTCACGCGGCTCCTGGAGCGGGAGCCGGGAATCGCCGTGGTGCTGCTCACCTCGGCCGCGATTCTCGCCGGCTACCTGCAGAAGGACCTCTGGTACGACGAGGCCTGGACCCTCAATCGCTGGTTGTCGAGAGGGTTCCTCCACGTCCTGACCAACTACGACCGCCCGAACAACCACATCCTCTACAACGCCACCCTGTGGCCCGTCTTCCACCTGTTCGGCGGCTACGCCACGCCGGTCCCGCTGATGCGGGCCCTGTCCGCCGCCTGCTCCCTGCTGGCCGTGCTGTTCCTGTTTGCGGCGGCGCGCCGGCGCGGCGGGGCCCTGGTGGGGCTGCTGGCCGCCGGCCTCTTCGGGCTGTCCCACGTCTATTTCGTCTACGGCTACCAGCTCCGCGGCTACGCCTTCACCGGCCTCCTGGCCGCGGCCGGGCTCTACCTGATCGTGCGCCTGTGCGAGGACGGTCGCGCCCGCTGGGCCTGGAGCTTCATCGGGCTGGCGGTCGTCGCTCCCGGGGTGCTGCCCACCAACAGCATGGTCTTCGGCGTCCTGGCCTCCCTCCACCTCGGAGAGCGCCTGCTCGCGGGCGCGTCCCCGCGCCGGCTGCTGCAGGCCCTGGGTCTGTGCGCGAGCCCCGCTCTGGGCCTGCTGATCTACCTGCCCTCCGCCGACGCCCTTCTCGCCCACGCCCAGACCTACGGCGGCTCGGCGCGGCTGCTCGTGCTCGCCGGCCTGGCCGAAGGCCTGCTGCGCGACTGGTGGTGGCTCCTGCCCTTCGTGGCGATCGGGCTGTGGCCCGCCCGCCGTGGAGAGCGATCCGATCGCTCCCTGTGGCTCTGGGTGAGCGTGCTCCTCGGCGCAGCCCCAGCGGCCATCGCCCTCGGCGTCGCCACCTATGGCCGCGCCTTCTTCGGGCTGGTCCCCGGGGTCTGGCTGGCCCTGGCCCTGCTCGCCGCGCGGGGGCTCGAACGGCTGGGCGAGCGGCTGCTGCCGACGGCCACCGCGCTCCGGGGCCCGGCCGGCTCCCTGCTGCTGGCGCTGGTCCTGGCGGCCACGGCGGTGGCCCGGGAGGTGGACGACCGGCGTCGGGATCGGGCCGAGTACGGCGACGCGAAGATCAAGAGCTTCTACGCGCCCTACTACGTGCACCGGAACCACCCGACCCGGCTCCTGCGGTGGGTGGCGGCGCGCAAGCGGGAGCGGCCCGAGGCGGTGTTCCTGGCCGACAAGCGGGCGGAGACCGAGTACTACCAACGACGCTCGGGGGTCAAGCTCCTGGTCCGGGCGCGCGCCGAGGACACCCCGGAGCCAGCGGAGCTGCTCTCCCGGGCCGCGCACGGAGAGCTCTACATCATGGTGGGAAACACCGAGCTCGCGACGAAGCTCCCGAGGCTGCTGCGCAAGGCCGGCATCGAGGGGCGGGTCCGCCTCCTGAACGAGGTCCGCTTCGGCTATCTGTCGATCTACCAGGCGGTGCCGGGCGAGCTCGTACCCGCCGACGCCGCGTCGGCGCTGTACGTGGACACCCCGGCGCCGCCGGAGGAGACCGGCTCCCCCTGAGCCCCGCCGCTGTCGCCGGCCGGCGCCCCACTGCCGTATCCTCGGAGGCGGAGCCCCATGACGAATCCGCGCCACCCGGAGGCGGAGCCCCATGACGAATCCGCGCCACCCGGACGCCGAGATCCAGATCGCCGGACGCGCCATCGGCGCGGGCCGGCCCGTCTACGTCGTGGCCGAGCTCTCGGCCAACCACCACGGCGACTACGACGAGGCGGCCCGCCTGGTGACGGCTGCCGCCGAGGCGGGGGCCGACGCGGTCAAGCTGCAGACCTACTCCCCCGACACCATGACCCTGGACTGCGACGCCGAGCCCTTCCGGGTGAAGGGGGGCACCCTGTGGGACGGCGCCACCCTCTACGACCTCTACCGCCGGGCGATGACGCCCTGGGACTGGCATCCGCGGCTGATGCAGCTCGCCGCGAGCCTGGGCCTGGACTGCTTCTCCTCCCCCTTCGACGAGACCGCCGTCGACTTCCTGGAGAAGCTCGACGTGCCGGCCCACAAGGTGGCGTCCTTCGAGCTGGTGGACCTGCCGCTGCTCGAGCGGATCGGCCGCACGGGTCGGCCGGTGATCGCCTCCACGGGCATGGCCAGCCGGGAGGAGATCCGCGAGGCGCTCGACACCCTGCGCGCCGCCGGCGCCCGCGAGGTGGCGCTGCTCCAGTGCACCAGCGCCTACCCCGCCCCGCCCGAGGAGATGAACCTGCGCACGATTCCGGACCTGGTCCAGCGCTTCGGCGTGCCGGTCGGCCTCTCGGACCACACCCTGGGACACGACGTGGCCGTGGCGGCGGTCGCCCTCGGCGCCTGCATCGTGGAGAAGCACTTCACCCTCTCCCGCGAGGTCGAGGGCCCGGACAGCGCCTTCTCCATGGAGCCCGACGAGCTCCGCGCCCTGGTCCAGGCGGTGCGCACCACCGAGCGGGCGCTGGGCGAGCCGCGCTACGCGCCGAGCGCCCGCGAGGCCGCCAGCCGCGCCTTCCGGCGCTCGATCTTCGTGGTGCGCGACGTCGCCGCCGGCGAGGTCCTGACCCGAGAGAACCTGCGGGTGATCCGCCCGGCGGACGGCCTCGCCCCGAAGCACCTGGGCGAGGTGCTGGGACGCCGGGCCCGCTGCGATCTCGAGCGCGGCATGCCCCTGGCCTGGGATCTGATCGAGTAGGCGCTCGTACGGGCACTAGGATCCGGCGGGCGAGCTCTCGCGCAGCTCCCGGTACCGGGCGAGCAGTTGGTCGGCGATGGTCGACACGGTCTGCGCAGCGCTCTCCACCTCGTCCCGTGACGGCTTGCCCTCGAACAGCTCGATGGGCATCTCGAACGATTCGGCGAACAGCGCCGCCAGGTAGAGCTCGACCTTGTCTTCGTTTGCGGGCGCCAGCGCCAACGCCTCGGGGACCACGTCCGGAAGCCTGGAGAGGTCCTGGCACTGGATGGCGCCCTCGCCGATGTCCAGGTAGGGGAGGTCCCCGACGACGAGGACGGGCCGCCCCAGCAGGAGCGCCTCCCATCCCGCGGTGCCGGTAATGGTGCAGGTGAGCTGGGCCCGGCGGATGAGATCGAGGCTCGGCTCGAAGGGCGAGGCGAGGATCACCCCGGGCATCCGCGCCAGCCGCTCGTAGTAGCCCGCCGGCCGGGTGCCGAGCATGGGGACGTGCTCCTTCACCACGAGGTCCATGCCCAGGGGCAGGCTCTTGGCCAGGGCCTCCACCACGGCGAGCTGGTCGGTGTGCATCGGGGCCTGGACCATGGTGGAGGACTCGGGGTCGAAGTGCAGGGGGAAGTAGGCAAAGGGCCGCGAGGGGAGCTCACCCGGAGGCGGAAAGGGACCGCGTCGGATCAGGCTGCGGGCCGAGAAGGCGACCCGCAAGCGATGCCGCAGCCGCTCCCGCGGCGTCAGGATCCGCAGGTACCGGGCTTCGTTCCGGAATCCCGCCTTGCGCATCTCGCGCAGCTCCTTGCGCACGTCGGCCAGGATCGAGCGGCCGGACAGGGACTCCAGATGGCGCCGGGCCGACCATTGCGCGTAGCCCACCGTCGAGGGCTTGTCCCGGAATCCGCGCAGGAACTCCCGCGCTTGGGCGCGGTGCGCCGCCAGGAGCTGCGGATTCCGAAGGCCCCGTTCGAACGCGCGCCTCACCGGCGCCAGGCGCGCCGTCGGGCTGTCGTCCAGCAGCTGCCGGTCCCCCACACGGGTGTGGTTCACGCGGATCAAGGGGATTCCCAGGGCGTCCGTCACCTCGGAGAGGCCCAATGCCGTGGCGCCCGCCACCCCGTGGACGAAGACCAGATCCGGACGGTCGCGCTCGAAGGAGTCGAAGAGCGCGCACAGCAGGCCGTGGACGTAGCGGCGCACCACTTCGGCGTCGCGGCAGCGCGATGCGAGGGAGGTGGTGGGCAGGACGGCTCCCGAAACCAGGCCGGAGCCCACCTGGCGGTCGGCGACGACCACCCGGCGCAAGGCCCCGGGCCGCAGCCGCGCCTCGAGCTCGGCCAATCCCTTGGCGTCCCAGGGCTGTTCCAGCCAGGACCGCTCGAGCGGCTCGACGGACTCGAGGGGGGCGATGCCCAGCTCCTCCCGGGCCCGGATCCGGCGCAAGGTGGTCTGGGAGCCGGCGACCCAGCCCCAGAAGCTGTGGGCCGGATCCCGGCGCCGCAGCTCCTGGGCGATGGCCAGAGGGAGCTCCAGAAAGTTCGGAGCGAAGAACACGAACGTCCGCACGACCCCCCCGGAGGCCCATTGGGGACGCGACGATACTCGGCCCTCGGGCCCGTTGCCAGAATGTGGGCCGATCCCACCCCACGCCCGCCCGGATGCCTGCCGGGAGGCTTTCTGCTAGGAACACGGCGAGTTGCGTGAGGATTCGCCACCGATGAAGTACTGCCAGCGCTGCGTCATGCCGGAGACGGCCGAGTCGCTGACCTTCGACGAGGAGGGCGTCTGCTCGGTCTGCCGACAGATCGACTACAAGCACAGCCAGATCGACTGGGAAGCCCGCGGGCAGGAGCTCGACCGCTTCCTCGAGGCGCACCGCGGCCGTTTCGACTACGACTGCATCGTCCCCTTCTCCGGTGGCAAGGACAGCACCTTCACGCTCTGGTACCTGGTGAAGGTCAAGCGCCTGAAGCCCCTGGTGGTGCGGTTCGACCACGGCTTCCTGCGCCCCCGACTCCAGGACAATGCCCTCCGGACCTTCCGCTTGCTGGGCGTGGACGTGCACCACTTCACGCCGAACTGGCAGGTGGTCCGCAAGCTGATGTTCGAGTCGCTTCGGCGCCGCGGCGACTTCTGCTGGCACTGCCACACCGGCATCTTCGCCTATCCGATGTGGGTGGCCCTCCGCCAGCACGTTCCCCTGCTGGTGTGGGGCGAGCCCACGGGCGAGTACGCGTCCTTCTACAGCTACGACGAAGAGGAAGAGGTGGACGAGCGCCGCTTCAACCGCTTCGTGAACCTGGGGATCAACGCCGAGGACATGATCGGGATGCTGGACGAGACCATCTCGGACTACCCCGTCACCGAGCGCGACCTGAAGCCGTACACCTACCCACCCGCGGCCGAGCTCCGCAAGGCGCGGGTCCGCTCGATCCTGCTCGGCTCCTACATCCCCTGGGACGTCAAGAAGCAGGTGGCGATCATCAAGCGGGAGCTGGGCTGGCGCGGAGACGAGGTGGAGGGGATTCCGCCGGACTACGACTACGAGAAGATCGAGTGCTTCATGCAGGGCGTGCGGGACTACATCAAGTACCTGAAGCGCGGCTTCGGGCGCACCACCCACCTGGCCTCCATCGACATCCGGAACGGACGCCTCTCCCGCGACCTGGGCGAACGACTCGTGGCGCAGTACGACGGCAAGCGCCCTCATGCGCTCGATCTCTTTCTCGAGTTCCTGGGGATCTCGGAGGAGGACTTCCTGGGCCTGATCGAACCCCACGTGGTCGCCCCCCACACCATGCCCACCTGCGAGGAGTGCCGATCCTGCGCGCCCACGAAGCGGCCCTGGGATCATCATCTCTGGCCGCGCATCACGGGCGATCCCCAGAAGGACCTGCTGCCCGGAGACGACTGATCGTCCATGCGGGTCGGGATCGTCGACTACGGCGCGGGCAATCTCGAGTCGGTGCGCAAGGCGTTCGAGGCCCTCGGTGAAGAGCCGCGGCTGCTGGTGGAGCCCGACGACGTGCTCGCGGCCGACCGGCTGGTCCTGCCCGGCGTCGGCGCGGCCGGTGAGGCGCTCGCGCGACTCCGGGCCGACGGTCTGCAGGAAGCCCTGGACGAGGCCGTGCGCCGACGAGGGCGCCCCTTCCTCGGCATCTGCCTGGGCATGCAGATGCTGGCCGAACGCCTGCACGAGTTCGGGGAGCACGCCGGCCTGGGATGGATCCCGGGCTCGGTCGTGGCGCTGCGGGACCGGGTGCCGGAGCCGCTGCGCGTCCCCCACATGGGCTGGAACGAGATCGGCGTGGCCCCCGCGGCAGAGCCGCTGTTCGCCGGCGTGGGTCGCCGCCGCCGGTTCTACTTCGCGCACTCTTTCGCCTTCCAGCCGGACCGCGCCGATGCCGTCGCGGCGACCACCGACTACGGGACACAGGTCGTCGCTGCGGTGCTCTGGGAGAACGTCTTCGCCACCCAGTTCCACCCGGAGAAGAGCCAGCTCGTCGGCGAACGTCTGCTCGCCGCATTTCTCGACTGGTCCCCCTGAATGCTGACCCGACGCCTCATCCCGAGCCTGCTCCTCCGCGGGGGTCGCCTGGTCAAGGGCGTGCGCTACACCGACGCCCGGGACGCCGGAAGCCCGGCCACCACCGCCCGCGCCCACAATGCCCAGGGCGCCGACGAGATGCTGCTCCTGGACGTGGATGCGTCGCGCGAAGGCCGCGGGCCCGACCTCGAGACGGTGCGAAGGGTCGCGGCGGAGTGCTTCATGCCCCTCACCGTGGGTGGCGGAATCCGCGACGTCGAAGACGCGCGTCGCTGCATGGCGGCGGGTGCGGACAAGCTCATGCTGACGACCACGGCGCTCGACGAGCCCGACCGGCTCACGCGGCTCTCCCGCGTGTTCGGATCCCAGGCGATCGTCCTCGGGGTGGACGTCGTGCGCGAGGGGGGCGCGGCCCGCCTGTGGGATCACCGCAGCCGGAAGACCCCGGCCCGCCAGGAGCTCGGCGCGTGGCTGCGCGAGGCGATCGAGCGCGGAGCCGGGGAGATCCGCCTGATGGCGGTCGACCGCGAGGGCACGCGTCGCGGCCTCGACCTGGATCTCGCGCGGGAGGTGACGGAGAAGGTCTCCGTGCCGGTGATCCTCGAGGGTGGCGCCGGATCGCTGGAGCACCTGGACGCGGCCTACGCCGCCGGGGTCGACGCCGTCGCCGTGGGTACCATGCTGGTGTTCTCGGACAACAACCTGGTGAAGATCCAGCGCTTCCTGGCCTCTCGGGGCCATGCCATGAGGATCTGACGTGCGCGTCGCCGACTTCCGGACCGCTCGCCTGCTCCTGCGCAACCTCGCGCCCGCGGCTGCCCGTGGACCCTACGCGCGCTGGATGAACGACCCCGAAGTCACCCGCTACCTCGAGTCCCGCTTCAACGCGCACGACGCCGACTCCCTCGCGGACTACGTAGAGCGGATCAATGCGAGCCGCGACTCGGTCCTGTTCGGGATCTTCCTGCCCGAAGAGGATCGGCACATCGGCAACGTGAAGCTCGGTCCCGTCGACGCCCACCACGCCCGGGTCGATCTCGGGATCCTGATCGGCGACAAGGACTGCTGGGGCTGCGGCTATGCGTCGGAGGTCGTTCGCGGCGCGTCGGACTGGGCCTTCGAGCGACTCGGCGTGCGGAAGGTCACGGCCGGTTGCTACGCTCCGAACGAAGGCTGCCGGCGCGCCTTCCTCCGCGCGGGCTTCGTCGAGGAAGGGCGACGGCCCGCTCACTACGCTTTCGAGGGTCGCTTCGTGGACGGCGTCCTGCTCGGTCGCCTGGGGGGAGAGCGATGACGACGAGACAAGGCTGGGCCCAGAGCGTTCGCTTCGGGGAGCGTCGGGTGGGAGCCGGCGAGCCGTGCTTCGTGACCTTCGAGGCCGGGCCCACCCACTCCGGCCTCGAATCGGCCCTGCGCCTCGTGGACCTCGCGGCCCGGGCCGGCGCCGATGCGGTGAAGTTCCAGATGGTGGATCCCGAGCGGCTGGTGGCGGACCGCCAGCAGCCCATGTCGTACGAGGTGCTCGTCGACCGCGAGAGCGGCAAGACCGAGACCGTGACCGAGCCCCTCTACGAGCTGCTCCGTCGGCGCGCCCTCGAGCCGGAGGAATGGCGACAGCTGAAGCGCCGCTGCGACGAGCTGAAGCTCGCGTTCTTCGCCACCGTGGCCTTCGAGGACGAGATCGACTTCCTCGCCGAGCTCGGTTGCCACTCGGTGAAGATCGCCTCGGCCGACGTGAACCACCTCCCGCTGCTGCGCCGCGCGGCGCGCACCGGGATGTGCCTGCAGCTCGACACGGGGAACGCCACCGTCGGCGAGATCGAGCGGGCGGTGGAGGTGGTCTGCGAGGAAGGCGCCGAGGACGTGATCATCCACCACTGCCCCTCCGGCTACCCCGCGCGCCTGGAGGGCATCAACCTGAACGTGATCCCCACGCTCAAGCGGATGTTCCCCCATCCCATCGCCTTCTCGGACCACTCGCCGGGCTGGGTGATGGACGTGGCCGCCGTGGCGCTGGGAGCCGACCTGGTCGAGAAGACGATCACCGAGGACCGCACGACCCGCAGCATCGAGCACATGTTCTCCCTGGACCCGCCGGACATGGCCGCGTTCGTGGAGACCGTCCGCCAGGTGGAGGCCGCCCTCGGCTCGCCGCGGCGCGTGCTCCACCCGGAGGAACGCCAGCGACGACGCGCCATCCGCCGCAGCGCCCACCTGGAGGCTCCCGTGAAGACCGGTCAGCGGCTCGACGAAGCCCAGCTCCTGTTCCGGCGACCGGGCTTCGGCGTGGGACCCGACGAGGTCGAGTCCCTCGGGGAGCGCCGCTTCCGGCGCGACCTGCCGGCGGGACACGTGCTCACGGTCGGCGATCTGGAGTGACCGGGCTGTCCGAGACCCTGGCGATCATCCCGGCACGCGGCGGCTCCAAGCGACTTCCCCGCAAGAACGTGGTCGACTTCCTGGGCCGACCGATGCTGGCCTGGACGGTGGACGCCGCGCGGGCCAGCGGGCGTTTCGATCGCGTCGTGGTGTCGACCGAGGACGCCGAGATCGCCGAAGCCGCCGCGCGCGCAGGCGCCGAGGTCGTCGAGCGTCCCGCCCGTCTGGCCGACGACGCGGCCCGGGTGGTGGACGTCTGCCTCGACCTCCTCGACAGCGAGGCGCGCGTCGGCCGACGCTGGAGCCGCTTCTGCTGTCTCTATGCCACCTCGCCCCTGCGAGGCGCCGAAGACGTGTCGGCGACGCTCGATCTCCTGGAGCCGCCCGAGCACGGATTCGCGATGGCCGTCACGGAGTACGGGCTCCCGCCCCATCAGGCCCTGCGGCTGGGTCCGGGCAATCGACTCGAGCCCATGTGGCCGGACCTCGTCCACCGGCGCGGCGACGAAGTCGGTCCCTTGCGCGTGGACAACGGCAGCACCTACGCAGCGGACGTGGACAGCTTCCGCCTCCATCGCAGCTTCTACGGACCGGGCCTCCGGGGGCACTGCATGCCCCGCGCGCGCTCCACGGACGTCGACGTACCGGAGGACCTCGAGCTGGCCCGCTGGCAGGCGACACGCCTGGGTCTCGGGGACGCCTGATGCGCGTAGCCGTGGTGGACTATGGGCTGGCCAATCTGCGTTCCGTGGTGAATGCGCTGGCGTGCTTCGACGTGGATGTCCTCCTGGCCGAGCGGGGTGAAGCCCTCGGCGAAGCCGAGCGCGTGGTGCTGCCCGGTGTGGGCTCCTTCGATGCCGGAATGCGCGGCCTGCGCGAGCGCGGCCACGACGAGGCCCTGGAGCGCCGCGTGCGCGAGGAGGGAAGGCCCTTCCTCGGCATCTGCCTGGGTCTGCAGTTCCTCCTGGAAGGCAGCGAAGAGGGCGCCGAGCCGGGCCTCGGCTGGCTGCCGGGCCGCGTGCGCCGCTTCCCTGGCTCCGACCTGAAGGTGCCGCACATGGGCTGGAACGAGATCCGCCCGGCGCGGCCGGGCCGACTCTTCCAGAAGCTGGAGCTGCCCCTGGACGTCTACTTCGTCCACAGCTTCTACGTGCCCCAAGAGGGCGTAGCGGCCGAAGCGGCCACCGCCTGGTGCGACTACGGCGGCGACTTCGTAGCCGCCGTGGAAGTCGGAGCGGTCCATGCCGTCCAGTTCCACCCGGAGAAGTCCCAGCTCGCGGGCATGAAGCTGCTCGAGACGTTCCTCGGCGAGCCGTGCTGAAGCGGCGCCTCATCGCCGTGCTGCTCGTCGACCGCGGGCAGATCGTCCAGACCCGACGCTTCAAGCGCACCAACCCGGTCGGAAGCCCGTTCACGGCGGTCGATTTCTTCAACGGGTGGACCGTCGACGAGATCGCAGTGCTCGAGATCTCCCACGGAGACGCCCACCTGGGGCGCTTCACCGAGCTGGTGGAGGAGCTCTCGCGTCGCTGCTTCGTGCCCCTCTCGGTCGGCGGGAAGATCTGCGACCTGGAGCGCGTGCGCGAGCTCACGCGACTGGGCGCGGACAAGGTGATCGTGAACACGGCTGCGGTCGAGCGGCCGGGCTTCGTAGCGGAGGTGGCGAGCACCTTCGGCAGCCAGTGCATCGTGGTCTCCCTCGACGCCCGACCGGACCCCGTGCAGCCCTCCGGCTATCGGGTCGTGGTGGACAACGGGCGTCGCGACACGGAGCTGGACGCGCTGGCCTGGGCACGGGACGCGGTGAGCCAGGGCGCGGGGGAGATCCTGGTCAACTCCCTGGACCACGACGGCGACCGCCGAGGCTACGACCTGCGCCTGGTGCGGACGCTGGCGGAATCCGTGCCCGCGCCGGTCATCGCCATGGGGGGCGTCGGGAGCTGGGAGCACCTGGTCGAGGGGATCCGGGAAGGACGCGCCGATGCCGTGGCCGCCGGCAACATCTTCCACTACACCGAGCACAGCACGAAGAAGGCCAAGGAGTTCATGCTGGCGGCCGGTCTGCCCGTGCGCCCCACGTCGTTCTACCGGGTCGCCATGCCCCGTCGCCCGAGGTATCGGCCCTTCTAGGTCCGCCGCCGCGAGCCCGGGGAAGGCAGCCGAGACGCCTCCTTGCGCTGCAGCGCCAGCGCCGACTGACCCCGGATCCTCTCCTCACCGACCCTCTGGAAGCCCGCACTCCGGAAGCTGCGGAGGGAGGCCGCGTTGTCGGCGCGGACGCGGGCGCGAAACTCCGCCACCCGGCCATCGCGCGCCAGGGCCTCGCAGCCGAGCTGGATCAGGGGAGGCGCGAGGCCCCGATGGCGTGCATCCCGGTCCAGGCTCACGTGGACCTCGGCGACGCCGCTCGACACCTCCAGGCGGATCTGCCCCACGGGGTCACCGGCGAGCTCTGCGATGAACAGGTGGCTGTCGGGATCGGCCAGCCGGGCCGCGAACCAGCGGACGTGGGTCTCCCAGGGGATCGGCTCGGGATGGAAGCCGCTCGCGCGGACGTCGGGGTCATTGGCCCACTCGTACAGGAGCCGACGGTCCGCCTCTTCCGCCGGACGCAGGCTGAGCGTGGCGCTGGCCAAGACGTGCCCTCCGTGGCGAGGACGCAGTCTAGTCCAGCGCGACGGAGGGGGACCACCGCGGGCGGCCCGCGCCCCCTGCAGGGTTGCCTATAATCGGGCGTGCGAGCCTTCGGGGGTATCGATTGGACTACTGCCAGCGCTGCGTGTATCCGGCCAACGCTCGGCCGGGCATCGTCTTCGACGACGACGGGGTCTGTTCGGGTTGCCGACTGATCGAGAGTCGCCCGGCCATAAACTGGAGCGAGCGGGAGAAGGTGCTCGTCGACCTGCTCGAGGAGCACCGCAGGCGCCAGCGGGAACGCGGCGTGCCCTACGATTGCATCATCCCGGTCTCGGGGGGAAAGGACAGCACCTTCCAGACCTGGCTGGTCAAGGTCAAGTACGGCCTGAACCCCCTGCTCGTGACCTACAACCACACCTTCAATACCCCGATCGGAATCCGCAACCTCACCAATCTCGTGGAGCGGCTGGACTGCAACCTCCTCCGCTACACGACGGCCCCGGGCTCCGCGATCCGCATCGCCCGCTACATGCTCGAGAAGGTGGGGGACGTCACCTGGCACTACCACGCGGGCATCATGACCTTCCCGATCCAGGCGGCGGTCAACTTCGGCGTGCCGCTGATCGTGTGGGGCGAGGAGGGCTTCAGCGAGCTGGTGGGCATGCACAACCAGGATGATTTCGTGGAGTTCACCAAGAAGAAGCGCCAGGAACACTCCATGCGCGGATTCGAGCCCGAGGACCTCCTGGAGGAGCCCGGCTGTCCGCTGACGCCGTACGATCTCGCCCCGTTCTTCTACCCCTCGGACGAGCAGATCGAGGCGGTCGGGTTGCGCGGCATCTACCTCTCGAACTTCATGCCCTGGAATGCGCGCGCCCAGACCGAGTTCGTCATCCGCGAGCTGGGCTTCGAGACCTCCCAGGGCCGTCAGCGGACGTTCAATCTCTACGACAAGCTCGACGACGTCCACGCCAATGGCCTCCACGACTGGCTGAAGTACCTGAAGTTCGGCTACGGCCGGGCCACGGACGACGCCAGCACGGAGATCCGCCACGGACGCCTCACCCGCGAGCAGGGGATCGAGCTCGTGGAGCGCCACGATCCGGTCCGGCCCGACGACGTGGACCTCTTCTTCGCCAAGAGCGGTCTCACCGAGAAGGACCTCCTCGCGATGATCGAGCCGATGCGAGACCCGGCCATCTGGGAGCGGACGCCCGCCGGGGGCTGGCGCGCCCTCGACAGCGTGGCCAACCACGCTGACGACCCGGGCGTGGAGGCGGCGCGCCTGCCCATTCGTCCCGACGTCGGCGACTTCCTGCGCACCCCGGAGAAGCGCTCGGCACGGAACCAGAAGGACAACGCCCAGACGGACTACGTCCTCCTCTGAGCCCGTGCGCGTCCTCGTCCTCGGCTGCGGCTCGATCGGCGCCCGCCACGCCCGCAACCTGGCGTCGCTTCGGGTGGAGCTGCTGCTGGCGGACGTCGACCGCGAGCGGGTCGAAGCGCTGGCCTCCGCCTGCGGGGGCCGGGCGGTGGCGGATCTCGACGCCGGGCTGGGCGAGAGCCCCGACGCCGTGGCCGTGTGCACGCCGACCCACCTCCACGGCGAGCCGGCGCGCAGGGCCCTGGCGGCGGGCGCCCACGTCTTCGTCGAGAAGCCGATCGCCGTGACGCTCGACGAGGCGCGCGCGCTGGGCGAGGCCGCGGCGGCGGCGGGCCGGACCCTGCTGGTGGGCTGCAACCTGCGCTTCCACGAGCCCGTGCGTCGACTCCATGCCTGGACCCGGGACGGGCGCATCGGGGCGCCGAGGCTGGCGCGCATGGCCTTCGGGAACCTGCTCTCGCGCTGGCGGCCGGGCCGCGACTGGCGGGCCACCTACAGCGCCCGGGCCGCCGAGGGCGGCGGAATGCTGCTCGAGGGCGTGCACGAGATCGACTACGCCCGCTGGATCTTCGGCGAGGTGGAGCAGGTCCAGGCCGAGACGTCGAATCTCGGCGTCCTCGGGATCGACGTCGAGGAACTGGCCGAGGTCGGCCTCCGCTTCGCGTCCGGGGCGCATGCCCAGATCCACCTCGACAGCCTGTGCCCGGTGCGCACCCGCTCCTGCGAGATCGTGGGCAGCAAGGGCTACGCGGTCTGGCGGGCGCTGGGCAAGCAGCCGGAGCGGAGCGTCCTGGAATGCTGGGACGCCGACGGCGTGCTCCAGGACCGCGAGGAGCTGGCCCTCGACCTCGGCGCGATGTACCTGGACGAGATGCGCCATTTCCTCGCCTGCGTGCGGGGCGAAGCCGCGCCGCTGCTGGACGGTCCGGGGGCGACCCGGGTGCTGGAGATCGCCCTGGCGGCTCGGGACGCGGCGCGGGAGGGCGCGCGGCGGAAGCTCGATCCTCCGGGCGCATGAGCCCGATCAGCCGGGCG
>CAYTZH010000007.1:59989-107902 GCA_964442285.1 uncultured Spirochaetales bacterium | reverse complement strand
AGGGCGCGCGGCGGAAGCTCGATCCTCCGGGCGCATGAGCCCGATCAGCCGGGCGGCGCCAGGCGCCGGGGCATGGCTCGGGGCCGGGGCAGACCCCGCGCCTGGCGGAGGGTCTCCCGGATCTCCAGGAGCCGATCGCGCACCAGATCGCTGTTGGTGCTGGCATAGGTCGGCCCGCCCTGGAAGCAGTAGGGCACCGGAAGCCGCCAGCGGTTCAGGCGGCGGGCGCCCTTGGGCGGGTTCAGGTCCGTCAGCAGAACGCTGTGGGCGAAGCGCTCGGCCAGGAAGGCCCGGAAGCCCAGGTCCGTGAAGCGGCGGACGTGGGGATTGGTCCACTCCTCGCAGTCGTGGTGGAAGTAGACGGCGTTGCGGCGCCCCAGCATGGCGTCGAGGGTCCTGTCGAAGCGGAACTCGTTGGGAACGTGCGAGAGCAGGACGCCATCGTCGTTCAGGGCGCTCGCGAGGTGGCCGAGGGTCTGGAGGGGGAAGAGCAGGTGCTCGAAGACGTCGGAGCAGACCGCCACGTCGAAGCCCTCGAGGGGGATCGGGAGCTCCGCGAGGTTGAGGTCACAGGCGTGGAACTCGATCCCGGCCTGCTCGAACTGCGGCGCGTACTCCGGGTTCCCATCCACGCCGACGCGCCGCGTGTCGACGGGCAGCCGGGCCAGGAATGCGGGCTTTCCGCATCCCAGGTCCAGAACGGCCTTCGCTTGGAGGCGCTCGATCACCTCCAGAAAGAGCTTCCTCCAGCCGGAGAGATCCTTCACGTGCCGGGTCCGGACGTTGAGCTCACGCAGCCTCTCGGGTCCTGCCATCGAGCCTCCTCCGCCTGCCGAAGCTACCATGCCGGGCGGCCGCTGCGCGAGTGCGCGTACGGGGCAGGAGATCTCACGTGAGACCCAAGCTCGACCGTTCCGCCGCCCTGGCACGGCGGGCCGCGCCGCTGGTGCCGTCGCTCTCGCAGACCTTCAGCAAGAGCCCCAGCCAGTTCGTCCGGGGCGCCGCGCCGGTCTTCCTGGAGCGCGGTCGGGGCGCCCGGGTGTGGGACGTCGATGGCAACGAGTACATCGACTGGGCCATGGGTCTCGCCCCGGTGATCCTGGGCCACGCGGAGCCGGCGGTGAACGACGCCGTGAAGGCACAGATCGATCGCGGCACCGCCTTCACCCTGCCCCATCCGCTCGAGCTCGAGGTGGCCGAGCGCCTGGTGGAGCGGGTGCCCTGCGCGGAGATGGTGCGCTTCGGCAAGAACGGCTCCGATGCCACCACGGCGGCCGTGCGGGCGGCGCGGGCCTACACCGGTCGCGACGTGGTCGCCTGCTGCGGCTATCACGGCTGGCACGACTGGTTCATCGGCACCACCACCCGCGCCCGGGGCGTGCCGGCCGCCGTGCGCGAGCTGACCCATACCTTCGACTACAACGACCTGGCGGGGCTCGAGAAGATCCTCGAGAACCATCCGGGTCGGGTCGCGGCCGTGATCCTCGAGCCCACCGGCGTGATCGACCCGCTCTCGGGCTTCCTCGAGGGGATCCGCGATCGCTGTCGGCGCGAGGGCGTCGTCCTGATCTACGACGAGGTCGTCACGGGGTTCCGCATGGCACCGGGGGGGGCCCAGGAGTACTACGGCGTCTGCCCGGATCTGTGCGCGCTGGGCAAGGGCATGGCGAACGGCTTCGCCCTCTCCGCCGTGGCCGGCAAGCGCGAGATCATGGAGGTCTTCGACGAGATCTTCTTCTCGTCCACCTTCGGCGGCGAGACCGCGGGGCTCGCTGCCGCCCGGGCCACCCTCGACTTCCTGGCCGAGCACGACGTCGTTGCGCACCTCTGGACCCAGGGCGCCGCACTGCTGGAGGGTCTGCGCGAGCGGATCCTCCGTCGGGGAGCCGAAGGCCTGGCGCGCTGCGTCGGGCATCCTCCGCGGCACGTAATGCAGTTCCAGGGCCCGGAGGGGATCGACCCGCTCGTGGCCAAGAGCTTCTTCCAGCAGGAGTGCATGGTCCGCGGCGTGCTGTTCACCGGCGGCCACAACCTCTGCTACCGACACGGTCCCCGGGAGATCGAGCAGACGCTTCGGGTCTACGACGAGGTGCTGGGTCTGTTCGTCGAAGCGGCGGGCGACGGCACCCTCGCAGACCGACTCGTGGGTCCGCCGATCCAGCCGGTCTTCCGCAAGCCCTGAGCGAGCCTACGCCTCACCGAGCAGCTTCTCGAGCGCCTCCCGGCTGAGCCAGTCCGGATTGGAGTCGCTCGTGTAGGCGAAGCCGTGCTGCACCGGCCGCAGGTCCGGGGGCAGCCCGTGGCGGGCCAGCATCTCCTCGGGATAGATCGCGTACATGGAATCGTTCTCCCCGGCGTGGCGCGACTCGTCGCCGGAGACGAGCACCTCGTGGAGCTTCTCCCCCGGACGGATCCCGATCTCGTCGATCTCGCAGCCCGGGGCGACGGCCTGGGCCAGGTCCAGGATGTTCATGCTCGGGATCTTCGGCACGAACACCTCGCCCCCTTGCATGCGCTCGAGGCAGGCGAGAACGAAGCGCACGCCCTGGGGCAGGGTGAGCCAGAAGCGGGTCATGCGGGGATCCGTGATGGTGATCCGACCCGTCTTGCGCTGCTCCTGGAAGAGCGGCACGACGCTCCCTCGGCTGCCCACCACGTTGCCGTAGCGCGCGCAGGCGAACTTCGGCCCGCCTTCTCCGCCGTACACCGGGGCGTTCACCACCAGCTTCTCCTGGCACAGCTTGGTGGCCCCGTAGAGGTTCACGGGATTGACGCACTTGTCGGTGCTCAGGGCCAGCACCCGGCCCACGTTCTGGTCGACCGCCGCGTCGATCACGTTCTTGGCGCCGATGATGTTGGTCTGGACCGCCTCGAAGGGGTTGTACTCGCAGGCGGGCACCTGCTTCAGCGCCGCGGCGTGCACCACCACGTCCACCTCGCGAAAGGCGCGGTAGAGCCGATCCCGATCGCGGACGTCGCCGAGGAAGTAGCGCATGGGGCTGTCCCCGACGTCGGGGAAGCGCTGACGCATCTCGTACTGCTTGAGCTCGTCGCGGCTGAAGACGATGAGCTTTCGGGGCCGGGACTCCCGGAGCACGGTCTCGACGAAGCAGTTGCCGAAGGAGCCGGTTCCCCCGGTGACGAGCACGACCTTTCCATCCAGCAATCGCTGTCCTCCTGAAGAGTCGGCCCGCAGGGTTCAGCCCGCGGGCGGCGGACCCATGACGGCCTTCTCGTAGGCCTCGAGCGTGGGGCCGGCCGGACCGAACTGCCGGACGCGTCCCGCCTCGAGCCAGAGCACGTGGGTCGCGATCGAGCGCAGGAACTCGGCGTCGTGGGAGACCACGAGGATGAGCTTCGACTGCTCCATCATCTCGTTCATGCGGCGCTCGCTCTTGGCCCGGAAGGCACGGTCGCCCACGCTGAGCACCTCGTCCAGGATCAGGATCTCGGGCCGCAGCTCGGTGGCCACCGCGAAGCTCAGCCGGGCCTTCATGCCCGTGGAGTAGGCCCGCACCGGCTCGTCGATGAAGTCGCCGAGCTCCGTGAAGGCCACGATGGACTCGCAGCGCGCGTCGATCTCCTTGCGCGGAATGCCGAGGAAGGCCGCCATGAGATAGATGTTGGCCCGGCCCGAGAGATCGCGATTCAGACCCGCGCCCAGGGTGACCAGGGCCGAGGCCTTCCCCCGTACCTGCACCCGCCCCTCGTCGGGCGTGAGGATGCCCGAGAGCATCAGGCACAGGGTGCTCTTGCCGGCGCCGTTGGGCCCGATCACGCCCACGGTCTGGCCGACGTCGCAGCGGAAGCTCACGTTGCGCAGCGCCCAGTGCACCCGCGACCGGGTCTCCACGGTCCGGCGCAGGAGCATGCGCTTGATGCTCATGCGGTTGTGGGCGTGGAGCCGGTAGAAGAGACCGGCGTCCTCCACGGTGATGAGGGGCTCCGCGCTCACAGGAACTTGATCACCCGACGGTCGTAGTACTGGAAGGTCCGCACGCCCACCACGAGCAGCACCAGGGCCTCGATCCCGAGCACGGCCCAGCTCTGGGGATCCATGAAGCGGCCGTAGAAGATCGCCTCCCGGTAGCCCGTGATCAGCACCGCGAAGGGATTCAGCTGGTAGACGATCGGCACGAGCTCGGCCACGACCGTTCCCTCGAGCGATCCCCGGGTGAACCGCTCCAGCACCATGTCCACCCCGTAGAGGGTGGGCGTGACGTAGAACCCGACCCGGAGCACGTAGGAGACGAAGGCGACCAGGTCGTAGAGCAGGGCCCCGAAGGAGGCCAGCACCAGCGAGATGCCCACCACGATCACCACCTGCAGGGCCATGAGGGGCAGCAGCTGCACCAGGGGGGCGCCCAGCGGCAGGCCGAATGCCATGGCGGTGACGAGGAGCACGCCCATGCCGATGGCGAAGTACAAGAAGCCCGAGAAGACCTGGGCGACGGGCAGCACCATGGTGGGAAACGGCACCGACTTGATCAGGGCCTCCTTGCTGCGGAGCACCTTGCAGGCCTGGCCGGCCGCCGTGGAGAAGTGCTTCCAGGGCAGCATCGCGCAGAGCACGAATACGGGATACGGCGCGTAGCGCTCGCCCCGGCCGAAGATGCCCGCCACGATGCCCCAGTAGATGAGCATCATGAAGACCGGGTCCAGGATCCACCAGATCCAGCCCAGCTTCGTCTCCCGGGACTGGCTGCGCAGCTCGCTCAGGGTGAGCTCGCGGAGCAGGTCCCGCCGGGAGACCAGGTTTCCGAAGGTCGATTCCATGGCTCGGGCTCGATTCGCGTCGGCGGACGGGAGGGTGTGCGAACGGTGCCGACTTCCCCGGCCGGTCGCAAGCCCCCCGGGGCGCCTGGGCGACCGTGTGCGTCGGCCTCCCCGCTTGCGGATCCGGAGCGGACCCGGAAGGATCCGGGCCGTCCATGGACGAGCTCCGCGCGCGACGGCCGCCCCCCGGACGCCTGCTCCTCCGGGTCGACGGAAGCGTGGCCGGCGGCACCGGCCACGTCATGCGCGCCCTCGCCCTGGCCCAGGCCTGGCGGGCGGCCGGCGGCGCGGCCCGCTTCGCCACCGGCCCGCTCCCCGCGGCGCTCGCCGCGCGCGTGGAGGGCGCCGGCTTTCCGCGCGAGGCGCTCCCGGCCGGCTCCGGCGACGCCGAGGACGCGGCGGCGACCGCCCGGCTGGCCCGGGCGCAGCGGACCGACTGGGTCGCCCTCGACGGCTATCACTTCGGCGCCCCCATGCAGCGGGGTCTCGTGGCCGCGGGGCTGCGGGTGCTGCTCTTCGACGACTATGGCCACGCCGGCCGCTACGACGCGCACCTGGTCGTGAACACGGCCCTGTCCGACCCGGCCCTCTACGCGGACCGCGACCCGCGCACCGAGCTGCTGCTCGGACCGGGCTACGCGCCGCTGCGGGACGAGTTCTGGCGCTGGCGCGGCGTCGAGCGTCCGCTGGCGGACCCGCCCGCGCGCCTGCTCGTCACCCTCGGCGGGAGCGACCCGGAGGGGAAGACCCTCGATGTGCTGCGGGCGACCTCGGGCCTGGGGCTGGCGGTCACGGTGGTGGTCGGCGGGAGCAGCCCCCACGCGGACGCGGTTGCCGCGGCGGCGGCCGAGCTGCAGCCGCCGGCCCGCGCCGTGCGGAACCCGGCCGACATGGCCTCCCTGATGGCCGAGGCCGACCTGGCCCTCTCGGGCGCCGGCACCACGAGCTTCGAGCTGGCGTTCCTGGGGGTTCCCGCGGTGCTGCTCGTGGTGGCGGACAACCAGCGGCGGGTCGCGGAGAGCCTGACCGCCGCGGGGGCCGCCCTGGCCCTGCACGAGACCGCGTCCTGCCGCGAGGCGATCGCGGCGCTCGCGGCCTCGGCCGACCGCCGCGCCGAGATGTCGGCCCGGGGCCGCAAGCTCGTTGACGGCGCCGGCGGGGACCGTATCGTCGCGCGTATGGCGAGCCGGGCCGTGGCATGAGCGAGCGCCGAAGCGGCCCGGGCCCGGAGGCGCCCGACGCCCTCGCCCTCCACGGCGGCGAGCCGGTGCGACGCGAGCTCCTCCCCTACGCCCGCCAGCGCATCGACGACGAGGACGTGGCGGCGGTCGTCGCGGTGCTGCGCTCCGACTTCCTGACCACGGGCCCGGAGGTCGCGGCCTTCGAGGCCGACTTCGCCGCCGCCGTGGGCGCGCGCTTCGCCGTGGCGGTGAGCTCGGGCACCGCGGCCCTCCACGCGGCCGCCTTCGCGGCGGGCATCGCACCGGGCGACGAGGCGATCGTCCCGGCCCTCACCTTCTGCGCCACCGCCAACTGCGTGGTGTACCAGGGCGGCACGCCGCGCTTCACGGACGTGCGCGACGACACCCTGAACCTCGACCCGGCCGGGGTCGAGGCGCTGCTCGGCCCGCGCACCCGCGCGCTGTTCGCCGTGGACTACGCCGGGCACCCGGCCGAGCTCGACGCCCTGCGCCGCCTCGCCCGGGAGCGCGGGCTCGTGCTCGTCGACGACGCCTCCCACGCCGTCGGGGCCCGGCTCGCGGGACGCCCGCTGGGGAGCCTCGCGGACCTGACCACCTTCAGCTTCCACCCGGCCAAGCACATGACGACCTTCGAGGGCGGGATGGTCACCACCGACGACCCCGAGCTCGAGCGGCGGCTGCGCCGGTTCCGCACCCACGGCATCGAGAGCGACCCCAACGCCCGGCGCGAGGCGGGCGAGTGGACCTACGCGATGACCGAGCTCGGCTACAACTACCGGCTCTCGGACGTGGCCTGCGCCCTGGGCCGCTCGCAGCTCCGCAAGCTCGACGCCAACCTGGCGCGCCGGCGCGCGGTCGCCGCCCGCTACCTGGACGCCCTGGCCGACCTCCCGGGCCTGCGCCTGCCGACGGTCCTGCCCGACGCGGAGCCCGCCTGGCACCTGTTCCCGATCCGGATCGTGGCGGACGCCGTGAAGGCCGACCGCCGCGAGGTGTTCCGCGCCCTGCGCGCCGAGGGGCTGGCGGTGAACGTCCACTACATCCCGGTGCACCTGTTCCCGTACTACCGGGAGCACTACGGGACCGGGCGCGGCCTGTGTCCGGTGGCCGAGACGGCCTACGACGCCCTGATCAGCCTGCCGCTCTTCCACGGCATGAGCGACGCCGATGCCGACGACGTGATCGCCGCCGTGCGCAAGGTGCTGGGCCACTACGCCCGCTAGCGCTCGGGGAGAGCCTCCACCTCCAGCTCCAGCTCGCGGCGCTGGCGGTCCGCGCGCGCCTCGGCGGCGTCGCGCTCCCGCGCCATCTCCTCGAGCAGGACGCGGCGCGCCTCCTCGGCCCGGACCCGTTCGGAGGCCTCCCGCAGGTCGAGCAGGCGCTCCTGCAGCAGCTCGGTGCGCTTGGTCACCAGCTCGGCCGGCACGAAGGCCCGGGCGCTGCCGGGCGCGTAGTGGAGCGTGCGCCGGACGCTCGCCTCGGCGCCGTCCTCGGAGCGCACCACCACCTCGATCTCGTTCTTGCCGGTGCGCAGGGGCACCAGGGCGTCCCAGGAGCCGTCGGCGAACAGGCGCACCCGGTGGGCGTCGCGCTCGGCGCTGTGGTTGCGGATGCGGAGCTCCGAGACCCGGGCGAAGTTCACCGACTCGACCAGCGGGCCGAGCTGCCCCGGGTGGCGGACCGGCGTGAAGATGCCATCGGTGATGGCCGCGAGCTCCACCGTGGAGACGGGCCCGAGCAGGGCCTCCGGCCCGATGGCGAAGGAGTGGACCCGGATGCCCGCGCGCTGGGACTGCTGGGCGGCCTCGAGCACCTCGCGCACGTTGGCGGAGTCGGCGCCCTCGCCGTGGTAGGGCAGGGTCGGCACGCCGTCGGTGAAGAAGAGGGCCACCTTCTCGGCCTCGGGGCGCGGCAGCGAGAGCGCTCCGCCCAGCCCGAGCAGCTCGAGGCGGGCCTGGCGCACGCCGGCCGCCATGTGGGTGGCCCCGTCCGGGCCCGCTTCGAGGACCTCGTCCAGGGCCCGCTCCACGCGGCGGTAGTCGGAGGTCAGGGGCTCCACGGTGAGGGCCGCCCGCCGGATGGGCACGCGGCCGTCGGAGGCGGGGCCCGCCACGGGGACTCCGGCGAAGGTCACGAGACCGACCCGCGTGATGCGGGGATCCAGGCCGCGCAGCAGGCGCCGGGCCGCGGCCACCTCGGCGGCCAGGATCGAGTCGCCCGGGTCGGAGCTGGCCTCGGGTCCGGCCGCGTCGACGACGCCGTCGGGGCGCCGGCCGACGAGGCCGTCGCCATCCACGTCGACACCCGCGGGCATGCCCGTGGAGCCCGAGGTGTCGATCACGATGACCAGCTCGAAGCTCCGGCGCTCCTCGAAGAGCGCCCGCGCGCGGCCCGCCAGGAAGGCACCGGACCGCTCGCTCACCACGGCGTCCGGGGCGGGGTACTCGATCTCGAGGGCGAGGGCCGGGGGGCGCGGCGTGAGCGGCAGCGACCGCGCCTCCTCGAGCGCGCGGTCGAGGCGCTCGGACACGTCGCCGTGGGGCGAGCCGGTGGCCCGGCGACGGCGCCGCTCGAGGGCCGTCGCCGCGCTGGCCGGCGGGGAGAGCGAGGCGAACAGGCGCCCGAGCCCGCCCTCGTAGGGCTCGGCCAGGGCCGCGACCACGCCGCCGATGGGACCCGCGCCGAGCCGGAGGCCTCCCTCGGCCGGTCGCGCGGACTGGAGCAGGCCCACCACCCGCCCCTCGCCGTCCACGACCGGAGCGCCGCCCCAGCCGCGCAGATCGGGCACGCCCTCCAGATCGATGTCGAGCTGGGCCGGGTCGCTGCGCGCCACCACGCCCGGGATCTCGGGGGAGGCGACGATCTCGGAGCCGGGTCCGAGCAGCCGCACGGGGTCGCCGGGCTCCGGGGGGCGCGAGGCCACCTCCAGCAGGCGCATCCCCACAGGCCGCTGCGAGAGGGCGAACACCAGGAAGCCCTCGCGCATCGACGCACCCGGGCGGTGGTGGGCGCGGCCGGGCCGGGTGAAGAAGCGGCTCGAGGTCGCCACCACCTCGCCCGCCATTCGCAGCTCGAGCCGACCCAGCTCGGCGAGCTCGGTGCGGTCGAAGCTGTGGGCGGCGCCGACGGCCACCGCGCCGGGCTCGGCCGCGACGGCCAGGAAGAAGACGCTCGCGGGCCGGGCCGCGGCGCCGGGCAGGGGAAGCACGGCCTGGGCGACGGCCGGGAGCGGCGCGGGCCGGGCCCCGACCGCCTGCGCCGCCTGCGCCGCCTGCGCCGCCTGCGCCGAAAGATCGGGCGCCGGGAACAGGACGAGCGCCAGGCCGAGCCCGACGCACCCGCAGGCCCTCCAGCCCCGCATCCGCCCGGCTAGGCCGCCTCGATGCGGAATTCGACCCCGGCGTGGGCGCCGAGGCGCTCGAGCAGGGGCGCCCCCATGGCCGCGGCCGGCGTCCAGAAGCCGCCGCCCACGGACAGCGCGTCCTGGGCGAGGCAGACCGCGGCCTCCCCCAGCATCTTGGAGGTGGAGCCGTAGCCGGGGTCGCGGTCGCCCCGCACGCGGCCCTTCAGGTTCTTCGACGGATCCGTCGGGTGCTCGCCCAGGAGCAGGATGTCGAAGAAGCCCTGCTCGCGCTGACGCGCCGAAGGGCCGGTTCCCGGCTCGGGGAGGAAGCGGCCGAGCAGCCCCCGCACCGGCCCGAGGCCGCCGCCCGCGGCCATGGCCGCCTGACCCGCCGCCACGGCCGCGGCCTTTGCGAAGCCCGTGGGCCCGGGTCCGGTGACGATCGCCTCGTCGTAGCGGAACTCGCGTCCCCAGGGATGGCCCAGCAGGGCGTTGGTGCGGCGGACCACCCGGGTGTTGATGGCGGCCATCACGAAGGGCGCCGTCCAGCCGAGGTCCGGCTCCTGGGCCGGCGTCAGGCGGTCCGGCTCGTCGGGGCCGCGCTCTCCCGGCGGATTCAGGCCGTAGGGATCCGCGATCAGCCGCCGGATGGCGGGATCGGCCGCGGCCTCGGCCAGCATGTTCATGCCGCTCGC
Organism: uncultured Spirochaetales bacterium; assembly: GCA_964442285.1. Lineage (GTDB taxonomy): Bacteria > Myxococcota_A > UBA9160 > UBA9160 > JAFDET01 > CAYTZH01. The sequence continues at coordinate 97,886 of CAYTZH010000007.1, read as the reverse complement.
GGCCGTGCCGCCGCTGAAGCCGCCCCGGAAGTCGAGGACCCGGTAGCGGATCCGGGCGCAGGCGACGCCGTGGCGCGCCTGCATCTCGCGCTGGAGGAAGAAGACGCCGAGATCGGACGGGATGCAGTCGAAGCCGCAGTTGTGGACGATGCGCGCGCCGCTCTCCTCCGCCTCCTTCTGGTGGGCGTCGATCATGCGGCGCATCCAGGGCAGCTCCCCGGTGAGGTCGCAGTAGTGGGTGCCGCTGCGGGCACAGGCGGCCACCAGCTTGGAGCCGTAGAGGGCGTAGGGCCCCACGGTGGTGCAGACGACCCGCGCGCGCGGGACGACCTCCGCCAGGGCGCCCTCGTCGTCGGCGTCGGCCACCACCAGCGGCAGGGCCTCGGCCGCCGTCCCGAGGTCCGCGCGCAGGCGCTCGAGCTTCTCGCGGTTGCGGCCCCCCAGGGCCCAGCGCAGGGAGCCGGCAGCCCCGTGGCGGGCCAGCAGGTGCTCGGCCACCAGGCGGCCGGTGAAGCCGGTGGCGCCCCAGAGCAGGACGTCGAGCTCGCGGCCGGAGTCGGATGCGGATGTCGTCACGAGGCTTCCTCCCGAGAGGATTCTACCTCGGCGGCGCGCGTGAGCCCGGCGGGGTAGGCCGGGGCAGGTCCGGCGGAAGGCGCGGGACCGCGCCGCCCGCCGACGGGGACTTCGGGGACACGGGGGAGCCGACCTCGCCTCGAAGACGACCGGGCCTCGGTGCTCAACCCGCCCAGGGGTACTCGTCGTACGGGAAGGCCGCGCAGCCGCGCTGCGCGTAGCCCTCGCGGGAGAAGCCCCGGTCCCACTCCGCCAGCTGCCAGAGCAGGCGGCAGCGCTCGACCGCCTCCTCCAGGCGGCCGTCCCGGTCCACGTCGGCCAGCACGTGCTCGGGGGTCAGCGGCCCCCCGCCGGCCATGCGCACCCCGCCCCCGGCCTCCGTATCGAGGTGCAGGAAGGCGCCGTCGGCGTCGAAGGCGGCCCAGCGCGGCAGGTCTCCCGCCCGGCCCTGGCCGGGATCCCCGCTGCGCGCGAACTCCGTCCAGTAGGACATCATGCGCGCCGAGAGCTCGAGGCGACCGGCCTCGTTGCCGCTGCTGAAGATGATGTCGCCCTCGCTGCCGAGGTCCCAGTGGCCGAAGATGAAGGGGATCTCGAAGGCGTGGGCCGCCCCGAGGATGCGGGAGAGATCGCTGATCCAGAGCAGGTTCGGCTCTTCGTCCCAGTCGAAGCGATAGGAGAAGACCTGCCCGGGCTGGGACTCCGACAGCGCCCGGGCGGGGAGGTCGACGCCCGTGGCACGCCACATCCGGCTGCGGTGCTCGGCGGTGGCATCGTAGAGATCGGCGTCGACGAGTCGCGGGAAGACACCGAACCAGCGCCGCACGTACTGCGGATCGAAGGACATGAAGAGCTTGTTCTCGTCGCGGGTGGTTCCGAGCATCACCGGCACCGCGTTGTAGCTGCCGGGCCGGGCGAGGCGCTCCAGGGGATCCTGGCGCGGCAGCACGTAGCCGTCTGCGAAGACCTTCGGCACCTCGATCATGCCCGTCTCGCCCCAGACCTCGTAGGCCTGCATGAGCTCGGCGGGCGAGCGCGCGCGGAGGTAGGCGAGCACCTGCTCGTCGTCGAGCGCCTCCAGGTGGTCGCGGGAGGCCGCGCGATCCGGCGCCGTGCCGTCCGCCGCCAGGAGGGAGATCAGGACCTCGTTCGAGCTCTTCTCGCTGCCGGGCACCGGCGCGTCGGCGAAGTCCTCGCCGTAGTCGGCGGGCGTGATGGCGAGGCCGCCGCTCTGGGCGATGGCCCGGTGGAAGAGGCCCCGGGCCGGGCGCGAGAGCAGCAGCATGAACACGTTGGTCCCGCCGGCGGACTCGCCGAAGATGGTGACGTTGCCCGGATCGCCGCCGAAGACAGCGATGTTGTCCCGGACCCACTGCAGGGCCTGGATCTGGTCCAGGGTGCCGAAGTTCCCGGAGCGGTCGGCCACGGTCGTGCCCTCGCCGCGCAGCGCCCGGTGCCGGAACCACCCGAAGGGCCCGAGCCGGTACTGGATCGCCACCACGACCACGTTCTGGGTGGCGGCCAGGTTGCCGCCGTCGTAGAAGGCGGTGTCTCCGATCGTGTTGCCGCCCCCGTGGATCCAGACCATCACGGGCAGACGATCGTCGCCCGTAGGCACCTCGTCGGGTCCGAAGCGCGGCGCCCAGACGTCGAGGACGAGGCAGTCTTCGGCTCCCACGAGCGTTCCGGGCTCGGCCTGGCTCCCGCCCAGCGGGCTCGCGTACTGGGTGCAGGGCGCGCCGGGCTCCAGGGCCGCCACCTCCTCGGTCCACGGCTCGGCCGGCCGCGGTGCCCGCCAGCGCAGGTCTCCGACGGGCGGCGCCGCGTAGGGGATGCCCCGCCAGGCGTGGCTGCCGTAGCCCGAGACGAAGCCCACGACCGGTCCCGCCGCGGGCGTCCGTCGGGAGGCCGGGTCGGCCGCGGGCGGCCCCTCCTCCATCGCCGCGCCGGAGCGGCCGCACGCAGCCAGCAGCGTTCCGAGCATACAGACGAGCAGTGCGCGAGCCGGGTGGCGGAGAGACATGGGGCCTCCTGGTGGGACACCGGACTGTAGTGCGACCGCTGGATGCGCCCAAACGCCTCGCCCGAGGGCGCGCGGAAGCGCGGCCCACGACGCGGCGAGGGTTCTCCAGACGCCCTCTGGAGCCTTCCCCGGATTGACCGCACCGGCGATAGCGACGAGAAAAGCCGAGGAAGGGTGGGTTGCATGCTGCCGCTCCGCATCGTGGTCTGCGAGGACGAGCCGCCGGTGCTCTCTCCGAGCAGCCGCGGCTCCCTCCAGCAGAGCCAGGCCGTGCTCGCGGCAACCGGGCGGACCGGGAGCGACGCCATCCAGCTCGCGGCCAGCCACAACCCCGACCTCGTGCTGCTGGATGCCGCGCTGCCCCAGGTGGACGGTCTGACGGGAATGCGTGTCCTCCGCAACCTGGCTCCCCGGCTTCGCGTGGCCCTGGCGGCCGACGATCCCGACGCGCTCGAGGAGGAGGCCGAGCGCTTCCAGGTGGCCGCCCTGATGGCCAAGCCGGTGGGCGCCCTCGAGCTCGCACTCCTGTGTCGACGCGAGCTGGCCGTGCGCCGCGCGCGCGAGGCGGCCGCCCGCGCCGGGCTGCTCTTCTTCGGGGAGTTCCTGGTGGGACGCGGCGAGATCGACGGCGCACAGCTCACGCAGGCGCTCGCCTTCATGGAGCGCGCCAACACGCGGCTCGGGGAGCACGCCGTGGCCGCCGGTCTCCTCGGGCCCGACCAGGCGGAACGCGTCTTCCGTGCCCAGCGGACCGAGCCGTCCCGCTTCGGAGAGATGGCCGTCTCGATGGGCATGCTGAATCGCGCCCAGCTCGAGCGCCTGCTCGAGACCCAGCGCGCGAGCCGGGTCCGGCTCGGCGAGGCGTTGGTGCGGATGGGGCACCTCCGGGCGGGCCAGCTGGGGGACCTCCTCAAGGAGTTCAGGAGCCTGCTGCCCGCGCCGATGCAGCTGCCCCACGAGCTGCTCCACGGCCCGCCCCAGGGCCGGCGCATCGTGGCGCTCCTGCCGGATCTCGTGCGCCGTCTCACCCACGTCGAGGCCAAGGTGGCACCCGCCGAGGGCTGGAGCGGGGGCGACGAGGGCTGGACCCACCTGGGGAGCGTCTACGTGGAATCCGATCCGGGCCTCCTGGTGGCCCTCGGCGTGGAGACCGTCCTGGCGCGGGCCCTGGCCGCGAGCGATCCCGAGGCCACCGGCTTCGACCCGGTCGAGCGCCTGGACCTGGCCGTGGAACGCTTCGCCGAGCTGCTGTGCCGGCAGGCGGTGGAGGACCCGGGGTGCCGGGTGACGACGGCCTCCGTCGACCTCGACGCATCGAGCGGCTGGGCGTTCCCGCTGGTCGGCACCCGGGGCGCCGGCGCGCTCTTCCTGGCCTTCGACCGGGCCGGCTCCGCGCGCTCGTCCTAGGCCGGGTGCGCCTCGGCCCAGCGCGTGAAGACGAGGACGGCCCAGAGGAGATCCTCGTGGCTCGCCCGCCCGCTGCGGTGGGCGGCCCAGGCGGACCGCAGAGCGTCGCGATCGAGAATCCCCGTCTCGGGCCCCACGGTCTCCACGGCGCGCTCCACGGCCGGCGCCAGGGGACCGCGCAGCCAGTCGGCCATGGGAACGCTGAAGCCGCGCTTGGGTCCGTGGACCACCTCGTGCGGGAGCCAGCGCTCGGCCAGCCGCCGCAGGAGCAGCTTGAGCCGGCGGCCGCGGACCTTCTCGCGACCCGGAATCGTGAGCGCATGGGCCACCAGCCGGTGGTCGAGGAACGGCACCCGCACCTCGAGCCCGAAGCGCATGCTGGTCCGATCGGCGAGCGTGAGCAGGTCGTCGGGGATGTAGGTCGACAGGTCCGTGTAGAGCAGCCGGTTGACCCGATCGAGACCGAGGCCGTCGGCCTCGGCGAACAGCGACTCGATCCGGTCCAGCGGGCCGTCCGGATCCACGCGTCGCGCGAAAGCGGGCGCGAGGTAGGGCCGATCGAGGCGGGTCCCGGCGCCGAGCATCCGGGTATAGAGCGCCGGCTCCGGCAGGCCCGCCAGGCGCGCGAAGCGCTTGGCGCGGTCGGCGGCGAGGCCGCGGCCCTCCGGGAGGACGTCCGCCAGGACCCGCAGCAGCCGGCCCGACGCGGCCGGCAGACCCGAGAGCACCCGGCCCCAGGCGGCGCCCAGGTAGCGGACGTAGCCCGCGGCCAGCTCGTCGCCCCCGAGCCCCGAGAGCGCCACGGTGACGAGCTTGCGGCCCTCGCGACAGATCACCAGGTTCGGCAGCGCCCCCGAGTCGGCGAAGGGCTGGTCGAAGGTGGGCAGGAGCTGGGCGAGCAGGGGCTCGACCTCGGTCGCCGCCACCAGCTCCCGGTGGTCGGTGGCGAAGCGCGTCGCGACCTGGCGCGCCCGGTCCCGCTCGTCGTAGTAGGGGACCTCGGGATCGTAGACGGTGAAGGTCTTCACCGGCTCCTCGAGCGCGGCGGCGAGGAAGGCCACGACGAGGCCGCTGTCGATGCCCCCCGAGAGGAAGGCGCCGAGGGGGACGTCGGAAACGGTGCGCAGGGAGACCGCGTCGCGCAGGAGCCCGGCGAAGACCTCGATCGCCTCCCCGGACGCCGCCGGCTCCGGCGCCAGCGACCACCAGGAGGACTGCTGGAGCTGCCCGTCGGCCTCGGCCACGAGACGCTGGCCGGGCGGAAGCTGCCGGATCGCGCGGAACGCCGTGCGCGGTCCCGGCACGTAGCGGAAGTGGAAGTAGTCGTGCAGGGCCTGCTCGTCCCAGGCGCGGTCCAGGTCGGGCAGGGCGAGCAGCGCCTTGGGCTCCGAGGCGAAGGCCAGCCGACGGGCGGACGTGGCCACGAACAGGGGCTTGATGCCCAGGCGATCGCGGGCCAGCAGCAGGCGACGTTCGCGGGCGTCCCAGAGCGCCAGCGCGAACATCCCGTTCAGGCGCTCGAGGAAGTCGTCGCCCCAGGCCAGGTAGGCGGCCATCACCACCTCGGTATCGGAGTCGCTCTGGAAGCGGCGGCCGGCGCGCTCCAGCTCGTCCCGGAGGGCGCGGAAGTTGTAGACCTCGCCGTTGTAGACGAGGGCGGCCCCGCTCTCCGGGTCGATCCAGGGCTGACGGCCGCCGGGGACGTCGATGACCGCCAGCCGGGTCTGGCCCAGGCCGACGGGGCCGTCGCAGTGGCTGCCGCGTCCGTCGGGACCTCGATGGGTGAGGGTGTCGCGGAGGCGGTCGACCAGGGTCGGGTCCGCCGGCGCGCCGGGGTCGCGCTCGAGAACGCCGACGATCCCGCACATGGCCGCGCAGCGTAGCACCGGCCTCCGATGACCCCGCTGTATCCTGGGGCGATGGAGACGCCCGTCTACGATTCGCGCCGCTCGCCGGTGCTGGCCACCGGGGGCATGGTGGCCACGAGCCAGCCCCTCGCCACCGCGGCGGGGCTCGACGTGCTCGGGGCCGGCGGCACGGCGGCCGATGCCGCGGTGGCCGCGGCCGCGGCCCTGGCGGTCACCGAGCCCTGCATGACCGGCATCGGCGGCGACTGCTTCGCGCTCTGCTACGACGCCGCCAGCGGCGAGGTGACCGCCCTGAACGGATCCGGTCGGGCTCCGGCCGGCCTCGACCTGGAGCGCCTCGCCCGCGAGGGCCTGGGGGACGGCCTTCCGCCCCACCACGCCCACACGATCACCGTGCCCGGCGCCTGCGCCGGCTGGTGCGACACCCTGGAGCGTCACGGCCGGCTGCCCCGGGAGCGGGTGCTCGCCCCGGCGGTGGCCCTGGCGGAGGGCGGCTTCCCGGTGACGCCGCTCACCGCGTGGCAGTGGCGCCTCGGCGTCCACAGCCAGCTCGCGAACTCCCCGGGCGGGCGCGAGCTCACCCTCGACGGCCGCGGTCCCGAGGCGGGGGAGCTGTTCCGCAACCCCGGCCTGGCCCGGACCCTCCGGCGGGTGGCCGAGCACGGCGCCCGGGGCTTCTACGAGGGGCCCGTCGCGGAGGCCGTGGCCGCGACGGTCCAGCGCCACGGCGGCGTCCTCGACGAGGCGGACCTGGCCCGACACGCCTCCAGCTGGGAGACGCCGATCACGACCACCTACCGGGACCTGCGGGTCCACGAGTGTCCGCCCAACGGCCAGGGCCTGGCCGCCCTCCTGGCCCTGAAAATCGTGGAGGGCTTCGACCTGGCGGCGCTCGCCCCCCTCGGCCCGGACCGCTGGCACCTGCTCATCGAGGCCATGCGCCTGGCCTTCGCGGACGCCCGCGCCTACGTGGCCGACCCGGCCCGCGCCGAGGTGCCCGTGGCGGCGCTGCTCTCCGACGCCTACGCCCAGACGCGTCGCCGGGAGATCGACGCCCGGCGGGCACGTCTTGACGCGCAACCCGGTACACCGGGGGGGGTGTCCGAGACGGTCTACCTGTGCGCGGTCGACGGCGCGGGCAACGCCTGCAGCTTCATCAACAGCAACTACCAGGGATTCGGTACCGGCATCGTGCCCGACGGCTTCGGCTTCTCGCTCCAGAATCGCGGGCTCGGCTTCAGCCTCGACCCCCGACACCCGAACGCGTTGGCTCCGGGGAAGCGCCCCTACCACACGATCATCCCCGGCCTGATGACCCGCGTCTCCGACGGGAGTCTCTACGGCCCCTTCGGCGTGATGGGCGGCTTCATGCAGCCCCAGGGCCACCTGCAGGTGGTGGTGGCGATGGCCGACGACGGCCTCGATCCGCAGCGGGCGCTCGACCGGCCTCGCTTCTGCCTGGAGGCGGGCGCGGCGGCCAGCCCGGTGGCCCTCGAGGACGGGCTGCCGGAGGCGACCTGCGCGGCCCTCGAGGCGCGGGGCCACCGCGTGCGACGCACTGCAGGCTTCGGCCGGGTGGTCTTCGGCCGCGGTCAGATCATCCGTCGCGACCCGAGCGGGGTGCTGTGGGGAGGCAGCGACCCGCGGGCCGACGGCTGCGCCATGGGACGCCTCGCCTAGTCGACGGGGTCGATCCGGAAGCGGTCCCGACCGGCCTGCTTGGCCTCGTAGAGCAGGCGGTCGGCCCGCTCGAGCCAGGTCTCGGCGAGCTCGCCCGCCCGCAGCCGGGCCACGCCGACCGAGACGGTGATGCGCATCTCGCGGCCCTCGTGGACGAAGGTCCGGCCGCGCACGTTGTCGAGCAGCCGCTCGCCGAGGCGCTCGGCGATGGCGGGCTCCGCGTCGGGGATGATCACCCCGAACTCCTCGCCGCCGAAGCGGGCGACGAAGTCGTCCTGGCGGCCGAAGCTCCCGCGCAGGCAGCGGGCCAGCTCGCGCAGGACCGCGTCGCCGGCCGGGTGCCCGAAGCTGTCGTTGAGCCACTTGAAGTGGTCCACGTCGACCATGTAGAGCCAGGCGGTCCGCTGGGTCAGCACACCCATGGCGGCGTAGCGGCCGAGCTGCTCGTCGAAGGCGGCCCGGTTGTAGAGCTCGGTCAGCCCGTCCTGGGCCATGCGCTCGCGGGCCTCTTCGAGCTCCGAGCGCAGCTGGTCGAGGCGCGAGCCCAGCTCCTGGATCAGGGTGCTCTCGCGATCCTGGCGCTCCTCGGCGAGCCGCTCCACCAGGTTCACCGTGGCGCCGGCCTCCTGCTTGAGCCGCTCGATCGAGCCGTCCGACGCCGCACCGCGGAGCCGCTCGACCTGGGCCTCCAGCCGCGCATCGGCGCTGCGCCCTTCCACCAGCGCCTTGCTCAGCACCCGGATGAACGCCCAGATGACCTCGCGCAGATCCGCGAGGCTGCGGACGACGAAGTCCCGCTCGTCCCGCCGGTGGTGGGCCACGAAGCGCTGGGCCCCGCGCCAGTCCCGCGGACCCGACGCCCCGATCTCGGCGTCGGCCTCCTCGGCCTCGGAGCCCGCCAGGAGATTGCGCTTCCAGGCCTCGAAGCGGGCCCGGATGGCGGCGGCGTCGAGCTCGCCCAGGTCGAAGGCCAGCTCGCCCAGGGCGTCGAGGAAGGCGCTCACGGTGTCGAGCGCGTCGACCAGGAGCGCGGCCTCGTCGGAGGTCGTCCCACGGCCGCGGGCCTTCTCGCCGGGGCCCTCGGCAGCGCTTCGCTTGCGTCCGAACATGGGCTCCGGATCGGCCGGCGGCGCCGCCGCGTCGACCGGGTTTCCCCGGAGTCGGCAGCGGGAGGGGGCGGGCCGGGGTCGCGGCGCCCGGACCGACACCCCTCGGACCCGATCTCCTGCTCTCTCGCTGGGGCTTGATCACCCCGCTCCGCTTGGGGGACGGCTTGCGCCGGCCGCGCGGCTAGCATGGGCGTCATGAGCGTCCGGAGCGAGCGGAGGGGTCCCGTGACGACGGTCGTGCTGTCGCGACCCGACGTGCGCAATGCCGTCGACGCACCCACCGCGGAGGCCCTGGCCGAGGCCTTCCGGCGCTTCGAGGCCGATCCCGAGGCGAGCGTGGCGGTGCTCTGGGGCGAGGGCGGCCACTTCTGCGCCGGGGCCGACCTGAAGGCCGTGGCCCGGGGCGAGGGCAACCGCGTGCTCCTGGAGGGCGATGGTCCCATGGGACCCACCCGCATGCAGCTGGCCAAGCCGGTCGTCGCCGCGGTCTCGGGCTACGCCGTGGCGGGCGGCCTCGAGCTCGCCCTCTGGTGCGATTTGCGCGTCGTGGAGCGCAGCGCCGTCTTCGGTGTGTTCTGCCGCCGCTGGGGCGTGCCGCTGGTGGACGGCGGCACCGTGCGCCTGCCCCGGATCGTGGGACAGGGACGCGCCCTGGACCTCGTGCTCACCGGACGGCCCGTCGAGGCCGAGGAGGCCCTGCGCATCGGCCTGGCCGACCGGGTGGTGCCCGACGGCGAAGCCCGGCGCGAGGCCGAGGCCCTCGCGGCCCGCATCGCCGCCTTTCCGCAGCGCTGCATGCGCTCGGACCGCCGCTCGGTCCACGAGCAGGCCTCCCTCGGCCTGGAGGACGCCCTGCGCAACGAGACGCGGCGGGGACGGGAGACGATCGAGAGCGGGGAGACCCGCGAGGGCGCGCGCCGCTTCGAGGGCGGCGCGGGCCGCCACGGCCGCTTCGAGGAGTGAGGCGGCCGCACCCCGCGGCCGCCCCCTCCCGATCCCCTCCGACGAGAACGTCCCCCGGTGGGGCGACTAGAGCGCCACCTCGTTGGCGCTCATGGGCGAGTCGCCCACGGCGTTGTAGGTGGAGACCTTGTAGACGCCCGGCGAGGGATGCAGGTAGTGCAGCTCGACGGTCACCACGTCCGGATCGACTGCGTCTCGCGTGAGGACGCCCTCGGCCCAGACGCCCGTGTCGCCGACCGCAGGCGTGGTGAAGTGGTAGGTCACGAGCTCCTGGCTGCCCTCCACCCGGACGTCGGTGAAGACCACGGACATCTCTTCGGCGTACTGACCGGTGGCGCCGTCGAGCCTCCAGAAGGTGATGCCATCGACCTGCGCCGAGTCGAAGTCGGGGATCATGAGCGTGACCGGCGACACGTCGCAGGCTGCCATCGGGAACGCGAGCAACGCGAGGAGGCAGAAGCTGAGAGCGCGCAATGATCGAGCCATGGTTCGTTTCCCTCCGCTCGCCGAGAAGAACCCGGGGGTCCCACCCGATCTCGGCGTTCACGGGAGGAATCGAACATCGGCGCCGAGGGGCCGGTGACGGAGCACACCAAAACGGAGTCGTCGCGAAAAATCTTCGAGGGAGAGGGCGCGGGTCAGGCGGAGAGGACGCCGAGGAGCCTCAGCCCGAGGTAGATCAGCAGCAGGCCGGGGCCGGGCGTGACGAGCATCACCGCACCGACGAGCACGAGCGCCGCGCCACCCGCCCCGCGAGCGAGGCGTCGCAGGCGCGCCGCGGCCTGCGGGCCGACGAGGCGTCGCAGGCGCGCCGCGGCCGCGGGGCCGGGCCGGGGTCGCGGGCGCCGGGCGCTCACGAGGCCGAGCCCGCGTCGCCGCTGGGCGTGTCCTCCCGCGCCTCCAGCAGCCGGCGGGCGGAGCGCACCCCGCGGTCGAAGGCGGAGGGCTGTCCCGGCTCGGCCGGGAGCAGGACCCAGAGCGCGGCGTACAGGATCACCCCGGTCAGGTGGAAGAAGCTGGTCAGGACGAAGAATGCCCGCACCACGCTCACCGAGACCTCCAGGTTCTCGGCGACGCTGGCGCAGACCCCGGCGATGCGGCGGCCGGGATAGTCGCGATGCCACTCCCCGGGGTCTCGCAGGCCGCGGGGCCCCCGAGGGCCTTCGCGGTCGGAATGCGCGTCGTGGGTCGAGCGGGGATCCATGGGGTCGTCCTCCAGGTGGGCGCAGTCCCTACTACGCGGAGGGGGATCCCGGGGTTCACGGGGAGCTCGGCGGGCTCTAGAGCCCCCGCGGGAACCGGATCAAGGCCTCCTGGGCCGTCGAGGCGACGCGGGTGCCGTCCGCCTGGTAGAGGGCGCCGAAGACGAGACCCCGCGCCGCATGGGCGACCGGGCTCTCCATGGCGTAGAGCAGCCAGTCGTCGAAGCGGGGCGGCCGGTGCAGCCAGAAGGCGTGGTCGAGGCTGGCGGCGCGCCGGGCCTCCCGCGGTGCCGGGTGGGGGCGGGCGGCCGTCGAGAGCAGCGCCCGGTCGCTGGCGTAGACCAGCAGGGCGGTGTGGAGGATCGGGTCGTCGGGCACCGGCCCGCGCGGTCGCAGCCAGAAGCGACAGCGGGGCTCCTGGGCCTGCTCCGGCTCGTTCGGGTCGAGGCCGCGGACCTCGATCGGGCTCGCGTAGCCGCGCCCGGCGTCCCAGTCGACGCCCGCCTCGGGCGGCGGGGCCGCGGGCATCTCGAGCTGGTGCGAGATGCCCTCCTCGGGGCTCGCGAAGCTGCAGGAGAGGTTGAAGATCGCCTCGCCGGCCTGGTGGGCCACGACCCGGCGGGTGGTGAACGTGCGCCCGTCCCGGATCCGGTCGATCGCGAAGCGGATCGGCACGTCGTGGCGGCCCGGGCGCAGGAAGTAGGCGTGGAGGGAGTGGAGCGCCCCCTGCTCCACGGTGTGCGCCGCGGCCCGGTAGGACTGGGCGGCCACCATCCCCCCGAACAGACGTCCGCTCCCGGGACCGGGCTCGCCGAGGAAGAGGTCGCGGTCGAGGCGCTCGAGAGCGAGGCCGGCGAGGAGGTGCTCGAACGGGGATGCCACGGGAGGCGGATGCTAGCGGATCCGGCGCCGGGCCCGGCTGCCGTAGAATGCGGTCACCCACCGGAGCTTCCCCATGCCCATGCCCCGCGACCTCGGCGTGATCGACCTGATGCTCTCGATCCCCACGGACGACACCCGCCGCATCTACGACTTTCTCACCCCCCAGCTCATGGACGCCGAGAGCCGCGACTACAAGATGCCGGCCCAGCACCTGTTCAAGGGCGTGCCGTCCTTCGAGCCGGGCAGCGACTTCGTGAAGGTGGCGCTCGACGCCATGGACCGGCACGGCGTCGAGCGCGCCCTGATCCCCGTGGCCGAGGACGACCGGGACGCCCTGCGCGCCCTGCGGGAGCACCCCGACCGCTTCTCCGGCAGCGTCGAGGTGAACCCCAACCGGGGCATGCAGGAGGTGCGGCGGCTCGTGTCGCTGCACGAGACCCTGGGCGTCGCGGCGGCCAGCGCCTTCCCCTGCGGCCTGCTCCCCCAGGTCCCCATCGACGACAAGCGCTTCTTCCCGCTCTACGCCAAGTGCGTGGAGCTGGACCTGCCCATCTGCGTCTGCGTCGGCGTCCCGGGACCGCGCATCCCCATGTCGGCCCAGCACGTGGAGCGGATCGACGAGGTCTGCTGGTACTTCCCCGAGCTGAAGTTCGTGATGCGCCACGGCGCCGAGCCGTGGACGGACCTCGCGGTCAAGCTCATGCTCAAGTACCCGAACCTCTTCTACTCGACGAGCGCGTTCGCGCCGAAGCACTACCCGAGGGACATCCTCCACTACGCCAACACCCGCGGCGCCGACAGGGTGATGTACGCGGGCTACTTCCCGATGGGGATGACCCTCGACCGCATCTTCTCGGAGCTGCCCGACGTCCCGCTGAAGGACGAGGTCTGGCCCCGGTTCCTGCGGGAGAATGCCCGCCGCGTCTTCGGCTTCGCCTAGACCGACGCGGCGGCCAGCGCCGCCTCCACCAGGGGCAGGCGGTCGTTGCCGAAGTACATGTCGTCGCCGTTCACGAACATGGTGGGGGAGCCGAAGCCGCCCCGCGCGATGAGCTCGTCGGTGTTGGCGCGCAGGCGGTCCCTCAGCGCCCGGGACGCGACCGCCGCCGCGAAGTCGGCGGGCTCGAGCCCCACGGTGCTGGCGATCTTCCCGAGCACCGCCTCGCTCGCGATGTCCTCGTCGCGCCCCCAGTAGGCCTCGAACACGGCGCGGGCGTAGTCCGGCAGCCGCCCGGACGCCTCGGCCACGAAGCAGCCGCGCATGGCCCGCGCGCTGTTCACCGGGAAGATCGACGGCCAGCGGATCTGGAGGCCGTAGAGACGGGCCCAGTCCCGGAGGTCCTTGGCGTGGTAGCGGAGCTTCGCCGGGACGGGATTCGCGCGCTGCTCGTACACACTTCCGTTCACCGCGTTGAAGACGCCCCCGACCAGGACCGGCCGCCACACGAGCTCCGCCCCGGCCGCTTCCGCCACCGACACGATCCGGTGGCTTGCGAGATAGGTCCAGGGGCTCGAACAGTCGAAGAAGAACTCGAGGCGCGACATGGCACCAAGTCTAGCCCGCGCCTCACCGTCGGGGGGCGGGCGAGCGCGCGATGCGCTACACCGCCGTGGCGCGCCGGATCGGAGGTCTCCCATGGTCTCGATCGCCTCGACCCCTCCGACCTCGGCCGCGCTGTCGCGCCCCGGCGCCCCCCAGGAATCCCCGGTCAACCGCGACCTCCTCGACGTGCTGCGCGCGCCCAGCGCCGGCTGGTGGCTGCTCGTGGGCGTGTCGACACTCGCCTACGCCGCGGCCATCGCGACCTTCGTCTACCAGACCTACGTCGGACTCGGCATCGCGGGCTACGCCTTCCCGGTCTTCTGGGGCGTGTACATCGTCACCTTCGTGTTCTGGGTGGGGATCGCCCACGCCGGCACGCTGATCTCGGCCATTCTCTACCTGTTCCGCTCCAAGTGGCGCAACGCCATCAACCGCAGCGCCGAGGCCATGACGGTGATCGCGGTGCTGGCCGCCATGCAGCTCCTGGCGGTCCACGTCGGGCGCGTCTGGCGGGCCCACTTCATCCTGCCGTACCCGAACCAGCGCGGGCTCTGGGTGAACTTCAAGAGCCCGCTGCTCTGGGACACCTTCGCGATCTCCACCTACGCCACGGTCTCCGTGGTGTTCCTGTACGTGGGGCTGCTTCCGGACCTGGCCATCGCGCGCGACCGCGCCACCGGCTGGCGACGCACCCTCTACGGGGTGCTCGCCCTGGGCTGGTCCGGGCGCGCGGGCCAGTGGAAGGCCCACAACCGCACGGTGCTGCACCTGTCGGGCCTGGCCACGCCACTCGTGCTCTCGGTGCACAGCGTGGTGTCCTGGGACTTCGCCGTCTCCATCGTGCCCGGCTGGCACGCCACGATCTTCGCGCCCTACTTCGTGGCCGGCGCCATCTTCTCCGGCTTCGCCATGGTGCTCACGGTGATGATCCCGGTGCGCCGGATCTACGGCCTCGAGGCCTACATCACCGACTACCACCTCGAGAACATGTCGCGGTTCCTGCTGCTCACGTCCCTGATCATCGGCTACGCCTACGGCGTCGAGTACTTCATCGCCTGGTACAGCGGGGTGGAGGCCGAGCGCACCAGCTTCTGGCTGCGCGCCTTCGGACCCTACTGGATCTCCACCTGGATCATGATCGTGTGCAATGCGGTGTTGCCCCAGCTGCTCTGGGTCAAACGCCTGAGAACCCACGTCCCGTTCCTCTTCGTGCTGTCGGTGCTGATCAACGTGGGGATGTGGTTCGAGCGCTACGTGATCATCATCTCGGGTCTCTCCCGGGAGTACGACCCGGCCGCCTGGGGGCTCTACGTGCCGAGTGCGCCGGAGCTGGTCATGCTGATCGGGACCTTCGGCTGGTTCGGCCTGGCCTTCCTGATCTTCCTGAAGCTGTTCCCGGTGGTGGCCATCGCCGAGGTGAAGGAGCTGGAGATCGAGGAGCGCGCCCACGCCTGACTCGGCGTCAGCGCACGCCGAGTCTGCTGGCCGACTCGAGTGCCGACGCCGGCGCAAACCTGGGCCCGTTCCGACCCTCAGAACCGGGTGCGAAGCGCGCGCCATCTGATAGCCTTTCAGGCTTTCCGGATCAGGGCCAGAGGGCCTCGGAGCGGCAAGGGGCCGCACCTCGCCCGATGCGCAGAACCGCTCCACGCGTTTGCCGGCGTCGCCCCAACGTCCTCGAACGCGTGTGGACAGGAAGAAGGCGATGACGAGCGCACCGACGAAGAACCGCAAGCTGATCGAGTGGGTCGAGCGGATGACCGCGTTGTGTCAGCCGGACGCCGTGCAGTGGTGCGACGGGTCCGCCGCCGAGTACGACCGCATGTGGGAGCTGCTGCTGGCCTCCGGGGCCGCGCGCAAGCTGGACCCCGCCAAGCGCCCCAACAGCTACCTGGTCCGCTCGGATCCCGACGACGTCGCCCGCGTGGAGGACCGCACCTTCATCTGCTCGGAGCGCGAGATCGACGCGGGTCCCACCAACCACTGGCGGGACCCGGCGGAGATGCGTTCGGAGCTGGAGTCCCTCTTCCAGGGCTGCATGAAGGGCCGGACGCTCTACGTCATCCCCTTCAGCATGGGCCCGATCGGCTCCCACATCTCCTATGCCGGCGTCGAGCTCACCGACTCGCCCTACGTGGTGGCCAACATGCACGTCATGACGCGGGTGGGGACGAAGGTCCTCGACGTCATCGGCGAAGACGGCGACTTCGTGCCCTGCATGCACACGGTGGGCTACCCGCTGGACGGACGCCCCGACGTCGCCTGGCCCTGCAACAAGACCAAGTACATCGTCCACTTCCCCGAGACCCGGGAGATCTGGTCCTACGGCTCCGGCTACGGCGGCAACGCCCTCCTGGGCAAGAAGTGCTTCGCCCTGCGGATCGCCTCGGTGATGGCCCGCGACGAGGGCTGGCTGGCGGAGCACATGCTCATCCTGAAGATGACCTCGCCCGAGGGCCGCGTGCACTACGTCTGCGCCGCCTTCCCGAGCGCCTGCGGCAAGACCAACCTCGCCATGGTGAACCCGACGCTCCCGGGCTGGAAGATCGAGACCATCGGCGACGACATCGCCTGGATGAAGTTCGGCGAGGACGGGCGGCTGTACGCCATCAACCCCGAGTACGGCTTCTTCGGCGTGGCGCCCGGTACCAACGACGAGACCAACCCGAACGCGCTGCGCACCCTGGACGAGAACTGCGCCTTCACCAACTGCGCGCTCACCGACGACGGCGACGTCTGGTGGGAGGGCCTGACCGACGAGAAGCCCGCGCACCTGGTGGACTGGAAGGGCAACGACTGGGGCCCGGACACCGAGACCCCCGCCGCCCACCCCAACGCGCGCTTCACGGCGCCGGCCCGGCAGTGCCCGGTGATGGCCGACGAGTGGGAGGACCCTGCGGGCGTGCCCATCAGCGCCATCCTCTTCGGCGGCCGCCGGGCCTCGGTGGTGCCCCTGGTGAGCGAGGCCCACGACTGGCAGCACGGCACGTTCCTGGGCTCGATCATCGCCAGCGAGAAGACGGCGGCCGCAGCGGGCAAGGTGGGCGACCTGCGCCGCGATCCGATGGCCATGCTGCCCTTCTGCGGCTACAACATGGCCGATTACTGGGGCCACTGGCTCTCCGTCGGCCAGCGCGAAGGTGCCCAGCTCCCGCGCATCTACTACGTCAACTGGTTCCGCAAGAGCGACGGCGGCGACTTCCTGTGGCCGGGGTTCGGCGAGAACACCCGCGTCCTCAAGTGGGTGTTCGAGCGCTGCGAGGGCACGGCCAAGGCCGTCGAGACGCCCATCGGCAACCTGCCCGGCGATGGCGCCCTGGACGTGGACGGCCTCAGCCTCCCCAAGGAGGACATGGCCCAGCTGCTGGCGGTCGACGTGGAGGGCTGGCTGCGGGAGATCCCGATGATCCGCGAGTACTACGCCAAGTTCGGCGAGCGGATCCCTGCGGCCCTCGCCGCGCAGCTCGACGCCCTGGAGGAGCGGCTCAAGGCGGCCCGCTGAGGTCCGCGGGGGGCCGCCCGCGGAGCTCCTCGAAGTAGCGCCGCACCGCCGGCGGCGCGCCCGCGCCCAGGATCTCGTCGGGCCGGCGGAAGCCGGCCCAGACGATCTCCCTGCGGTCGATCGCCAACGCCGGCGTGGGCTCCAGGACCGCCTCGAAGAACTCGAGCTCGTCCCGCTTGCCCTCGTCGGTGCAGCGCAGCCGTCCCACCCAGCGAAGGCTGACGGGGTCGACCCGCACCCCGACCTCCTCGGCGAGCTCCCGGGCCGCTGCGACCGCCGGGTCCTCGCCGCGACGCAGCATGCCCGCCGGAAGCCCGATCCCCGGCTTGTAGGAGTGCCGCACCGCCAGGACGCGCCCGCCGCTCCAGACGGCGACGTAGACCCCGCGGCTCCGGGGCGACGCCAGCCACCACCACAGGCGCAGGCCGCGGTAGGCCGCGCGCAGCCCGATGCGCCAGAGACGGTCGAGGGGCGTGGGCGTCGGGGACTCCAGAAGGCCTCCGTCGGGGGGTTTCGGGATAGAATAGGTGCCCGCTGGGGGGAGACAGCGGAGGCGGTGTCATGCGGAGGCGGATGCAGCGGCGGCCCCGGGGCCGCGCCCGAGGACCCCGGGCCGTAGGGGCGCCGGCCCGGCTCCTGCTCCTGGCGGTGATCCCGCTCCTGGCCGACCCGGGCGGGGCCGGGGCCGCGGCGAGCGGGTCCACGGGCCCGGGAGACCTGCTCCACGTCAGCGAGGGCAACCGGATGCGCCGCCTCGACGTGGACACGGTCGGAACGGCGGCGCTCGCCGAGCAGGTGCTGATCGAGCGCGCCGCCGACGCCCGCAACCCCGGCGACCCCACGGATCCCCAGGCCCGCGTGCGCGACGTGAACGGCATGGTCTGCCCGCTCCCCGACGGCAGCGGGCGTTTCGTGGCCGGGGAGGACACGGGCCAGCCGAGCCCGCCCGCCGGCTGGGGCGTCTTCGATCCGGGCGGGACCCAGGTGGGCAAGCTCACGGCCACCTACCTCAGCGACGGCCCGGAGCCCTTCGGCTGCGCCTTCCACCCGAACGGCACCCTGTTCACGACCGAGGTCGGCGAGCAGGGATTCCTCGGCCTGAACGGGCAGCTCGTGGTGTGGTTCCCGCCGTTCGACGTCTTTCCGGGCCCACCCGGGGCCTACCCCGACACCTCGGCGGCGAGCACCCACTTCTGCAAGATCGACGTCGGGATCGGCAACGCCACAGGAATCGCCATCGACGACGAGGGACGCGTCTACGTGTCGTCGGCCAACACCTTCCAGGTGCTTCGCTTCACGGGCCCCTTCCCGACGTCGGTCGCCGATTGCACCGACGTCGACCCGCTGGGCTCGCCGATGGCCGTGGGCATCACGCGGGAGACCTTCCTCAACTCCCTGGCGGGGGGGCCGGTCGCCTTCTACACGGGGCTGACGATCTCTCCCTGGAACACGCTGGTGGCGGCCAGCGTCGTGAACGGTCTCATCCTCGAGTACGACCTGGAGGGGCAGTTCCTCCGCACCCTGCTCGAGCCCGCGACCTCCGATCCGCCGATCCCGACGGGCCACCCCCAGGACGTGGTCTTCGATCGCGCCGGGAACCTCTACTACAGCGATCTAGACCTCCACGGCACGTTGCCGGACGTCTCGCCGGGCCCGGACGGCAAGCTCTGGCGGATCCGGTTCGACCCCGAGACGGAGGATCCCCGGGCACCGGAGCTCGTGAAGGCCGGCCTGGCCTTCCCCGACGGCCTGGGCGTGCTCCCGGGCGACTTGGAGCCGCGGGAGTGGCGAACCTACGGCGGCGGCCCCGAACGCCGCGGCTTCAACGCCCACGAGTCGATCGTGACGCCCGACAACGTGGACGAGCTCCAGACCCGGTGGCGCTTCCCGACCGGCGCCATCGTCACCGCCCCGCCGGTCGTCGCCCGCATTCCCCTCGGCGGGGCGGTCTCCCCCGTCGTGTACGTGCAGTCCTGGGACGGCAACGTCTACGCCCTCCACGCGCCGACCGGGGCCGAGATCTGGCGCTTCGAGACGACCCTGCAGCCGGGTGCCACCTTCCCCCACACCGGCGCCGCCCACGTGGCCTCGATCGACGACCGCGAGACGGTCTTCATCGGTGCGGGCGAGACCCTGTACGCCCTCGACGCCGCGACCGGGAGCGAGATCTGGCACTTCGAGGCCGGCACGGGCTGTCGCGACGCCGACGGCAACCCGCCCGGGCTGTGCGGGTTCGGCAACGAGCGCAATGAGATCGAGTCCTCGCCGCTGGTGATGGACGGCAAGGTCTTCTTCGGGATGGACGTGAACGACGTGGCCACGGGAAAGGGCGGGTTCTACGCCCTCGACGCCCGCAACGGGAGGCTCGTCTGGTTCTTCGATCTCGAGAGCGGCAGCACCTGCCGGCCGCTGGCGGACGACGACGTGCGCCGCTTCGACGGCTACCACAGCGAGGCCGAGCTGGGCCTGCCCGCCGGCTTCTTCGCCACCCGGCCCGGCTGCGACTTCCCGCGCAGCCGCAACGGCTGCGGCAACGTCTGGTCGTCGCCGGCCGGTGACGTGGAGCGGAACGCCGTCTACTTCGCCTCCAGCAACTGCGACACCGACGACGACCCGGCAACCGGCGCGCCCCCGCCCCCGATGCCGCCCTACGACGAGGCCATCGTCGCCCTCTCGGCCGACGGCGGAGTGCTCTGGCGCTGGCGCCCCCGGGAGGTCGACAACGACGACCTCGCCTTCGGCGCCGTGCCCAACCTGTTTGCGATCGAGGTGGGCGGCCAGCGGCGGGACGTGGTGGGCGTCGGCAACAAGGACGGGACCTACTACGTGGTCGACCGCGACGGGGTCAACGTCGTGAGCGGCGTCCGCTGGGACGACGACGATCCTTCGGGCCTGCCCTACTGGGCCACCCAGGTGGTCCCCGGCGGCCCGGCGGGCGGCATCATCGGAAGCGCGGCCATCGACGGCGCGCTCGGGCGCGTCTACCTCGGCACCGCCCCGGGCGACAATCCGTTCCTTCCGCAGACGCCGACCCAGCACGCCCTCGATCTGAACACGGGAGCCGTGGTCTGGACCAACGACACCCCGATGTTCAACGACGCGACCTTCGCGGCGACCACGGCCCTCCGCGGCGTCGTCTTCCAGGGCGCGGTCCTGACCCCCAGGCTCCGGGCGTACCGCACCGACGGGAATCCGGCCGCCCTCGGCTCGTTGCTTCTCGATCTCCCGGTGAACCCCATCTCCTTCGGGAGCGCCCTGGCCTCGGCACCCGCGGTGGTGGACGGCCTGGTGATCGTCGGCGGCGGGATCGGGGCGCGCTCGAGCAACGCCCACGATGCCTCGGACGCGACCTCGCGGATCCCCACGGAGGTCGTGGCCCTGTGCGTGCGCGGAACACCCACCTGTCCCCACCCCACGCCGTGTGGGTCCGGCTTCGCCCTCGCCGGGCTCGTGCCGCCGGTCCTGCTGGGCACCCGGAGGCGGCGCCGCTGAAGGCCGGGCTCCGCGGGCTGGCGACGCTGGCGGCCGGGATCGCCGTGGCGGCATGCGCGGCGCCGCGCCTGTTCGGCTCCGGACCGGTCGTGTGGCTCGATGCCGGTCGCTACCCGATGGGCAGCGACCGCGCCGAGCGCGCCCGGGGCTACGAGCTGTCGCCGCCCGCGGTGCGACGGGCGGGCTGGTACGACGCCTGGGAGCGTCGCCCCCACGCCCTCGAGCTCTCGCGCTTCGGCCTGGACCGCGCCCCCGTGACCCACGTCCAGTACGCGCGCTTCGTGGCGGCCACGGGCCATCGCCCGCCGGACATCACGGCGGAGGCCTACGCCGCCCAGGGCTTCCTCGTGCACCCCTTTTCCCGCGTCGAGCGCTACCGCTGGCGGGACGGCGCGCCACCCGAAGGGCTCGCGGATCACCCCGTGGTGCTGGTGAGCCAGGCCGATGCCGAGGCGTACTGCGCCTGGCGCGGGGCGCGCCTGCCCCGGGAGGCCGAGTGGGAGGCGGCCTGCCGCGGCGCGGCGGGGCGGACCTATCCCTGGGGCGACGACTGGCGGGAGGGTGTGGCGCAGGTGGCCGCCGAGGGGACGGCGGCGGTGGGAAGCCATCCCGGCGGCGCCACGCCGGAGGGCATCTCGGAGATGGCCGGCAACGTCTTCGAGTGGACGGGCTCGGCCTTCGGCGCGGGCCGGACGGTGTTGAAGAGCTGCTCCTGGGACGATGCGCCGGGCACCTGCCGCTGCGCCTTCCGCCACGGCCGCCCCCCGAGCTCGCGGCACATCCTCATCGGCTTCCGCTGCGCTAGATGACCTCCTGGGCGCGGAGCTCGGAGATCCGGTCCCAGTCGTAGCCCAGCTCGAGGAGGACCTCCTCGGTGTGCTGGCCGAACTCCGGCGCGGGGCGCCGGAGCGCACCCGGGGTCTCCGAGAGACGGACCGGCATGCCGAGCATCGACGTCGGACCGTGGGCCGGATGGTCGTACTCCACCACGTAGTCGTTGGCGCGCACCTGGGGATCCGCGGGCAGGTCGTCGATGCCGTTGACGACGGTGAAGATGAAGTCGCCCTCGCTCTCCCGCAGGACCCGCAGCCACTCCGCCCGGGGCCGGGTCGCGAAGATCTCGTCGAGGCGGGCGACGCAGGCCTCGGCGTTCCGGGCCCGCTCCAGCAGCGTGGCGAAGCGCTCCTCGCGGGCCAGCTCCGGATGGCCGACCGCGCTGCAGAAGGGCGCCCAGTAGCGGTCCGGCTGGAGCATGGACAGAGCCAGCCACTTGTCGTCGGCGCAGCGGTAGTGGTTCCAGAGCGGGTTGCCGGCGCGCTCGCGCGACCAGCGCGGAATCGGGAAGCCCATCATCAGCTTCGAGGAGACCGAGAGGCCCTGGAGCCACATCATGCTGCCGAGGTGCGACGCGTCGACCGCCTGGCCCTCGCCCGTGCGCTCGCGCGCCAGCAGGGCGGCCATCACCCCGTAGGCCACCATGATGCCGCCCATCTGGTCGGCGATGCCGCCGGCCACGGGCAGCGGGGGCGCCTCGGGATCGCCCACGGCGAGCATGATCCCCGAGCGGGCCAGCCCGAGATGGTCGAAGGACGGCTCGCCGCTCTCTGCGCCCTCGGGGCCGTAGCCCGTGGCGCTGGCGTAGATCAGGCGGGGGTTGCGCGAGCGCAGGGTGGGCGCGTCGAGGCCGAGCCGCGCCGCCACGCCCTGGCGGAAGTTCTGCACGAACACGTCGGCCGTGTCGACCAGGGCGTGGGCCACGGCGCGGCCCTCGGGCTTCTTCAGGTCGAGGGTGATCCCGCGCTTGTTGCGGTTGTTGGCCTCGAAGTAGAAGTTGGGCCGGTCCCCGAGCGACAGGCCGCTCATGCTCAGGATGCCCCGGCCGGGATCGCCCTGGACGCGGTCCTCGATCTTGACGACGTCGGCCCCGAGGTCGGCCAGGAGCGTGGACGCGATGGGCCCCTGCTGCCAGATGGTCCAGTCGACGACACGGATCCCTTCGAGGGGCATGGTCATGGGGGCTCCTGCTACTTGAGGTAGTTGCCGCCGCCGATCCGGACGGCCTTGGGGTCGAGCTTCACGTGGACCAGGGAGGGCCCCGAGGTCACGGCCAGGGCCCGCTCGAGGGCGGGTCGGATGGCCTCGGGACGCTCCACGTGCTCGGCGTGGGCGCCCACCATCTCCGCGATCCTGTCGTAGCGGGCCGGCAGCAGGCTGGCGATGGGCGGCGCGCCGGGCGGCAGCATGTGGTCCTGGATCAGGTGGCCGGCGATGCCCTCGTTGTTGGCGACGACGACGACGACCCGGGCGCCGACGCGCGCCGCCGTCTCGAAGGCCATGGCGGCCGCACCGAAGGCGTAGTCGCCGAGGACGGCCAGCGACGGGTGCTCCGGCGCCGCGAGCGCGGAGCCGATGGCGTAGGGCAGGCCGGTGCCCATGCAGCCGGTGGTGCCGGCGTTGAGGCGCGAGCGGGAGACGAAGCTCGGGAGCACCGCGCGGCAGATGCCCATGATGGTCTCGCCGTCGACCGCGATGGACGCATCCCGGGGCAGCACACGGCGCAGCTCCGCCACGAGCCGGTACGGGTGGATGGGCACGGCGTCGCTCTCGAGCGACGGACGCAGGCGCGCCTCGTTGGCGGCGCCGGCGCCGCGCAGCTCCTCGAGCCAGCCACTCCCCACGCAGGCCAGGGTCCGTCCGTCGAGGGCGCGGTCGAGCGCCTCGGCGGCGGCCGCGGCGTCGGCCACCACGCCGAGCTCCACGTCGGCGGCGCTGCGAAAGGCCTCCGGGGCGACGTCCACCTGGGCGACCCGGGCCGACGCCGAGAAGCGCGGCGGCCGGCCGAAGCCGAAGATCCAGTTGAAGCGCCCGCCGATCATCACCACGACGTCGGCGCGGGAGAGCGCCGCGGAGCGCGCGGCGTTCGCGAAGCGGGGGTCGTCGTCGGGGATGACCCCCCGGGCCATGGGCGAGACCACGTAGGGGAGGCCGCGGGCGACGAGGCGCGCCAGGGCGGGCCCCGCGTCCGCCCAGGCCGCCCCCTTGCCCAGGAGCAGCAGCGGTCGCTCGGCGCCGGCCAGCCAGTCCGCGATACGCGTCACGGCGTCGGGGGCCGGCCCGGGCCGGGCGACGTCCGGTGCGCGCTGGCGCAGGGGCACAGCGTCTGCGGGCAGCCGCCGGGCCATCACCTCGCCCGGGAAATCCAGGTACACACCGCCGGGACGGCCTTCGGCCGCCTGGCCGAGGGCGAGGTGGAGCCATTCCGGGATGCGCTCGGTGCGGTCGACCCGCCCCGTCCACTTGCAGGCGGGCGCCGCCAGCAGGGCCTGGTCGAGCTCCTGGAAGCCGCCGATCCCGGTGGTCTCCGAGTAGGCGGAGCCCCCCAGCACCACCAGGGGCATGGCGCTGGCCGTCGCCACGTAGAGGGGAGTGAGGGTATTGCTCATCCCCGGACCCGAGCCGGCGATGACCACGCCTGGGAGCCGCCGGCGGAAGCCCCAGGCCGAGGCCATGAAGGCGGCGTTCTCCTCGTGGCGGCAGCCGACGACCCGCAGCCCCTCCGCCTGGGCCCCGGCGAAGAGCTCGATCATCGGTCCTGCCACCACGCCGAAGACGGTGTCGATGCCCGCCGCCCGGAGCTGCCGCGCCGCCACGCGGCCCCCGTGGATCTCCCGCACCCGCCGCTCCTTCCCGTCCGTTCCGGTCCTCGGTCCTGCCCGACCACCGTGTCGCTCGACCCGCTCGACCCGCCATCATGGACGAGTCGCCGGGCCCGCTCAACGTCGAAGTGGCGCCCGCCCCTCGACGCCGAAGCAGTCGCCCGGCGCCGGAGTCCGGCTACCCTGCCCCCATGCCGACGAGCTGGACGGCGCCGTGAGCCGCTTCCCGCGCCTGGCCTCCTTCAAGACGGCCGCGGCCCTGCGCGCGCGCATCGCGGACCTTGGCCTGACGCTTCCGTGTGACGACGCGGTCGAGCCCGGAGCGGGCTCGCCGCTGGGTCGACCGCTCGCGCTCGGAGACGACCGCGAGGCCGCCAACCGCTTCGTCATCCAGCCCATGGAGGGCTGGGACGGCACCCGCGAGGGCGCGCCGTCGCCCCTGACCGAGCGCCGCTGGCAGAACTTCGGGCGCAGCGGGGCGGGCTGGATCTGGGGGGGCGAGGCCGTGGCCGTACGGCCCGACGGACGCGCCAATCCCAATCAGCTGGTGATCGACGAGAAGACCGCCCCCGCCCTGGGCCGCCTGCGGAAGACCCTGCTGGAGGCCGCGCGCGAGACCGGCCAGCCCGAGCCGTTCGTGGGCCTGCAGCTCACCCACAGCGGGCGCTGGTCCGTCCCCGAGCCGGCGACCCGACGGCCCCGCACCGCCTACCGGCATCCGGTGCTGGACCCGCGGGTGGGCATCGACGACGACGCGCCCGTCCTTCGGGACGAGGAGCTCCCGGCCCTGATCGAGGCCTTCCGCGCCGCTGCCCGCCTGGCCGCCGCCGAGGGCTTCGGCTTCGTCGACGTGAAGCACTGCCACGGCTACCTGCTCCACGAGTTCCTGTCGGGCCGCACCCGCCCGGGCGCCTACGGGGGCGCGGACCTCGCGTCCCGCGCCCGCCTCGGCCTCGAGCTGGTGGACGCCGTGGCGGACGCGTCGGCGCTCCCGATCGGCGTTCGGCTCTCCCTCTTCGACGGGGTCCCCCATCGTCCGGGGGCGGAAGGCGACGGGGAGCCGGAGCCGTGCGCCCGGCCCTACGTCCACGCCTTCGGGGCGGACCCCGACGACCCCACCCGGATCGACCTGCGGGAGCCCGTCGCCCTGGTGCGCGCACTGGCGGAGCGCGACGTGCACTGGATCAACGTGACGGCGGGCAGCCCCTACTACATCCCGCACATCCAGCGCCCCGCCGCGTTCCCCCCGTCGGACGGCTACCAGCCACCGGAGGACCCCCTGGTCGGGGTCGCGCGCCTGCTGGGGGCCGCCCGGGACCTGAAGCGGGCCGTGCCCGAGGCGGTGGTGGTCTCCTCCGGCTGGACCTATCTCCAGGACCACCTGGCCGGGGTCGCCCAGGCCTGCCTGCGAGAGGGCTGGTTCGACGCGGTGGGCCTGGGCCGCATGGTGCTGTCCTACCCGGACCTGCCCGCCGACGTGCTGGGCGGCCGGCCGCTGGCCCGCAAGCGGATCTGCCGCACCTTCAGCGACTGCACCACGGCGCCTCGAAACGGATTGGTGTCGGGTTGCTACCCGCTCGACGACTTCTACCGCTCGCGGCCGGAGCGGGAGCGCCTCGAGGCCGCCAAGCGCGGAGGCCTGCCGTGAGCCACGCCGCCGACGGCCTCGCCGGGGCGTTCGCGCGCCTCTCGCCCGGACGCCGGGTCCACGGGATCGCCGCGGCGCTGCTCCCCCACACGCCCGCCGGCGAGGTCGACTGGGCCGGCCTCGAGCGCCACGTGGCCCTCACCCGCGCAGCGGGCCTCGACCTGGCGGTGAACATGGATACGGGCTTCGGCGACCTGCTCGCGCCCGCCGAACGCGAGGCGGTGCTCGACGCCGCCCGCGGCGCCCTGGGCCCGGGGGTGCCCTTCTACGCCGGCGCCTACGCCGACGCCTCCGACGACCCCCTGCCCGCCTACCGGCGCTCGCTCGCCGCCATCGCCGCCCGGGACGCCCGCCCCGTGGTGGTGCAGTGCCCCGCCATGCATCGGATGGGCGCCGCGGAGAAGGTCGCGCTCTACGCCGCCGTGGTCGCGGCGGCGCCGCCGGGAGCCCTGGCCTTCGAGCTCTCCCCGCGCTTCGCCCCCCACGGCGAGATCTGGGACGACGAGACCTTCGCGCGCCTGCTCGAGATCGACGGGCTCGCGGGGGCGAAGCACTCCTCCCTCGAGCGGGAGACCGAGCTGCGTCGCCTCGCCGCCCGCGACGCCGCGCGCCCGGACTGGCGGGTCTACACCGGCAACGACCTGGCCATCGACCTGGTGGCCTACGGCAGCGACTACCTGCTCGGGCTCGCGACCTTCGCACCCGACCGCTTCGGCGAGCGCGACGCCGACCTCGCAGCGGGCCGCGTCTCCTTCCTCTCCCGCAACGACGCCCTCCAGCACCTCGGAAACGTCGGCTTCCGGACCCCGATCCCCGCCTACAAGCACGCCGCCGCCCAGTTCCTGCACCTCACGGGGCGGCTGGCGAGCGACGCCATCCATCCCCGCGCTCCCCGGCGACCCGCGAGCGATCGCGTCCTGCTCTTCGACTGCGCCCTGCGCCTCGACCTGCTGGACGACCCCGAGCGGGTCTGGAAGCAGAAGGTGGAGCCGTTCCTGGCCGAAGGCTGAACCTCCTGGTGTAGACTCCGTCCACCGAGGGAGGGTGGGCCGGTGCTCGATCGACGCAGCTTCTTGAAGACCGGGGCCGGCGCCCTGGCGTGGGCCGCCGTGGGGGGAACGGCGTCCGTCGCGCGGAGCGCGACCGAGGACGTCCTCGGCGACCGCGACGCCCTCGCGCTCGCGGACCTCGTGCGCCGCAAGCAGGCCAGCCCGCGGGAGCTGGCCCTCGCCGCCATCGCCCGCATCGAGGCCGTCGACCCGAAGCTGAACGCGGTCACCCAGCGTTTCTTCGAGCGCGCCCTCGAGCGGGCCTCGGGCAGGCTCCCGGAAGGGCCCTTCCGCGGCGTGCCGGTGCTGATCAAGGGCACGCTGCCGTATGCGAAGGCGCGGGTCACCTACGGCTCGCGCTTCTTCGCGGAGCACGTCTCGCCGGGCAGCCACCTGGTGGCGGACCGGATGGAGGCCGCGGGGCTCGTGATCCTCGGCGCCACCAACGCGCCGGAGTTCGGCCTGCTCCCCACCACCGAGCCAGCCCTCCACGGCCCCACCCACAACCCCTGGCTGCCGACCCACTCGCCCGGGGGCTCGAGCGGCGGGACGGCGGCCGCCGTGGCCGCGGGACTCGTCCCCCTGGCCCAGGGCAGCGACGGCGGGGGCTCGATCCGGATCCCGGCCTCGGCCTGCGGCCTCTTCGGCCTGAAGGTGAGCCGCGGCCGGAGCCCCCAGTTCCCGGCGGCGGAGCCGCTCGGCCTCTCGGTGGTGCACTGCCTGAGCCGGACCGTGCGGGACAGCGCGGCCTTCCTCGACGCCATCGGTGGCGCGGCGCCGGGCGATCGCTGGCGCGCACCGAAGCCGGCGCGGCCCTTCCGGGAGGAGGTCGGCCGCGACCCCGGGCCGCTGCGCATCGCCTTCTCCCGCACGGACCTCCTGGGCCGGGCTGCGCACCCGGACTGCGTGACCGCCGTCGAGAAGACCGCGCTCCTGTGCGAGTCGCTGGGACACCAGGTGGTGGAGGCCGCGCCGCGCCTCGACGGCGCCGCGTTCAACCGCGCCTTCGTGCTCGCCTGGTCCGTCCTCGCGGGCAGCGCGGTCCGGGGCGCCACCCGCAAGCTCGGTCGCAAGCCGGACCCGGAGGCCTTCGAGCCCTGGACCTGGAAGCTCTCCGAGTACGACGCCGCCCACGCCGGGTCGGAGCTCCACGGGGCGCTGGCGGTCATCGACCGGGAGGCCTGGAAGCTCGCCGGCTTCCACGCGCGCCACGACGTGCTGCTCACCCCGACCCTGGCGAAGCCGCCGATCGCGACCGGCGCGCTCCGACAGGATCAGCCCTTCGACGCCCTGGTCCAGGAGCTCACGGCCTACGTGGCCTTCACGCCGCTGGCCAACGCCGCCGGCGTACCGGCGATGTCGGTGCCGCTCCACTGGAACACGGCGGGACTCCCCATCGGCAGCCACCTGCAGGCGGGCTACGGCAAGGAGGCCCTGCTGCTGCGGCTGGCGTCCCAGCTCGAGGGCGCCCGGCCCTGGACGGAGCGCCGACCCTCCGTGCACGCCTGAGCGCCGCCGCGCTCCCTACAGCGCTATACCCGGAGAGGAATAGCGGGCACCCGACGGGTCGGGTACGCTGCGGCCTTCTGCCGTCTTCGAGGCCGGAGCGTGTCGGACGCGAGCAACCCCTTCCTGCTGGCCCTGCATCTGGTCGTGAGCGCAGACCCCGACCTGCTCGAGATCGTGGGCCTCTCGCTCCGGGTCAGCGGCTCGGCCACGCTGCTGGCCGCCGCCGTCGGTCTTCCCGCCGGCGGCCTGCTCGCCGTCTTCGCCTTCCCGGGTCGGGGCGCGATCGTGGCGATCACGAACGCGCTCATGGGCCTTCCGCCCGTGGTGGCGGGGCTGGCCGTCTACCTGCTGCTCTCCCGCTCCGGCCCCCTGGGCGAGCTGGGGCTGCTCTTCACGCCCACGGCCATGGTGCTGGTGCAGGCCGTGATCGTCCTGCCCATCGTCGCCGCGCTGGCCCGCCAGACCGTGGCCGACCTCGAGGCCGAGTACGCGGACCAGCTCCGCTCCCTCGGCGTGGGCCGGCTGCGCTCGGTGCCGACCCTGCTCTGGGAGGGCCGCCCCTCTCTGGCCACGGCGGTCCTCGCGGGATTCGGCCGCGCCATCGCCGAGGTGGGCGCCGTGATCATCGTGGGGGGCAATATCGCCCACGTGACCCGCGTGATGACCACGGCCATCGCCCTCGAGACCAGCAAGGGCGACCTGCCCCTGGCGCTGGCGCTCGGCATGATCCTGCTCAGCCTGTCGCTCGCGGTGAATGCGCTGGCGCTCCTCGGTCGGGCCGGGGCGCGACGGATGGAGACGGCGCTGGCATGAGCGGCGACGCCTCCATCCTGCCCGTGCAGCTCCGCGGGGTGGGCTACCGCGTCGGCAGCCGCTTCCTGCTGCGCGGGATCGATCTGGAGCTCGGCAGCCAGGGGCGCACGCTGATCCTCGGGCCCAACGGCGCCGGCAAGAGCCTGCTGCTGCGCATCGTCCACGGACTGCTCGCGCCCAGCGAGGGCTGCCTGCGCTGGGCCTGCGCCGACCCCGTCCGGGTGCGCCGGGGGCAGGCCATGGTGCTGCAGCGGCCGGTGCTGTTGCGCCGGAGCGTGGAGGCCAACCTCGCCTTCGTGCTCGGCATCCACGGCGTGCGGGGGAGCGAGCGGCGCGAGCGCGTGGGGCGGGCCCTGGAGGAGTCCGGCCTGGCCGAGCGCGCCCGCCAGCCGGCGCGGAGCCTGAGCGGCGGCGAGCAGCAGCGGCTGGCCATCGCCCGGGCCTGGCTGCTGGAGCCCGAGGTGCTCTTCCTGGACGAGCCCACCGCCAACCTGGATCCCGCGGCGGTGCAGGCCGTGGAAGGGCTGCTGCGCACGGTCCACGCGGCGGGCACCCGGATCGTGATGACCACCCACGACCTGGGGCAGGCCCGGCGCCTGGCCGACGAGATCGTCTTCCTCCACCGCGGCCGCTGCCTCGAACGGTCCGCGACGGAGGCCTTCTTCGAGGCGCCCACCAGCCCCGAAGCCCGCGCCTTCGTGTCCGGGAAGCTGCTGGCCTGACGTCCTTGGAGCCGAGGAGCCCGATGATCCGCGTTGCGCGCCCGCCGTCGATCCTGCTGAGCATCCTCCTGCTGCTGGGCCTCGGCGCACCGACCGCCGCCGGGGAGCGCTTCATCACCCTGGCGTCCACCACGTCGACGGAGAACTCGGGTCTGTTCGGCCACGTCCTTCCCCGGTTCACCGCGGAGACGGGCGTGGCGGTGCGGGTGGTGTCGGTGGGCACGGGCCAGGCCATCCGGCTGGCCGAGCGGGGCGACGCCGACGTGCTCCTGGTGCATCACCGCCCGTCGGAGGAGGCCTTCGTGGCCGCCGGCTACGGCGTCGCCCGACACGATGTCATGTACAACGACTTCGTGATCGTGGGCCCGCGCGACGACCCGGCGGGCGTCGCCGGAGCCGGGACCGTGGCCGACGCGCTGAACCGGATCGCCGACGCGCGCGCGGCGTTCGCGTCCCGAGGAGACGACAGCGGCACCCACAAGAAGGAGCAGGAGCTCTGGGCGCAGGCCGGCACGGACCCGGTGGCCGCGAGCGGAGCCTGGTACCGGGAGACCGGCTCGGGCATGGGCGCCACCCTGAACGTGGCCAGCGGGCTGGGCGCCTACACGCTGACCGACCGCGGGACCTGGCTCCGATTCGCCAACCGCGGCGATCTCGAGCTGCTGTTCGAGAACGACCCGCCCCTGTTCAACCCCTATGGGGTGATCGCCGTCGACCCCCGGCGCCACCCCCACGTCAAGGCCGAGGACGCCCGGCGCTTCGTGGCCTGGCTGGTCTCGCCGGCGGGCCAGCAGGCGATCGCCGAGTTCCGCATCGACGGGGAGCAGGCCTTCTTCCCCAACGCCGCCCGGGCGGAGACGCCGTGAGGCGGGCCCGGCGGGCGGGCGGCCCGGTGCCCTGGCTCGTGGCGCTGCTCGTCGGCCTGGGGGCGGCGCCGGCCGCCGCCGAGGCCCCCTGGCGCCTCGACGACCTCCTCGGCCTGCCCGAGGCGCTCTCGGTGTCGCTCGTCCAGCGCACCCGCTACGAGTACCTGGACGATCCGTTCCGTCCCCGCAGCGACGCCGCGGACCAGATCGTGGCGCTGCGCACGCTGCTGCACGTGCGCTTCCAGCCCCTGCCCTGGCTGACGCTCGGCGGCGAGCTGCAGGACTCCCGCGCCTTCGTCCACGATGCGAGCTCCTTCCTGAACACCGGGGTGGTCAATCCGGTCGAGCTGCTGCAGGCCTACGTCGAGCTCTCCGGCGAGATCGGAGGCCGCAAGGCCGAGCTGCGCGCCGGCCGGATCACCCTGAACGTGGGCAGCCGCCGCTTCGTGGCGCGCAACCGCACCCGGAACACGATCAACGGCTTCACGGGGGTCGACGCCCGGATCGAGGTGGCGCCTGGCCACCACCTGCGCGGCTTCTACCTGCTGCCGGTCCAGCGGCGGCCGTCGAGCTTCGAGGCTCTGCGCGAGGACCAGATCCACTTCGACCGCGAAGGCTTCGAGGCCCGCTTCTGGGGCCTCTTCTACGAGACCGAGCTGCCCTGGGAGGACCACCTCGAGCTCTTCGTCTTCGGCCTGGGCGAGGACGACGATCGACCCAACCGCCTGACCCGCAACCGCCAGCTCGTCACGCCCGGCTTCCGGGTGTACCGGGAGCAGAAGCCCGCGCGGCTCGACTACACCCTCGAGGCGGCTTTCCAGCTCGGCGAGTCGAGGGCCAATGCCTCCTCCGTGCGGGATCTCGATCACCGGGCGGGCTTCGTCCACGTCGACGTGGGCTACACCGCGGCGATCCCGGCCGCACCGCGATTCGGGCTCGAGTACGACTACGCCAGCGGCGACGAGAACCTGCTCGACGGCCACAACGCCCGCTTCGACACCCTCTTCGGGGCCCGGCGCTTCGACTTCGGTCCGACCGCGATCTACGGCCCCTTCGCGCGATCCAACCTGCACTCGCCGGGAGTCCGGCTCACGGCGAGGCTCCGCGAGGGCGTGCGGGGCCTGCTGGGCTACCGGGCCTTCTGGCTGGAAGAGGCGCGGGACCTGGCGGGCGCCACGGGCCTGGTGGATCCGAGCGGGGAGTCGGGGCGCTACCTGGGCTCGCAGCTGGAGCTCCGGCTGCGCTGGGAGCTGGTGCCGGGGACCGTCGAGCTCGACCTGACCTACGCCCACCTGTTCGCGGGGGACTTCTTCGACCGGGCGCCCCTGAGCCCCGCGCGCGGGGATGCGGACTTCGCCTACGTCCAGATGACGCTCACGCTCTGACCTCGCGTGTCAGAATGTCTAGATTTTCTCTCAATAATCTTGACAAGACATAGACATCATCGACGCTCGTCTCAGTTGGTACGAGACGGGAGAGTCGAGCGTGGAACCCCCTGCACGTTTTTCAGCATTTTCATTTAAAATCAGACACTTAGCGGCTCTAGGAGGTGCCCTGACGGGTGCTCTCCTGGCGGGCTGCGGCGGATCCGCCTACCGGGCCGGGCTGGCCCCGGATCTGGACAGCGGCGATCTCCCCAACCCCGTCCAGGTCCTGCGCGACCAGGTCTACGCCGTGCGCGACGGCGAGGCCCTGCGGGCCGACGTCTATCGGCCCCGCTTCGGGCGCTTCCCCGGCGTGGTGGTCATCCACCCCGGCGGCTGGGTCAGCGGCAACAAGCGCGATGTGGCCCGCCTCGCCCGCCGAGCGGCGGAGCGGGGCTACGTGGCCGTCGCGCCTCGCTACCGCCTGGCGCCCCGGCACCAGTTCCCTGCCCAGATCCACGATCTGAAGGAGGTCGTGCGCTGGATGCGGTCCCGGTCCTCCCTGCTGGGCGTGGATCCGGAGCGGATCGCGGCGCTCGGGTACTCGGCGGGCGGTCACCTCTCGGCGCTCCTCGCGACCAGCGGTCCGGAGGCCGGGCTCGAGGGCCCGACGGCCTTCCCCGGGGTCTCCAGCCGTGTGCAGGCCTTCGTCGCCGGCGGCACGCCGAGCGACCTGCGCGCCCTGCCGCCGAACCCGGCCGTGCCGCGGCTCCTGGGTGCATCCGCCAAGGAGCGGCCCGATCTCGCGTCGGCCGCCTCGCCCCTCACGTTCGTCAGCGCGGACGACCCGCCGGGGTTTCTCTACCACGGTCGGCTCGACGCCCTGATCGGCGTGAGCCAGGCGAGGCGCCTGGTGGACTCGCTGCGCCGTGTCGGCGTCCCGGCGCAGCTCGAGCTGGCCCGATTCGGGCACTTCACCACCTGGCTCTTCGGCGGCCGCCAGGAGCGGCTGGCGTTCGATTTCCTCGACCGCGTGATCGGTGGCGAGGCGCGCGCGGTCGCCCAGGCGAACGGTCCCGAGCCGTCGTAGTCACTGCCTCCCTTGGCGCTGCGGGCCGAGTCGCAACCGAGGGATGGTCTCGTTAGGACACGTGGCCGCGAGCCACGAGCAGACACAGGGTCGGGACACGCAGCGACCAGGCCGCCGTACGGATCCAGTTGGTCCACACCAGGCGGGCCACGTGCTCGGGCGAAAAGCCCTCGGCGAGTCGTGCGTGCAGGGGGACTTGGACGACTGCCGTGGAGATCCAGGCCGCCGCGAGGGCGAGCCCGGCCACGAGGTAGAGCGGCGAGCGCCAGAGCGCGGGCTCGAGCAGAGGAGCCGCGAGGGCGGCGACGAGCTCCAGGCCCATGGCCGGCAGCACGATGTGGGTGATGCGCGCGGTGTGCTGGCGGTGGGCGTCCTCGAAGCGCCCCGGGTCGACGTAGGCCATGGAAGGGTAGTGCACCCACTGGATCACCCAGATCACGCCGAGCATGCTCGCCGCGGCCAGGATCTGGATGCCCAGCACGATGGGAACGGGGATCCACACGACGCGGCAGAGCGTAACTTGCGGAGGGCCGCTGTCAGTGTCGGAGAGCCTCGTTCGAGCCGGCGTCGTTCAGGCGCCAGTCGTAATCCAGGAACACCAGCTCCGCGCCCGCCGCGCGCGCCCCGTCGAGCCGGGCCGCCGCCTCGGGCTCGAGGTAGCGGCGGACGTAGTCGAGGAGGGAGGGCTCCCGGTCGGGCACCCCGGCCTCGAGCCCGTCGAGGAAGTCGTCCTCGAACCAGTCGAGGATGGCCGAAACCCGGATCTCCCCGGCCGCGGCATCGATCTGCAGCTTCTCGGGATCGGCGAAGAAGCGCCGGGCCTCGCGCTCGAGAGCGGCGTCGAGGCCTCGCACCGGAAAGGCGCGCCGCGGCAGGCGGGGACATCCCCGGGAGGCGCAGTTCAGGGCGAAGTGGATGCGCGGCTCGTCGAAGCGTCCGCGGACGATCCGGTTCTCGAGCTCGTAGAGGTGGAGCGGTCGCCCGCCCAGGGGCACCCGGTGGAGCACGAAGAAGCCCGCGAGGCGCGGGACGAAGAAGAGCGGCCAGGGCGGCCGGACGTCCCGCACGCTGGAGACCGGGTAGTGGTCGAGCACGAGCACCAGGACGGCGGCGTTGTAGGCGTTGATCCAATAGGCCAGGCGGTGATCGGTCGTGGGAAAGCGCTCGGGATCGCTGTCGGGGCTGACGGCGGCCAGCTGGGCGGCGTAGGCGTCGAGGTCGGCGCGGTCCCGGGCGAGCGCGGCGTAGTCCACCCGCCCGCGCTCGTCGACGAACCGACTCAGGACCCGGTCGAGGTCGGCGTGGGAGAAGCCCTCGCCGGGCGGCGCCGGCGCACCCGGCGGGGCGATCGTGGCGCAGGCCGCCAGCAGGGGAAGCAGCAGGGCGAGGCGGTGGACGCGCATCACCGCCTCCGATGTCCTCCGACTCCACGGGGTTTCGCCGTCCGCGGCGACGCGCTAGCGGGCGCGCGGCTCAAATGAACGGCCGGCGGTCGAGCACCAGCTGCAGCGGGCGCCGGGTGTCCAGACGTCCCGGCAAGAGCCGCTGCAGCTCCGC
Source organism: uncultured Spirochaetales bacterium (assembly GCA_964442285.1). Lineage (GTDB taxonomy): Bacteria > Myxococcota_A > UBA9160 > UBA9160 > JAFDET01 > CAYTZH01. The sequence goes on along the minus strand of CAYTZH010000007.1, from coordinate 63,365 downwards.
CAGGCAGCAGACGGCCCCGAACAGGCGGTGGAGGTCGGCGGCGCCGTCGTCGGCCTCGAGGTCGAGCCCGGTCAGGAACGCCACGTAACGGCCGCAGAAGGCCTCCAGCGCCGCCATCGCCTCCCCGCGCCGGTGACCGCTCTGGGCCAGGGCCCGCCCCAGGCAGTAGACCCAGTCCACCTCGGCGAAGCTCACCAGGCGACCGAGCGGATAGGGATCCTCGGCGCCGATCGCGAGACAGGTGTCCACCAGGGCCGCGGGGTGGGGCAGGGGGCGCCGGGCGTGCTCCAGGTTGAAGAGATAGTGGAAGGTGCCGGCGAGGTGGGGGAAGCGGCTCTCGCCCCAGCGGTAGGGGGGCGACACGAGCCCGCGGCGCCAGAGGCCGGTCTCGGGATCGCTCTCGGCGTCCAGCCAGGCGAAGTAGCGGCGCTCCCAGTCCCGGCTCGCCTCGCCGGCCAGCACCCGCGCCGCGTAGACCCCGGCCCCGCGGTGGGAGGCCAGCCAGGGGTCGTCCCGCCAGTCGAGCGCGGCGAGGAAGTCCTCGAGGGCGCCGGGCTCCGCCAGAGGCGCCAGGGCCGCGAGCGCGTGCCGGGGACCCGCGTCGAAGAGCTGCAGCGCCCCGAGGCAGTGGGCCGTGGTGTGGATCTCGTGGTGCGTCGCCTCGCGGTAGAGGCCGGTCTCCGGGTCCTGCAGGGCCCGAAGCGTCTCGACGAAGCCGGCCCGCTCCCCCGGGTCGCGCGGCAGGTCGCCGAGGGTGTAGAGCAGGTTGGCGGCGTCGGCGCAGCCGTACGGGTCGAGGTCGCGCTGGCGCCCGGGCCCGGCAGCGCGCCAGCGGGCGTAGGCCCCCGGCGCCTCGAGGCGGTGGGCGTCCACGAGGGTGCGCACGCGGTCGATCCAGGGCTGCAGGTCCACGGGCCTCGCGTCCACGTCGGCTCCCCGCTGCTGGCGCATTCTCGCACAGCCCCGGGCGTCGCCGCTCCGCGCGACGGGACGGCGTCGGACGCCTCGCTAGGCTCCCCGCATGCGCGAGATCCGGCTGATCGAGACCGCCTTCCCCGGCCGGCCCGGCTTCGACACCGCGGTCTCCCGGGCGCTGCTGCTGCGGGTGGCCCGGGGCGAGGTGCCCGAGTGCCTGCGCCTGTACGCCACCGACGACGTGCTGGCCTTCTCGGTCTTCGACCGCACCCGTCCGGGCTACCCGCGCGCCGTGGAGGCCGCCCGGGCCGCCGGCTTCGCCCCGGTGCTGCGCCTCGCGGGGGGGCGCGCCGCGGTGTTCCACCGGCGCACCCTGGCCTTCGCCTGGAGCCGGCCGGTGGACGACCTGCGGGTGGGCGTCACCGAACGGTTTTGCGAGATGGCGGATCTGCTGGTGACGGCGCTGCGACGCCTGGGCGTGGACGCGCGCGAGGGCGAGGTGCCCGGCGAGTACTGCCCCGGATCCCACAGCGTGAACGCGCGGGGCAGGGTCAAGCTGGCGGGCGTCGGCCAGCGGGTGGTCCGCGGGGCCGCCCACGTGGGCGGGGTGGTGGTGGTCGCCGACGCGGGCCGGGTGGCCGAGCCCCTGATCCCGGTCTACGCGAGCCTGGGCTACGACTTCGACCCGGCGACAACGGGCAGCGTCGCCGACGAGGTGGGGGACGTCGGAACCGGGACCGTCGCCACCGCCATCCGGGGAGCCTTCGCGGACGTCGCAAACCTGGCGCCCGCCGCGATCGACGCCGACACCCGGGCCCTGGCCGAACGCCTGGCCCCCGAGCACGCGGCGGCGGGTCCGCCGGGCGCAGCCCCGCTGCGCCCCCTCGAGGGCACCGGCAAGGGCGTCCTGGAGTCCGCCTCAGACGTCCTTCCGCCCCCCTCAGAGGCCGGGTAGCAGCGCCGCGAGCACCGCGTAGCCGAGCCAGCCGATCACGGCCGTGGCGATCGCCTTGCCGGTCGTGAAGTCCAGGGCCTGGCGGATCGCGACGATGCCGGCCACGAGGATCCAGACGGACACGGCCAGGCGCACGAATACGCCGAGCACCGGAACGACGCCCAGCACGAAGAGGACCCCCGGAGCCTGGGCGAAGCCCAGGGTCCGCAGCAGCTCGCCCCAGGTGGCCTTGCCCCCCAGCAGCCGGTCGCCCACCAGGAAGGTGATGCCGGACCAGACGAGCCAGCCCAGGAACGCGGAGAGCAGGCCTGCGACGACCCCGCGCGCCCCGCCGCCGACGCCGCCCACGGCCGAGGCCACGGCCACCATGCCCACGACGAGGGCGGCCTGCGAGGTGGCGCTCTCGTCGCCCTCCACCTCTTCGAAGGTCGAGGCGTCGAGCTGCGCGGCACCCAGCATGCGGTCGGTGAGCGAGCGGGGCGTTGCGGTCGGCGTGGTCTCCACGATCTCCCCTTTGCGGTAGCGCTTCCCGTCGCGGCAGCATGGTCCCTCGCCTCGCGCGGTGTCAAGCCGCGACGTCATCCCGCCGTCCCGGGTCCGCGCTAGAGTGCGGCCCATGGCAGCATCGCTCGTGATCGTGACTGGCGGATCGAGTGGGATCGGCCGCGCCCTGCTCGAGGCCGCCCCGTTCCCGGACCTGCGCCGGGTGGACGTGAGCCGCCGCGGCACGCCCGACCCCGAGGTGGAGCACGTGAAGGCGGACCTGGCGGATCCGCGCGCCTGGCCCGAGGTGGCGACGGCCCTGGAGCGCAAGGTGGCGGGCTTCGGCGGCGAACGGGTGGTCTTCGTCCAGAACGCCGGCACGCTCCAGCCCATGGGCTACGCGGGCGAGGTCGACCCGCTGGGCTACACGCGCCAGGTTCTGCTCAACAGCGCGGCGCCCCAGGTGCTCGGCGACGCCTTCCTGCGCATCGCCGCCCATACGGCGGCGCGCTGCACGCTGGTCGTCATCGGGTCGGGCGCGGCGCGCTCGGTCTACGAGGGCTGGAGCGCCTACGGCGCGGGCAAGGCCGCCGTCGACCAGTGGGTGCGCACCGTCGGGGCCGAGCAGGAGCGACGCGGCGGTCGCTGCCGGCTGGTGTCCATCGCGCCCGGGGTGGTGGCCACGGCCATGCAGGCCGAGATCCGCGAGATGTCGGAACGGGACTTCCCCGAGGTCGAGCGCTTCGTGGAGCTCCACGAGTCGTTCGCCCTGCGCGACGCCCACGAGGTGGCCCGGGAGATCTGGGACCTGGTGGTCCGCGACGACTTCCAGAACGGCGAGGTCCTCGACCTGCGGGATCGCGCGGCGCGCTGAGATGCGGGGGCCGGCCGGCGTCACGGGCCGGGCGTCGACGGCGGCGTGCGGTCAGCGGCCAGCGGTCAGCGGTCAGCGGTCAGCGGTCAGCGGTCAGCGGTCAGGGCTCCTCGAAGCGGATCTCCTCGCCACAGACGTCCACCGGATGC
>CAYTZH010000007.1:31318-59889 GCA_964442285.1 uncultured Spirochaetales bacterium | reverse complement strand
CAGCGGTCAGGGCTCCTCGAAGCGGATCTCCTCGCCACAGACGTCCACCGGATGCACCATGCCCGCGACCTATGGCGCCGGGAGCGATGCGATCCGGGAGGCGATCTCCCGCGTGAGCCGGCCCAGGGCCTGACTGTGGGCGGCGACGTAGGCATCCCAGGAGGCCCCGTCGGTGGGCTGGCTGATGGCGCTCTCCTCGACGGCGACCGCCTCGCCCGTGGTCCCCGACGCCACCATCCAACGCGCCCGCAGCAGGACGCTCTCGCCCGGCGCGCCCTCGAAGGCGCGCACGTCGATGAGCACGCGCCAGGTCACCGGGAAGCGCGCCCGGACGGGATACACCGCCACGCGAGGCGTCCCGAGCAGAGCCGAGAGGTCGTCGGCCACCACGCGATCCACCTCGGCCCCGAGGGACCCGCCCCAGCGCTGGGCGGAGGCGAGCACGAGCCGGTGCTCGCCGTCCCGGCTCACCAGCCGCGGGCGCTCCAGGTAGCGGGGCATCTCGATCGGCCCGATCGCAAGGCCCAGCTCCGGAAGCGAGGCGACCGGAGGAGCGCCCACCGCCGTGGCCTCGAGCCGGTAGTACTCGGGCCGCGGACTGCGGCCGAGGCATCCCGACACCAGGAGCGCGGCGACCAGACCAAGGCACGCTGCCGTCCGACCCCGCCCCGACGCGCCTCGACGCAACGCCGTCACTCCCGCCCCCGGAGCAGCGACTCCGGCTCCTGCTCGAGCTGGGTGGCCGCCAGGTTCAGGGCGCGGGCGGCGTCCGTGAGCTCTAGCAGCAGACGGGGTAGCTCCTGGTGCAGGGGCGAGTCCACACCGAGCATGGTGTTGGCCGAGGCCAGGGTCTGGTCCGCCGAGCCCAGGGCCGCGGTGAGCCGCGGGACGACGTCTTCGTTGATCTGCCGCGAGAGCTGCGCCATCTGGGCCAGGGACTCGTTCAGGCTGTCCCCGATCTCCTGCAGGGGCAGGCTGTCGATCTTCTTCACGATCTCGGTGACGTCGTCGCCGATCTCCTCGAGGGGCGTGCCGATGGTCGGCATCTGGGGGTAGGGACCCTCCCAGTCGATCGCGACGGGCTCGGCACCCGGGTGCATGTCCAGGGCGACGAGCATCTGCCCGGTGAGCAGGTTGCCCCGCGCCAGCTGCGCCCGCAGCCCCTCGGCCACCATGCGGTCCAGGGCGACGCGGCGCTGGCCGTCGGTCAGGCGCTCGAAGTTGCCGAAGCGCTCGGGCTCCACCTCCACGAGCACGGGGATCCGGATCCGCTGCCGGTCCTCGATCTGGAGGCGCACGTCCGTCACCTCGCCGATGCGGATCCCGCGGAACTCCACCGGCGAGCCCGGCACCAGCCCGCGCACCGACTGGTCGAAGTGCAGGAGCCAGGTGACCTTGCGGGTGTACTCCCGGCGCTCGCTGGCGGCGCGGCTCTCGTAGAGGGGGAAGACGGCCTCCGCCTCCGCCCGGTTGCCGGCCTCGCCCGGCGGCGAGTCGAAGGCGATGCCGCCGATCAGGATGCTGGCCACCGACTCGGTGTCGACGCTCACCCCCTCCGCGGTCACGGAGACGTCGAAGCCGCTGGCGTTCCAGAAGCGCGACTCCTCGCGCACGCGGACGTCGTGGGGCGCGTCGACGAATACACGCACCGTGACGAACTCCCCCGAGGCGTCGAGCTCCGACGAGATCACCTCACCCACCCGGATGCGGTGGTAGAAGACGGGCGTGCCGGGCTCGAACGCGCCGGCGCGGCGGGATCGCAGCACGAAGTGTCGGCCCGGGTCCTCGGTGGTGACCACCGGCGCCTCGTCGAGCCCGCGGAACTCCCGGGCGGACTCGCCCTCGGGCACCGGATCGACGCCGATGTAGGCCCCCGAGAAGAGCGTCCCCAGGCCCGAGACCTGGCCGCCGGCGATGCGGGCCCGCACGACCCAGAAGCGGGTCCGGTCGGTGAGGTAGCGCTCGAAGTCCTTCCCCATCTGCGCCGTCACGGTGACGCCGGAGAGGTCGTCCGCCAGCTCGATCGTCTCCACCAGGCCCACCTCCACGTCCTTGAAGCGGAGCTTGGTCTTGCCGGCCTCCAGGCCCTCGGCGGTGGCGAAGTGGATGCGGATCGACGGCCCCTGCTCGGAGATGGCCCGCCACGCGACGAAGGCGCCCGCGAGCGCCGCCACCACGGGCACCACCCAGATGATCGAGGGGCGGCTGCGCCGCTCGACCACCGCCGGGTCGACGCCGCCGGCGTCCGGAAGTTCCGGTTCATGTTCGGTCATGGAGTCCTCGCTTCGCACCCGTCCCAGATCAGCCGCGGGTCGAAGGACTCCGCGGCCAGCATGGTGAGCACGACCACCGCGCCGAAGAAGACGGCGCCGATGTTCGCTTCGATCGTGGCCAGGGCACCGAGCTTCACCAGGGCGACGAGCACCGTGACCACGTAGATGTCGACCATGGACCAGCGGCCGATCGCCTCCGTGAGGCGGTAGAGGCGGGTGCGGTCCACGGGCCTCCACAGCGAGCGCCGCTGCACCGAGACCAGCAGCGCCACCAGGATGGCGATCTTCATCAGGGGCACGAACACGCTGGCGACGAAGACGATGAGCGCCAGGGGCCACATGCCGTGATGCAGCAGATACGCGACCCCGGAGAGGATGGTGCTGGGCTCCGGCTTCCCCAGGGTGGTGATCGTCATGATGTAGAAGACGTTGGCCGGCACGTAGCAGATGGCCGCGGCGAGGACGAAGGCCCAGGCGCGCTGCACGCTCTGGGGCTTGCGGGCGTGCAGGGCCTCGCCGCAGCGGGGGCAGCGCGCGTGGGCGTGGTCGCTCGGAAGGCGCGCGAGCAGGCCGCACATGTGGCAGGTCGCGCACGCCCGCGAGAGGGCGGTCGTCTCGCTCATCCGCGCCCCTCGGCCCGCTCCCAGACCGCGTGGGGATCCAGGGAGGCCACGGCGGCCGTGATCAGGACGAACAGCAGGACGAAGGCCCAGAGGGCCAGCCCGGCCTCGATGGTGGCCATGTCCAGGAGCTTCACGATGGCCACCAGGATCCCGATCATGAAGACCTCCATCATGCTCCAGGGCTCCACGCGCCGGAGCAGCCGGAAGGCCTGGGGCATCTTCCAGGGCACCCGGTGGCGGTGGAGCGGGAGCAGCACGTAGAGCAGCAGGGCGATCTGGAGCAGCGGCGCCAGGAAGATCGTCAGGAAGACCAGGGCGGCAAGCTCGGGCATCCCCTGCCGCCAGAGGTCCACCACACCGGTCACCAGGGTGGTCTGGACCTCCTGGCCCTTCATGTCGAACGACAGGAAGGGGAAGGCGTTGGCGACGCCGAACAGGATGGCCGCGCCGATGACCAGCGCCAGCGTCCGCTCGATGCTGCGGGGCCGCCGCTTGCGCAGCACGCCGCCGCAGCGGCGGCAGCGGGCCACCGAGCCGAGGGGAATCTCCCCGAGCCGGTGCAGCAGGTCGCAGTCGTGGCAGGCGATCGGGCGTTCCTGGGCCATGGGGCCGCTCCTGTTCGTGCGTCGGCGGGAGGGACGCTAGCTGAGCCAGCCGGGAGCGGGACTGTCGGATCGCACCACCCGCATTCCGGCCCTCGAGCACGTACGACCCGGGAGGAGGCATGGCTGGGGCGAAGCCCGGCCGGCCGCCCTGGCCGTCGCCACGCCAGCCGTGGCGGACGACGAGGAGGAGTCCGTGCAGGATGGCGTCGAAGTCGGTGCGGCCCAGGCCGATGGCGCGATCTCCGAGGGCCAGCGTCCAGCGCCCTGGTGTCACCCCGGGGACCTCGAGCGAGCCCCCAGCTCCAGGGTGCGCAGGGGCAGCCGCTCTCGGGCTACACTGAATCCCCCGGGAGGTCCCATGCACCTCGACTACGAGCCCCTCGCTCCTCGCCAGCCCGACGATCCGTACCCCATCTACGCCGCGCTGCGCGCGCAGCCCACGCTGCACCGCGGCCCGACGTCCGGGGTCTGGTGCGTGGCGCGCTACGACGAGGTCGTGAGCGTCCTCAAGCAGCCCGAGCGCTTCTCCTCCCGGGCCATGTTCTCGATGTTGATGAACTCCGGAAGCGAGTCGCTGCCCGCGCTCACCTGGGGGTTCGCACGATTCCTGTTCACCGCGGTGCTACGCACCCGGCTCAATCCGCTGGCCTTCGGCCGGGCCCGTCAGCTGATCGCCGAGGACCCTCCGGTCCACGGCAGCCTGCGGGGCCTGGTGAATCGGGGCTTCACGCCGCGACGCATCCAGGCGTGGGAGCCGCGCGTGCGCGAGCTGGTGGCGGACTGCATGGGACGACTTCGCCAGGGCGGGGACGTCGACCTGATCCGCGACCTCGCCATCCCGCTCCCGGTCACCATCATCGCCGAGATGCTGGGCGTGGAGCGCGAGCGACTCGACGACTTCAAGCGCTGGAGCGACGCCTTCATCGACGGCATCTCCGGTCCCGGTCGCGGCGACCGCTTCAGTCCGGAGCTCACCGAGGCCTTCACGGGCCTGACGAGCTATCTGCGCGGCGTGATCGCCGCGCGACGGCGCGAGCCCGGGGACGACCTGGTGAGCGTGCTGCTGGCGGGCGCGCACGACGGCAGTCCTCCGCTCTCCGAGATCGAGCTCATCCTGTTCGTGCAGCTGCTCCTGATCGCCGGCAACGAGACCACGACCAACCTCATCGGCAACGCCGTGTGCGCCCTGCTCGACCACCCCGAGGTGCTGGCGGAGGTGGCTGCGGACCCCGGCCGGGTGCCCGGCGTGGTGGAGGAGACCCTGCGCTGGGAGAGCCCGATCCAGCTCGTCTTCCGCAGCGTCCGGGCGGACACCGAGCTCGGCGGCACGGCACTCCCGGCGGGCTCGGTCCTGGCACTGCTCCTCGGCTCCGCCAACCGCGACGAGGCCCGGTTTTCCGACGCGGCCCGCTTCGATCCGGAGCGCGATGCCCGGGGCCATCTGGGCTTCGGCTTCGGCAACCACTTCTGCCTGGGCGCTCCCTGGCGCGGCTCGAGGCCGGTGCGGCGCTGGAGGCGCTGGCCCCGGCGCTGCCGCGCCTCGAGCGCCGGAGCGGGACACGGGAGCTGGTCGACTCGTTCATCGTCCGGGGGCCGGCGCGGCTTCGGCTGCGCCTCGCCGCCTGAGGTCGGCCCGCGACCCGCGACGATCGACGCCAGATCTGCCGCTAGCTGCCCTCGGGCTCCGGGCGCGTGTACCACCAGGCCCAGGCGATCATCACGAGCTGGAGCGGCAGCCGAGCCCAGTTGAGCGGCGGGCTCCCCGTACCCGGCCCGTCGGGCCCGAGGTTCTGGAGGGCCATGTTCACGTTGGCGGGGAAGACGGCGATGAGCAGGGCGATGATTCCCCACGCCGCGAGCCAGCGCACGCGCGGCTCCAGCACGAACACGCCCAGGCTGATCTCGAAGAGGCCGGAGAGGACGTTGAGCCACTCGGGGCTCGGCAGCCCGGGCGGCACGATCGCCACGAAGAAGTCGGGCCGGAGCAGGTGCATGAAGCCCGCCGTGCAGTACAGCAGCGACATGAGGTAGAGGAGCGGCAGGCGGGCGCGGGCCATGGGGTCCGGTTCTACACGCTCGCGGTCGGCGGGTCCAGCGCAGCGTCGGGCCGGCCGCTACGGTTCGGGCCGGAGGAGTCCCCCATGCGCTACCTGCACACGATGGTCCGGGTGACCGACCTGGACGCGTCGCTCGACTTCTACTGCAACAAGCTCGGTTTGGTGGAGCAGCGACGCATCGACGTCGAGCCCGGGCGCTTCACCCTGGTCTTCCTCGGCGCGCCCGAGAACCCGGAGGCCCAGGTCGAGCTCACCTACAACTGGGATCCGGAGGAGTACGGCGGCGGCCGGAACTTCGGGCACCTGGCCTACGCGGTGAAGGACATCTACGCCACCTGCCAGCGGCTCATGGACGCGGGGGTGACGATCAACCGACCGCCCCGGGACGGCCGCATGGCCTTCGTCCGCTCGCCCGACGGCATCTCGGTGGAGCTGCTGCAGGAGGGCGAGGCGCTGCCGCCGCAGGAGCCCTGGACCTCGATGGAGAACGTCGGCAGCTGGTGACCCCCAGGGGAACGCCGTTCTCCGGCCCCTCGGCGACATTCCCAGGTCGGCTGCCACGCCGGTGTCTTCCGACGCCACCCAGAGAGAGATGACCCGACTTCCCCGAACCGCCCGCGTCTGGCTCGCCGCCCTGCTGCCCATCGTCCTGCTGGCCTGCGAGGCGGAGCTGGGGGTCGAGGCAGGTCCCGACCGGAGCGTCGCCGCCTGCGCGCCCGTCGAGCTCGAAGCGGCCGTCTTCGGCGAGCCCGACGAGCTCGACTGGCAGATCGCGGGCGTGCCCCTGCTCGGCCGCAAGGAGGAGGGCGCCCGGCTCTCCTTCACCGCGCCGGCGGTGGCGGTCCCGACGCCCCTCACCCTGCGCCTCACGGCCTACCGCGGGGAGGCCGACCCGGTGGCCGACGAGGTCGTCGTGACGGTGCTCCCCGCCCCGCAGGACCCGGCCCTGGCGGCGGGCATGACCCCGGGCTGCGCCCCGTTCCGACACGGTGTAGCGTCGGGCGACCCGCAGCCCCACCGGGTCGTGCTCTGGACGCGGATCACGCCCGAGCCGGGCGAGGGGCCGGTGATCGAGGCCACCTTCGAGCTGGCCCGCGACACGGGCTTCGAGCAGATCGTCAAGGCCGGCCGCACCGAGGCCCTGGCGGCGCTCGACTACACCGTGAACGTGGACGTGGGCGACCTGGCCCCGGGCCAGACCTACTACTACCGCTTCCGCCACGCCGACGGCCGCCTCTCGGAGATCGGCCGCACGCGCACGGCACCCGTTGGCGACGTGGACCGCCTGCGGATGGGCGTGGCCTCCTGCAGCAGCATCTACTCGGGCTTCTTCAACGCCTACCGGCGCATGGCCGAGCGCGACCTGGACCTCGTCGTCCACGTGGGCGACTACGTCTACGACTTCGTCGACGCGCAGGAGGTCGTCCGCGTTCCGCCCCATCCTCCGGTCGACCCGGGCTCCCTCGACGAGTGGCGGGCGGTCCACGCCTTCTACCTGAGCGATCCCGATCTGCGCGCCGCCCGGGCGGCCCATCCCTGGTTCATGCTCTGGGACAACCACGACGTGGAGGCCCGCGCGCGGCCGGACTTCAACGGCTCGGTGCAGGCCTTCCGGGAGTGGAACCCCATCCGCAACCAGGTCCCGGACCCGAGTCGGCCGGAGATCCTCTACCGCCACCTGGCCTACGGCGACCTGGCCGACCTCTACCAGGTCGACATCCTGCTCCACCGCAACGTGGACACGGTGCCGGGCACGAACGCTCCGAGCCTGCTCGGCACGGAGCAGTTCGCGTGGCTGGCCGAGGCGCTGCAGGCGTCGCGGGCCACCTGGCGGGTGATCGGCACCCAGAAGCTCTTCTCCACCCTCCGGGTCGCCCCGTTGCTGGCCCAGTTCATCGCCGGCGAGCCGCGGGAGGTGTTCGACACCAATACCTGGGACGGCTTCCCCGAGAGCCGCACCCAGCTGCTCTCGCTCCTTCGCGACCAGGGCATCGACGACAACGTGATCCTGACCGGTGACGCCCACATCTCCCTGGCCTTCGACCTGGTGGACGACCCCGCAAACCCGGCGGCGCCCTACGACCCGGCGACGAGCGATGCGTCGGTGGGCGTGGAGTTCATGCCGGCCAGCGTCTCCCGGGGCAACTTCGACGAGACCCTGGAGGGCGAGCTCGGCTTCCAGGGCGGCATGCTCCAGGCCGTCCTGGAGCTGGTCCTCACGGCCACGTCACCGCTGAACCCCCACATGGTCTTCGGCGAGATCGTCCAGCACGGCTGGGGCGTGCTCACGCTCTACCCCGACCGCGCCGTCGCCGAATTCCTGTATTCGGACATCCTGGACCGGAGCGAGGTCGAGCGACGCGGACCCGTGCTCACGGCGTTCCGGGGCGAGAACCGCTGGAGCCGCGCGCTCTCGTGCCCGGACGGGGTCGCCGGTGCAGGGCTCTCGCTGGTGAACTTCCAGGCCGACACCCTCTGCACGCCCTAGGGCTTGGCCGCGAGGAGGAGCCGTGTCGAGACCCCCGGACTCCGAGGCGACCAGCGGTCGCCTCTGGTGGCGCGACGGCGTCGTCTACCAGATCTACCCGCGCTCGTTCATGGACGCGAACGGCGACGGCGTGGGCGACCTGGAGGGCATCCGCCGGCGTCTCGACCACCTCGCCTGGCTCGGGGTCGACGCCCTCTGGCTCTCGCCGATCTACCCCTCGCCCATGGCGGACTTCGGCTACGACGTCTCCGACTACTGCGACGTCCATCCGCTGTTCGGCACGCTCGCGGAGTTCGACCGCCTGCTCGCCGAGGCCCACGAGCGCGGCCTGCGGGTGATCCTCGACTTCGTCCCGGCCCACACCTCCACCGAGCACCCCTGGTTCCAGGAGTCGCGCGCGAGCCGCGACAACCCCAAGCGCGACTGGTACTTCTGGCGCGACCCGAAGCCCGACGGCGCGCCGCCCAACAACTGGCCGGCCATCTTCGGCGGCTCCGCCTGGGAGCCCGATCCGACCACGGGCCAGAGCTACCTGCGCAGCTTCCTGGTGGAGCAGGCCGACCTCAACTGGCGCAACCCCGAGCTGGTGGCCGCCATGCACGACGTGCTGCGCTTCTGGCTCGACCGGGGCGTCGACGGCTTCCGCATCGACGTGATCCACCGGATCCTGAAGGACCCGGCGCTGCGCGACCTGCCGCGCATCCCCGGCCGCGAGGACCACGGCTACGGCGCCTTCGAGCACGTCCACGACGAGAACCACCCGGACGTGCACGGCGCCCTGCGCGAGCTGCGTCGGCTCCTCGACGGCTACGACGAGCGCATGGCGGTGGGCGAGGTCTACGTGCTCGACCCGGCGGTGGTGGCCGAGTACTACGGACGGGGCGACGAGCTGCACCTGGCCTTCAACTTCCGGCTCACCCACGCGCCCTGGGACGCCGCGGTGTTCCGCGAGGAGCTCGCGCGCTTCGACCGGCTCGTGGGCGAGCGGGGCTGGCCGGACGTGGTCCTCTCGAGCCACGACGCCCCCCGCCACGCGAGTCGCTACGACGACCCGCAGTGGGGCGACGCGCGGGCGCGGGTCGCCGCGCTGCTGCTGCTGACCGCCCGGGGAACGCCCTTCCTCTACTACGGCGAGGAGATCGGCATGCGCAACGTGCCGATCCCGGAGGACGCCCGCCAGGACCCCCTGGCCTGGACCCTTCACCCGAACGTGTCGCGGGATCCGGAGCGCACGCCCATGCAGTGGGAGCCGGGCCCCGGTGCGGGCTTCAGCACGGAACGGCCCTGGCTGCCCATCGCCGCGGACGCGGACGCCCGCAACGTGGCCGCCCAGCGCGAGGACCGGAGCTCGCTGCTCTGGCTCTACCGCGACGCCCTGGCGCTGCGCCGGGCGAGCCCGGCCCTGCGCCGCGGGGACTTCGCCCTGCTGGAGGCCCCCGACGGGGTGGTCGCCTATGCGCGCACGACCCCGGGCGAGCGCGCGGTCGTCGCCCTGAACTTCGGCGACGCCCCCGAGCGCGTGCGGCTCGGGAGCGGCAAGCCGGACCGCGGCCTCGCCACCCGGGCGGGCGCCCCGCTGCCCGCGGACCTCGGCGACGTCCGGCTGGGTCCCGCGGAGGGCGTGGTGCTGATCCAAGATTCCTAGGCGCTTCGCGGTGATCCGGGCACCCGCCACAGCAGCAGGAGCGTCGCCAGCAGGGCCGTCGTCGCGCCGAAGGCGAAGGGCGCCGCCGGCCCGAAGCCGGCCCACCCGCCGACGCCCTGCCAGAGCACGCCGGCCAGCAGCGATGCCGGCAGGTCCAGGACGCCGAGCACCGCGTGATAGGCCCCGAAGGCCGTCGCGCGCCGATGCTCGGGCACCAGGTCGGCGATGAAGGCACGCGCGGCCCCCGCCGTGAGTCCGTGATAGACGCCGTAGCCGGCGAACAGGGCGGCCATCTGGGCACCGCTCCCGGCGCGGGAGAAGCCCACATAGATCGCGGCGTAGAGCGCCCAGCCCAGGGCCAGCATCCGGCGCCGGCCCCAGTGATCGGAGAACCGACCGGCGGGCGCCGCGACCAGCGCGTAGACCGCGTTGAAACCCACCAGCACCCAGAGGATCTCGCCGACGCCGAGACCGCGTTCGCGGGCGCGGACCACCAGGAAGGCGTCGGAGGAGTTTCCGAGCTCGAACAGGGCCGACACCGCGAGGAAGGCCGCGAACGGCCGCCCGAGCCCGCCCAGCCCCGCGATCGGGGCGTGGGACCCGGGCCGCGGTGCGGGCGTCTCCCGCACCCACAGGGCGAGCACGACCACCGCGCCCGCGGCCGGGATCAGACTCAGCCAGACGAGGAGGCGGAACGCGGAGGCCGTCAGGTCCACGGCGCCCCGCGACACGAGGGCCAGCACGCCCAGTGCCAGCAGCAGGCCCACCACCGCGCCGCCCGTGTCCGCGGCCCGATGCAGGCCGAAGGCGAGCCCCCGGTCCCGCGGGTCGATCGAGTCGGCCACCAGGGCGTCCCGCGGTGCCGTGCGCACGCCCTTGCCCACCCGCTCGCCCCAGCGCGCGGCCGCCACGCCGCCCCAGCTGGAGGCCAGGGCCAGGCCGGGCTTGGCCAGGGTCGAGAGCGCGTAGCCGGCCACCGCCAGCCCCTTGCGGCTGCGCACGCGGTCGGAGAGCGCGCCCGAGAGGACCTTGACCACGCTCGCGGTCGACTCCGCCACGCCCTCGATCAGGCCGATCACCCAGGTGCGCACGCCGAGGACCTGGCTGAGGAAGAGCGGCAGCAGGTTCACCACCATCTCGGTCGACACGTCGGTCAGGAAGCTCGCGGCGCTGACGGCCCAGACGTTGCGGGGAATCCGGCGACGCCCGCCTCCCCGCGCGTCGGGGGCCGGGTCGCTTCGCTGTCGGCCGATCGGTCGCACTCCGGGGAATATCTCCCGGCTTCCCTCCACGCGCCCCGCAGCACGTCGCGCAGCCGGCAGCACACGGTGTCCGCCGCTTCGACCCGCGGCATACTCGGGGCCGGAGGAACCCCCCATGGAACGCTTCGAGACCCTCCCGTTGACCGGCCCCCTTGGCACCGAGATCATCGGCCTCGACGCAGCCGAGCCCCCGGACGCCGAGACCGTCGACGCCCTGCGGCGCGTCCTCGTGGACCGGGCCGTCGTGGTCCTGCGCGACCAGAAGCTCCGGCCCGAGACGCTCCTGGCCTTCGCGCGGCAGCTGGGCGAGCCCGAGGTGCATCCCATCGCCAACGGCATGCCGGAGCATCCGGAGATCATCCGGGTCCTCAAGCCCGTCGGCGAGCACGCCTTCTTCGGCACCTCCTGGCACAGCGACAACAGCTTCTTCGAGACGCCCAGCAGCTTCACGCTGCTCTTCGCCGAGGAGGCGCCGCCGGTGGGCGGCGATACCCTGTTTGCCTCCATGGAGGCGGCCCTCGACCGGCTCTCGCCCACCCTGCGGGCCTTCCTCACCCCGCTCCGGGCGGTGCACAGCGCCAGCCGGGCCTACGACCCCCGCACCACCGGCGAGGCCAAGTACCGCGGCGAGACCGCCATCACCTACCGCTTCTCCGACGCCATCTACGAGGAGGTCGAGCACCCGCTGGTGCGCACCCACCCGGAGACCCATCGCCAGGGCCTGTACGTGAACCCCATGTTCACCCAGCGCATCGTCGGCCTGAACCCGGGCGAGAGCGACGCGCTGCTGGCGTTCCTGTACACCCACGCGGTGCAGCCCGAGTTCACCTGCCGGGTGCGCTGGCAGCCGGGCACCCTCGTGATCTGGGACAACCGCAGCCTGCAGCACTACGCCATCGACGACTACGCGGAGTACGAGCGGCTGCTCTACCGGGTGACCCTGGCGGGCGAACACCCGGTCTGATGCCCGGCCCGCACCTGCTGGTGCTGGACGCCTACGCGCCCGAGGGCCGCGCGGCCCTGGCCGGCGCCGGCGCCACCGAGGCGGGCCGGCTCTACGCGGGCCTCCTGGGGCGGCTCGCCCCCAACGCCCGCATCGACGTGGCCTACCCGGCCGACCCCGACCCGGCGCTCCCCACCGGCGCGGCTCTGGCGGGCTACGACGGGGTGGTCTGGACCGGCTCGAGCCTCACCATCCACGCCGCGGGCGACCCCCGGGTGGTGCGCCAGATCGCGCTCGCCCGCGCCGTGACCCGCGCCGGCGTGCCGAGCTTCGGCAGCTGCTGGGCGGCCCAGGTGGCGGTGGTCGCCGCGGGCGGGCGCTGCGCGGCGCATCCGAAGGGCCGCGAGTTCGGGATCGCTCGACACATCGAGCTGTCGGACGCGGGCCGGGCCCATCCCCTCTTCGCCGGCAAGCCCGCGGCCTTCGACGCCTGGACCAGCCACGCGGACCACGCGGTGACCCTCCCGGGCGGCGCCGCGCTGCTGGCGTCCAACGCCTGGAGCCGGGTGCAGGCCGTGAGCGTCGGCGGGGGCCCGGCCCGCTTCTGGGCGGTGCAGTACCACCCGGAGTACGACGCCCACGAGGTCGCCAGCCTGTGCCGGCTGCGACGCGAGGAGCTGGTGGCCCAGGGGAGCTTCCCCGACGCGGCGACCGCCGACGCCTGGATCGCGGACCTGGAGGCACTGCACGCCGACCCCACCCGCGCCGAACTGGCGGCGAAGCTCGGCGTCGGTCCCGACCTGCTGGACGAGGACCGGCGCACCGCCGAGGTGCGCAACTGGCTCGCGAGCCTGGGCGCCAGGTCAGACCTCGATGCCGCGAGGCGGCGTCAGACTTCGATGCCGGGGTGCGTCGGGTCGTCGTAGCGCTGGTGCAGGAAGGGCAGCAGCCACTCGCCGGGCACGCTGCGCAGCACGCGGCCAATGCTCTCGGTGCGGCCCACCTCGTACTGCATGCTCACCAGCCGACGCACCGGCAGGTCGGCCACCGGGTCGAAGGGCGACTCACCCAGGGTGAGCTCGCCGTCCACCTTGCGGACCTCGCGATGGTGGTGCTTCCACTCGAGGCGCACCAGCAGCGGCTCGCCGTCGAAGCCCGTGCCGCCCTCGCCTCCCTCGACCGAGGGCAGGGCCTTGAAGCACCAGGCGTACTCGCTGAACTCGCGGGCGGGCAGGGTCTCGCCGAGGGTCCCGCGCACCGAGAGATAGGTGAAGCCCATGCGCGAGACCGAGCTCGACACCTGGTCGCCCTCCACCGTGAAGTCGATCGCGGCGATCTTCTTGGGCTCGCCGTAGGTCTCCCGGCCGGGCACCACCGCCTGCTCGGTGGTCATGGGCATGGTGATCAGGTAGAGGCCCTCGCTGCCGTCGTGCAGGGCGCGGACGCCGAAGATCGTCGAGCCGATCTCGAGGGTGAACTCGGGCGAGATGTGGATGGCGACCTGGGAGAAGGTGACGCACATCTGCGGATCGTCGGCGGGGACCAGCGGCCTTGGCACCACCGCCCGCGCCAGATTGGGGTCGGTCTCGTACACGCAGCGCACCGAAGTCACCGTGCTCTCCAGGAACTCGGGGTTCGACTCGGCGGCCAGCTTGATCTGCTCGGGATTCTTCACGTAGCGGAGACGGGCCATGGGGGCTCCTCGGGTTGGGGTGCTCAGGCGCGGAAGGCGCGCTTCTCGGGGCCGATCCGCGCCACCAGGGGCGCGAGCTTGTCGACGTCGAAGCCGTAGACGCGGGCGGCGTTGCCGCCGAGCATGGCGGCGACCTCGTCCTCGGGAATGCCCTGGAAGGCCTCCTGCATCTGCTGTCGGGTGGTGGGCCAGGTGCCCTCGGGGTGCGGGTAGTCCGAGCCCCACATGAGGTTCCCGACCCCGATCTGCTCCCGCAGCTCCACCTCGCGGCGCGGCATGCAGGAGGCACCCAGGAAGACCTGGCGCCGGAAGTACGCCGAGGGCTTCATGGAGAGATGGCTGCGGTAGTCGCCGAGCTTGGCGGCGTAGTGGGTCACCTCGTAGCGGAAGTCGAGCAGCATCAGGAACTCGGGCACCCAGATCGACGTGCCCTCGGTGATCGCCACCCGCAGCCCGGGAAAGCGCTCGAACACACCGCCCCAGATCAGGAAGGTGAGGGGCCGGGCGTTCCACCAGGCCACCTCGCTGATGTAGGCGCCCACGGCACCGGGCAGGGCCTGCTGCCCGTCGGGCATGGGCCAGGCGCCGAAGTAGTCGCCCATGGGCGCCGAGCCCGAGTGGAAGTGCGCCACCAGCTCGAGCTCCTGGCAGACGGCCCAGAGCGGGTCGTACTTGGGGTGGTGGTAGGGGTCCTGCTTGCCCCAGGCGACGGGCAGGTTCACCCCGCGCAGGCCGTGCTGCCGGGCCCAGCGGCACTCGGCCACCGCCTCGTCCACGTCCCAGAGGGCGGGCACGATGGCGACCCCGGCGCGCCGCTCCGGCGCCATCTGGCAGAACTCGGCGATCCAGCGGTTGTGGGCCCGGGCGCCGGCCCACTGCAGCTCGGGGACGACGCCCTCGCTGGGCAGCGAGAGGCCCGCACCGAAGGGCGGCATGTTCATCTCGGTGATGCCGTCGGGAAAGATCACCTCGCCCGCGATGCCGTCGGCGTCGAGCACCTTCACCCGCTGGTCGTGGTCCCAGGCCCCGGTGAGCTCGGGCTCGATGCCATGGCGCCAGGCCACGTTCTCGTCGTGGACCAGGAAGTGCTTCGCGGCCTTCTGGGTCTCGGCGATCTGGATGGGCAGCGCCACGTCGAAGGCGTCGCGCCACTTCGGGTCGAGATAGTCCCGGTAGCGCTCGGGCGGGAGCCCGGCGTGGCAGTCGGACGAGATGACGAGATGGCGATCCATGGGCTCCTCCGATGCGGCTCACTCGTTCGGGGCCGGGGCGGGCTGCTGGGACGGCGAGTAGAACTGGGCCGACCACTTGCGGAACTCGGCCAGGTACTCGTCGGCCTCGCAGAGCACGGGCTCGGGACGGTGGATCTTGTTGCCCCAGATCCGCATGTCCTGCATCACGCCGGTGCTCATGTCGTCGATCCACTCCTCGCCGGCCACGTCGGCCAGGGCCCGGGTGACCGTGAAGAGCCAGCGCGAGTGGGTGTTGCCGGCATCGACGGGGGTCGTCGACGAGAACATGAGCAGGCCGGCCTCGCCCACCCCCTTGAGCCGGACGCTCACCAGGCCGATGCCCCAGGCGTCGCGCTCGAGCTCCACCTGGAAGGTGCCGAGGGGCGTCTCCCGCTCGGAGCGGTTCACCATGCGCATGAAGCGACCGCCCTCGGCGTAGGAGATCTCGCCCGGCGGCACCTCGTCCATCTTGTGGACGTAGCGGAAGTGGACCGGGTCGCAGTTGTTCTCGCCCATGTCCTGCATGTGCACCGGCACCTTCAGCTCGAAGGAGCGGGGCTCGGTCCACTGGGGGTCGTCGAACTCGGCCAGCGCGGGCACCCGCCACGACGGCGGCTTGTCCTCGGCGTGGTGCCACGCGAACACCATGCCGTTGCACTCGGACACCGGCCAGGCGCGGGTGCGGGCCCGGGCCGGGATGCGCTTGCAGTAGGGGATCTCCGCGCACTCGCCGCTCTCGCCGTCGAACTGCCAGCCGTGGAAGGGACAGCGCAGGTTCTCTCCGACCACCCGGCCCCCCTCGCCCAGGTGGGCGCCCAGGTGGACGCAGTAGCCGTCGAGCAGGCGGGGCACGCCGCTGCGGGTGCGGAAGAGCACCAGCTCCTCGTCGAAGTAGCGCACCCGCTTCACCTGGCCTTCGGTGAGCTCGTGGCTGAAGGCCACCGCGAACCAGCCGTTGGGGATGCCGGGCGGACGATGCTGGGAGGCGGTCCGGCTCATCGCGCGTTCTCCTCGGAGTGGGGTTCCATGGCGTCGGCCAGGAAGCGCGACGCGGCGAGGGCGCGCTCCCGGACCGGATAGCCGGGCGTGTGGGCCCAGCCGAAGATCAGGGCGTAGAAGGCGCCGAGCACCATCTCGGTGAGCGTCTCGACGGGGTGGCGACGGGAGACGTCGCCCTGGGCGCGGCCGTCGGCCACGAGTGCCCCGAAGGCGAGGGCGAGCTGGCGCGCCCTCTCCTCCTCGGTGCGGGTCTCCTGGGCGGCGAGCACGAACTCCGTGACGAGCTCCCGCTGCAGGGGCCCCCAGGCCTCCAGGTGGTCGACGGTGAGCGCGAAGACGCTGCGCAGCCGGTCCCGGGTGGAGCCGGGCTCCTTGCGGATGCCCTCGAAGGCCTCCAGCAGCACCCCCATGGCCTCCTCGGCCAGGGCCCGGATCACGTGCTGCCGCGAGGGGAAGTGGTTGAAGAAGGTCTTGTGCGCGACGTCGGCGCGCTCGCAGATCTCGGCGACCTTCGTCTCGGCGAGGCCCTGCTCGGCAAAGAGCGCCGCCGCGGCCAGCAGGATCCGGTGCCGGACCTCGAGCTTGCGGCGCTCCCGGCGCCCCAGACCGCCGGAGCCGAGCCCGCCCTCGGCGGTCCCCGCCATCCGCGCCTCGAGCGCGGCGCGCAGCGCCCGGGCGAGATCGTCGGCGTGCGCCGGCATGGAACGGCCTCCCCATGCGCCCCGAATCGGGGCAGGTATGTATACGTTTATACTCATCTGTAAGAATTTTCCAAGCCCCCATCGAACCTCGAGGCCTCGACGGGAGAACCACGGACGGGTCCCGACCCCGACCACGCCGGGCACGGGTCGCAGCGGTCCGCGAGGCATGGAACGATCCGGGTCGCTCCGCGCGCTCGGGCCGAGGAAGCACGATGGAACGCCACGACCATCCGCAGAACGCCGCCTGCTCCGAGGTGTCGAACCTCCTGCCCTGGTACGCGAACCGCACCCTGGAAGCCGAGGAGAGCGCCCGGGTGGAGGTCCATCTGGCCGACTGCGGCGATTGCCGCGCGGAGCTGGCGCTCTGGCGCGAGGTGGGCGAGGCCGCCGAGACCCAGCCCGAAGCGCCCTTCGCGGCGCCCCCAGTAGAGACGATCCTCGCGCGGATCGACGCGCTGGCGACGAGCGCGCCCGCCGACGCGCCGGCGACGAGCGGGCCCGCTGAGGCGCCGGCGACGCGTCCCTCGGCCCGCCGGCGCGCGCCGCGCCGAAGCTCGGGGGTGCCGGGCTGGGCCCGGGCGGTGATCGGCGCCCAGACCCTGCTGGCCGCCGGGCTGATGGGCGTGGTCCTCTTGCGGACGCCGGCCCCGGCCCCGCCGGGCGCTTCCTTCGAGACCCTGACCACGGCCGAGACGCCACGCGCCGAGGGGGCGGCACTCCGGGTCGCGTTCGCCGACGACGTGACCCTGGGCGATCTGCGCAGCCTGCTCGACGAGATCGGGGGCCGGATCGGCGACGGCCCGACCGCCGACGGCTTCTATACCCTGCGGCTGCCCGACCTGCCCGCGGCGGTCCGCGCCCTCGAGCTGCTGCGCCGGGACGCGCGGGTGCGTCGGGCCGAGCCGGCCACGCCGCAGCCCTGACGCAGTCCGCCGCGCCGACGGGATCCGCTGCTCAGCGGGGGAGGCGGTCCGCCCAGGCGCGGCCGAGCGCGTCTCCGCTGGTCCACGCCGCCTCGACGCGGCCGCCGAGGCAGCCGTCGCCGCAGACGGCGAGGCCGACCTCCTCGTCCTCGAGAAAGGGCTCCCCCAGCGGCCGGGTCACCAGCGCGTAGCGCCAGCGATGGGCGTCGGCGTGGCAGGGCGTCGGCAGCACGCGGGACGCGCAGTCCGCGAAGGCCCCGCGCAGCGCCTCGACCACCCGCTGCGGCGGATCCTCGAGGTGCGCCCGCGACCAGCCCGGTGCGCCGTGGAGCACCCAGCACTCCGCCTCGCCCCGGCCGGGCTTGCTCGCGTTCCGCGCCGCCCAGGCCAGCGGTCCGTCGGCGAGGCGGGCCGCGTCGAAGCCCAGCTCCAGGGGCTGCGTCCAGGCCAGCAGCACCGCCCAGCAGGGCTCGATCTCCACCTCGGCCAGCCGACCCGCCAGGGCGGAGCCCGCGGGCAGTAGCGCGACCGCCTGGGGCGCCGGCAGCGCCAGGACGACGTGCGAGAACCCGCCGACGCGGGGGCCGTCCTCGAAGGAGAGCTGCCAGGTTCCGGCCTCGCGCTCCAGGGCCGCGACCCGTCGCTGGAGACGGAGGGTGAGGCCGGCGGCCAGCTGGCGACCCACGGCGCTCATGCGCGGCGTGCCCACGAAGCGGGGCTCTCGCGGCTCGGCGCCCCGCTCCCGACCGGACCAGCGGCCGACTGCGCCGGCCGCCTCCCAGCGCGCCACCTCGGCGGCGAACGCCGGACTGCGCGCCGTGAAGTATTGGGCGCCGTGGTCGAAGCCGAGGTTGCCCCGGTGCCGGCTGCTCATCCGACCCCCACAGCCCCGCGCCTTGTCGAAGACCTCCACCGCGAGCCCCCGGCGGGAGAGGGCGCGCGCACAGGCCAGGCCGGCCACGCCCGCGCCGACCACGGCGATCCGCTGTTCCGTGTCACTGCCGCGCGTCACGCACGGGAACCTAGATGTCCCCGGCGTCCTGTCGCGTGGGAAAGTCCCGGACCGCAGCTAGCTTCCGGCGGTGACCCGTGCCCACGAAACCGGACTCACCCTGGCGGGTCCCGACCCCCGCACGCCGCCGCCCAACGCGGCGCCGCCGGGCTTCGTCGCCCACGTGTTCGAGAAGCGCTTCCGGGTGTCCGCGCCGCGGTCGAGCGTGTGGCAGTGGCTGGAGGATCCCACCACTTTCGTCGATAGCCAGGTCTGGCCGTACCGCGTGGAGTTCGTCTCGGCCGAGGCGGGCGTGGCCCCGGGCTTCCAGGTGGGCGGACTCAACGTGCACCACGGCCCCTTCCTCCACCTCCCCGGCATGCTGACGGAGATCCGCGAGGGCTACCGCGACCTCCACTACTTCTACGGCAGCTTCGTCCTCAGCCCGCGCCTCGTCCGCCCCACCCGGCTCGAGTTCCGGGTGGAGGACGCGCCCGAGGGCGACACCGGCGTGGAGATGCGGCTCACGAGCTTCGTGCGCGGTGGGTTCGCGGGCCTCTGGACCTTTGGCCAGCGGCTGTTCTGGTCGCGCTTCCCCCGCTGGATGGCCCGCTCCCTGGGCGGCCGGGTCAGCGGCTGAGCCGCACGGCGGAGTGCCCCCGTGGTCGAGCTCGTCAACGCCTTCGCCGTGGCCCTGATCCTCACGGCGGTCTTCGCGCTGCGCTTCCGCTACTGGCGGAGTCCCGCCTGGATCGGCGGCTACTTCGCCTTCTTCTTCGCGGCGGAGTGGATCGCCGGACACTACTTCTATCCCGCCGAGGCCCTGGGGCTGACCCTGGCCTGGGTCTGCTTCGCCCTGACCCCACCGGTGCTCGTGGCCATCGTCCTGCTGGACCGCTACGAGCGGAGCCACGGCGTCACCGACTAGCGCCCCGGCTCGCGTCGCCGACTAGCGGCGTCGCTCCCGGAGCAGGCACTCCTGGGCGATGGTGGCCACGTGGACCCCGTCGGCGCTGAAGGCCGGGCCGGTGGCGAGTCCGCGGCTTCCCAGGACCCCGTGGCCCGTGACGTCGAGCAGCACCCAGGCGTCGGCCTGCACCGGCCGGTGGAACCAGAGCGCGTGGTCGAGGCTCGCCCCCATGAAGGAGCCGTCCCACTCGCCGCCCTCGACGTTGCGCGGGTGGGAGCGGCTCACGGCCCCCATGGCGTTCATGTCCGAGAGGTAGGCGAGGGCGCAGGCGTGCAGGCGCGGGTCGGCGCCGAGCTTCTCGGGAAAGCGGACCCAGTCCCGGCAGCGCGGCGGCCCCCCCTCGACGGGGACCTCGCAGCGCAGCGCGCCTCCGTCGTAGAGCCTGCGGAGCGCGTCGGGTCGCGGGACCTCGACGGGGAACTCCGCCGTCTGGGTCTCCGGTCCCGGCTCGGAGACCTGGAAGGAGCAGGCCAGGGTGAGGATGGCGCCCGCGCTCTGGCGCGCCACGACCCGACGGGTGCTGAAGGAGCGACCGTTGCGGACCCGGTCCACCTCGTAGCGCACGGGCTCGCCGAGGTCGCCGCCGAGGATGAAGTAGGCGTGGACCGAGTGGACCGCGTGCTCGGCGCGCACCGTCTGGGTGGCCGCCCACAGGGCCTGGGCGATCACCAGCCCGCCATAGATCCGTCCCCAGGGATAGGGCGGGCTCTCGCCCACGAAGATGTCGGGGCCGTGGGGCTCGAGGGCGAAGACGTCCGACAGGTCGAGCCGGTGGGGATCCATGAAGGCGGACGGTAGCGGGTGCTGGCCGTCCTGGGCGGCCAGAGACGCCGCCGAGCTAGCGGGGCAGGAGCAGCGCCGGGTCCACGCCCTCCCGCACGAGGGTCACGATGGGACCGCCCGGGTGGAAGGGGACGCGCTGGCCGATCCAGTCGTTGGGCGGGGCGGTCTGCATCCAGACCCGCACGTCGGGCAGGAACGGGCGCAGCAGCTGCGATAGCAGGGGCCCGAGGTCGAAGAGGTACCGGAGCTCGACGGCGCCGCCGCGCTCCTCGCCGGTGGGACGCACCTCCACGGTCACCACCCGGTTCCAGCGATCGCACACCACCATGTCGAAGCGGATCTGGTCGACGCGACCCGAGGCCAGGGGCCGCAGGAGCAGCGACATGAGCGTGTTGGCCACCCGATCGCCCTCGGGCAACGCCACCTCGGACTCCGTCCCGTCCGGGCGGCGGCAGGTCGCGCGGCGTCCGCGGTGGTCGACGTGGATCTCGGTGATCCGGTCCGGATCGGCCTCGCGCATGTGGACCCGCTGCCACACCGGGCGCAGGGCGGGCGGGTCCGCTCCCGGGATCGGCTCGAGGAGCGACTCGAACCGGTTCACGACCTCCCCCTCGGCGGTCGTCGCCTGGGAACGGACCCGCAGCCCGCCGTCCTCGAGGCGACGCTCCGCCCGGTTCTGGCCGACGGTGCGCCCCTCGGCGTCGTAGATCCGCGCGTGGAGCACGCCATCGGCTGCGGGGGGCGGCAGGGAGAGCCCGCTCTCGGCCCGCGCGGGGTCGGCCGGCAGCAGGGGCGACAGGAGCAGCAGGGCCAGGCACGCCGCACGCCCCGCCCCCTGGGTGATGGGAACTCCTCGCAACACGCTGCTCCTCGGGGGTCTGGAGGTCGGCCGGCGCGCCCGGCGCCGCCCGCCGCGATCCGGGGAGCGTACCCGGAACGGCGTCGATCTGCCCCGTCTCCCGGTGTTCGGGGTCCGGGAGGACGGAGGAGGGGCCGTGACGGCGCAGGCGACGGGATCCCGTCCCGTCAGACCGGATGTCTACCGCACCGAGGAGGCCCTCAACGTGCCGGCCCCGCTCCAGGAAGGCGGTCCGACGGTCCTGGTGGGCGGCACCGGCGAGAAGCGCACCCCGCGCCTGGCGGCGCGCTACGCCCACGAGAGCAACTGGACCTGCTCCCCGGACGAGTTCCCGCGCAGGATGGAGGCCCTCGAGAAGCCCTGCGCCGCCCTCGGCCGCTCGCGGAGCGAGATCGGGGTGTCGTGGCTCGGCTCGCTGATCATCGGCGAGGACACCACCGACGCCGAGGCGCGGCGCGACGCCTTCCTGCGCGCGCGAGGCATGGCGAGGCATGGGTGGAGCCAGCTCCCGGAGCACCTCCGCGAGGGGATCCCGCGGGCGATCGTCCTCGGCGACCCGGATACGGTCGGCGCGTTCGCGCGCGAGCGGGTCGTCGGTCAGGGGCTCGACGGCATCGTCGTGAACCTGCCGGCCGATGGACACGAGCCGGAGGCCGTGCAGCGGGCCGCCCACACCTTGCGCGCCGCGCTCGGCTGAGCTGATCTCGCCGGGTAAAGGACGCGCGGTCGGGAGCCGATCCCGTCCTGGCCAGCGTCGGCGCGAGCCCATCTCCTCGAGGAGAGGTCGCGCTGTCGCGGACCCGACAGCGGATGGCCATGCGGTGTGGCCAACTGTCCCGCGGCGCCCCGGGTTCCGACGTCATAGGGAGAGGTATGTCGCCCCCCAGCCCTGCCGAGATCCCCCAGGGCGGTCTCGACGCCGAGTCGCTCGAGCTCGCGATCGAGACCCTCCACGACTTCGCCAAGCAGCGAATCCCGGACGAGGCACTCCTGGGCTTCGACGCCCGGGACGAGATGCCCATCGATCTCGTCCGCGAGATGTGTAGCCCCGAGGTGGGGCTGCAGCTGCTGTTCGTGCCCGAGCCCTACGGCGGCATGGGCGGCGGCGCCTTCGACGTCTACCGCTTCTGCGAGGAGATGGCGCGCATCGATCTGGGTGTCGCCACCAGTCTCCTGGCCACCTTCCTGGGCAGCGACCCGATCCGGGTGGGCGGAACGCCGGAGCAGCAGGCCCTGTGGCTCGGCGCCATCGCCGAGAAGGGCATCCTCATGGCCTACGGCGCCACCGAGCCCGAGGCCGGCAGCGACCTGGCCAACCTGCGCACCACGGCGACGCCCGTCGAGGAGGACGGCGCGGTGGTGGCCTACCTCCTGAACGGACGCAAGCAGTGGATCAGCAACGGCGCCGTCGCCGAGGTGGCCACCATCCTGGCGAACGCGCCGGGCGGGCCGAGCTGGTTCGTGGTGGAGCGCGGCGAGAAGGGCTTCGGCGCCGAGCGCCCGGAGGAGAAGCACGGCATCCGTCTGAGCAACACGGCCGCCCTCACCCTGGACGACGTGCGGGTGGACCTCGACCGGCTGGTGGGCGGCGTGGAAGGCCAGGGACTGCAGCAGGCCCAGGCCGTCTTCGGCTACACGCGGCTGATGGTGGCGGCGTTCGGTCTGGGCGGCGGCTGGGCGGCGCTGGACCGTGCCATCCCCTACTCCGTCGACCGCATCCAGGCGGGGGGACCCCTCTCCGAGAAGCAGGGGTACACCTTCAAGCTGATCGTGCCCCACGCGGCGCGGCTGGAGGCGGCGCGGGCCTACATCGAGGAGACCGCCACGCGCCTGGATGCGGGCGAGGGCAGCCTCACCACGGAGGGCGCCATCGCCAAGTACCTGGCCACCGAGGCGGGCAACGCGGCGGCCGACGCCGCGATCCAGGCTCTCGGCGGCTACGGCTACACCCACGAGTACGTGGTGGAGAAGATCAAGCGGGACGTCCGCATCACCACCATCTACGAGGGCACCTCCGAGATCATGGAGATGACCATCGCCCGCGACCGCTGGCAGCTGCATCTGAAGACCCGCGGGCGACACTTCCACGAGCAGGCCGACGCCCTTGAATCGCTGCACGCCCAGCGCGGCGACGTCGGTGCCGACGTCGCCGCCCTGGCGGCCCGCGCCCTGGCCGAGAGCCTCGAGTGCGCCCGGGTGGCGCGGCTGACCCGCAACCAGCACCTGCTGCTGCGGATCGGGGAGTGGGTCACCTACGCGGAGTGCGCGGCGAGCCTCGCGCGACGGGCGGCGGCCGCCGCGGCGGGCACGCTGCCCCCGAAGGCCCACACGCGATTCGACGCCGCGGCGCTCGCCGCCCTCTCCCGGGTGTTCGCCCGCGACGCCGCGCTGCACGTGGCGACCGAGAGCCTGCGTTGGATCGTCGGCGCGGCGGGCGTGGGGCAGTCGGACCCGCCCACCCTCGAGCGGGCGCTGGGACTTCCGGCCATCCACGCCGCCCAGGCCGGCTCGTTCGAGGACATGCAGGCCGTCGCCGACGTCCTCTACGGCCGGTAACCGGCGTAGGGATCACACCGACTTCGTTTCGCGCGTTCGCTTCCGGGAGGGACATGGAAGACGCTGCTCGCCGTGCCATCGCCATCGTCGGAGTGGGCTCCATCCTGCCCGACGCCCCCGACACCGCCGCCTTCTGGCGCAACCTCGTCGAAGGCCGCTACAGCATCCGCGACGTGGATCCGGCGCGATGGAACCCGGACCGCTACTACGACGCGGATCCGGCCGCCGTCGACCGCACCTACTCCCGGATCGGGGGCTGGGTCCGCGACTGGACCTGGGACCCCATGGGCTGGCGGCTTCCGGTGCCGCCGAAGGTCGCCGACGCCATGGACGTCGCCCAGCAGTGGGCGGTGGCCTGTGCGCGGGCCGCGCTCCTCGACGCCGGGCACCCGGAGCGACCCCTCGACCTCGAACGCACGGCCTGCGTGATCGGCAACGCCATGGCCGGCGAGCGCCACTACGAGACGGCGATGCGGATCCAGTTCCCGGAGTACGCGGCGGCCCTGGAGGGCACCGCCGCCTTCGGCGCGCTCCCGGAGCCGGCGCGTCGCGCGATGCTCGAGGAGTTCCGCGAGCAGATCGGCGAGCGCCTGCCGCCCATCACCGAGGACTCCATGCCCGGCGAGCTCGCCAACTGCATGGCCGGGCGGGTCGCCAACCTCTTCGACCTCCACGGCCCCAACTTCGTCTGCGACGCCGCCTGCGCATCGGCCCTGGCCGCCATCGACGCGGCCGCCGAGGGCCTTGTGGAGCACGAGTACGACGCGGTGCTCGCGGGCGGCATCGACCGCAACATGGGCGCCGCCACCTTCGTGAAGTTCTGCAAGATCGGCGCGCTCTCGGCCACCGGCACGCGCCCCTACGCCGACGGTGCCGACGGCTTCGTGATGGGCGAGGGCGTCGCCTTCTTCGTGCTCAAGCGCCTGGCGGACGCCGAGCAGGCGGGCGACCGGGTCTACGCCGTGATCCGCGGGGTCGGTGGCTCGAGCGACGGGCGCGGCAAGGGCATCACGGCGCCGAACCCGCGGGGCCAGCGCCTGGCCATCGAGCGCGCCTGGCGCACGGGCGGCGTCTCGCCGGCCGACGTGGGCCTGGTGGAGGGTCACGGCACGTCCACCCGGGTGGGCGACGTGGTCGAGGTGGAGAGCCTGAACGCCATCTTCGGCAGCCAGGGCCTGCGTCCGGGTTCGGTGCCCCTGGGCTCGGTGAAGTCGAACATCGGACACCTGAAGGGGGCCGCCGGCGCCGCCGGCCTGCTGAAGGTCGCCCTGTCCCTCCACGAGAAGGTGCTGCCGCCGAGCCTCAACGCGGAGACGCCCAACCCGAACATCGACTGGAGCCAGACGCCCTTCTTCGTGAACACGGAGGCCAAGCCCTGGGAGGCCCCGGCCCGGGGCGTGCGCACGGCCTGCTTGAGCGCCTTCGGCTTCGGCGGCACCAACTTCCACGCGGTCCTGGAGGAGCACGTGCCCGGACGCCTCACCCAGCGGGGGACCTCGGTCGCCGTCCCCGGCGGCGGTCCCGAGCGGACCGTCGACCTGGCCGAGCTCAAGCCGCCCCTGCGCGGGGCAGCGGTGCTCGGGGCCGAGAGCCCCGCGGCCCTGCGCGAGCGCCTCGACGCCCTGATCGCCGAGGCCAGGGCCGGTCGCGCCCCGGCGCCGGCCCCGCCCCAGGCGGCCGACCTGCGCGCGCCCGAGCGGCTCGCCATCGACTTCGGCGACGCCGCCGAGCTGGCCACCCGGGCCGAGCGCGCCCGCAAGGCCCTGGACAGCGACCAGCCGGCGGTGTGGCGCGCCGTCCGCGCCCAGGGGATCCATCGCGGTCGGGGGGCGCCGGGACGCGTGGCCTTCCTCTACACGGGACAGGGCTCCCAGTACGCCAACATGCTCCGGGACCTCTGCGAGCAGGAGCCGCGGGTGGCCGAGGTCTTCCGCGAGGCGGACCGGGTGATGACGCCCCTGCTCGAGCGGCCGCTCACGGAGATCATCTTCGTGGACCGCGACGACGAGCAGGCACGCGCCGACGCCGAGGCCGCCCTGCGCCGCACCGAGATCACCCAGCCCGCGGTCCTCGCCGTGGACGCCGCCCTGACGCGGCTGCTGGAGGCCTACGGCGTGACCCCGGACCTGGTCATGGGTCACAGTCTGGGCGAGTACGGCGCCCTGGTGGCGTCGGGGGCCCTGCCCTTCGAGGACGCGCTGCTGGCGGTGAGCGCCCGCGGGCGCGAGATGGCCAGCATCGACGTGCCCGACAACGGCAAGATGGCGGCGGTCTTCGGCCCCCTCGAGACCGTGCGCGAGGTCGTCGAAGCCATCCCGGGCAACGTCGTCATCGCCAACCTCAACAGCCACGGCCAGGCCGTCGTCGGCGGCGCCAGCGACGCGGTGGACGCCGCGGTGGCGGTGTTCGGCGAGCGCGACATGAAGGCGGTGATGCTGCCGGTGAGTCACGCCTTCCACACGTCCATCGTGGCCCCGGCCAGCGAGCCCCTGCGCCGCACCCTCGCCGGCCTGCGCCTGGCACCGCCGCGCATCCCGCTGGTGGGCAACGTGCACGGCGAGCTCTACCCCAGCGGACCCGACGCCGTCGAGGCGATGCTCGACCTGCTGGCCGCCCAGGTGGCCTCGCCCGTGCAGTTCGTGAAGGGGCTCGAGACCCTCTACGCCGAGGGCGCGCGGGTGTTCGTGGAGGTCGGCCCCAAATCCGCGCTGCACGGATTCGCCGACGACGTCCTCGGACGCCGGGACGACGTGGTCTGTCTCTTCAGCAACCACCCCAAGGCGGGCGACCTGGCCTCCTTCAACAACGCCCTGTGCGGGCTCTACGCCGCCGGGCTCGGTCGCGGCGTCGAGGCGGCGGCCGAGCGCGCGCCGGCGCCGGCGGTCTCGTCCGCGCCCGTCGCGGCAGCGGCCCCCGTGGCTGCCGGAGCGGCCGCCGCGGTGCCGGAGTCGCGCTACGTCGAGCTGGGTCGGCTCTTCGCCGAGTTCCTGGAGCGCGGCTCCCGGCTCGTGCAGGGTGCAGCACCCGCGGCGCCGACGGAGCCGCCGGTGGTCACGGGCGCCGCCCTCGGCCTGCCGGGCCACGACCGGGTCTTCGACGACGACAACCCGCGACGGATCCTGGACGGCGAGCAGGGCATCGACGTCATCCCCAGCCGCTTCCGCCGGGCCATGGTGGACAAGCACATCACCCGGCTGGTGAAGAGCGAGTCCGAGGGCGCCCACTTCGAGACCATCCACGGGCCGGAGGAGGCCATCAAGCTGGCGGCCCGGGCCGGCGACTTCGACATCGAGTCGGAGTTCGGTCTGCCCGCCGAGCGCGTCGAGGCCCTCGACGTGGCCACGCGCCTGGCCATCGGCGCGGGTCTCGACGCCCTGCGCGACGCCGGCCTGCCCCTGGCCATGCACTACCGCACGACCCGCAAGGGGACGAAGATCCCCGAGCGCTGGATGCTGCCCGAGCCGCTGCGCGACGAGACGGGGGTGATCTTCGCTTCCGTCTTCCCGGGCTACGATGCCTTCGCCGACGAGATCGCCCGCTACGAGCAGGACCACGCCCGCCACCGCCAGCTCGAGGCCCTCGAGGCCCTGCGCGCGCGCCTGGACGACGGCGCCGGCAGCAGCGAGGTGCTGCGCGCGGAGCTCGAGCACCGCATCCACACGGTGCGCGACGAGATCGCCGCCCATCCGTACAACTTCGATCGCCGCTTCCTGTTCCGCGTCCTGTCGATGGGTCACTCCCAGTTCGCCGAGTACGTCGGCGCCCGGGGCCCCAACACCCAGGTCAACGCCGCCTGCGCCAGCACCACCCAGGCCTTCGCCGTGGCGGAGGACTGGATCCGCGCGGGTCGCTGCCGCCGCGTGCTGGTGGTGGCTGCCGACGACGTCACCACCGATCGCATGCTGGAGTGGATCGGCGCCGGGTTCCTGTCCACGGGCGCCGCGGCCACGGACGAGGTGGTCGAGGAGGCGGCGCTGCCCTTCGACCGCCGCCGCCACGGCATGATCCTCGGAATGGGCGCGGCGGCCTTCGTGATCGAGCACCCGGACTGCGCCCGGGAGCGGGGGCTGCGCCCGATCTGCGAGGTGCTCTCCACGGTCACGGCCAACAGCGCCTTCCACGGCACGCGGCTCGACGTCGACCACATCCAGGGCGTGATGGAGCGGCTGGTCTCCCAGGCCGAGCAGCGCTTCGGCCTCGACCGCCGGCAGCTGGCCCGGGAGCTCCTCTTCGTCTCCCACGAGACCTACACCCCGGCGCGCGGCGGCAGCGCCTCGGCGGAGGTGAACGCCCTGCGCGCGGTCTTCGGCGACACGGCCGCCGACATCGTCGTGGCCAACACCAAGGGCCTGACCGGCCACCCCATGGGCGTGGGCATCGAGGACGCCGTGGCCGTGAAGGCCCTGGAGACCGGGCTGGTGCCGCCGGTGCCCAACTACCGCGAGCCCGATCCGGATCTGGGACCGCTGCATCTCTCGAAGGGCGGCGCCTACCCCATCCGCTACGCCCTGCGGCTGGGCGCCGGCTTCGGCTCCCAGATCAGCATGTCGCTGCTGCGCTGGACGCCCACGGGCGACGGCCGGCGTCCCGATCCGGACGCCCTGGGCTACGCCTCGCGCCTGACGGACGCGGCCCGCTTCGGCGCCTGGCTGCGCGAGACCACGGGCGCGGGCGAGGTGGAGGTGGTGCAGCGCACCCTCCGCACGGTCGAGCCGGCCCTCGGCCGGAGTCCGGCGGCGGCGAAGGCCGCGGCGGCGCCGCCGCTGGAGCCGCCGATGGTGAAGGCGCCCGGGGTCCCGCTGGCCACCCAGCCCGCGGTGGCGCCGCCGCCCTCGACGCCCGCGGCGGTCGCGCCCCCGCCGGTACCGGCACCGGCCCCCGCGGCCGCGGCCGCGGCCGACCCCGACGCGGCCATCCGCGAGCGGGTGATGGGCATCGTCGCCGACAAGACCGGCTACCCCACCGACA
>CAYTZH010000007.1:9751-31218 GCA_964442285.1 uncultured Spirochaetales bacterium | reverse complement strand
GCGCGACTACCCCACCCTCGGCCACGCCATCCAGTTCGTGAAGGACCGCGCGCCGGGAATGGCCGCGGCCCCTGCGGCCGCGACGGCGGCGGCCACCGCGGAACCCGCGACGAGCGAGAGCCCCGCGATCCGCGGCGACCTGGAGGCGGCGGCCGCCATCCCGCGACGCGTGCCGGTGCCGGTGCTGCAGCCCCCGCTCGACCGCTGCGCGGCCACGGGCGTCTCCCTCGGCGCGGGCGACCGGGTGGCGGTCATGCCCGACAGCGGGGGCGTGGCGCGCGCCCTGGTGAAGCGCCTCGCCGAGCGCGGGGTCGAGGTGGTGGAGCTCGATCCGGCCGACGACGCAGACGCCCTCCGCGCCCGGCTCGATCGGGCGCTGGCCGGAGGGAGCCTGCGCGGGGTCTACTGGCTGCCCGCCCTGGACGACGCCGGCGATCTCGACGCCCTCGACCTCTCCGCCTGGCGCAACGCACTCCGGGTCCGGGTCAAGCTTCTCTACGTGACCATGCGTCACCTCTACGACGCCATCTCGGCGCCCGGCAGCTTCCTCGTCTCGGCCACCCGCCTGGGCGGCCTCCACGGCTACGGCGAGGATGGCGCCACGGCGCCCCTGGGCGGTGCGGTCACCGGCTTCACCAAGTCCTTCGCCCGCGAGCGTCCCGAGGCCCTGGTCAAGGCCGTGGACTTCCCGGCCAGCCGCAAGACCGCCGCCCTGGCGGATGCGCTCATCGAGGAGACCCTGGCCGATCCGGGGACCGTCGAGCTGGGCCTCCAGGGCGGAGAGCGCTTCGGTGTCGGACTGCGGGAGCAGCCGGCCGACGACGGCAGTCCGGGCCTCCCTCTCGGCGCAGAGACGGTCTTCGTCGTGACGGGTGCCGCCGGCGGGATCGTGTCGGCCATCGTGGCCGACCTGGCGGAGGCCAGCGGCGGCCGCTTCCATCTGCTGGACATCGTCCCCGAACCCGACGAGAGCGACCCGGAGCTGGTCCTGTTCCTGGCGGATCGCGAGGCGGTGAAGCGGAAGGTGTTCGAGCGCCTCAAGGCGGCCGGCGAGCGCGGCACGCCGGTGCAGGTGGAGCGCGAGCTCGGACGCCTGGAGCGCGCCGCCGCGGCCCTCTCCGCGATGCGGTCCGTGCGCGCCGCCGGCGGCCGGGCCCGCTGGCACGCGGTCGACCTCAAGGACGGCGATGGCGTCCGCCGGGTCGTCGAGGCGATCCGCGCCGAGGACGGTGCGGTGGACGTGGTGCTCCACGCCGCTGGGCTCGAGCGCAGCCGCGCCCTCCCCGACAAGTCGCCCGAGGAGTTCGACCTGGTCTTCGACGTGAAGAGCGACGGCTGGTTCAACCTGCTCGGCGCGCTGGTCTCGACGCCGCCGCGGGCGGTGGTGGGCTTCAGCTCCATCGCGGGCCGCTTCGGCAACGCGGGCCAGGCCGACTACAGCGCCGCCAACGACCTGCTCTGCAAGTCGGTGTCGAGCCTGCGCCGATGGCTCCCGCAGACCCGGGGCATCGCCATCGACTGGACCGCCTGGGGCGACCTCGGCATGGCGACCCGCGGCTCGATCCCCGAGGTGATGGCCCGGGCGGGCATCGACATGCTGCCGGCGGTGGCGGGCATCCCCATCGTGCGCCGCGAGCTCACCGCGGGGGGCGGCTGCGGCGAGGTGCTCGTGGCGGGCCGCCTGGGGGTGATGGAGGCCGAGCGCCACCCCCGCGGCGGGCTCGCCGAGGGCGGCGCGGTCCGCGGACCGCTCGTGCGGACGATCGACGCCGCGGGGCCCCAGGGCGGGCTCCGCGCCCGGGTCGAGCTCGACCCGTCGGCCGAGCCCTTCCTCGACCACCACCGCATCGAGGGCACGCCGGTGCTCCCGGGCGTGATGGGCCTCGAGGCCTTCGCGGAGCTGACCGCCGACTGGGTCGGAGGCCGGACCCTCGAGGCCATCGAGGACGTCCGCTTCCTGGCGCCGTTCAAGTTCTACCGGGACGAGCCGCGAGCGCTCGAGCTGGCGGCCCGGCTGGAGCGCGCGGCGGATCGCATCGTGGCCCACTGCAGCCTCGTCGGCCGGCGCCGGCTGGCCGGGCGAGACGAAGAGCAGGTGACCACCCACTTCGCCGCCCGGCTCTGCTTCGGGCACGCGGCCTGGAGTCCGCCCGAGGCGCCGGTGCCGGGCGCGCCGCCCGACACGGCGGCCAGCGCCGCCGACGTCTACCGGGTGTACTTCCACGGCCCTGCGTTCCAGGTGCTCGACGCCGCCTGGCGCGAGGGCGACGGGGCCGTGGGCCGGCTTGCGGAAGGGCTCCCGGCCCTGTGCGCGGCGGGGGATGCCGGGCTCGTGGCGGCGCCGCGCCTGGTGGAGCTCTGCTTCCAGGCCGCGGGCATCTGGGAGATCGGCACCCGCGGCCGCATGGGCCTGCCCCAGCACATCGTGCGGGTCCGCATCGCGCCCGACGCCGGCGCCGACGGGGCGCGCTTCGCCGTGGTGTCGCCGCGAGCCGACGGCGCGAGCGACGTCGCGGTGCTCGACGCGTCGGGGCGGGTTCGGCTGCAGCTCGAGGGCTACGCCACCGCGCTGCTCCCCGACCCGCTGGCGGAGGCCGACGCGGCGCCGATCCGTCGGGCCATGGGCACGTGAGCCGACCCTTCCGGCGCGTGGCGGTGGTGAACCGCGGCGAGACCGCCGTGCGGCTGATCCGCGCCGTGCACGAGCTCGAAGCCGAGACCTCCCAGGGCCTGTGCGCCATCGCCCTCACCACCGACGAGGACGCGGGCTCGCTCTTCGCCCGCGAGGCCGACGAGACCTACAGCCTCGGGTCGGCCCTCTTCACCGACCCGCGGGACGGTCAGCGCAAGAGCCGCTACCTCGACTACGGCGCCC
The DNA here is from genome assembly GCA_964442285.1 of uncultured Spirochaetales bacterium. Taxonomy (GTDB): domain Bacteria; phylum Myxococcota_A; class UBA9160; order UBA9160; family JAFDET01; genus CAYTZH01. The sequence continues at coordinate 28,343 of CAYTZH010000007.1, read as the reverse complement.
TCGAGCGCGCCCTGCGCGAGACGGAAGCCGAGGCCGCCTGGGTGGGCTGGGGCTTCGTGGCCGAGCACGAGGCGTTTGCCGAGCTGTGCGGGCGCCTGGGCGTGGTCTTCGTCGGACCGCCACCGGAGGTCATGCGCAGCCTGGGCGACAAGATCGGCTCCAAGCAGCTGGCGGAGAAGGTGGGCGTCCCGGTCGCGCCCTGGAGCGGCGGACCGGTGGACGACCTGGAGGCCGCGCGCGCCTGTGCCGAGCAGCTCGGCTACCCGCTGATGGTCAAGGCCACCGCCGGCGGTGGAGGGCGCGGCATCCGGCGCGTCCGCAGCGCCGAGGGCCTCGCTCCCGCGTTCGAGAGCGCCCGCTCGGAGGCCCTGAAGGCCTTCGGCGACGGCACCGTCTTCCTCGAGACGCTCCTCGAGCGCGCCCATCACGTGGAGGTGCAGATCATCGCCGACGGCCAGGGCACCACCTGGGCCCTGGGCGTGCGCGACTGCAGCATCCAGCGCCGCAACCAGAAGGTGCTGGAAGAGACGCCCTCGCCGGTGCTCGACGCGGAGCAGCAGCGGTCGCTCTGCGAGGCGGCCGTCCGACTCGCCGAGGCGGCCGGCTACCGGAACGCCGGCACCGTCGAGTTCCTCTACGACCCCGAGGACCGCCGCTTCTCCTTCATGGAGGTGAACGCGCGCCTGCAGGTGGAGCACCCGGTCACCGAAGAGGTGAGCGGTGTCGACCTGGTGAAGCTCCAGCTCCACGTGGCCCAGGGCGGCCGGCTCCCGGACGAGCCCCCGCCGCTGCGCGGCCACGCGGTGGAGGTGCGGGTCAACGCAGAGGATCCGGAGCGGCAGTTCGCGCCCGCCCCCGGCCGGGTGGCGCTCTTCCGCGCGCCGGGCGGCCGGGGCGTCCGGGTCGACAGCGGCGTGGCGGAAGGCGACCGGATCGCACCCGAGTTCGACTCGATGATCGCCAAGGTCATCGCCAGCGGCCGGGACCGGGCCGAGGCCCTGGCGCGCCTGGAGCGGGCGCTGGGCGAGATGCGCCTGGCGGTGCGCGGCGGGGCCGACAACCGCGGCTTCCTGCTCGGGCTGCTGCGGAGGCCGGAGGTCCGGCGGGGCGAGATCGACAACGCCTGGCTCGACGACCTGACCGCCCAGAACGCCCACCTCCCCGAGCCCCGGGGCCGGGAGGCCGCCGTGGTGGCCGCCATCGAGGCCTGGGAGTCCGAGTTCGCCCGCGAGCGCGACCAGTTCGCCGCCGCGGCCGCCCGCGGCCGCCCGCGGGTGGAGGACGCGGTGGGCCGCGACGTGGAGCTGCGTACCCGGGGCGAGACGTACCGGCTGCGGGTCTTCCGGCTGGCCCCGCGCACCTATCGCCTGCGCGTCGAGGGCCACGAGCTGCGCGCCCGTCTCGAGCCGCTCGCTCCCTTCGAGTACCGCCTGGACCTCGACGGGACGAGCTGCCGCGCGGTCACCTTCGCCGAGGGGCTCGAGCAGGTGGTGGAGATCGACGGCATCCCGCACCGCCTGTCGCGCGACGACGCCGGCATCGTGCGGGCGCCCGCGCCCGCGGTGGTGCTCTCCCTGGCGGTGAAGCCCGGCGACGAGGTGGACGCCGGTGAGCTGGTGGCGGTGCTCGAGGCCATGAAGACGGAGCTGCGGGTCTGCGCGCCGTGCGCCGGCCGCGTCCGGGAGATCCGCGTCTCGACCCACGAGCAGGTGGACGTCGGTGCGCCCCTGTTGGTGCTCGAGACCCTGGAGAAGGAGGACGGGGCGGCCACCGCCCCGCGGATCGACTTCGGCGCCTCGGCGGACGACGCCGCGGTGGCGCACGACGCGCGCGCGCGCGCCCTGGACGCGCTGGCCGAGCTGAAGCAGCTCATGCTCGGCTTCGACGTCGACCCCGACGCCTCGGCGCGGCTGCTCTCGGCGTGGCGCGCTGCGTGCGCCGAGCTGCCGGGCGACGACCCCGCGCTCGCCGCCGCCGAGGACGCCGTGCTCGAGGCCTTCACGGACGTGTGCGCCCTGTTCCGGGGACGCGGACCGGAGGAACAGCTCGGCGGCGCCAGCAGCGAAGAGTACCTCTACGTGTTCCTGCGCGCGCTGGACGCGGGCGGCGCGGGCCTTCCGCAGCGCTTCCTGGACAAGCTGCTCCGCGCCCTCGCCCACTACGGCGTCGCCAGCCTCGAGGCCGGTCCGGCGCTAGAGGAGGCCCTGCTCTGGATCTGCCGGGCGCACGCGCGGCTCGACAACCAGGCGGCCGTGGTGCTGCGCCTCCTCGAGCGGCGGCTCGAGGACCCCCGGGCCCTGAGCGTGCACGCGGGAGACGAGCACCGCCGGCGCCTCGACCGGATCGTGGACGCCAGCCGGGGCCGGCATCCGGCGGTGAGCGACCTGGCCCGCGAGATCCGCTATCGCAGCGTCGACCGCCCGCTGTTCGAGACCGCGCGCGCCCAGGCCTACGCCGAGGTGGAGCGTCACCTCGTCGCCCTCGACGAAGGGGAGGCGCGCGAGTCCCACCTGGACGCCGTGGTGAGCTGCCGGGAGCCGCTGGTGAACCTGCTGACCGCCCGCTTCGAGCAGGCCAGCCCGGACCTGCGCCGGGCCATGCTCGAGGCCCTGACGCGTCGCTACTACCGGCTCCGCATCCCCGACACCCTCCACACGGGCATCGAGAGCGGCTACGCCGCCGCAGAGCTCACCTACCGGCACGAGGGCGACCGGATCCGGGCCATCTCGACCTGCGCGCGCTGGGAGGAGCTCGACGCGGTGCTCGCGGCCCTGCGCTCACGCGTGGCATCGACGCCCGCGGACGTCGACGTCATGATCGACCTCTACCTCTGGCAGACCGGTCCCCACCGAGACCCGGATGCGGTGGTCGAGGCCGTCCGCGCGGCCATCACGGGCGTCGCCTACGGGCGCCAGCTGCGCCGGGTGGTCGTGGCCGTCGCCGCGCCGGGCTACGGCCAGGGCATGAGCTCGATGCAGCACTTCACCCTGCGTCCCGACGAGGACGACGTCCTGCAGGAGGAGCGCGTCTACCGGGGCATCCACCCGATGATGGCCAAGCGACTCCAGCTCTGGCGCACGGCCCACTTCGAGATCGAGCGGCTGCCCTCGGTGGAGGACGTCTACCTCTTCCACGGGCGCGCCCGCTCGAACCCGAAGGACGAGCGGCTGTTCGCCTTCGCCGAGGTCCGCGACCTCGAGGCCGTGCGCGACGCCGAGGGGCGCGTCGAGCGCCTGCCCCGGCTCGAGATGATGCTGCTCGAGACGGTCGCGGCGATCCGCGGCTTCCAATCCCGCCGCAGCGCGCGCACCCGGCTCCACTGGAATCGGGTGCTGCTGTACCTCTGGCCGCCCCTCGACCTCACGCCCGCCGAGCTCGAGCGCATGGCGCGCCGCCTCGCCCCGGCGACGGCCGACCTCGGGATCGAGAAGGTGGTCTTGATCGCGCAGATGCCCGACCCCGCCGCCGGACGGCCGCGGCTGCGCATCCTCCAGATCCGGGCCGCGGGCGGGCGGGGCGTCTCGATCACCATCTCCGATCCCGCGGCCGATCCCATCAAGCCGCTCTCGCCCTACGACCAGAAGGTGCTGCGCACGCGGCAGCGGGGGCTGCTCTACCCCTACGAGCTGCTGCAGACCCTCGCTCCGTCGACCGGGGCGCACACCGGATTCCCGCCCGGCTCGTTCTCCGAGTACGACCTCGACGAGGGGAACCGCCTGGTCCCGGTGGAGCGTCCGGCGGGGGAGAACCGCGCCAACCTCGTGGTGGGCGTGGTCTCGAACCGGACCGAACGGCATCCCGAGGGCATGCGGCGCGTGGTGCTGGTGAGCGACCCGAGCCGCGAGATGGGATCCTTCGCCGAGCCCGAGTGCCGCCGGATCATCGGGGCGATCGACCTGGCCGACTCGCTCGGCGTCCCCCTCGAGTGGTTCGCCCTCTCCGCCGGCGCCAAGATCGCCATGGACAGCGGCACCGAGAACCTCGACTGGACCGCGGCCGCCCTGCGCCGGATGATCGAGTTCACCCAGGCCGGCGGCGAGATCAACGTGGTGGTGGCCGGCGTCAACGTCGGCGGACAGTCCTACTGGAACGCCGAGGCCACCATGCTCATGCACACCCGCGGCGTGCTGATCATGACCGACGAATCGTCCATGGTGCTGACCGGGAAGCAGGCCCTCGACTACTCGGGCGGGGTCTCGGCAGAGGACAACCGGGGGATCGGCGGCTACGACCGCGTCATGGGCGTCAACGGGCAGGCGCAGTACTGGGCCACAGATCTGGAGGAGGCCTGCCAGCTCCTGCTCCGCTACTACGAGCACAGCTACGTGGCGCCCGGCGAGCGTTTCCCGCGGCCGGGCGCCACCCGGGATCCGCGCGACCGCGACGTGCGCGCGTCGGCCCACTCGGCGAGCGGCGACGCCAGCTTCGCCACGGTGGGGGAGATCTTCGACGACCAGACCAATCCCGGTCGGCGGCGCCCCTTCGACATCCGCAGCGTGATGGGCGCGGTGATCGACGCGGACCACCCGCCCCTCGAGCGCTGGCGCGACATGGGCGAGGCGGAGATCGCCGTGGTCTGGGACGCCCATCTCGGCGGCAACCCGATCTGCCTGCTCGGATTCGACTCGCGTCCGATTCCCCGCATGGGCCCCGTGCCCACCGACGGCCCGGAGGCCTGGACCGCCGGCACCCTGTTCCCGCTCTCCTCCAAGAAGGTGGCGCGCGCCATCAACGCCAGCAGCGGAAGTCGGCCCGTGGTGGTGCTGGCCAACCTCTCGGGCTTCGACGGCTCGCCCGAGTCCATGCGCCGTCTCCAGCTCGAGTACGGCGCGGAGATCGGCCGCGCGGTGGTGAACTTCCGCGGCCCGATCGTGTTCTGCGTGATCTCCCGCTACCACGGTGGCGCCTACGTGGTCTTCTCGCGCACCCTCCACGACAACCTCGAAGTCGCCGCGCTCGAAGGCAGCTACGCATCCGTCATCGGCGGCGCCCCGGCGGCGGCCGTCGTCTTCTCCCGGGAGGTGGACCGCCGCACCCGCGGCGACGCCCGGATCGCGGAGCTGGACGCCCGGATCGCCGCAGCCCCCGAGTCCGAACGGGGCCTGCTGCGGGCCCGTTGGCAGGAGCTGGCCGCCGAGGTCCGCTCCGAGAAGCTCGGCGAGGTGGCCCGCGAGTTCGAGACCGTGCACAGCGTCGAACGCGCCCAGAAGGTGGGCTCCCTCCACGAGATCCTGCCGCCCGCGCGGCTGCGCCCCTACCTGATCGAGGCGGTGGAGCGCGGCATGGCGCGGGAGCTCGCCCGGCACGAGCGCCCGGACGACGGCGCGTGAGCCGGGTCGGCTGGCTGGTCCTGTCGGAGGCGGCGCTCCCGGACGACGACGACTGGCTGGCCGCGCCCGAGCGCGCCCGCCTGGAGGCCCTGCGCTTCCCGCGCCGCCGCCGCGACTGGCGGCTGGGGCGCTGGACGGCCCGCGCCGCCCTGCGCGCCTGTCCGGGCGCCTGGCGGGCCGCCTGCCCCGTCGACGAGCTCTCCATCCTGCCCGACGCGGACGGGGCGCCCCACGTTCGCGATGTACGCGGGCAGGAGCCCTGCGCCCTCTCCCTCAGCCATCGCGACGGCTGGGCGCTGTGCGTCGTGGCAGAGCCGGGCGTTCGGGTGGGCTGCGACCTGGAGCGGGTGGAGCCCCGGAGCGAGCGCTTCGTGGCCGACTACTTCACCCGGGCCGAGCGCGAGCGCTGGGCTGCCGCCGGAGCCGCGCGCGACGTCCTGGCGAACGCCATCTGGGCGGCCAAGGAGAGCGCCGTGAAGCTCCTGGGGACGGGCTGGCGGGTGGACACCCGCTGCGCCGAGGTGACCTCGCTCGCGGAGGGCGGCGCGGGCTGGAGACCGCTCCGGGTGCGCGTCCCGGAGACCGTGCTCGCGGGCTGGTGGCGCGTCGACGGAGCGCGGATCGCGGCCGCCGTGGCCTCGCCGGCACCCGAGGTGCCGGAGCCGCTCGCCGGCGCCTAGAGGCGCGCGCGGGCCGCCTGCTGGAGCTCGCTCGGCTTGACCACGACCAGGCGGCGGCCCTCGCGCCGGATCAGGCCCTGGTCCTCGAGCTCCCCCAGGCTGACGTTCACCGTCTGGCGGGTGGATCCCACCAGGGTCGCCAGCTCCGACTGGGTGAGGTCGAGGTCGAGCACCCGCTCGTCCCCGCGCTCGCGGCCGAAGTCCTCGACCAGCTCGACGAGGATGTGGGCGAGGCGGGTGCGCACGTCTCGGAACACCAGGTTCTCCACCCGGCTCTCGATCCGCTTCATGCGCTGGCCGATCTGGCGGGTCAGACGCAGCACAACCCCGGGGCGCCGCTCCATCAGGTTCTGGAAGCGGCCGAGCGGAATCCGCCACACCCGGGAGGCGCGGACGGCGACCGCGAAGCTCTCGCGCGCGAAGTCCCCGAACGCGGCCAGCTCGCCGAACACCTCCCCCGGCGCCACGTAGCCGAAGGTGGTCTCCTCGCCGTCCCCGGAGAGTCGGTAGATGCGGACGAGGCCCTTCTCCAGCAGGTAGACGGAGTGGGGCTCGCTCGAGGGGGTGAAGATCGTCGCACCGCGGGCGTGGTCGCGGCTCGCAGAATGGCCGAAGAGCCCCGCGCGCTCCTCGTCGGAGAGCTGCTGGAGCCAGTCCACGGTGCGAAGGTGCCAGACGTCGCGCAGGGGGTTCTCCGATCCGGGAGAAGAGTACCCCCCGGCGGCGCCCCGGCAAAGCCGGAGCCCGGCGGGTCCGGCCTAGCCCTCCTCCTTCGCCAGGGCGGCGTGGGCCGCCGCCAGGCGGGCGATCGGCACCCGGAAGGGCGAGCAGGAGACGTAGTCGAGCCCGAGCCGGTGACACAGGGCGATGCTCTCCGGGTCGCCGCCGTGCTCGCCGCAGATCCCCACCTCGAGGTCCGGCCGGGTCCTCCGGCCGAGGGCGATCGCCATCTCGATCAGCTTGCCCACCCCGTCGGGGTCGATGGTGGCGAAGGGGTTGGCGGGGAGCAGGCCCTGCTTCACGTAGCGGTGCAGGAAGCCCTGCTCCGCATCGTCCCGGGAGATGGCGAAGGTGGTCTGGGTGAGGTCGTTCGTCCCGAAGGAGAAGAACTCGGCCTGCTCGGCGAGCTGGTCGGCCGTGAGCGCCGCCCGCGGCACCTCGATCATGGTCCCGAACTTCACCTCGATCTCCATGCGCTGCTCCTCGAGGACGGTGCGGGCCTCGGCCTCGAGCGCCTCGCGCTGCACCTCGAGCTCCTTCACGTGGCTCGTGAGCGGGATCATGATCTCGGGCTGCACCTCGATGCCGTCGCGGGTGCACTGACAGGCGGCCTCCAGCACGGCGCGCACCTGCATGCGGGTGAGCTCGGGGATCAGGATGCCCAGGCGCACTCCCCGGGTCCCGAGCATCGGGTTGGCCTCGCGAAGCGCGCTCACCCGCGAGAGGAAGTCCTGCTTGGTGCGGATCGCGGTGAGGGCCTGGTCCATCTCGCTCATGGTGTGCAGGTGCTGCAGGCGCATCTTCAGGTCGGCGAGATCCTGGATCAGCTCGTCGTAGGCGGGCAGGAACTCGTGGAGCGGCGGATCCAGCAGGCGGATGATGACGGGCCGGGCGTCCATCGCCCGGAACAGGCCCGCGAAGTCGCTCCGCTGCAGCGGCAGCAGCTCCTGGATGGCCTCGCTCCGCTCGCTGGCGGAGCTGGCGAGGATCATGCGCTGGACGATCTCGAGCCGATCCGACTCGAAGAACATGTGCTCGGTGCGGCAGAGCCCGATGCCCTCGGCACCGTAGAGCAGCGCGCGTTCGGCGTCGCGCTCGTAGTCGGCGTTGGCCCGGACGGCGAGCCGCCGGAATTCGTCCGCCCAGCCGAGCAGCTTGATCAGGTAGGGATTGCTGAGGTCGGGGACCACGGTGCCGAGCTTGCCCAGGTGGACGCTGCCGTTGGTGCCGTCGATGGAGAGCCAGTCGCCCTCCTTCAGGGCCTCCTCCTCCCCGATGCGCAGCTCCCGCTCGTCGAAGTCGATCGAGAGCTCGGACACGCCGACGACGGCGGGCTTGCCGAACTGACGGGCCACCAGCGCCGCGTGGCTCGTGCGTCCCCCGCGCTCGGTGAGGATGCCCTCCGCCGCGAGCATGCCGTGGACGTCGTCGGGCTTGGTCTCGGGCCGCACCATGATCACCTTGCGGCCGTCGGCGGCCCAGCGCTCCGCGGTGTCGGCGTCGAGGGCGATCTGGCCCACGGCGGCCCCCGGCGACACGTTGAGCCCGTGGGCCACCGGCTTGCTCTGCTTGCGGGCCTCCGGATCGAGCTGCGGGTGCAGGAAGAAGTCGACCTGACCCGGACTCACCCGGTTCACCGCCTCCTCGCGGCTGATCAGGCCCTCCTCGACCATCTCCACCGCGATCCGCACCTCGGCCTGGGCGGTGCGCTTGCCGTCGCGGGTCTGGAGCAGGAAGAGCCGACCGCGCTCGATCGTGAACTCCATGTCCTGCATGTTGCGGTAGTGGGACTCGAGCTTGCTCGAGATCTCGTCGAGCCGGGCGTACTGCTCGGGCATCTCCTCCTGGAGCGCGGTCAGGGGCTGGGTGTCGCGGATCCCGGCGACCACGTCCTCGCCCTGGGCGTTGCGCAGGTAGTCGCCCTCGAGCCCCGGCTCGCCGGTGGACGGATTGCGCGACATGGCCACGCCGGTCGCCGACGAAGCGTCGTAGTTGCCGAACACCATGGCCTGGACGTTCACGGCCGTGCCGAGGTCGTGGGGGATCTTCGCAGCGTTGCGGTAGTCCACCGCGCGGCGCCCGTTCCAGGACTTGAAGACCGCGGCGGTCGCCATGCTGAGCTGGGTGTGGGGGTCCTCGGGGAAGCTGTCGCCGGTGTAGTTCGCGACGATCTTGCGGAAGCGCTCGGTGACCGCCCGCCAGTCGTCCCCCGAGAGCTCCACGTCGCTGGCCGCGCCCACCTCTCTGCGCTTCTCGGCGATGACGTGCTCGAAGGGGTCGTCGGGCAGCCCGAGCACCACGGCGCCGAACATCTGCACCAGGCGCCGGTAGAGGTCGAAGACGAAGCGCGGGTCGCGGCCGCGCCCGAGCATGCCCTCCACGACCTGGTCGTTCAGGCCGATGTTGAGGACGGTGTCCATCATGCCGGGCATCGAGAACTTCGCGCCGGAGCGACACGAGAGCAGCAGCGGGTTCTCGGGATCTCCGAAGCGCTTTCCGGTGGCCTTCTCGATGGCCTCGAGGCAGGCGAGCTCCTGCTCCCAGAGGCCCGGCGGGAAGTCCTCGCCCGCGGCGAGGAAGGCGTTGCACGCCTCGGTGGTGACGGTGAAGCCGGCCGGGACGGGCGCCCCGAGGCGGGTCATCTCGCCCAGGTTTGCGCCCTTGCCGCCGAGCAGCCCCCTCACGGCGTCCCACTCGCCCCCGACCGAGGCCTGGGCCTCGTCGAGCTCGCTGAACAGGTAGACGAACTTCGGGCCGGCGGTGCGGCGCGCGGTCATGGGAACTCCCTCTTGCGCACACGGGATCCCTCCGGGCCACGCGGCCCGGTCGAGAATCCCGTTTCCCTCTGCCCCTATATTCTCGCGTCCTGCTGCCCTTCGCTCGGTCGGCGGGATGACAGTGGCCGGGGCCGGATGAGGGTAGCTTCTCGCCGAGGTGGGGACCTTGTCCGACTCGACGCCGCAGAACCCGGCGCTCGTCGTCGCCAGCCATCGCGTGCCGAGCCGCGCAGCGGGGGAATCCGATCCGAGGCGATGCGGCGGAGCGCAGCCGGCGCCCGGCGGGCTCTCGGCCGCCCTCGAGGCCGTGCTCTGGAAGCGCGGCGGGAGCTGGATCGGCCTGACCGGCGAGCGCCCCGTGGCCCGGGACGCGGGGGCGGCCTTCGAGGCGGTCCCCATCGCGCTCGACGCCGATGCCGAGCGCCGCTTCCACCACGCCACCGACGGCGCCCTGTGGCCGCTCTTCCACTCCCTGCCCGAGCGGGCGCACTTCGATCCGGTCGACTGGGAGGCCTACCGCGAGGTCAACGCGCGCTTCGCCGGGACCTGCGCCCGGAGGTCCGCACCGGGCGGCCTGGTGTGGATCCACGACCTGCACCTGATGCTCGCACCGGATCGGGTGCGGAGGGTGGCGCCGGAAGCGGCGGTGCTCTTCTTCCTCCACGTCCCCTTCCCCGCCTACGACCTCTTCACCCTGGCGCCGAACCACGAGGAGATCCTGCGCGGAATGCTCGGGAGTCGCCTCATCGGCTTCCACACCGCGAGCTACGTGACCAACTTCCTGGACTGCGTCGAGCGTTGCCTGGACGCGGAGGTGGATCGATGCCGCGGCCACGTCCGGTTCGAGGGACGCACGATCCGTGTGGGCGCGTTCCCCATCGGCGTGGACTTCGCGGCCTTCGAGGCCAAGGCCCTGGCCGCCGCGCCGCTGGCGTCGCCCCGCCGCGACGGGCTGATCCTGGGCGCCGACCGCCTCGACTACACCAAGGGCATCCCCCAGCGCATCCGGGTGATGGAGCGGCTGCTCGAGCGCCATCCCGAGCACCAGGAGCGGGTCACCCTGGTGCAGGTGGCCGTGCCCAGCCGCTCGGAGCGCCCCGAGTACCAGCGCCTGAAGTCCGAGATCGACGAGCTGGTGGGGCGGGTGAACGGCCGCTTCGCCAGCGACTGCTGGTCGCCCATCCGCTACCTCTGCCACCACCTCCACCACGACGAGCTGGCGAGCCTGTACCGGGACGCCCGGGTCGCCCTGGTGACACCGCTACGGGACGGGATGAACCTGGTGGCCAAGGAGTTCGTGGCCTGTCAGGTGGCGGAGCCCGGCGCGCTCGTGCTCTCGCGGCTGGCGGGGGCGGCGGAGACCATGCCCGAGGCCCTCCTGGTGAACCCCTGGGATCTCGACGGCACCGCCGAGGCGCTGCACCGCGCCCTCACCATGAGCCGCGACGAGCGGGCCACGCGGATGCAGGCCCTGCGGACCCGGGAGTCCGAGCACGACGTGCACGCCTGGGCCGACACCCTGATGCGGGCCGCACGCGCGCGCTGATCCCCGCCGCCCACGCGCTGAGCTTCCGCAGCAGCCCGAACCCACTGCTTGCTAGGCTTGCGCGCGACGTGGGCGACGGGCTGCGCGCGACGTGAGCGACGACCGGACCAGCACAGCGGACACGGGCGCCCGACGCCGGGTGGGCCGCGTCGGGCTCGTGGCCGGCCCCCTGGCGGGCGCCGCGCTGGCAGCGCTGCTGCCGGACGCCGCGGGTCCCGATGCGCCGGGCCTGGATCCCGCAGGCCGCGCCACCGCCGCCGTGGCCGTGTGGATGGCCATCTGGTGGATCAGCGAGGCCATCGAGGTCTACGCTACCGCCCTGCTACCCCTGGTGCTGCTGCCGCTGCTGGGCGCGCGGACCATGCACGAGGCGGCCGCCCCCTATGCGCATCCCCTGATCTTCCTGTTCCTGGGCGGATTCCTCCTCGCCCTCGCCATGGAGCGCTGGGGCCTGCACCGACGCCTCGCCCTGCTCGCCCTGAACCTCGTGGGCGAGCGGCCGGCGCGCCTGGTGGGGGGCTTCATGGCGGTGACGGCGGGCCTCAGCATGTGGGTCTCCAACTCGGCGACGGCCGTGATGATGCTGCCGGTGGCCGTGAGCGTGATCGAGCTGGCCGAGCGGGGCGGCGCGAGCGGCCGCGATCCCAGCCAGAGCGGCGCAGGGGCCGACCCCCCGACGCCGGCTGCGCGCAACTTCGCTCTCTGCCTCCTGCTGGGCGTGGCCTACGGGGCGTCGATCGGCGGGATCGCCACCCCCATCGGGACACCGCCGAACCTCTTCCTGCTCTCCTTCGTACAGGACCACCTGGGGCGCGAGATCTCCTTCGTGCGCTGGATGGGCGTGGGCCTCTCGCTGGTCGCCCTCTTCCTGCCCCTGGCCTGGTGGCTCCTCACCCGGGTGCTCTACCCGGTCGCCGACGACCCCATCGAAGGGGGAGGCCGCTTCGCCCGGGCGTCCCTGGCCGCCCTGGGACCCATGTCCCGCGGCGAGCGCATCACCCTCGCGGTCTTCCTGCTGGCGGCCGGGCTCTGGCTGGCCCGCCCGTGGCTCTCCGCCCTGGAGGTGGCCGGCGTGCGGCCGCTCGCGGGCCTCACCGATCCGGGCATCGCCATGCTCGCCGCCCTGCTGCTCTTCCTGGCGCCGGTCGACCGACGCCGTCGCGTGTTCGCCCTGCGCTGGGAGACGACCCTGCGCCTGCCCTGGGGCGTGCTGCTGCTGTTCGGGGGCGGTCTGAGCCTGGCCGGCGCCATCCGCGACAACGGCATCGGCGAGCTGATCGGCGGCCAGGCGACGGCGCTCGCCGGGCTGCCCTCGGTGCTGGTGGTGGCGGGCGTGGTGGCGGCGATCCTCTTCCTCACCGAGCTCACCAGCAACACGGCCACCACCGCGACCCTCATCCCGATCCTGGCGGCGGTGGCCCCGGGGCTGGGCCTGGACCCGCTGCTCCTGCTGGTGCCCGCCGCGCTGGCGGCGAGCTGCGCCTTCATGCTTCCCGTGGCGACGCCGCCCAACGCGGTCGTCTTCGGCTCGGGCCGGGTCACGATTCCCGAGATGAGCCGCGCCGGGATCTGGCTCAACCTGCTGGGCATCGGGATCGTCACGCTGGTGACCTACGCGGTGGCGGCGCCGCTGCTGGTGCGCTGAGCCTCGGGCGCGGCGCGCCTCAATCGGCGTCGGCCTCCCAGGGGGCCGGCCCCTGCTGGCGCAGCTCCCGCACCAGCCGCCGGAGCTGGGAGAGGTTGCGCACACCGTGGGCGCGGCCGAAGGCCAGCACCTCCGGACCGGCCTCGATCACGAGGCGCAGGTAGCCGCGGCGCGCGAGCCGGGTGAAGGGCGCCACGATCCGGAAGCCGACGGCGATCTCGGCGTCGGGCTCCACGATCAGCTCGAACAGGGTCACGGCGAAGGCGCCCATGCGACCCTCGAGGGCACACAGCCGCTCGATGGCCGGGCGCGTGAAGCAGAAGGCGAAGTCCGGATCGGCGGCCGAGCCGGGCTCGAGGACGTTGCGCGCCTCGCGCCGCACCAGGCGCCAGGGCTCCCCCGGACGGTGGCGGAAGAAGACCCGGCTCGAGGCGCCGTCGGCGATGCGCCGACCCGCCTGCACCCAGGCCGGATGCTCGCGGAAGAAGCGCTCGAGCTGCCGGATCGCCGGATCCGGGGAGGGGTCGTGGGACATGCGCCAGACGATGTAGCATGCCGCTCTCCGCGACGAGCAGATCCCGCTCCCTGCCAGAGAGGACCCGTGGCCCAGCTGAGCGTCGTCGGCGCCGGTGCCTTCGGAACCGCCCTGGCCCTCTACGGCCACGGGCTCGGCCATCGCGTGCGCCTGTGGGCCTTCGACGAGGGCCTGCCCGAGGAGATCGCCCGCACGGGCGAGAACGGCCCCTACCTCCCCGGCTTCCCGGTCCCCTCCGACCTCGAGGTGACGGGCGACGTGGGCCACGCCCTGGAAGGCGCCGAGCTGGTGCTGCTGGTGGTGCCGTCGGCGTACATGCGCCGGGTGGCGGCCGCGGCGGGGCCCTACGTGCCCGCCGACGCCCTGGTGGTGTCCACCGCCAAGGGCATCGAGACCGACTCGCTGGCCCTCATGAACGAGGTGCTGCTCGAGGCCATGCCCGACCACGGCGACCGCCACGCCTTCCTGTCGGGACCGAGCTTCGCCAAGGACGTCGCCTCGGGTCTGCCCGCCGACGTGGCCCTGGCCGCCGAGGACATCGGCGTGGCCCGGCGCGCCCAGGCGCTGCTCCACTCGCCCCGGCTGCGGGTGTACGCCAGCGACGACGTACGGGGGGTGGAGCTCGGCGGGGCCCTCAAGAACGTGATCGCCGTGGCCTGCGGCTGCGCCAGCGGCCTGGGCCTGGGCGCGTCGGCGCTGGCCGCCGTGATGACCCGGGGCCTGGCGGAGATCGCCCGGCTCGGCGTCGCCATGGGCGCCAACCCGCTCACCTTCCTGGGCCTGGCGGGCGTCGGCGACCTCACCCTCACCTGCCACGGCGAGCTCTCCCGCAACCGCCAGCTCGGCCTGCGCCTGGCCGCGGGCGAGCGCCCGGAGCGGGTGGTGGCGTCCCAGAAGGCGGTCGCCGAGGGCTACGTCACGGCGGCGGCGGTGCACGCCCTGGCCGCCCGGGAGGGCGTGGAGATGCCCGTCTCCGAGGGCGTCTACCGGGTCTGCCACGAGGGCGCGTCGGTTCGCGAAGAAGCCCGCCGGCTGATGGAGCGCCAGATGAAGGACGAGCTGGCCGGCATCTTCCCGACAGCGCCCTAGGGTATGCTCTCCGGGGTCCGAGCGCGCTCCGGAGGTTCCCCATGCCCATCGAGCACCTGACCCCCAGCGACGGCCCGGCGCGCGTGGCCGAGGCCCTGGCCCGCGACGGCTGCGCCGTGGTCGACGGCGCCGTCGACCGCGACGTCCTCGACCGCTTCCACAGCGAGATGCAGCCCTACCTGGACGCGACGCCGGCCGGCGTCGACGCCTTCAGCGGGCACCACACCCGCCGCACCGGCGGGCTCATCGCCCGCTCCCCCACGGCCCGGGAGCTGGTCATGCACCCGGCCGTACTGCCGGTGGTGGAGCGCGTGCTGGCCCACGGCACCACCTTCCACCTGCACCTGACCCAGGTGATCGCCATCGGGCCGGGCGAGGACGCCCAGGCCATCCACCGCGACCAGTGGGCCTTCGACTTCTTCCCGTTCCCGACGGGCTACGAGGTGCAGTGCAACACGCTCTGGGCCCTGACCGACTTCACCGAAGCGAACGGCGCCACCCGGGTCGTGCCCGGCAGCCATCGCCTCGAGGACAAGCGAAGCTTCACGCCGGCCGACACCGAGCCGGCCGAGATGGCGGCGGGCTCGGTGCTGCTCTACACGGGCGCGCTCTACCACGGCGGCGGCGCCAACCGCAGCGACGCCGTGCGCATGGGCATCAACCTGACCTACGCCCTCTCCTGGCTGCGCCAGGAGGAGAACCAGTACCTGTCGGTGCCCCTCGACCTGGCCCGGACCCTGCCCGACGACCTGCTGCGCGTGATGGGCTACGCCCGCGGCGCCTACGCCCTGGGCTACGTGGACGACCTGCGCGACCCGCTCGACGCCCTGCGCGACAAGGGGCCGACGCTCAGCGCCGAGGGCTTCGGCAGCCTCGAGCGCGCCCAGGCGCAGCTGCGCCGCGCCTAGAACGGGACGTCGTCGGGAGGCGGCGGGCCGGGCGGGAAGGGCGGCTCTTCGTCGGCGGCGCCGGCCCCGGCGCCGGCGGGCTCCACGGTCCAGACGTCGAGGCTGTTGAAGTACTTGGTCTCGCCGCGGGGGCTCGTCCACTCGCGCCCGCGCAGGCTGAACTCCACGCGCACCGCCTCGCCCACCTGGAAGGCGTCGAGGGCCTCGCAGCGATCCCCGGTGAGCTGGAAGAGGACGAGCTGCGGATAGCGGGGATTGTCCCGCAGCTCCAAGACGAACTCGCGCTTGCGGAAGCGCTCGGTCACCTGCTTGGCCTCGAAGATGGTGTGGATCGTGCCCTCGGTGGTCATGCCCATGGGCCGGAACATACCGCGCCCGCCCGCGGCGGAAGCCCCCCGCGGGAGCCCGGGACGGACGCGCGGTGGTATGGTGGGAGCCCGGGGGCGGACGGGAGGAGTGCCATGTCGGTCGACCTGCGAACCCGCGTCGATACCGAGCAGGCCCCGGTGGACCCGGGAACGTTCTTCGGCCAGACGCTCCCCGACCGGCTCGACGCGCGCCGGGACCGGATCGCGCCGGGCGCTCCCCGGCTGGTGCTGAAGGACTTCTGCATCGAGACCGACGGCGAGCCCTGGACCCTCGCCTGGCGAGGCGACCGCGTCGAGGTCGCATCCGGTCGGCGGGGCGCGGTGCGGGTGCGGCTCTCCGCCGAACAGCTGGGAGACCTCGTCCACGACCAGAGCACGCCCATGGCCCTGTTCAGCAACGCCCTGCTCGACATGCCCGAGGGCGGGCTGCCGGACTTCCTCCACTGGTGGCTGGTGCTGCGGGCGGCGCTCGACGATCGCCGCATCCACGTCCCGGGCGACGTGACCTTCCGGGGCGACACCCGGCGCAGCTTCGATCCGGACGCCTCGGACGAGGAGATGCGCGCCTTCCTGGAGGACGCCGGCTACCTGCACATCCGCGGCGTGTTCAGCGCGGACGAGATGGCCGCCGTCGAGGCCGACTACCCCAAGGCCGCCCCCCACTTCGAGAAGGGCGACCCCCGGGCCTGGTTCGCCACGACCGTCGACGGGGCGGAGCACCTGGTGCGCATGGAGGGCTTCGACCGCTACTCCGACGCGGCCTCGGACCTGGTCGAGGACGGGCGCTTCCTGCGGATCGGCCGCATCCCCGGCCTCGACCACGCACCGCGACACCAGCGCGGCACCCGCGTGGGCGCGCTCACGAAGCCCATCGGCGTGGTGAAGGGGATCTCGGACGTGCCCTGGCACAAGGACTGCAGCCTCGGCCGCCACTCCTACGAGTGCTGCTCCCTCACCGTCGGCATCTCGGTGACCGGCGCCGACGCCGACTCCGGCCAGCTGCGCGTCGTGCCGGGCAGCCACCGGGCGCTGGTGTGGCCGGCGCCGTGCCTGCAGCCCGGTCTCGACCTCGAGCCCGTGGACCTGCCGACCCGGACCGGCGACGTGACCGTGCACCTCAGCTGCACCCAGCACATGAGCCAGCCGCCGGTGAAGCGCACGCGCAAGGTCCTGTACACGGGGTTCGCCCAGCAGCCCGCCGACCCGGAGGCCGCGGACCGCAACCGCCAGCGCCTCGCGCGGGTCCGGAGCAGGACCCACACCTCGATCTCCCAGGAGCCGGGCTACCTGGGCGACTGAGCCCGGGGCGCGCGGCCGGCCGGCGGCGCTTCGGCCTCGAGGTGGAGCGCGTCGAAGGCCTCGGCGATCGGGATCAGCAGGTTGATGCTCATGCTGCCGCCGGCCTGGGTGAACAGGCCGGCAACCGCGATCGCCACCAGCTCGCCGCGCTCGTTGAAGACCGGGCCGCCGGAGTTGCCGGGGTTGACGGCGGCATCGGTCTGGTAGAAGCGCTGGCCCTCGATCTCCCGCTCGGCCGAGAGGATGCCCCGGGTCACGGTGTGGCTCAGGCGCTCGTCCAGGGGCGTCCCCACGGCGTAGAGGCTCTCGCCGACGCCCGGGTTGGTGCGCGCCAGCGCCAGCGGCGGCGCCGAGACCAGACCATCGAGCTGCAGCAGGGCCACGTCGCGCACGCTGTCGCGCCGCAGCACCCGCGCCTCGCGCTCGCGCTCGCCCAGCACCACGATGGCCTCGTCGCGACCGGCCACCACGTGGTCGTTGGTGAGGACGTGTCCGTCGCGGGAGATCAGGAAGCCGCTGCCGTGACCGCCGGCGGTCCGCACCGTCACCGTCGCCCGCTTCAGGGAGGCCACGCGCTCGGCGAAGGTGGAGCGACCCGCCGCGTAGCGGACCGAGAGGGGCAGGGGCGGCAGGTCGCCGCCCGCCGCCCGCGCGGCCGCGGGCTGGTCGGGCGCGACGATCTCGCCGAAGCGGCTCTCGCGGAAAAGGGCGCCCGCGGCGCCGACGAACGCCTCGAGCATGCCGTGGCGGAGGCTGCGCTGGGCGGGGCCGAGGCCGATCTCGTCGCTGCCCCGGGTGGTGACCTCGAGCACCACGCGCCGACGCAGGTTGTCGAAGACCCGCCAGGCCACTTCCATCCGCTCCACCCGGTAGCAGTCGGAGATCTGGAGGTCGTTGATCACGCCCATGACGCTCACGTCGGGGGCCTTCTCGCCCTCGCGGGCAAAGGTGAGCGCGGTGCGCGGCGTCTCGTAGCCGAGCTCCTCGAGCCGGCCGTGGAAGCCGCTCTCCCAGCTGATGCTGCGCGCCTTGCCCCGGGCGCTCTGGGAGGTGATGTCGCGCCGGCCGCAGCTGCCGATCGTCCGCGGCGCCTCACCGGGAGAGGTGATCCGCCAGGCCACCTTCTCGAGGATCACCATCCGGGAGGGAGACTCCCCCGTGTAGCGACCGCGGTAGTCGGTGGCGCGCTCGGCGGTCGGGGGCGCCTGCTCCCGGCGCTCCTGCACCTCACTGGCCCGCTGGCCCGCGGGCGGCACGTCCGAGAAGTGGAGCTTGCCGTTCTCGTCCACCCACTGATAGAGCTCGGCCCGGGCGACCCCGGCCGCGGCCACGGCCGTCGCCAGCACCCCCGCGAACGCGACCCGCGCGGTCCGGATCCGACCCATGCTGCGCCTCCGCCGTCCTGCCCGTGTGTTTCGGCGCCCGACCGGCCGGACGTGAGGGCGACGCGCCGACCTGCCGGTGAGCTGCGCAGGCCGGAAGACGTCTGGCAGCCGACCCCGACCTGAGGCTTGTCCGACACCCTTGGCCTGGGTGCTGGGGCGCCTGGCCACGGAGGTGAGACGCCTGGGGAATGTGAGGCCGCTTCGCCCCGGCACGGGACTTGCCTCTCTCCTGCACACCCGGCCACTGCCGGGATCTCGAGAGGAGAGAACGGGCAATGCGACGATGGACGATCGGGACGGCGGCCCTGGT
>CAYTZH010000007.1:0-9651 GCA_964442285.1 uncultured Spirochaetales bacterium | reverse complement strand
TCGAGAGGAGAGAACGGGCAATGCGACGATGGACGATCGGGACGGCGGCCCTGGTTGCGCTGCGACCGGAACGCGCGTTGGCAGGGCTTCCACCAGCCCTTCCTCTCGCCCTTCCTCTTCGAGGATCCCTTCATCACCAGCGGGCTCCACGCCCACTTCATCTGGCACGAGTTCCCCCGCCGCTCGATCTTCGCTGGCGGCGACCTCGAGGCGGTCGCGGTGCAGGCCCGACTGGCCCTCACCGACCGGCTCGCCTTCATCGCCACCAAGGACGGCCGGGTCTGGATCGAGCCCGACCTGGCGATCGTCGACAACCGCGGCGGCTGGTTCAATCTGGCGGGCGGCCTGAAGTACGCCTTCCTGGTGAAGCCCGAGTCGCAGTTCATCCTCTCGGGCGTGCTGCGCTACGAGGCGCCCACCGGGAGCAGCGACGTCTTCCAAGGCCACGGTCCGGGCCTGCTGATGCCGTCGCTGACCAGCGCCTGGGGCATCGGCCCCGTGCGTCTGCTGGGCGACTTCGGCGCGACGGTGCCGATGAACTCGCGCCAGGACAGCGCGTACCTCTTCTACCACCTCTACGCGAACCTGAACCTCCACGAGCGGGTAGCCCCCTTCATCCAGCTCTCGGGGCAGCACTGGGTGGGGTCGGGCAACGGCCTGCGCCCCGTCGACCTCGACAACGGCCCGGAGATCCCCCTGCGGACGGCCCAGGCGGTGCTCGGGATCGATCCCTTCGAGGGCCTCGACGTGATCAATCTGGGCGCCCAGGACGTGGACGGGAACGACGTGCTGGCGCTCGGCGTGGGCCTCCACGTGGTGCTGTCGGACGTGGTCACCTTCAACATGGCGTACGAGCGACCCATCGGGACGCGCAAGGACCTGTTCAAGCAGCGGGCCACCGCGAGCATCGTGTTCGAGCTGTAGCGGAGACCCACAGCCGGGCGGAGGAGCGTGTAGCGGCGATGCCGGGGTCGGTTAGGATCGAGGCATGAAGGTTTCGACCCGGCTCTCCGGCATCGCGCTTCGGGACGACCGCGGCGCGGAGGTGGACCTCGGCGTCCTCTGGCGGGATCGGCCCATCGTCCTGGTCTTCATCCGCCACTTCGGCTGACTGTTCTGCCGCGAGCAGGTCGCGCAGTTGCGCGACGTCCAGGACGAGATCCGCAAGCGCGGGGCCGAGCTGGTCATCGTCGGCAACGGTGCAGCCCACTTCGCCCAGGCCTTCCGGGAGGACTTCGCCCTCGACGGCCCCATTCTGGTGGACCCGGAGCTGCGCGCCTACCGGGCGGCCGGGCTGCGCCGCGGTCGCGTGGAGGTGCTCTCCCCGCGGATGGGCCTGAACGCCGCGCGGGCCCTCCGCAAGGGTTTCCGCCAGGAAGGCGTCCAGGGCGATCCGTGGCAGCTCGGCGGCGTCTTCGTCCTGCGCGCGGGGGGCGAGCTCACCTACCGCTACGCCAGCCGCGAGGCCGGCGACCACCCGCCCGTGGAGGCCATCCTCGCGGCACTCGATCCCGATGCCGAGCCGGTCGAGGAGGAGCCCCGGGCGGGGCTCGTCGCCGCGGGTCTGGGCCGCCTGTTCTCGGCGCTGGTCGACCCCACCGTCGTGCTCTCCTTCGACAAGACGGGCTTCCGGATTCACGCCCTGACCTTCGACCCCGCCGACCTCCAGGTGGACCTCTCGAATCGGCGGATGGTGGTCACCGGCGCGAACTCGGGGATCGGCTTCGAGACCGCCCTGGGTCTGGCGGACCTGGGCGCCGAGGTCGTGATGCTGTGTCGCAACGCCGGGCGGGGGGAGGAGGCGGCCCACGCGATCCGGGAGCGCACCGGCAACCGCCGGGTGACGCTCGAGGTCTGCGATCTCTCCAGCCTGCGCTCCGTGCGCGAGGTGGGCGCGCGCCTGGCGGAGACGCCGCTGGACGTCCTCGTCCACAACGCCGGCCTGCTGCCGGACGAGCGGGTCGAGACCGAGGACGGGCTCGAGCTCACCTGGGCCCTGCACGTGGCCGGGCCGCACCTGCTCACGGCGCTGCTGCGCCCGGCGCTCGAGCGCTCCGACGACGCCCGGGTGATCTGGGTCTCGTCCGGCGGCATGTACACCCGGAAGCTCCAGCTCGAAGACCCGGACTGGACCGCGCGGGACTACGACGGCACCCTCGCCTACGCCGAGACCAAGCGGGCCCAGGTGGTGCTCGCCGAGCTCTGGGCCGAGCACCTGCGGGACCGAGGCGTGGTGGTGAACAGCATGCACCCGGGCTGGGCCGACACGCCCGGCGTCGAGCGCTCGTTGCCCGCCTTCCGCCGCATCACCCAGGCCATCCTGCGGACCCCCGCCGAAGGGGCGGACACGGTCCTGTGGCTCGCGGCCTCGGCCGCGGGACGAGCGCACACCGGTCGCTTCTTCTTCGACCGCCGCCCCCGACGCACCCACCTGCTGCCGGGCACCCGGGAGAGCGCGTCGGAGCGACGGGCCCTGTGGGAGCGGGTGGAGACCCTGACCGCCCGGCGGAGCCCCGGCCCCAGCGCGGAGCCGGACGAGCCGGAGGCCTGAGGCTCGGGCTCCCCGCGGCGTTCCGACCGCCGGGGCCCCTCACGCGGGCCCGAGACGCTCGCGGTAGAGGCGGTGCACCGACGCGATGTGCGCGTCCAGCCGCTCCCGCTTCCAGTCGGTGGTGGGCACGGGCGCGAGCACGTCGACGCGCACCCGCGCCGGGCGCATGAGCCAGCCGCCGCGGGGCAGCACCTCGTGGGCGTTGTGGATCACGATCGGGACGACGGGCACGCCGGCGGCGAGGGCGATGTGGAAGGCGCCCTTCTTGAAGGGCCCTACGCCGGCCCCGGCGGTGCGGCGTCCCTCGGGCGCGATGGCCAGGGACGTCCCTTCGGCGAGCCGATCGACCGCGGGCGCGAGGGCCCGCAGCGCCTGGGCACGGTCCGCGCGGTCGACGAACGCCACACCTGCGAATCGGAAGGCGGGCCCGAGCAGCGGGTTGCGGCGGATCTCCACCTTGGCCACGGCGGTGAAGTCGCGGCGCAGGAGCGCGCAGACGAGGATCGGGTCTACGCCGCTCTGGTGGTTCAGGATGAACACCGCCGGTCGCACGTCGAGATGGGCGGCGTTCCGGACGTCGAGGTCGATGCCCGCGGCGCGGGTCCCCCAGTCGCCCCAGACCGCGAAGGTCCGGTTCAGGGCGCGGCGGCGGTCCCAAGTGAGGAGCCAGACGCCCAGGCCGGCCGCGAGCCCGACGGGGATCACCGCCAGGGCGGCCAGGGTCCGGAGGATTGCGAGGCCGGTGGACACGGATGAGAGGGTGACTGATCCACCCCCGGACGACGAAGGCCGGCGGACCCCCGTCTCCGGGGGACCGCC
The DNA here is from genome assembly GCA_964442285.1 of uncultured Spirochaetales bacterium. Classification (GTDB taxonomy): domain Bacteria; phylum Myxococcota_A; class UBA9160; order UBA9160; family JAFDET01; genus CAYTZH01. Next base: position 6,281 of record CAYTZH010000007.1, on the reverse strand, counting down.
GGCCCCAGCGATCGTCCGCCGGCGGGCCGGTCGGACGAACCGCGCGATCTAGGCCGCGTAGCTGCGCTTGGCCTGGATCTTCCCGTTGCGGCCCTTGATCTTCAGCACACCACCGGCCCGCTTGGCGAGGGACCGGCCGCGGCGCACGGCCACGTCCTTCTTGCGATGGGTGCTCTCGGGGCTCTTCTTGCCCTCGCGCTGGACCATCCAGCCATCCTCATGGCTGCGAACGACGAACGAGTTCTTACGCATCGTTTCCTCCTGAGGCTCCTCGCCGCTCCGGGAGGCGGAGGACTCGGAGCCCCCCGTTGAATCGACCGCCGCGGCGACCGCCTGAAGCAGGATCCTCCCCGAGGGCGGGCGGCGAGGTCGGGCCCGCGCACCCGCTGCCGGCCCCCTGCGCGCGACCTTCCGGCGCGAGCCCGGCTCTTGCCGCCCGGCCGGTCCACCGTTGCCGCTCCGGCGCGCGATGGCGCGTTCCGGGTGAGCCGGCCCACGACGGCCCGGCCGCCACGAGGGACGCCAGACCATGCAGACCGCCTTCTCGACCCACGCCCATCTCCTGGCCCCGTGCCTGGCCCTCGGCCTGGTGCTCGCGCCGTCGCTCGCCGTCTCCCAGGCGCGGACCCCGAGCGCCTCCGCCCTGCGGACCGCGTCGGTCGGGGCCGGCCCCGCCTTCCGCGCCGCCGGGCCCGCGACCCGGGACGACGCCGGCGTGCAGGCCTTCTACGCCTTCGGCGACCTCTCGATCCTGGGGAGGGCTCCCTACGTGTACGCGGTGGCCGACGACTACCAGGGCGCCCTTCCGCCTGTGGCGCTCGGGAAGCAGCCGACCGACCTGCTGCAGTGGTACCGCGACGGCCTGCTCCTCGGCGCCCAGACGGGCGACCTCGCCATGCTGGGCGAGAGCCTGGACCCGGCCCCCGCGATCTTCGAGCTGGTCGTGGGGGTCGGCACGACCCAGGGCGGCGGCATCGGCGTGGATCCGGTCTTCGCCAACGGCGGGCCCGCCTTCGACGTGGACGAGTTCGAGCAGCAGATCCTGGACCGCATGGACGACGAGGCCGCCGGGTTCAGCTACGTGATCAACTTCGAGAAGCAGTACGCCCGCGGCGACGGCGTCGGGTTCGCGCGCAACAGCAACGACGGCTACGTGGGCCAGAGCCAGTACAAGCGCATGAACATCGCGAGCATCTCGAAGACCCTCACGGCGATCGCCGTGCTCCAGCTGCTCGAGACCCTCGGCAAGGACGTGGACGACCCGATCAGCCCCTATCTGCCCGCGGACTGGACCCAGGGCTACGGCTTCGACGACCCGCAGATCCTCACCTTCCGGGACCTGCTGACCCACCGCTCGGGCATCAAGCAGACGATGGAGTTCATCAAGATGTTCGACGAGGACTTCGGGGAGCTGGACTTCCTGCGCTGGGACGGACTGAAGGAGGCGGTCGAGCGCGGCATCGCCTCGTCGTACCACGGTCAGCAGAAGTACACCAACGTCAACTACGCCCTGTTCCGGGTCATCATCCCGGCCCTGTGGCGGGAGGCCGGGGAGCCCGTCGTCGACGATCTCGACGAGGGCGAGGCGGCCGCCGTCTACCAGAACTACATGGGCCACAACGTGTTCCTGCCCCTGGACATCCAGCAGGCCACCTGCCACGACCTCTTCGAAACCAGCCCCACCCTGTACTACAGCGTGTCCGGGCCCCACGGCGAGGGCGCCGAGGCCGGCAACTGGATCCTCTCCTGCGGCTCGAGCGGCTGGCACCTCTCCGCCTACGAGCTGGCCAAGGTGATGGCCCACCTCCGCTACGGCGACCTGCTCCTCTCGCCCGAGAACCGGGAGCTGATGGAGGACCTGATGCTCGGCTGGTGGGGCAAGCACGGCGACCACGGCGTCTATCGCTCCCACGGCGGCAAGCTCTACTTCGACGGCGCCGACGACCCGAACGGCCGCGAGATGAACGGGTGCATCATGCAGTTCCCGATCCACGTGGAGGCGGTCCTGCTGGTGAACTCCTCGATCGAGGGAAGCCCGGACGCCTGCAACGTCCTGCGCGACGCCTTCGACGCGGCCTGGATCGACTGAACGGATCCGAGCGGGCCCGGCTCGAGTCCCCTCGCCGGGCCGCCGATACACCGGCCATGGACACGCAGGCCTCGACCGCGCCCTGGCTCGGGCGCGAGGACTGGGCCGCCGGCTGGGTGGAGAGCACCACCGGGGGCCGGGGCCTCGTCGTGGCGATCTGGGCCTTCACCCTGATCTGGAACGTCATGAGCTGGTGGGCCCTGATCGAGGCGATCCGGGGCAACGCCGGGGGCGACACCTGGGTCGCGCCGCTGTTCCCCGCCGCCGGCCTGGGGCTCCTCGCCCTGGCCGTGCACGTGACCCGGCACCAGCAGCGCTGGGGCCGCTCGCGGCTGCGGCTGCTCACCTCGCCGGGCGTCCTGGGCGGCCCGCTCCGCTGCGTCCTGCACGCATCGCCGGCCCTGGCCGGGGCCGAGACGCTCCAGGTGGCGCTCCACTGCATCGGCGCGAAGCCGGGGAGAGGCGCGATCCGGCCCATCCAGCACCTCTGGCACCACGAGGAGCGCATCCCCCGCGCCCGCTTCGAGCTCGGCGACCTGACCCGGGTGCCGCTCGCGTTCCGGCTGCCCTACGACCTTCCGGAGGCCCATCCCCGCCGCCAGGGCGAGGACGCCATCTGGACCCTGCGCGCCCACGCGACGCTGCCGGGCGTGGACTACGACGCGACCTTCGAGCTGCCCGTGTTCCGGACCGCCGAGAGCTCGCCCTCGGAGGAGGGCTCGCTGCCGGAGGTGTCGGCGCTGGCCCCGGTTCCCGGCGCAGGGGTCGTGTGGAGCGCCGGCGCGGACGGTCGGGCGCTTCCCGGCTCGAAGATCCGGATGCGGCCCTACGGCGCAGGGGGCGTCGAGCTGGTCTTCGGCATGCTGCGCAATCCGTGGATGGGCCTCTTCTACGGGCTGTTCGGGCTGGCCTTCTGCCTCTTCCTGTCCTTCGCGGTCTACGCCGGGGAGGTCTTCTTCGGCGTGGCCTTCGGGCTGGCCACGCTGCTGATCGCCTACGCCAGCCTCGATACGCTCTTCGGCGTCACCCGGGTGCGGGCCGAGCGGGGGCGCATCCACGTGCGCCACGGCCCCTTCGGCCTGGGGCCCTCCTGGGAGGTCGGCCTCCACGAGATCGAGCGGATCGGGGCCGTGCCCCAGATGGACATGGGCAGCGTCACCTACTGCAAGATCCGGATCGAGCGGCGCGCCCGGCATCCGGGCGAGCGGGCCTGGCGTCGGCGCATCACGGCCGGCACCCGCATCCCGTCGAAGACGGAGGCCGAGGCCCTGGCCCGGGCCCTGAGCGAGGCGGTGGGGCTCTAGTCGTCGTCGTCGCGGGCCGCGCGTGCAGGCGATAGGCTCCGCCGGGATGCCCGCCTCCGACCCTCGACTGACCACCCTCGAGGTGGCCCGCTTCGTCGCCCAGGGCTACCTGCGCTTCGACGCCCTGGTGCCGGACGACCTGAACGAGCGGGTCCTCGCGGACCTCTCCGCACTCGTTCCGGCCAAGTTCGCCCAGGCCATCGGCCGCGAGCCCGAGCACCCGGTGCCGGGGCGGCCGGCGAGCCTCACGCCGCTCTCCCGCTGCTACCCGCCGCCCTCGGTCCTGGGCGAGGTGCTGCGCCTGCCCGCGGTCCAGGGGATCGTCACCTCCCTGGTCGGCCCCGATCCCGTCTACGACCACGATTTCGTCCACGTCCTGCCGGGGCGCGGCGGCGTGCTGCAGCACCTGCACGTCGACGCCATCGTGGACACCGACGATCCCACCTTCGACGTGCAGCTGTTCTACTTCCCGCGGGCGGTGGCGCCCGGCGAGGGCGGAACCCGCTTCGTCCCCGGGAGCCACCTGCGCCGCGTGCGCGCGGAGCAGGTCGGCCGCCATCAGCACGTCCTGGGCGAGCAGCACTACGCGGGCCCGGCGGGCACCGTGCTCGTCTTCCACCACGGGCTCTGGCACGCGGGCCAGCCCAACCCGAGCGAGCGCACGCGCTGGATGTACAAGATCCGCCTGAATCCCCGCGTGCCCCAGGTGCGGCAGTGGAACACCGCGGATCTCGACGCCGTGCACAACGATGCGACGGACCACTGCTTCGCGACCATGCGCTTCGACAGCGTGGCCCAGGTGCTGCGCCAGATGCAGCCCTGGCAGCAGGGGCACGAGGCCCGCTACGAGCTCGTGCAGCGGGCGCGACTGTGGCGCTACCTGAGCGGCGACGCCCGCTACGACGTCGACTACTACCTCACGCGCCTGGAGCAGCGGGCGGCGCTGGTGGGCGACGAGCCGCGCTGATGGGAACGCGCCAGCAGCTCCTCTACCTCTGGCTCGCCGAGGGCGCCATCGACACCGCGGTGGTGTCCTGGGCCTTCCACGACGGCTGCGCGGGACGCGGGCCCGGTCTTCCCGCCGGCGAGCCGCCCTACGCGGACGGGCTGGCGGCACTCCGCGACGGCTGGTGCCTGCTCCAGTCGGCGCCTTCGGTCCCCCTCACCCCGGGCAACGAGCACGCACCGGGCCCCCTGCTGAACGAGTTCGTGTTCGAGCGACGCGTCGACCTGGCGGACTGAGCCCGACCCGGGCGGGACGCGCCGGACATCGGCGGAGCGCCGGAGGGGGCGGGCTAGCCGGCGGCGGCCGATCGCGGGCCGTCGAGCACCTCGGCGTTGCGCTCCTCCCGCTCGGCGGCCAGACGCAGGGCCGCGGCCCGCTCCGGGTCGGGCTCCGCCTCGGCCCAGGCGCGGTAGAGACCCGCGCCGGCGCGCTCGAGGCCGGCCAGGATCGCCTGCTGCTCCGCGACGTCGCGCCCGGCGAAGAGCCCCGCCATCTGCGCCTCGGGGGTCTGGGTCGCCGGGAGCACGAGCTGGGTCTGGGTCACCACCGCGATGAGCTTCCCGTCCGGACGCTCGACGCGAGTCTGCCACACCATGGTGGAGCGACCGCGGTGGAGCGGCACGCAGGTCGCGACCGCGCGATCTCCCTCGACCCCCGCCGAGAAGAAGTTGGTCTTCGACTCCACGGTGGTGGTGCCGGCGCCGGCTCCCAGGTTGAGCACGGTGCCGTAGGCGCCCAGGGTGTCGGCCAGGGCCATGATGGCGCCGCCGTGGGCGCGACCGGGCAGCGTGCAGAGCCCGCGCGGCAGCGGCATCTCGGCCCGGATCTCGTCCTTCGAGGCGGCGAGGAAGCGCACGCCGAGCGTGCCCGGGAAGAAGCCTTCGGTCGTCTTCTGCAGCGTTTCGAGATCCACGGCGGGGTCCTCCTGCGGGGTGCGATCCGCGAGTCGGCAGCATAGGAGAGCACCCGCCCGGCGGGGCGCCAATTCCCTGTCGGGTCATCGGGCCGCGGCGTCCAGCCCCTTCAGCCGCACCAGGGCCTGGACGTGCTGGCGGGGGACGTTTCGGCGGCGGACGATGCCGGAAACGGGGGTGGCCCGTGACCGGACCTCGTCGACCAGCGCCTCCAGCTCCCGCTGGCGCGCGCCACGGCCGCATCCTGCCCGCGCGGCCGGGATTCGTCGAACGGAAAACCTCGATCGTCCTCGTAGACGGCCCCGGCCGACGCCGCTCAGGGCGTCCCGTGCCGAGGCCCGCGGGCGTCGGCGTCGGGCCTCGCCGCGAGGAGGGCGCGGATCGCGGCCACCGTCTGCGCCGGATCCACGCCGAGGCCGATCTGGCGGTGGACGACCACGCCCTCCGCGTCGAGCACCGAGATCAGGTTCGAGTGCAGGAAGTCCTCCGGGCTGATGCGCCGATACCGGACACCGAGCGCGGCGGCGAGCTCGCGGACCGGGCCCGCCTCGGCGCGCAGCAGGCGCCAGTCCCGGCCGAGCCCGGTCTTCTGGGCGAACCGCGCGAGGCGGGCCGGATCGTCCCGGTCGGAGTCGAGGCTCACGAGCACGTAGCCGACGCGACCGCCCGTGTCCCCCAGGTCGCGCCGGATCTCCCGCATGTCGGCGATGATGCGCGGACAGGCGTGCTCGCAGTGGGTGTAGACCATGGCCAGCACGTGCACCCGGCCGCGGAGCGCCGAGAGCCGCAGCGCGCGGCCATCCCGGCCGGTCCACGACGACTCCAGCTGGAACAGGGAGCCGGGTTGGAGCGGGGCCGGGGCCAGGTCGTTCGCCGGCCCGCCGTGACCCGCGTGTCCTTGCGGGCCGGCGTGGCCATGCTCCTCGTGACCGGCGCCGCCATGCTCCTCGTGACCGGCGCCGCCATGC
>CAYTZH010000006.1:0-148277 GCA_964442285.1 uncultured Spirochaetales bacterium | reverse complement strand
ACCGGACTTTTAATCCGATGGTCCCGGGTTCGAGCCCCGGGCGGCCCACCAGGGATTTCCGAGTGGGGCCGCGCAGGGCGCCTCAGCGCCCGAGTGGGGGGCCCGTTCCGGCGTTCTCGGGGCGGGCTCGCAGGAAGTCCTCGTAGCGGATCGCCGCGCGCAAGAGGACGCCGTCGTTCGACATCCAGGTCTCGGCGGGCTGCCATTCGGCGGGGTCGTAGACCAGGCCGCGTCCCTCGGGCGCCAGGAATCCGTTGGTCGTGGTGAGCGCACGGGGCGCCGCGTCGAAGCCCTGCCACCACCAGCGCCGCCACGGCCGTGCGTGGCGTCCCGGCCCGTTCACGACGAAGGACGCCGCCACCACCCGCGGCTCGTGGGCTGAGGCCTCCGGGTGCGTCACGAAGGCTGCGGGAAACCCGGGGTTCACGCCGCCGACCCACTGCACGCCGCTGGCGGCGAGGGGCTCGAGACGCCCGTCGCCCAGCAGCTCGCCGAGCCAGACGGCATCGAGGGTCCGAGTCAGGAAGTAGGTGTTGGTGAAGAAGGCGTGCTCGACGGGCGAGACCGGGATTCGCGCCGGATCGTCCCACGCCGCCTCGCCGAGCGGGGGGACCACGCCGTACCCGTTGCGCGCCGCGGCGGAGACGAGCGCGCGGGCCGTGCGCCGCGCCCAGGCGATCCAGCGGGCGCGCCGCGGCTCGTCGACCGCCGGGGCGAGCCGCGCCAACCCCTCGAACCAGGGAATCGAACCCTGGGGATGGCGGAAGTGGGTTCTGGGGTCGAACTCGGCCACCTGTGCGTCCACGAAGCGGGCTCCCGCGTCGCGGTCGTCGGGCCTGCCCCCGTACGCATGCAGGTGGGCGTAGACGGCGGCGCCGAGCGCGGGAAACAGGTCTCCGCGCCGCGCGAGGTAGTCCAGGGAGGTCCGGACGCGCCGATCCGCCGCGGTCGCCCGGGCCGGATCGGCGTGCGCACCGAGCGCGAGGTAGCTCGCGAGCCCGTAGACCCCGAGCTGGGTGTTGAAGACACCCGGGTTGCCGTGGGGCCGCGAGGGATGCTGATTCGCGATCTCTCCGCTGGCGCCATCGTGCAGGTCGAGGACGTAGTCGATCGCCCGGTGGATCTCGGCCAGGAGTCGCTCACGCTCGTCGGGAAGGAGCGTGTCCCGGCGGCGCTGGTGCAGCTCGATCAGGCCGGCCGCGAACATCGCGTGGGACGTCGCTTCTCCCATCTGGGAGTTGCAGTCGAAGTACCCGCCGCCCATCGAGGCGGGCGCGCGACGCAGCTCGGCGTTGTGGATCGACAGGCCCCGGGCGAGCCGACGCGAGTAGAGGTCCGCCTCGATCGGGAAGGGAAGGCTCTCGAGCTGGATGGGGGGAGCGGCGACGCCGTCGGCATCGTCGGACTCGATGCGAATCCGGATGCGGAAGCCGGCTCCCGGCCCCGTCCACTCCGAGAAGTCGATCTCCCAGAGCGGCGCGCCGAAGGTGGTCCCAAGCGCTCGGAGCGATCCGTCGCTGCGCACCTCGCCATCCGGTCCCACGAGGCTCCAGCGGGAGCGCTCGACGTCCACCGAGCGCGCGCCGGCCGGGACGAGGCCCCTCACCAAGGCCCGCTTGCTGCCGCGGTCGGGATAGCCGAGGGTGCTGTAGAGGAGCGCGAACGGCTCGTCGCGTCCGACGTCGCGGGCGCCGCAGGCCGGCACGAGGAGCGACGCGGTCAGGAGCAGCGCACCGAGCAGGCGCGCCTTCCCCGTGGTCCGTGCGGGGTTTCTCTTCATGGGGGCACGGTAGTGTAGGTCAGCAGATGGGAGCACGAGGGCCGATCACCACGACCGTCCAGAAGGCCGCGCGCCCGCGGAGGCCGCGCAGAGCGGCACTCCTCGCCGCGACGCTCCTGGCGCCGCTCGGGTGCGCGGGAGAGGGAGACCCCCCGCGCGACGTCCGCGACGCGGGCGAGGCGATCGGCGTCGTGGAGGGTCCGTGGGCGATCGAGCTCGGACCCCGCCGGACCCTCCTCCCCGACGGGGCGCTGGGCCTCCGCTACTTCCCCGACCAGGGCGTCGTCGCGCTCCAGCAGTCTCCGTTGCGGCTGCTCGTCACGGCGGGTCGGTCGACCTGGCTGGTCGAAGGCCCCGGTTGGCGAAGCCTCTCGCGGGCGACGAGCGTGCTCGACCCGGGTCCCCCGGGCAGCTTCGACAACGGGTACGCCGGAATCGGCGGCGTGCACGGCGCGCCGGGGGGCCGCCTCTTCGGCTTCTACCACGCCGAGGACCAGGAGGGGATCGGCGCGCTCCCGGGCGGGGTGCCGGGCTACTATGCGGCCGTGGGCGCGGCGGTCTCCGAGGACGACGGTCGCTCGTGGAAGAAGCTCGGTCCCGCCCTGACGAGCGCCAGGCCCAGATCCTGGGAGGCCTTTCCCGGCCACCGCGCGCGCGGTGCCGGCATGCCGCGGGCGGTGCTGGGTCGGGCGGGTCGATACCTGCTCCTGTACTACGTGGAGCAGTCCCACGTGGGCGGGAGGGGAACCCAGGTATTTGTCGCCCGCGCCGACCTTCGCGAGGGACCGCCCGAGCCGGGTCGCTTCCGCAAGTACTTCGCGGGGGAGTTCGGCGAGCCGGGTCTGGGCGGGCGCGAGACCCCGGTGGTGTCCGCTCTTCACCGCGACGAGGCCCACGCGATTGCGCCCTTCGTCGTCTTCTCGGCCTCGCTCGACCACTTCGTGATGATCGTCCACGTCGACGGCTGGAAGGAGCGGTCGGACCCGATCCGGTCCTTGCTCCCGAAGCCCGTCAGCGGGATCTACGTCGCGTTCTCGAAGGACGGCGTCTCGTGGTCGGAGCCTCGACGGCTCGTCGCCGACCGCGTCGTGCCCGAGGCGGGCCGCTCGCTCTCCTGGAACGCGGCCCTCGTCTTCGATCCCGGCAGCTCGGGCGAGGGCTGGCTCGTCTACGGCTACAGCGAGGCCTGGGGCCATCGGGAGGGTTCCCCGCGCGGTGAGCCCCACTACATGGTGGGGCGACGGATCCGCATCCGGCCGGATCCGCGAGCGAGCGGCAGGGAGCGATCTCGCCGCCGGACGATCACGCCCGGGCGATCCAGCCCCGCCACGCCATCCCCACGTAGAAGAGCTCCTGGTCCTGGAAGCCGGCCTCCTCGAGGAGCGACACGTTGCGCTCCGGGGGGACCAGCCCCGGGTTCGAGCGGAGCTGGGCCTGTGCACGCTCGACGATCTCGGGTTCCACGCCGGAGGCACGGGCGTAGGCCGAATACCGCTCGAGCCGGCGCCCGAAGTCGGGGGCGGAGCGGTCGAGACACTGGTCGACGAGCACGAACGGAGCTCCTGGCTTCGAGCGTCGGTGGATCTCGCGCAGGGCCGTCGCCTTCGCGCCATCGTCGGGGAGCAGCCCGAGCACCAGGACGCAGGTGGCCGCATCGAAGGGACCGGGGGGTGCGTCCTCGACCGTGCCCTGGATCAGATCCACGCGCTCGGCGAGCTCGGGTCCGATCACCGTGCGCGCGAGCTCGAGCATGGGGGAGGCGGGGTCTACCCCGACGAGGCGAAAGGCCGGGTGCGCCAGGGCGAGCGCGCGCGTCTCGAGGCCTCCACCCGCACCCACCACCAGCACGCGGGCTTCGGCGGGGGCGCGCTCGCGGAGCAGCACGCCCGTCATCTGCAGGACGCCGGCGTGCCCCGGCACGAAGGCCGGCGGGCCCTGCTGGGTGTAGCGGTCGACGAAGGCGGCGTCCTGGAAGTTCTGCTGGAAACCCGTCATCGCGTAGAGCCTCTTTCTCGCCGAGGACCGCACCGCAGCCGGCGGCGCGGGTGGTGGCGGCGCAGATGGGACGCTTCTCATGCCCGCAGCATTCGGTCTCCGGAAGGGGCTCCGGCGGGGGCTGGACCCAGCGACCGAGCGACGGCGACGATCCGATCTCCCGCTCGCCGGGCGCCCGACAGGTTCCGCGAGACCGGGCCGAGCTCGAGCTCCGCGAGAGCTCCCGTCACGAGCAGGCGCGGATGCCAGCGGAGGCCACGGTCGACGATGGGATAGCCGCAGCTGGCACAGGGCATCCCGAACGCCCGCACCGCCTCGTCGAGCCAGGCCTCGCCCGGGCGCCGGCTCGGGAACCCGGTTGCGAGCAGTACGCGATCCGCTTGAATCCTCCGCGCCCCGAGCTCGAGCGAGACCCCGGTGCCCGCGACCTGCGCCGCGGTGACGGTCGCGTCTTCCAGAAGCTCGATCCGCCCGTCGGCGCAGGCGCGGCGCAGTGCCGCACGCACGTCGGCGGGCATCGAGCCGCGATGCCGTGCGGCTCGGATGCGACGACGACGCTCGTCCGGGTCGCTCACCCGGGCGAATCCGTCCATCTTCATCGGTCCCTGCCAGCCCGGGTCGCTGTCGAACTGCTGGACTCTCAGCGGATGCCGCGAGACGAGGGTTACCCGGCGGCCCTCTCGAGCGAACCGGAGCGCCACCTGCGCACCCGTGAGGCCGGCCCCGATCACGGCGACGCTGGGATCGTCCCCATCGTCCACGAGCTCGAAGTCCGGATCGAAGACGTGTCGGATCCGCCCGGTCGCGGCGTCTCCCCCCGGCGCCTCCTCCGCCGCAGCACGACGCGCCCAATCGGGCCATTCGGGCTCGCGCGGAGCACCGAGCGCCAGGATCACGTGCCGCGCCTCGATCTCTTCGGCTGGGCCGCTCGCGTTCGGATGCTCGAAGATGACGCGCGCGCCCCGGTGGGACAGACCGAGCTCCGTGGCCCGCCCACGCACGTGGAGAGCGTGGAGTCGGTGGCGCTCGATCACCTCCTCGCAATGGAGGTCGAAGAGATCGAGTGCGGGTCGGAAGTAGGGACGCGTGAACGGCCGCTCCAGGCCCCGCCCCGGGCCCTCCGCGAAGCGCTGGAGTGAAGCGGCGGAGAGATCGATGTGATGGACGCCGGGGGATCGCAGGTAGCTCATCCCCGTGTTGCGCGTCGTTCGGCGCCAGCGCGCCATCAGGCGCGCCTGGTCATCGAGGATGCGGATCGCGTCGTGAGGGACGCCGGCCTCGCCGATCAGACGAACGGCCGCGTGGACGCCGTGAGGACCTCCCCCGATGACGAGCCAATCGAGCGTCAATGGCAAGGCCTCGGCGAGGCGGTGGAGACGGCCTCGTCGTCGAGCAGGCAGGCCTCGGGATCCGCACAGAGGCGATCGGGGTCGAGGTCGACGAGGGTCGGGACGCCGGCGACGTACGCGGGGCGGCCGAAGTGGTGCGGCAGGAAGGCACACTCCTCCCAGCTTTCGACGACGAGCGACGGCTCGACGAACGGCGGAAGCAGGATGCCGATCGGGTCCGACTCGCCGCCGACCGCATCGAGGAGCCCGTCCGGCGGCAGCAGGGGCATCCGTTTCGCGACCTGCTCGAATCCGGAGCGCACCGTCCCGGTCGGGAGACCCGAGATCAGGTGCAACCGTAGAGGCGGACACACGTGGCCGATCGCGAGGCGTTCGCCCCCGCTCATCTTGCTCTCCGCTCGAAAAGGGCGTCCCACCCATGTTCTAGGTGCCGTCGGGAAGGTCGGAGTTCCCAGGCTCTCGCACAGGCGAGGGCGTGGTCGGTATCCTCTGGCCCGGGAGGGCGCGTCCATGGCGACCGAGGTCACCGACATCCCCGACATCATGAAGGCCAAGGGCTGGCTCAAGGGCAGGGCGCTGATGGAGGGCTGGTTCCGGCGCCCCGGCAACAACGACCCGAAGCGGGGCCGAGCCGATACGGGCACCATCACGATGAAGTGGGTGCTCGGCTATCGGCGCGCCAGCCTCACCTTTCACAAGGCGGTGCGCGAGCGGGTCTGGGTGAACGCCGCCGCCCGGCGCCAGATCCTGAAGCTCCTGTACCGCAAGGGCCACCTCACCACCTCCCACATGCGGGACGAGCCCTTCGGCAACCTGGCCCAGTCCGCCACGGCGCTCGACCCGGACTACGTGCAGTACCGGCTCGTGGGTGGCGACGGCTACTACTACGACGACTACCTGGGCGGCTACTACGGCCACACGGGCAACTACTACTACGGCTACGACGTCATGGACGACATGACCGCCGCCCTCGGCCGCTTCGCCTTCCGGATCGCCGTCGAGGGCATCATCTCGCCGGAGATCTCGAGCCAGCGCACGATCACCGTGCAGCGGGCCGGCTTCTTCGTGCGCGACTCCTACGACTTCAACGGCGATCAGCATCTGGGCTTCTGGGACAAGGACGACAACTCGGTGAGCGCCCTGAACTTCCTGAGTGGCACCCAGATCACCAACGAGGACTTCCGCGACTACCGCAAGCGCACGGGCCGGGGCGGGGACTACTTCGTCTACTCGGACGTGAAGATCGTGGAGGCGAAGGACTCGTTCGGGGTCAAGCGCGTGGGTGGCGCCTGGCTGATCGAGGGCCAGGCCACGCCGGTGATCCCGTGAGGCGCGCCATCCGTCGCGGCGCCGGCGCCGCGCTGCTGCTGGCCGTCCTCTGGGCCTGCGGCGGCGAGCCGAGCGAGTACCGGCGCTTCGAGAGCGCCGACGGCCGCTTCGCCGTGGTCGTCCTGCGCGAGGGCGGCGCGGGCGCGAGCGCACCCGGTCAGTCGGGCGATGCCCCTGGCGTGGTGCAGCTGGTCGATGCCGAGGGCACGGTCCTCCAGGAGGCGCCGGTCGAGATGGTCCAGCTCGTCGACACCGTGAACTGGCGCGAGGACCGGGTGGAGGTGAAGCTGGTCGCCGACTGGCCGCTTCCCACCCCCTGATCTCGGCCGCCTCCCCTAGAGCGCGTCGATCACGCCGACGAAGCTCAGCAGCGTGCCGTCCGGAGCCACCAGGAGCATGGGTACCTCGGCGGCGGCGCCGGCCACCGGGCGGCCAGGGAGCAGCCGTCGGTGCGGAAGGGCTGCGGTGGGTCGTCCAACGGACAGGGCGCACGGTGTCCTCCCGGCGGTTCACAGGGGAGGTGGGCGACCGCCGGTCCGATGTGTCCGCGATTCGCGGGAACTTCACACACGACTGCGACGGCAAGGGCGCGGCAGGGCGGGCGCAGCGGCTGTGACGATCTTCATACCTCGGCCGGTCCCAGACCCTGTAAAGCTCTGGGACGGCGTGGACGGACCCCGCTGCGGGCGGCAGGCCGTGCGGTGGAGCCTTTCTGCCCCAGTGGGACGTGCGCTGGCGTATGCTGGAGCGTCCCAGGGACGCGGGAGACCGGACTCTTGATCGCTGAGCAAGCCTGGCGTTGGCTGCCTTCGGTGCGGCGGCAGGAGCGCGCGCGCTTCGGCTTCTTCTTCGCCCTGGCCGCGCTGGTCTCCCTGGCCCAGACCCTGGGCCTCGTCGGCGTGGAGGCGCTGTTCCTGGCCCGGGAAGGGGTGGAGCGGCTGCCCGAGGCCTTCGTCCTGGCCGCCGGGGTGACGGTCCTGGGCGTGCTCGTCTACGGCGCCCTGGTCGGCGATGTGCGAAACGACCGCATGTACGTGGCCGTCCTGGGCCTGGCGGCCGTCGGTCTCGTGGTCGGAACCTGGGGCGTGGTGGAGGGTCGGCCCGGGTTCCTCTTCGGCCTGTTCGCCGCCTGGTTCCTCATCCAGGCGGTGCTGATCAGCCACTTCTGGACCTTCGCCAGCGACTACTTCGACCTGCTCGCGAGCAAGCGCCTCACCCACCTGTTCATGGTCGGCTCGAGCGCCGGCGGCATCGTCGGCGGCCTCGCCGCCGCGGGTCTGGGGCGCTGGACGGCCCCGGAGATGCTCGTCGTCGGCTGGGCCGCGGGGCTGCTCGCCACCGCGGTGACGGTGAGGGCGCACCGCGGGCGGCTCGTGCATTGGGGCCTGCTCGAGATCGACGAGCGCGACGAGACCTCGCTCGAGAACCTGCGCCTGGCCGCGCGCTTCCTCGGTCGCAGTCGCCTGGCTCGCCACCTCACGGTCTCGGTGGCGGCCATGACCCTCGCGCTCTTCGTGAGCCAGTACTTCTACTCCGGCATCTTCGCGGCCCGCTTCGGCGACGCCGGGGCCCTCGCGCGCTTCTTCGGGCTCTACCTGGCGGCGGCGAACGCGGGCGAGCTCGTCGTGGAGCTCGTGCTCACGCCCTGGCTGCTCCGCCGCCTGGGCGTGACCGGAGCGAATCTCGTCCACCCGATCACGACCCTGATCTCCTTCGCCGTGCTGGCGATCGAGCCCCGCCTGGCCGCAGCGGTGCTGGCCCGCGCCAACCGCGAGCTGCTCGACAACGCCATGTCCGCGCCCGTGCGCCAGCTTCTCTACCACGCCGTGCCCCTCCGCTTCCGCGGGCGCCTGCGCGCCTTCCTCGAAGGCGTCGTGGTGCACGGCGCCATGGCCGTGGCCGGCGCGGTGCTGCTCTTCCAGCCGGTCTTCGACCCGCGCGTGCTCGGTGCCACGGGTCTCGCCATGGCGGCGCTCTACCTGGGGGTGAACCTGCGAATCCGGCGCGAGTACCTCCGCACCCTCGTCGGGGGAGTCCGCGAGGGGCACCTCGACCTCCGTGGGGTGGAGGACCGCTTCGGGACCTGGGAGGCCCAGCGCCTGAGGGATCTGTGGAGCAGCGTGAGTGCCTCCGGCGGGCCGACCGCAGGGCGCTCGGCCGCCCAGCTCGCGCCGCTGCTGGCGGAGCGCGGGCTGGTGGACGAGCTGGTGGACGGCCTGCGCCACGGCGAGTCGGCCGTGCGCTGCGCCTGTCTGATCGCCCTCGCCCAGGCCAGGGCCGGGCTCCCGGACGAGGTCCTGATCCAGGCCGCGGCCGACCGCGACGTGAGCGTCCGGCGCACCGCGGTGCGGCTGCTGCGGGTCGCTCGGGACGCGGAGGACGAGGACGACGCGCTGCCTGCGCCGCCGGCGCGACGGCCGCCCGTCCTGCTGGAGCCGCCGCTTCGGGCGCTCCTCGGCGACGACGACGCCGAGGTCCGCGCCGGCTCGGCCCGAGCGCTGGGCGCGCCGGGGCTCGAGGTGCTCGCGAGCATGGCCCGCTCCGGCCGGGAGGAGGAGGCCGTCGCCGCCCTGGCCGTGCTGCCTCGAGGCCTGGCCGAGCTGGCCGCCCAGCGCATCTCGGACCCGGATCCCGGCATCCGCGCCGCCGCCCTGGAGACGGCGGCCCGGATGCCCGAGGCCCTCTCCCTCGGGCGCGACCTCCTGATCCGCAACCTCGACCACCGGGACGTGCGGGTGCGGCGGGCGGCGGTGGCCGCCCTGGAGGCGCGCATGGTCGGCGGGAGCGGGGCCGTCGAGGCGATCGCCGGCATGCTCGCCGACCCGGGCCGGGAGGTGCGCCAGCGCGCAGTCGCGGCCCTGATCCGGCTCGGCGAGGGGGGCGTGCGCGCGGCGCTGCCCTACCTGAGGTCGGACCGGGCCGGGACGGCCGAGGCCGCGGTGGAGGTGGTGGCCTCGGAGGCGCGCCGCTTCCGCCGGGAGCTCGTCGCGGAGCTGCGACGACGCGCGCGCCAGTCCTGGGGCGACCTCCTGGCGCTGCGGGTCCTGCCCCTGCGCGGCGACCTGGCCACCCGCTTCCTGCGCGCCGCCCACGCCGACTCCTCCCGCCGCAACCAGGCCGCCGCCTTCGCCCTGCTGGGCGCGCTCGAGGATCCGGGCGTGGTGCGCAGCATCGAGCGGGCGCTGCGGCTGGGCTCGCCCCGATCCCGTGCGTCCGCCCTGGAGGTCCTCTCCCACCTGGGCGACCGGGAGGCCGCCCACCTGCTGGTGGTGACCCTCGAGGACACGCCCATCGAGGAGAAGATCCGCAGCGTCCACAAGGACGTGGGGGGCAATCTCGAGGATGTGGATCGGGCCGTGGATGCCGACCGCCGCGCCCTCGACAGCTGGATCCGGATGGGCGCCGACTACTTTCGCAAGGAGGGCGGCGGCGACGCCACCCAGAGGGAAGTCATGGAACGACTGCTGCTACTGCGCGAGGTCCCGCTGTTCACGCGGCTCGGTCTCGAGCAGCTCGAGGCGATCGACCGGGTCATGCAGGAGAGCCAGTACCTGGCCGGCGAGGTCGTCTTCCGCGAGGGCGATCCCGGCGGCGAGCTCTACCTGATGCTCGAGGGCCGCGTCCAGATCGTGAACGACTACGGGACGCCCGAAGAGTCGGTGCTGGCCGTGCTCGAGGCGCCGGGATACTTCGGCGAGATGGCGGTGCTCGACGACCGACCGCGCAGCGCCACGGTGGCGGTGGTGGAGGACGCCCGCCTGCTGGCCCTGGACGGCGACAGCTTCAAGGACTTGCTCCTGCAGATGCCCGAGATCGGCTTCGAGGTGTGTCGGGAGCTGACGTCGCGGGTCCGACGGATGGACGCCCTCATGAAGAGCGCGCCGCCGAACGGCAGCGAGGCGGGCTCCGCCGCGCGCTAGGGCTCAGGCGCGCGCTAGGGCTCAGGCGCGGGCGGCGCGCCGGAAGGCGGGTCGCTCGCTGCGGTCGCTGCGGACCGGCTCGACCGACTCCACGGGCGACACACGGTAGTCGAGCCCGCGCAGACGGGGCTCGATGGCGCGGAGCAGGTCCGGGGCGCTGGCGGCCTCGGCCACGAGGAAGCCGGAGCCCTCGGGCGTGGTGTAGTGGTGCCGGATCGAGGCGCCCTCCGGCGCACGCAGGTCGGCAAGCCGCTCCTGCGCGCTCCGCAGCGACAGCTCTCCCTTCGGCTCATAGGACACCACGAACAGCATGAGGGGGCCCCCAGGGCGCAGCCTATCACAGCGGATGACGAATCGAGGCCGCAAGGATGACGAATGTGGCTGGATCCGGGCCGAATCTTCCAAACACCGTCCCGAAATCGTCAGAACGAAGTTTGCTCAGTTCAAACAAACTCCGTTTTGAGAGATGGCCCGGGTCCCAGGAGGCTTCCGCAGGACGTCAGGCAAGCCTCTCCGCCAGCCAGACCGCCTTCACATTGACGAACTCGCGGATTCCGAAGGCGCCGCCGAGCTCGCGGCCGAATCCGGAGGCCTTCACGCCCCCGAAGGGAAGGCGCGGATCGCTCTTCACGATGCCGTTGATCGCCACGCAGCCGGCCTCGAGCCGCGGCGCGAGCCGCTCCGCGCGGCCGGCGTCGCCGCTCCAGACGCTGGCGCCCAGGCCGAAGCGGCTGGCGTTGGCCACCTCGACGGCGCGGTCCTCGTCGGCGACCCGGATCACCGCCGCCAGCGGTCCGAAGGTCTCCTCGGCGGCGATGGGGCTCTCGGGGCCGACGTCCACGGCCAGGGTCGGAGCGTAGAAGTAGCCGGGGCCCTCCAGCCGGCGGCCGCCGGTGACCACCCGCGCGCCCCCCTGGCGGGCCCGGGTGAGCTGGTCCTCCAGGTCGTCCACCAGGTCGGCCCGGGCCAGCGGGCCGAGGTCGGTCCCGCGCTCCAGCGGGTCGCCCACCACCAGCGCCTCCAGCGCGGCGGCGAAGGCCTCGACGAAGGCGTCGGCGATGCGGTCCACCACCAGGAAGCGCTTGGCGGCGATGCAGCTCTGCCCGGTGTTGAGCGTCCGCGCCGTGACGGCGTGGCGTGCGGCCGCGGCCGGGTCGGCGTCCTCGAGGACGATGAACGGGTCGCTCCCGCCGAGCTCGAGGACGGACTTCTTCAGGTGCTCGCCGGCGCGGGCGGCCACCTCGCGCCCGGCGGGCTCGCTGCCGGTGAGGGTCACCGCGCGGATCTCCGGACGCGCGATGATCGCGCTGGCCGTGCGCGCCGGGACGAGCAGGGTCTGGAAGACACCGTCCGGAGCGCCCGCCCGGCGCAGCACGTCCTCCACGTTCAGGGCGCAGCGGGGCACGTTGGAGGCGTGCTTGAGCAGCAGCGGATTGCCCGCCATCAGGGCCGGCGCCAGGGCGCGGAAGACCTGCCAGTAGGGGAAGTTCCAGGGCATCACCGCCAGCACCGGCCCCAGCGGGTCGAAGCGCGCGTAGCTGCGGTCGGCGTCGCTGGGGAGGCTCTCCGGGGCCAGGAAGCGCTCGGCGTGCTCGGCGTAGAACTCGCACACCCAGGCGCACTTGTCGGCCTCGGCCTCGGCCTGGACGAGGGGCTTGCCCATCTCGAGGGTCATCTGGCGGCCGTGCTCGGCGCGCTCGTCGCGCAGGATCTCGGCGGCGCGGGCCAGGACGCGGGCGCGCTCGTCGAAGCCGGCCGCGCGCCAGTCGGCAAAGGCGGCCTCGGCGCGTCGGAGCGCGGCATCGACCCGGGTGTCGTCGTGGGGCGCGAAGGTCTCGAGGACCTCCTCGGTGGCGGGATTCACGGACTGGATCGGCATGCGGCCAGTGTAGGCGGGACTCAGCCGCCCGTGCAGGCTCGATAGAGCGCGCCGGCCAGGGCGAGGAAGAGCCAGAGACCGCCGATCCCCCGGGTGAGACGCCGGGGACGCGCCTCCTCCTCGGGCTCCTCCGCGGGCATGGGCTCGATGCCGCCCGGTCCGGGGGCGGTGCCCAGCTGCAGGCGCCGGCCGAGGCGCTCCCCGCAGTGGATGCAGCGGCGGGTACCCACGGGAAAGCTCACGCGGCAGTCGGGGCAGCGCACCTCGAAGGCCGTCGTGGACTGGGCGCGGGGATCTCCCTCGCCGTTCACGCTCGCGCTCCGGAGGGCGTCACGTCTCGAGCAACACCTTGCCGCTGGTGCGCCGGCCCTCGAGAGCCCGGTGCGCATCGGCCGCCTTCTCGAGGGCGAAGCGCGCCCCGATGCGGACGGAGAGGGCGTCGGAGGCGATGGCCGAGAGGACGAAGCCGGCCCGCTCCTCGAGCTCGGTGCGGGTGGCGATGTAGTGACCGAGGGAGGGTCGGGTGACGAAGAGCGAGCCGGCGGCGTTCAGCCGTTGGAGATCGAACGGGGGCACCGGGCCGCTCGCCTGCCCGTAGAGCGCCAGCAGGCCCCGGGGACGCAGGCTCGCGAGGCTGGCGTCGAAGGTGGAGCGGCCGACACCGTCGTAGACCACGTCGCAGCGGCGGCCGGCCGTGATGCGCTCGACGGCCTCGGCCACGGGCTCGTCGACGTAGCGGATCACGTGGTCGGCCCCCGCGCCGCGCGCGAGCTCCTCCTTCTCCGCCGTCGAGCAGGTGCCGATCACCGTGGCGCCCGCCGCCTTCAGGAGCTGGGTGAGCAGCAGCCCCATGCCGCCCGCCGCCGCGTGCACCAGGGCCACGTCGCCGGGCCGGGTGCGCCAGGTGGTGTGGGTCAGGTAGTGGGCGGTCATGCCCTGGAGCATGGCGGCTGCGGCGAGGTCGCTCTCGACCCCGTCCGGGATCGCCACGAGCGCGGTCGCCGGGGCGAGCACGGCCTGGGCGTAGGAGCCGGGGACCGTCGCCCAGGCCACCCGGTCGCCGGCGCGCGGCCCGCTCACCTCGGGCCCCAGCGCCTCGACGACGCCCGCGCCCTCCAGCCCCAGGGTGAAGGGCACGGGCCGCGGATAGGTGCCGGTGCGGAAGTAGACGTCGATGAAGTTCACGCCCGCGTGGGAGACCCGCACCCGGGCCTGACCGGGACCGGGCGCGCCCGGATCGCGGTCCTCGAGGCGCAGGGCCTCGGGGCCGCCGGTCTGGTGGACGACGATGGCGCGGGTCACCCCCGGAGTCTATCAGCTGAGCCCCACCAGGCGGACCCAGGCCAGGAGGCCCCCGCCCCAGAGGAGAGAGGCGCCGATGACCACCAGGCCCAGGCGTCGCTCGCGGGGGCGTCGCCACCACATCAGCACGCCGGTGCCGGCCAGCACGAGCAGGGCCGATGAGGTCACCGCCGCGAGTCCGCCCCAGAGGCGCGCCGACCAGGGGCCCTCCCAGAGGCCGTAGGTGTGGTGCAGGTCGTTGAGCATCCCCAGGATCGGGCCGGCGGGCAGGCCGTGGGCCATCTGCGCGCCGCTCACGGCGTAGACGAGCACCGCGGGGAGGGCGAGCACCCCTGCGATCCGGTGCGCGATGCGCAGCGCGCGCGGGCTCATGCTCCCCCCGCCAGGACGAGGCCCAGCACCCCCGCGCTCACCGCGAGGGCCGCCCAGCCCAGGCGATCTCGCGGCTGCGCGCGGAGCCAGAGCAGGGGGCCCGTCGACGCCAGGGCGAGCAGGGCGAAGATGCTCGCGTGGACGTAGGCCGCCCAGAGCCGCAGGCGCCAGTCGTCGTGTCCGAGGTTCGTCTGGCTGTGCATGCGCTCGAGGAAGCGGGGCAGGCTCGTGGCGGTGGACGCCACGTCCACCCGGGACGCCGCCTCGCGCACGGTGATCCGGTGGCTGCCGTTGGGCGTGTGCAGCGGGAACTGGAGGTTGCCGTCGGCGTCGCGGCGCAGGGTCCAGTCCGCGGGGGGACGGGTGAAGGGCAGGCCCAGATGGGCGTGGACCGCCCGCATCAGGGCGGCGTCGTCGAGACCCGGCGGGGCCTCGAAGGCCACCGACCAGCGCCGGGGCTCGGGGGCCGTCCGTCCGGGTGCCTCGTCGCAGGTGGCGCTCAGGCCGGCCACCCCGAAGACGACCACGGCGGTGCTCGCGAAGAGCCCCACGTGGAGATGTACCCGGCGCAGCCAGCGGATCACGGCATCGGAGCGTAGCCCGCGCGAGCGGTCTAGCATGCGTGCGATGAAGCTCGGGCTCTCCCTCGGCCTGCTCCACCCGGCCGCCTTCCTGGAGGTGGCCGAGGAGGCCGATCGCCTGGGCTACGAGTCGCTCTGGCTGCCGGAGCACCTGATCTTCCCCGAGGACATGTCGGGCTCGCCCCATCCCGGCGACGACCACCCGCCGGTTCCGCCCACCACGCCGGTCTTCGACGCCTTCGCCTACCTCTCCTACCTGGCGGGACGCACCCGCCACATCCGCCTCGGCACCAACGTCTACCTGCTGGGCCTGCGACACCCGTTCGTGGCGGCGCGGGCGGTCCAGACCCTGGACCTCGTCTCCGGGGGGCGGGCGGAGGTGGGCGTGGGCGCGGGCTGGCTGCGGGAGGAGTGGCGGGCGGCCGGACTCGACCCCCGCACCCGCGGTCGCCGCCTCGACGAGGCCCTCGCTGTCTGCAAGCGGCTCTGGACCGAGGCGGTGATCGAGCACCGCGGCGAGTTCTTCGCGTTCGAGCCGGTGCGCTTCGAGCCGAAGCCTCTGCAGCGCCCGCACCCGCCCGTGCACGTGGGGGGCGAGAGCGAGGCGGCGCTGCGCCGGGCCGCCCGCCTGGGGGACGGCTGGTACGGCCTGGGACACACACCTGCGTCGGCCGGGGCGATCGTCGAGCGGCTGCGCAAGCTCCGCGACGAGGCCGGGCGCGCCGACGCGGCCTTCCAGATCACCGTGGGCGGGACGGTGGAGAGCCCGGAAGACCTGCGCCGCTGGGCCGAGGCGGGGGTCGACCGGGTGGTGGTGCGGCCCTGGCGGCGCTCCCGGGAGGCAGTCGAAGCCCTCGGCCGGCTCGCCGAGGGCCTCGGGGCGCTCGCGCCCCCTGCAGGCGGGGGCGCGCGCCCGCTCAGAAGCTGAGCCCGAGCCCCCCGTAGTACTGCAGGTCGTTCTTCTTCGTGCCCGGCTCCGCCTGGGACTCGTACTCGTTCTCGATCCCGAGCTTGAGGTGGAACGGGGACTCGGCAGTGAGCTGCACCGCGAGCTCGGCGCGGGTCACGTTCCGGAACTCGCCGAGCGTGTCGAGGGAGGGGAAGACGGCGTTGTCCAGGGTCAGGGTCTGCCCCTCGGCGAGCGCCCACTTGCCGCTCAGCCGGAACACGACCTCGGGGCGCAGGTCGTCGGCGCCGCCGAACTCCTTGACCAGGCCCGCGCCCAGGCGCGCCAGCAGCTCGAAACGCTCGCGCTTCACGAGCGTGCGGCCCGGTCCGCCGAAGGCCTTCAGCCGGTGGTCCCAGGCCTCGAACTCGTCCCAGTCGTACTGGCCCTGGGCGAACCAGAACCAGGGCGATCCCGGCAGGAGCCAGTCGCGATCGACCGTGGCCCGGAACTGGTTCTCCTCGGTGAGTCCGTCGGTGGACGCGAAGAAGTAGCGCCCGTCCACGGCCCAGCGACGCCGGTCGTCCTCGAAGTCCAGGTCGATGCCCCCGCGCAGGGCCGCGTTCTGGCTGTTGCCCCGACTGCCGTTGAAGGCGAGGTCGATCCGGCGCGTCCAGCCCGCCAGGAAGCCCGAGTCGAGGATGCCCGCGTCGGGGGGCTCCGGGGGCTGGAGGGCGTCGACCGGGACCTCGACCCGACCGAGCACGGCGTGCTCGAGGACGAGCTGCTCGGCGCTGCGCGAGATCACCTCGCCCGTCAACGTGTCGCCGTTGGCGAGGACGATGGTCTCGGCGCCGGCGCCGCCCGGCGCCAGGGCCGCGAGCAGCAGGGAGAAGAGCAGGGCGAAGCGCGCGGGCAAGCGGGCCCGGCACCGTCGGGCTCGGTCCATCGGTGGATCCTTCCGTCTCGGGTTGTCTTCCGGGGCGCTACTTCTGGACGTATTCCGCCACGGAGAAGGCGTGCACCGTGGCGATGAAGCGTTCGGTGTCGGCGTCGACGTCGGGCCCGCCCGCGGCCAGGGCGCGCCGGGCGCTCTCGCGATCGTCGAAGTGGATCTCGGCCACGCCGTCGTAGTCCTCCCCGGTGCCGAAGAGGCTCTCCTCCACCGGGTTGGTCACGTAGCGGCGGATGCCCTCCAGGCGGTCCAGGACCAGCGGGACGTGGACCCCGTGCCAGTGGTCCAGGAAGTCCGCATGGCTGAGCTCGGGGCGGCGCTTCACGAAGAGCATCCACTTGAGGCCCGGCGCGCGCTCCCCGACCGGCGGAGCGGGACGGTCGTCCCGGTGCACGTGCTCGCGGGTCGCGTAGCCGTCGGCGCGGATCATGAAGCGCCCGACGTCTTCGCCGATGATGCGGCGCCCGGCCTCCGAGTCGTAGAGGCGCTCGCGATGGTCCTCGAGCGAGTCGAAGTAGAGGGCGGGGAGGCCGTCGAACGCCGGTCCGTCGTCCGGCGTGCGCTCGGCGATGTTCACCACGTCGTGACGCATCGTCGGATGGTGCTTCAGCGCCAGGGGCACGTGGCCCTCGAGCACGCGCCGGGCATACTCGTCGCGACCGAGGTCCGGGCGACGGGTGCAGAGGAAGAAGAGCTTGAGCACGCGGCGATCCTATCACGGCTCCCGCCGGGTGCTACGCTGCGGCGATGGCCGCGAGTGTCGCCGAGCACGTCGGGCGCATCGAGCGCGAGGGCTACACGATCCTCGAGCGCGTGATCGAGCCCGAGCTGGTGGAGGCGCTGGCGGGCGACCTGCTTCGGATCGAGCGCGAGCACGGCGTGGCTCCGTCGGTCAACGACTTCGAGGGCGAGCGTACCGTCCGGATCTACAACCTGCTGCGCCACGGCCCCGTGTGGCAGCGGGTCCCCGTCCACGACGCCGTGCTCCCGGTGGTGGAGGGCGTGCTCGACCGGGGCTGCCTCGTCTCGTCGCTCTCGAGCATCGCCATCGATCCCGGCGAGACCGCCCAGCCGATCCACGCCGACGACCAGCTCATTCCCCTCGACAAGCCCCACGCCCCGGTGGTGTGCAACTCCATGTGGGCGCTCACGGACTTCACCGAGCGCAACGGTGCCACGCGGATCGTGCCCGGGTCGCATCGCCGCGACCACTCGCCGCGCTACGGGCAGCACTACGACAGCGTGGCTGCGGAGATGCCCAGGGGAAGCGTTCTGGTGTGGCACGGGAGTCTCTGGCACGGCGGCGGGGCCAACGCGAGCGACGCGCGCCGCGTGGGCGTGGCGATGAACTACTGCGCCGGCTTCGTCCGCCAGCAGGAGAACCAGCAGCTCGGCCTGGCGCCGGAACAGGTGCGGAGCTTCTCGCCGCGGCTGCGCGAGCTGGTGGGCTACGGCGTCTACCACGGCCTGATCGGCCACATCGAGAAGCGCAGCCCGGAGCAGCACCTGCTCGGCGCCGAAGGGCAGGGCGTGGTCTGGGACCGGATCCCCCGCTGAGCCGCCCCGCTCTCCCGGTCCCAGGAGACGACGTTCTCCCGGCCCCAGAAGACGAAAACGGGCCGCGCCCGAGGGCCCGACCCGCTTCGTTTGGGAAGGGGATCTTGTTGTACTGGGGGAGTGGCCGGGGGGCGCGCCCAGGTGACGCAACTTTTTTCGCCAACCGGCGCTTTTCTCTCAAACCCTCGAGTCGAAAGGGGTTTCTCGGCGGTCGACGGCTCGGCGCGGGCCCTGGCGGCGATCCCGGCGCAGGGTGAGCCGATCGCCCCCGGCCCGGTGGGCGGTGGCGCCCCCGGCCAGGCGGGCGCGTCGGACGAGATCCGCGACCTCCCAGGCCACCCAGGCGGTGCAGGCCAGCCCACCCAGGAAGATCCATTCACCTGCAATTCCAGCCATATAGCAATGGGTGCCCCGCGCCGCGGTTGGGGTGACGCGCGGTCCTTCCCGGATTCGCCCGGCCCTTGCCGGATTTTGAATTTCGGTGCAGTATTCAGCGGCATGGCGACCGCCTCCCCCGACCCGCGCAAGCGCGGGCCCTACGCCAAGTCCGAGGAGACCCGGGAGCGCATCCTGACCGCGGCCTTCGAGCTGGCGGGCGAGCTGGGGATCCAGCAGGTCACCGTCTCGCGCATCGCCGAGCGGGCGCGCGTGGCGGTGGGCAACATCCACTACCACTTCGGCTCCCGCGGCGATCTCTTCCACGAGCTGGTCGACCGGGTGATCGGCGGACTCGCCAGCGAGATCATCGGCGCCGTCGAGGGCACGGAGGGCGGCTTCTTCGCGCGCGAGGAGGCCTCGCTGCGCGCCTACCTGGCCTTCGTGCACCGCAACCCGGCCTGGGTGCGCCTCACCGAAGAGGTGCGCAACCACGAGCCGGAGCTCTATCGCAAGGGTCTGGCCCTGTGGCTCGACATGTTCCGCGACGGCCTCCAGGCCGGCATCGCCGCCGGCGAGCTGCGCCCGATGGACGCGGACGGGCGGGAGGCCATCGCCCACCTGCTGCTCGGCGCCCGCTACTTCCTCGACCAGATGATCGAGGGCGTGGGCGGTCGCGACTACCCCGGCGACGAGACCGTCGTCCGGACGTACCTGCAGTTCATCCGTCGAGGACTCGACCAGGAGACGCCATGAGCCAGGCCCCCGAAGCGGACTTCCCGATCGCCGTCCTCGGTGCCGGCTTTGCCGGCATCGGCGCCGGCATCCAGCTCGCCAAGGCCGGCATCCGCTCCTTCACGATCTTCGAGCGCGCCGACGAGGTGGGCGGCACCTGGCGCGACAACACCTATCCCGGTGCCGCCTGCGACGTGCCGAGCCACGTCTACTCCTTCTCCTTCGAGCAGAACCCCCGCTGGAGCCGGCGCTTCGCCGAGTCGGGCGAGATCCAGTCCTACCTGCTCGGGCTCGTGGACAAGTGGAAGCTGCGCGACCACATCCGCTTCGGCACGGAGGTGGTGGAGGCGCGCTTCGACGAGGACGCGGGCGTCTGGGAGCTCAGCACCGACGCCGGCGACACCTTCCGCGCCCGCGCCGTGATCTCGGGGGTCGGCGGTCTGGTGGATCCCCAGCTGCCCGACATCAAGGGCATCCAGAGCTTCCGCGGCGAGCTCTTCCACACCGCCCGCTGGAACCACGACTACGATCTGGCCGGGCGGCGGGTGGCCGTGATCGGCACGGGAGCGAGCGCCGTGCAGGTGGTGCCGGGAATCGCCGACCAGGTCGCCCGGATGCACGTCTACCAGCGGACGCCGGCCTGGGTGATGCCCAAGCAGGACCGCCGCTACACCGAGGCCGAGAAGCGCCGCTACGAGCGCTTCCCGTTCCTCCTGCGGGCCAGCCGGCTGGTCAAGTACTGGCTGAGCGAGGCCCTGGGGCCCATGATCTTCCTGGACAGCCCGCGGCTGTCCCAGTGGCCCGAGAAGGCCTCGCTCCGGTTCCTGCGCTCCCAGGTGAAGGACCCCGCGCTGCGGGCCAAGCTCACCCCGGACTTCCAGTTCGGCTGCAAGCGCATCCTGATCTCCGACGACTACTGGAAGACCTTCGAGCGCGAGAACGTCGAGCTCGTCACCGATCCCATCGAGGAGATCAAGAGCAGCGGCATCCAGACGACCGACGGAACCCTGCGCGAGGTGGACGCCATCGTGCTGGCCACCGGCTTCGCCCTGGGCCTGGCCAGCGCGCCGTTCCCCATCACCGGGCGCGGCGGCAGGCGGCTCGACGACGCCTGGGCCGACGGCGCGGTGGCCTACAAGGGGCTCTCGGTCTCGGGCTTCCCCAACTGGTTCATCTGCATGGGCCCCAACACGGGTCCGGGACACACCTCGGTGCTGGTCTACACCGAGGCCCAGCTGCACCACGCCCTCCAGGCGATCCAGAAGCTGCGGCGGGAGAACCTCAGGTTCGTCGACGTCCGCCAGGAGGTGCAGGATCGCTACAACCAGGGCATCCAGGAGCGCATGAAGCACATGGTGTGGACGTCGGGCTGCAACAGCTGGTACCTCTCCGACGACGGCAAGAACCACTCGCTCTACCCCGGGTTCGCCGCGGAGTACGTGCTCCGGGCGCATCGCTTCCGGGCGTCGGAGTACGAGATCGGGCGCTTCTGAGGCCCGGCTCCCGGGCCGGGAGCCACCCAGCGCGGGTCGGGGAGGACAGCATGGATCGTTTCGAGGGCCGGATCGCGGTGATCACCGGCGGCGGCACGGGCATGGGCCGCGAGCTCGCCCGGCAGCTGGCCGGCGAGGGCTGCCACCTCGCCATCTGCGACGTGAACGAGGAGAACATGGCGCAGACCCGGGCCCTCTGCGCAGCGGAGGCGCCCGCCGGGACCCGGGTCAGCACCCATCGCGTCGACGTCTCCGACGAGGCGCAGGTGGTCGCCTTCCGCGACGCCGTGATGGAGGCCCACGCCACCGACCACGTGAACCTGCTCTTCAACAACGCCGGGGTCGGCGGCGGCGGCAGCTTCGTCGCCGAGGCGCGGGAGGAGTGGGACCAGACCTTCGCCGTGTGCTGGAACGGTGTCTACTCCTGCACCCGCGCCTTCCTGCCCCTGCTGCTGGCCAGCGACGCGGGCCACCTGGTGAACACCAGCAGCGTGAACGGCTTCTGGGCCTCCCTCGGGCCCAACGTGCCCCACACCGCCTACAGCGCGGCCAAGTTCGCGGTGAAGGGCTTCAGCGAGGCCCTGCTCACGGACTTCCGGGTGAACGCGCCCCACGTGAAGGTGTCGCTCGTGATGCCGGGCCACATCGGCACCTCGATCGTCATCAACTCCAACCGCTACTTCGGGCGCGACCCGAAGGAGATGACCGAGGAGCAGCTCCGGGAGACCCGCGATCGGCTCGTGAAGGTGGGCATGCCCCTGCAGGACCTGCCCGACGAGATGCTGCGCCAGGGCATCCAGATGATGGCCGAGCAGTTCCGCGACGCCGCGCCCATGACCGCCGCCGAAGCGGCCAAGGTGATCCTCGACGGGGTGCGGGCGGAGCGCTGGCGCATTCTCGTGGGCAAGGACGCGCAGCTGCTCGACGAGCGGGTGCGAGAGACCCCCGAGGACGCCTACGAGGCGGCGTTCTTCCAGAAGTTCCAGGGCGACGCGGGCTGGCCCATCGGCGGCTGAGGCGCGAGCGGCGCTAGAGGTACGTCCCGCCCGGGGGCGCGAGGCGCGTGTCGGCGTGGCGGGCGCGCTCCACCTCGTGGATGAGGTCCTCGGTGGTCACGGGACCCACCGGCTCGCCGGCGGCGTCGCAGCGGGCCTTGCGCCGCAGCACGCCGTGCAGGATACGCACGAAGTCGCCGGTGGGTGCCTGGCGGTAGCGATTCACCACGTCGGTCCAGTCGATCTCGCCTTCGAAGAGGCTGCGTCCGGCGCGCTTCTCGGCGGCCGCCGTGTGGATGAGCAGGGCGGCCACCACGTCGTCGGGCACGATCGGCGCCACTTCGACGACCCGTTCGAAGCGGCCGGGTGCCACGAAGGCGGGTCGCAGGGTGCGCGGGTAGGCCGTGGAGCCCACCACCTGCACGCCCTCGGCAGCGATGGTGCGATCCACCAGCTCCAGCAGGAAGTCCATGATCTGGCCGATGGGCAGGTCGGTGCGCTGGGTGCCGCGGTCGCGGGCCTCGGAGAACTCGAGCTCGTCGAAGAAGACCGTGAGACCCTCGAGCTCCGCCATGGCGTCGCGCCAGCCGCCCAGCAGCTCGCCGGCGTTGCCTCCGAAGTGGAGCACGTCGGCCACCAGGCGCGGCACCACCACCCGCAGGAAGGGCCGCCCGGTCTGGCGCGCCAGGGCGTGGGCCAGGAGCTTCTTGCCGACGCCCCGATGCCCGATGAGCAGCAGCCCCGATGGCGGGAGCGTTCCCCAGCGGCCGTAGACGTCGGGGTCGGTGGCGGCGCAGGCGAAGGTGAGGAGCTCCTCCTTGGCCGCATGGAGGCCGCCGATGTCGTCGAAGTCCACCTCGGCCTCGGGATGGATGCGGGTGGCGTTGGCCAGCGCCGGGAGCTTGCGGGCGACGCTGTTCCAGACGTTCTGCACCCGCTCCCGCTGCCGGCGAAGCTCCTCGCTCATGGGCGCAGTCTAGCGGCGCTTCGATCGGCCGCCCCGTCTCGCCGGGGTCAGCCGCTCCGTCTGGCCAGGGAGAGTCCGATCGCCAGCCAGCCCAGGATCAGGCACACGCCGCCCAGGGGCGTCACCGGGCCGAGCCAGCGCCAGCCGGCCAGCACCAGCCCGTAGATCGAGCCCGAGAAGAGCACGACGCCGGCGGCCAGGAGGCCGGCCGGCAGGGCCACGGAGCGACCCGTGGATTGCGCGTAGAGCGCCAGCGCCAGCAGCACCAGGCTGTGGAGGAGGTGGTACTCCACGCCCGTCTCCCAGCTCGCGAGCTTCTCGGCGGGGAGACGCGCGCGCAGGGCGTGGGCGCCGAAGGCGCCGAGCACCACGCCGGCCGCGCCGAACAGGGACGCGATCCAGATCCAGGGCGACGCCATGGCGCGAGCCTAGCAGAGCCCGGATCCGCTGCGGCGCGGCGCAAAGCGGCGGGGCAGGGCAGGGCGCCCTGCACTAGGCTGCGACGATGCCCTCGCCGCCGCGCCTCACCGCCGACGAGCTCGAGCGGGCCTGCCGGCGCCTGTGTCGCCGGGATCCGGTGATCGGCGCGGTCGTGCGGCGGGTGGGGACCTACGCCATCCGGCGTCCCCGGCCGCCCTACGACGTGCTCGTGCGCGCGGTGCTCTACCAGCAGCTGGCCGGCGCCGCGGCGCGCGCCATCGACCGCCGCTTTCGCGCGGCCTTCGACGGGCGCTACCCGCGCCCCGAGGTGCTGTCCCGGCTCTCGGACGCGCGCCTGCGGGCCTTCGGTCTCTCGCGCCAGAAGGCCGCGGCGGTGCGCGCGGTGGCCCGCGCCTTCGCCGGGGGAGCGGTGAGCGGCCGGCGCCTGTACCGCATGGACGACGACGCCGTCGTCGAGTCGGTGACGCGAATCCGCGGCATCGGCGAGTGGACCGCCCACATGCTGCTCATGCAGATGGGCCGCCCCGACGTCCTGGCCGTGGGCGACTATGGCCTGCGCAAGGGCGCCCAGCTGCTGTACGCGCTCGACGAGCTCCCCGACCGGGCCGCGTTCGAGGCCCTGGCCGAGCCGTGGCGGCCCTACCGCAGCGTCGCCAGCGTCTATCTCTGGCGCGCCATGGACACGGTGACCCCCGATGGGAGCTGATCACCAACGCCCCCGACGGGCGCTGAAGGGGGCCTGAACCCGCCACACCGACGGTGACTGCCGTCACCGAACGGCCGGCCCGCCCGGTCCATCCTCGGGGCATCGCGGCCCGCGCCAGCGCCTGCTGAAGGGGGGGCGCGCCGGGCCGGCGCTTCGTGGGTGCGCCGCCTCCCCGCGTTCACCCGACCCAGCTCGAGGCGGCACGCCCGGGCCGTCCGGCCCCGACGCTGGATGGCCCGGGCGTCGCCCCCGCCCCCGCGCCGCGGCGCGCGGGGTTACGCGGCGATCCTTCCGGCGGGGTCGGGCGGGCGGCGGCGTATTCGCCGATCTGCCATATTCCGGGCGCCCGGCCCCGCCGGCCCGCGTCCCCATCGTCTAGTCGGCCTAGGACTCCGCCCTTTCAAGGCGGCAACACGGGTTCGAATCCCGTTGGGGACGCCAGATTCCCTCCGTTTTCTTAAGGACTTTCGGAGGCGACTTCCGCCGACGACGTCTTGTGGATCAATCCAGATCCCAACGGCCCTGACCCTTGCACGCGTTGCGGGCTCGGGATGGAACTCGCGCTTCTCTTGCCGTTGTTCATGTGGCGATACCGGCCGTCCGGGTCGACCCGCACGCGGTCCCGGGACCCCGCCGGGAGCGGCCGCCCGTGACGCGGTGGCCGGGACCGCGGCGCCAGCGTCTCGCCGAGCGTCACCCGGAGCTCGGGCCGCCCGATACTCTCCCGCCGGAGCGGCTCCTCGAGCTCACCGACCAGTTCGAGGCGGGGGCGGTGGCCGCGCCGCTCCAACTTCGAGCCCGCCTGATCGGCCGGTTAGCGACCGAGGAAGGTGACCCGTGCGCGCCGGCCGGGCCGCCAGCCGATGGTGTCCGAGTCGCCCAAGATGACGATGCGGGCGATGCAGCGCCGCGGCCCACGCAGGTCGATCCAGCGCGAGACGGTACCCGCGTCGAAGCGCTCGCGGACCAGCAGCTCCTGGGTGCCGCCGTTCTGGAACTCGACGCGGAGCCGGTCGATCTCGGCCGGGTAGCGGCTCACCACCAGGCGCAGCTCGCGGACGAGCCGGTTCGAGGAGTCGCGGCAGGCGGGCAGGCGCACCACGTCGCGGTCCTTCCCGTCGCGCAGGAGGACCGATCCCAGCTCGTGGGGCACCGCCTCGGCGGCTCCGGGGAGGGCCCCTAGCGGCAGGAGGAGCGCAGCCAGCAGGGCGCCGGCGCGCAGGAACGGACGGATGGTCGAGCTCATGGCGTTCTCCTTCTCGCGGTCCGGAGCCTCCAACCGAGCGGAGCGGTAGAGGTTGCGCGGGGTGGGGGGTGTGCGGTTCCTCGGCAGACGCCGCGAGGCGCTTGACTGCGCGCTCGGCCACCGGCCACGCTCGCGGGTCTGCCCGCCGCCCCCTTCCGCTGGCGGCAGGTGGAGGAGGAGAGCCGGTGAGCGACGTCCCCGCCCCGCACCCCCTGAACGAAGGCTTCGCGTGGCGCCCTTCCCGGGCGGGAGGGCCGCAAGCGGAGCCGCGGCCGCCGGCCGCTGCGTCAGCCGTCGCTCCGCCACGCGACCCGGCAACAACGCCAGCCGGTCCAGCTCCTTCGCGCTCATCGTCCAGGTTCTCGCACCGTCCATGCCGGCCTCCCAGCCCGAGACGGGGCCTGGAACCGGACGTTTCCGCAAGCGTTGATATCCATCGCTCCCGGCGCCTCCTCCACCGCCCTCCGCCTTCGCCACCTTGTCCGTCGCGATGCCAGCCGCATCTGGAGCCGGTTCAAGGGGGCAGCCCGGATTCGGTGCGATGGTCGCGTGCCGCGATCTCCCCGATGCGGCGACGTGGATCGACATGGCGGCGTGAGTGCACCGCACGGGGGTGGACTAACCTCCGGCCCATGTCGGAATCACCCCGTCCGCTCGTCGAGCTCGCGCCCGAGGAGCTCTTGGCGCTCGCTCGGTCGACCGTGTCGCACTACCAGCAGCACGCCGAAGACTTCCGCGAGGGGACCGAGGACCACGACGTCTCGCAGAACGTCGATGCACTGCTTCGGCATCTACCCGGGCTTCCCCCGCAGCGCATCCTCGATCTCGGCTGCGGACCGGGCCGCGACATCGCCACCTTCGTCGCGCGCGGCCACGCCCCGGTGGGTCTCGACGCCGCGGCCGCTTTCGTGGCAATGGCCCGCGCCGCAACCGGCTGCGAGGTCTGGCATCAGGACTTCCTGGCCCTCGAGCTGCCCACCGAGCGGTTCGACGGCATCTTCGCCAATGCCGTTCTCTTCCACGTGCCCACACAGGAGCTCGGCCGGGTGCTCGACGACCTTCGCCGGACCCTGGCGACGGGCGGTGTGCTCTTCTGCAGCAACCCCCGCGGTCCCGACATCGAGCGTCAGCAGGGGCTGCGCTACGGCTCCTATCTCACGCTGGAGACCTGGAGCCGGTTCGTCACGGCGGCGGGCTTCGAGCTCATCGAGCACTACTACCGGCCGCCCGGCCGCCCGCGATCCGAGCAGCCGTGGCTCGCCACCGTGTGGCGCGCGCTCTGAGTCAGCGAACTCGACTGCCCGGGGTGGGCAGCTGGCGTGTACAGCGACTTCCACGCGCTCGACGACGCGCTGAAGAAGCCGCGCGGCCGGCAGTGCACGAATGTCGAGCCGGCTCAGCCAGCCGGAGGTGTCCAGGTCAATGATGAGTGGTGAAGGGAGATCAGCACTTTGCCGTCGATCTTGTGATAGGCAAAGGTGTAGTCGGCGCGGGTCGCGTCGCCTCTCTCGTTGACGAACGTGTAGTGCCCCATGTCCTTGTACCCCAAGCCACCCGCTTTCAGGATGGGCCCCACCGCGCTCTGAAACTCTACGCGTTTCCAGCCATGGTTCAGGAATCCGACGTCGTGCGGATAGTCCGGGTTGCCGCCGACGAAGTAGGAACGCGCACCCGCCTCATCCAGACGGATGACGTCCGCCAGCGTAGGCTTGAACAGGAGCGGCTCATCGGGTGAACCAAAGTCGTAGAGTCCGAGCAGAGTCTCCACGTCTTGATCGATCACGGCCTTCGCCCAGGCTCGCTGCGCCGCGACCACCTCGGCCTTTGTCATCTTCTGAAACGACTTCATGCAACTCGCCTCCGATCGCTCTCCTGGGACTGTCGCCAAACCAGCCGGGTCGGAAACCCCGGGGCTCGATGATAGGCTGGGCTCGGCGGTTCGCGCCTGCTTGCAACCCAACCGGGGAAGGACCTCGCGGCCTTCTATCCGAGACCCAGGAGATGCTGAGCCAGCAGGAAGAGGCCCACCACGGTCATCAGGCAGCCACCGATCAGAAGCGATGCGCGATCGTCGACGGATACGGAGACCTCGCTGGCTCCGTCCCACATGCACTTCACGTCCTGCCCGACTCGATAGAAGCCTGCATCTTCGTATGGAGCCGTGGTCCGGCCGTGGCCGGGGACGTCGATGGCGGCGAAGTAGTGGTTGATCCTCGATTCATCGATCTCGACGACCCTGCCCACCAGGTGGAGGTGTCCCCGGAGCCGGCGGAATCCCCGAATCATCGAGAGGCCGATGACGGTGAAGAACACTCCGAAGAGCGGTTGAACCACGCACCCCCCCTCGAGCCGCTCGACTCCCGGCGCTCCCGGGCTCTGAATCGGCATTTCAGGCCTCGAGCTGGAGGTGGTCCCGGCTGGAGGTTCCGGATGTCCGCGGGGTGTGCTTCCATCGCGAGGGCGCTGGGCGGCCCGTTTGTAGAAGCTGCACGCCTGGCGACCCCCGCCGCCGCGGCGGATGGGCGCGCTGGCCCGGGCCGCTGCCCGGCCGTGGCAAGGATCCTCGGAGGCATGCCGAACTCCCCCGACTCTCTCCGCCGCCAGTCCGTGCCTCCGGGTGCCGCAGTCCACCGGCTGGCTCCGGCGCTCGCCGCGGCGGTGCTGCTCGCCGCGGGCGACGCCGCGAGCGACCCCCGCTGCGCCGTCGACGACGCCGGCCTTCGCCTGCCGGCGGGCTTCTGCGCCCTCGAGATGGCGGCCGACGCCGGCCCGGTGCGCAATCTGGTCGTGGCGCCGGGCGGCGACGTCTTCGCCGCCCGGCGCTCGCGCGACGGCGGCTCCGGCGGCGTGCTCGCCTTGCGGGACGTGGACGGTGACGGGCGGGCCGACGAGCGCCGCAGCTTCGGGCGCGGCGACGGCCACGGCGTGGCGTTGACCGACACCCATCTGTACTACGCCGCCCACGACCGCGTGGTGCGCTGGTCCTGGGCGACGGGTCGGCTCGCGCCGGAGGGCGAGCCGGAGGTCCTCGTGACCGGGTTTCCCGAGCAGCGGGAGCATCGGCCGAAGGCCATCGCCCTCGGACCCGACGGCGCCCTCTACGTGGAGGTGGGCGCGCCGTCCAACGCCTGCCAGGAGCAGAAGCGCACGCCCCGCTCGCCGGGGATCGACCCGTGCCCCCAGCTCGCACAGCAGGCGGGCGTCTGGCGCTACGCCGCCGACGAGACGGGACAGCGCCACGGGCCCGAGCGGCGCTTCGCCACCGGCCTGCGCCACGCCCTGGCCCTGGCCGTGCAGCCCGGGACGGGGGCGCTCTGGGCCGTGGTGAACGGCCGCGACGCGCTGTCCTCCCTCTGGGGCTTCAGCGAGGAACGCAACGCCTCCCTGCCCGCCGAGGAGATGGTCCGCCTCGAGGCAGGCAGCGATCTCGGCTGGCCCTACTGCTACCACGACGGGATCCGCGGGCGGAAGGTGCTGGCGCCGGAGTACGGCGGCGACGGCGAGGCGCAGGGACGCTGCGCGGACAAGGTGCGCCCGGACCTGGCGTTCCCGGCGCACTGGGCGCCCATGGCCCTCGTCTTCTACACCGGAAAGATGTTCCCGGCGCGCTACCGGGGCGGCGCCTTCGTCGCCTTCCGCGGCTCCTGGAACCGCGCGCCGTTGCCCCAGGAGGGCTACCGCATCGCCTTCGTCCGCTTCGAGGAGGGACGCCCGACGGGCTACGAGACCTTCGCCATCGGCGCGTCCAGCCCCACGGCCTTCCGGATGACCGGCGTCGCGCAGGGACCCGACGGCTCCCTCTACCTGGCCGACGACACCAACGGACGCGTCTGGCGGGTGCTGGTCACGAGGCGGGCGGCCGCGCGCTGAGGCGCGCGCGTCGTCGCGCGCCGAGGCGCGCGTCGCCGCACGCAAGTCCTCGGCGTCGTCCGGGTTGCACGCCGGGTGGCCGCAGCCGCAGGCCTCCGGCTCCCGGCCGTCCCCCGGGACCTCCGCCGCGGCGGGGGGATCAAGGTCTTCCGCTTCCTCGTCTGCCTGCGGGTCCTGTGGCTCCTGCTGGATCGGGTGTCGGTGCCCCCGTCGGCGCGGGTGCCCGCACGCCTGGGGCGCGACCGCCTCTCCCCGCGCGACGTGGAAGGCGTGCTGGCCCTGGTGAGCGCCCACCTCCCCCTCGTCGTCCTCTCCTGGCTCGCCTTCCGGGCCCACGGCTACGCTGCGGATCGCCTTCATCGGCGCGGGCGCCCTCACCCTGGCGTCGGCCCGGTCGCTCCTCGGCAATGGCCACGAGGTGGTGATCGTGGACGAGGACGGCGAGCGGCTGCAGGCCCTCGAGGACCTCGATCTGCGCGCGGTCGATCCGGCGCTCCCCGACGGCGCCCGGGTCCTGGCGGTCACCCGCGACGGCGAGCGTTTCGTCGATGCGTGAGGCGACGGCCGGGCCTGGCGAGCGCCCGACGGCCGGCTCCGGCGAGCGCCGACGCGACGAGGGCCCGGGCCCGGAGCCGCCTCCCGGCGAGCGTCCGCCCGCTCCGGTCCGCGAGCCGCCCGATCCGGGCCGCCAGCAGGCCAGGGTCGATCCCCTGGGGAGCCATCCTTCGGAGGGTCATCGGCCCCCCGGTTCGGCTTCTCCGCGCCGGACTGTCGGCTCGCCGACGCACCGCGAGCTCCGCACCACGCCGTACCGGGGCGTGCTCGGGCCCCGTCGTTTCCCGCGGCTTCGGGTCGGGGCTGCGCGGGCCCGTGCGGAGCATCGCGATCCGATCCGCGCAATCCCACCGCCAAGGGGCTCGATCCTGCGCACGTCGCCCGCGTGGTGTCCCATGGGCCAGGCCCGGGAGGCGCGCTTGTCTTCGCGGAGGCAGATGGCACAATGCCGGCCTCGTTCGGGCCCCGGCATCGCCATGTCGGTGGGGCGGTCGCGCCTCGATGCCGCCATGGGCATGCCCGACGCAGAGGCAGACGGATCCACGCCCCGAAGGAGAAGGCCATGGGAAGCCACACCAAGCACCTCTACGTGATCATGCATCCGAGCAAGGCACTGATCGCCTCTCAGCTGTCGCCGGATCAGTTCGGCCGCTACTACTCGATCGGAGCCTCCCGCCACTACCAGGGGAAGCTGCTCTTCATCGAGCTCGACATCGGGTTCCGCAACCCCTACTTCGAGATCGATCACTTCCTCGAGCTGACCACCGAGCACGCGGACGGCCGGCCGAAGCACTCCAAGTTCATCAAGTCGTACCGGGTGCTGGAGCACGTCGACCTCGACGCCATGGGGCCGCTCTACGCGACGACGGCGGGCGGGGAGACGCTGAGGATCGATCCCACACAGGACTGGAAGGTGACGGACTCGGGTCGAGTCCGGCTCTTCCAGGAGCTGAACCCCCTGCACCTGCTCGTCGCGTCGACCTACGATCAGCGTGGGTTCGGCGCCCTGATGACCTCTCCGGAGAACCACCTCTCGTTTCCGAAGCTCTTCTTCACGCAGCTCGATGTCGACGTGCAGAAGTTCCTGAGCGATCGCCAGAGCGACCCCTTCACGCCTTCTCCCGTCCCGGGCGTACACCCCCAGAAGCTCGAGGGCGTCCTCCAGGCGGTCGACGGCGACAGCGCGGCCCGGACGAAGTCGATCGGGGGCCACGGCAGCTTCGATGGGATCCCGTTCGGTCTGGTCCGGCACGGGTTCTGGCTGGCCGCCGGGTCGGAGATGGTCTTCTATCCGATGCCCAGCCAGGACGAGCTCCGGTCCAAGCATCGCGCCTGGTGGCGGACGAGCTCCTGAGCCCAGGATCCGTGAGCGATACATACCTCTACGCCTCCTTGATTCCCCAGGCCCTGATCGCCTCGATGCTGGATCCGTGGGAGTTCGGGCGCTACTACGCGGTGGGGACCATGGCTCGTTCCCGGGGAGTCGCGGTCTTCTTCGGGGTGGATCCGGAGAAGGTGCCCACCGACGAGTTCCCGCTGCACCTGATCGGCGAACGTTGTGTGGCGAAGCCGGACGGGAGCCCCAAACGCTCGGTCTACCTGAGCATCTACCGCGTGCTGTCGCGGATTCCGCTGGAGGCTCTGGGCAGGCTGTACCTGGTGACCCGGGACGGCCAGACCCTGGAGCTGGACCGCGCGGCGTACGTGCCCGAGCCCGAGCGGCAGGTCCACCTGTACCAGGAGTTCTGCCCCATCAGCCCCATGGTCGCCAGCCGTCTGGAGCCCAGGGATTTCTGCCGGTCGATCACCGATCCCTCGCGCCCGGTCCACGTGCCGCGCATCGTCTTCTCCCAGCTGCACCTGCGGGGGCTCGCGACGGACCCGGAGCACGGCGAAGCCCGCGACCTGCCGTACCCCAACATGGAGCACCTCCGGGACGTGTTGGCGTCGCTGCTGGCTCCCGGCGGGAAGGAGAGCAAGCTCGTCCTGAGAGAGCTGGTCGACGAGGGCGTCTTCTATCGGACGATCCGCGGCGGCTTCTACGTGGGCGACCAGCAGGACTTCGCCTTCTACCGGTTCCCCAGTGTCGAGGAGCTGGAGACCCATCACTACGTCTGGTGGCGTTCGGCCCAGTGACGAGGTCCACGTGAACGAGCCCGTCTTCTGGCTGGCCCCGGCGGCCGCTGCCGTGGGGTTGCTGTCCGCCTGGTTCTTCTTCCGGGACATGAAGCGCCAGGACGAGGGCACCGAGGTCATGCGCACCATCGGCAACCGCGTCCGCGAGGGCGCCGGTGCCTACCTGCGCCAGCAGTACCGCGTCATGCTCGTGGTGTTCGGGGGCCTGGCACTGGTGTTTGCGCTGCTGGCCTACGGCCTCGGAGTCCAGAACCGCTGGCTGCCGGTCACCTTCCTGTTCGGAGGCTTCTTCTCGGCCCTGGCCGGCTATCTGGGCATGCAGACCGCGACCCTGGCATCGACCCGGACCGCGGCAGCCGCGCGAACCTCCCTGGTCGAGGGGCTGCGGGTCTCCTTCCGCAGCGGGGCCGTCATCGGCCTGGTGGTGGTGGGGCTGGGCCTGGGGAACCTGGTCTTCTGGTTCCTGCTGGTGAGCTGGCTGACACCGCCCTCGGAGGACGGCAGCCGCCTGGTGCTGGTGACCACGACGGTGCTGACCTTCGGCATGGGTGCCTCCCTGCAGGCGCTGTTCGCCCGGGTCGGCGGGGGCATCTACACCAAGGCGGCGGACGTGGGCGCCGACCTCGTGGGCAAGGTGGAGGCCGGCATTCCCGAGGACGATCCACGCAACCCCGCCGTGATCGCCGACAACGTGGGCGACAACGTCGGCGACGTGGCGGGCATGGGGGCGGACCTCTTCGAGTCCTACTGCGGCTCCATCCTCGCCGCCTGCGCCCTGGGCGCCGCGGCCTTCTCCGGCGACACCGCCCTGCAGGCGAGGGCGGTCAGCGCCCCCTTCGTGATCGCCGGTCTGGGCATCCTGCTGTCCGTGCTGGGGGTGTTCCTGGTCAGAACCACCGAGGATGCCGACCAGAAGGAGCTCCTGGCCGCCCTCTCCCGTGGCATCAATGGCAGCGCCGCCATGGTGGTCGTGGCCTCACTGGTTGCTCTCCACGTGCTCGGCGTGCCCAACGTGTGGGGTACCTGGGGCGCCGTCGTGGTCGGCTTGATCACCGGCATCGTCATCGGGCGCGCGACCGAGTACTTCACCTCGGCCTCCTTCGGTCCCACGCAGTCGATCGCGGAGGCGGCGGAGAGCGGGCCGGCCACGGCCATCATCTCGGGCATCGGTGTGGGCATGCTCTCCACGGCGGTCCCGGTGATGGCCGTGGTGATCGGCACCCTGCTGGCCTTCCTCTCCTGCGCGGCCCTGGACTTCGGCAACGTCTCGCAGGGCCTGTACGGCGTGGCCATCGCGGCGGTGGGCATGCTGTCCACCCTCGGGATCACCCTGGCCAGCGACGCCTACGGCCCCATCGCCGACAACGCGGGGGGGAACGCGGAGATGAGCGTCCTGGGGCCCGAGGTCAGGGCACGCACGGACGCCCTGGACTCCCTGGGCAACACCACGGCGGCGACGGGGAAGGGGTTCGCCATCGGCTCCGCCGCCCTCACCGCACTGGCTCTGATCGCCTCCTACCTGGAGGTGATCCGCATCGAGCTGCTGAGGGCGGGTCACACGGAGCTGAGCCTGCACGGTGGCTCGATCGTCCCGACGGAGCAGGCCAGTCTGGCGGAGTTCATGATCCACTTCGACGTGACGTTGCTCAACCCGGTGGTGCTGGTCTCGCTGTTCATGGGCGCCATGGTGGCGTTCGTGTTCAGCGGTCTCACCATGGGGGGCGTCGGTCGGGCCGCCAGCCTCATGGTGGAGGAGGTTCGCCGCCAGTTCCGATCCGATCCGGGCATTCTCGAGGGCCGCACCGAGCCGGACTACGCCCGGTGCGTCGAGATCTCCACCATCGGTGCGCAGCGGGAGATGGTCGTGCCCTCGGTCATCGCGGCGCTGGCGCCCGTCGTGGTGAGCCTGCTCCTCGGCGTGGCCGGGGTCATCGGGCTGCTGGTGGGGGGGCTCTCCGCCGGCTTCGTCATGGCGGTCTTCCTGTCCAACTCCGGGGGCGCCTGGGACAACGCCAAGAAGTACATCGAGGCGGGCCATCACGGCGGAAAGAGCTCCGAAGCGCACCGCGCCTCGGTGGTCGGGGACACGGTCGGAGACCCGTTCAAGGACACCTCGGGGCCCAGCCTCAACATCCTCATCAAGCTGATGAGCACCATCGCGATCTCGATCGCGGGCGTGGCGGTGTCCTACAGCCTGATCTAGCCCGCTCAGCCCCGGTTGTTCGCCTTCCTGTCGGGGTACCTGGAGAGGATGAGCTCGATGAGCGCCCGGTTCTGGGGCAGCGACTTCGGGCTGATCTTGATGTACTGGCCGCGGCTCACGTGGACGATCTCGCCATCGACGTACTCCACCTGGACCTTGTCCTTGAAGCCACCCTCTTCGTACCAGGGGCTCCGCGCCTCGGAGACGGTGTCCTCGATCGGGTTCTCCGGGTTCTGGTATGCCTCCCAGTCCACGAACATGTTCTTGCGCTGGTAGTCACTGGTTGTGCTGGGGACGCCCCGCCCGTTGTTGGGCGGCTGGTCGTGGCCCATCGTGATGCGACCGTGCTTGCTCTTCCTGGGATCGTGGAAGTAGAGCGAGCCGTTCTGCGTGCGTAGATTCCCCGTGTACCCGACCACGTTCGCGACCGTGTAGAAATCCGCTTCGTACGCCATGGCTCGTTCCTGTCTCCCCGATGAGCGGACCCTCAGAGCGGGTCGTGGGATGAGTCTCCTCCCGACCGCCGGAGGTTCGACGGTTCCGCGCTTCGGGCGTGCGTGGAGGCTAGCTGGGGGTGGGGGCCGGACGAGTCATGCGAGCGCGAGTCGTCGCCCGGAGGCGCCCGCGTTCCCCCCGGAGGCGCCCGCGTTCCCCCCGGAGGCGCCCGCGTTCCCCCCGGGCCCGTGGACTTCCCGATCCGCTACCGCTTCTTCATGGCCGCCGGGAGGGCGGTCGTGCCAAGCTCGTGTGATGGCGTCCCGCACACCGGCCCGGATCGTGCCGCCCGACGTCGGCGGCGCCTTGCATCGCAGGCGCCTGTGCGCCCGGCTGGACGCGATCCGCGCCAGGCCCGGCGCGGTCTGGATCGAAGGCCCGGCCGGAAGTGGCAAGACCACGCTGGCGGCGGACTGGTCGGCGCGCGCGGGCGGGCCGCGGGTGTGGCTGCGCGCGGATCCCGGCGACGTGGATCCCGTACCCTTCCTGAGCGACCTGCGGGAGGCAGTGCGCCGCGCCTCGTCCCGGAGCCGGCGCCCGCTTCCCGCGCTCCGTGCGGCCCCCGCCGACCCCCTGGCCTTCGGCCGGCGCTTCTTTCGCGCCGCCTGGGCGCGCCTGGGCGAGGGTGCCGTGTTGGCGCTGGACGACCTCCACGCCGTGGCGGAGTCGGGCGTCGTGCCGGCGCTGCTGGCGGTGGTGCTGGCGGAGCGTCCAGCCGGCGCCTGCCTCCTGCTGGCGAGCCGGCGCGGTCCCCCCGAGGCCCTGGCCCGTGCGCTGGCCCACGGCGAGCTTGCGCGCCTCGGGGCCGGCGCGCTGGCGTTCACGCCGGAGGAGACGGCGCGGCTCGTGTGCCGGCACGAGGGCCACCGCGCCGATCCGCAGCACCTGGCGGCGATCCAGACGCGAAGCGGCGGCTGGGCCGTGGCGGTGCGCCTGTTGTGCGGCGAGCGCGGCGCAGACGGGCGTCGCGTGCCGCGGGAGGACCTGGCGGGCTACTTCGAGGCGGAGATCCTGGCCGGCCTCTCCTCTGCGGAGCGCCGCACCCTGGCCTGCGCAGCGCTGCTGCCGGAGGTGACCGGAGCGCAGCTCGCCGCGCTGGGCGAGGACCCGGGTGCCGGCGAGGTGCTGGCGGGGCTGGAGGCCCGGGGCGTGGTCGCGCGCGCGAGCGGGCCTGTGCATGCGCCGGATGCGGTCTACACGCTGCACGAGCTGTTCCGCGAGTTCTTGCGCGCGCGCGGCCCCCGCGAGCTGGGCGCCGCGGCCTGGGCCGGGCGGGTGCGGGGCGCGGCCCGGGTGTGCGAGGCCGCGGGCGCGCCCGACGCGGCCGCCGGTCTCCTCATGCAGCAGGGCGAGGCGGACGCGTTGGCGGATCTCGCCGAGCGCCAGGCGCCGCTCCTGGCCGCGGTGGGGCGACGCGTGACCCTGGCGCGTTGGCTGGCGGCGCTGCCGCTCGAGGCGCTCTCGCAGCGCCCGGTGCTGCGGCTGTGGCAGGGAGTGTGCCGCATCACCGAGGATCCACGCGGAGCCCGCGCGATGCTGGAGGGCGCGTTCCACGCCCTGTGCGAGCGGGGCGACGCGGACGCCGCCTGGCTGGCCTGGGCCGCCACCACCGACTCGTACTTCGTCGGGCGGGGGGACGCTCCCCGGCTGGCGGCCTGGCTGGCCGGACACGACCGCGTGGCGCGCGCGCTCGGGCCGCCGCGCGAGGGCGGTGTCGCCCTGGCCGTGTGGACGGCGCGTCTGCTCGCGGGCGTGGTGGGCGACCCGGCCGACCCCGCCCTGGCGGACTGCGAGGCGTCCGCGCTGGCGCACCTGGACCGGCCGCTGCCGGCCCAGGCCCGGGTGGGGCTCGGCATCGGCCTGGTGCACCGGCTCGCCTGGTCCGGCGACCCCGGCCGCCTCGACGCCGTGCTCGACCGGGTGCGCCCGCTGGTGCGCCGCGACGAGGTGGACCCCTATGCGCGCTTCCACTGGCACGGCGCCGAGGCCACCGCCGCGTGGTGCCGCGGCGACCTGGCCGCGTGTCTGGAGCACGTGGCGCTTGCGGAGTCCCTGCCGGACGACGCCGCGGGCCGCGCGGGACAGGTCCACGTGTCCGCCCAGGCCGGATGGGGGCTGCTGCACGCCGGCGCGGTCGCGGGGGCGCGCCGGCGGCTGTCCGCCCTGGCCGAGACCCTGGAGGGCGCGGGCGAGTTCGAGCGCGCCGAGTACGACACCCTCCAGGGCCTGTCCGCGCTGGCCGAGGGCGAGCCGGCGCGCGCGCGCGGCCACCTGGACCAGGCCCTGACCGTCCTGGGCGACGGGCCGGGACCCGCGGTGCTGGCCGGCGTGGCGCGCACCCTGCGCGCGCGGGCCTGGCTGGGAGAGGGCGATCCGGCGGGCGCCGAGGTGGACCTGCGTCGGGCCGCTGGCCACGCGACGGGCAGCCGGCTCGTGGCGCTCGGCGTGGCGCTGGCGCGCGCCGAGCTCCCCGGGGCGCCCCCGGAGAGGCTGGCCTCCGCCCTGGAGGCGGCGGAGCGCGCCGGGCTGCGCGTGGTGCCCGGCTGGCTGCCCGACCGCGTGGCCGCGCTGTGCGCGCGGGCCCTGGAGGCGGACGTCGCGCCCGAGGCCGCGCGCCGTCTCGCGCGGCGGGCCCGCCTGCCGGCGCCCGAGCGCCTTGCGCCCCGGGTGGCCTGGCCCGCGCGGCTGGAGATCCGGACGCTGGGCGGGCTCGCGCTGCGCCGCGACGGCCAGGTCCTGGATCCCGGCGGGCTCCGCCCCCGGGCCCGCCAGCTCCTGGAGGCGTTGATCGCAGCCGGGGGCCGTCGCGTTCCCGTCCTCGACCTCCTGGAGGCGCTCTGGCCGGACGCGGCCTATGCGCGCGCGGGGCAGCGCTCCTTCGACACCACGCTGCACCGGCTGCGCCGGCACCTGGAGGTCGAGGAGGCGCTGGTGCTCGCCGACGGCCGCCTGGGCCTGGACCCGCGCTGGGTCTCCGTCGACGCGTGGCGCCTGGCCGATCTTGCAGCGTCCCCCTCCGGCGACCCGCGGGAAGACGGCGCGGCGGCCCTGGCCCTCTACAGCGGGGCCTTCCTGGGCGACGAGGAGGTGCCCTTCGCGGCCGGCCGCCGGGAGGCGCTGCGCGAGGCGCTGGCGCGCGTACTCGCGGCCTGGGCCCGCGCGGCCCCGGCCGAGGGCGCGAGCGCCTTCGAGCAGGCCCTGCAGCGAGACCCGCAGGCGGAGCCCCTGCACCGCTCCCGGCCCGCCCTCACCGGGCCGGAGCGCGCGGCAAGCCGTCGCAGGAGCGCGCGGTAGGCGGCCGCGGGAGCGCGCGGTAAGCCGTCGGTAAGGCCCGGTTGCGTAGTCTGGCCTTCCGGGAAGGGGAGCCAAACGGAGGTTCCCATGTTCCGCTCCTGCTCCGCCCCCTCTCCGCTCCTGCTGCCGGGGCTCGCGTTGGCCGTGGCCCTGTGCGCCGCCCCGCTCCCCGCCGCCGCCGTCTCCGACGCCTCGGCCAGTCTGTTCTGCGTCCTGACCTCGAACACGGCGATCCTCGACGGCGTGCAGAGTCGGGCCTTCGGGACCATCGCGGACTCGGGGTTCAGCGGGCCCGGCTGGGGCTGGCAGTGCGAGGCCGAGGCCGTCGAGAACGGGCCGCTGGCCCGCGTGAGCGGCGGGAGCGGCCCGGTGGGCGGCGTCCCGACGGCGGGGCGCCTGTTCACGGAGTCCGAGATCACGGTGCCCTTCGAGGTGTCCCAGTTCCAGGGGCTGCCCTCCTTCGTGCCGGTTCCGCCCAGCATCGACGTCACGATCCTGATGCGCGGCGCGGTGGACAACTCCAGCAGCCCCGCCGGCAACGTGAGCAACACCGACATCTCGTTCGTCATCATCGGCCCGTCCGGGGGCGAGTCGTTCGGCCTGCGCGGAAGGACGGGCTCGTTCGGCCAACTCCAG
Organism: uncultured Spirochaetales bacterium; assembly: GCA_964442285.1. Lineage (GTDB taxonomy): Bacteria > Myxococcota_A > UBA9160 > UBA9160 > JAFDET01 > CAYTZH01. Next base: position 110,225 of record CAYTZH010000006.1, on the reverse strand, counting down.
ATGTTCATGGGCGGGGACGGCGAGTGCAACCAGAGCTGGACCACCGAGGCCAACCCGGCCTGCACCATGATCGAGATCGCCGAGGCCAGCCTGATGGAGGGCGTGGAGTACTCCTACCGGATCGGCGCGAGCGCCGTCTCCCTCGGCCAGCAGTCCCTGATGTCGGCCTGGATCGACCCGGTGGTCGCGGTGGATCCCACCCAGGAGCTGGCGCCCGGGGTGTTCGCCAGCGACTACTACGAGGTGCTGGTGGCACCGAACATCGTCCAGTCGGTGCCGGAGCCGGGGGCGTCCGGTCTGGCCCTGCTGGCCGCCGCGGCCGTCGCGCGGCGGGCCCGGCGCCGGCGCTCTGGAGCCTCTTGATGCGGGGCCTGCCGGCGGCCTCCCGCAGGGCGTCGGCTTCGCCGCCGTGCCCGTCGATCGCGCGGCGGATCTGGCGGTCGTTGCCCGTGGGCATCCGTTCCGGTGCGTCGACCCGGGTCCCCGGAAACGACTCCGCCAGCGCGATCGATTCGATGTGCTCGTACCAGGCCTGTGCCGAGTCCACGAGGAGTTGCAGCATCAGGGCTGTGGGCGTAGTTGTTGTGATTCGTCGGCAGCGGCAGGAATCGATGGCCGAACTGCGTGTCGACCTCGCAGACCTCCGCCGTGCCGCGAGCGCGGCCGGCCTCGTCCCCGGGCGAGCACATCGCCACCCGGAAGATCCTGCTCCGCAGCACCCCGGTCCTCGGCGGCCCTGGTTCCTGGGCTCGGCGATTCCCCCCCCGAGATGGTCGAGTACCCGGGCATCCTGCTGGCCGCTGGCGATGAACCCAGCTCCGCGCTGCCCGACCCCGCCGCGCGGGAGAGATTCAGACGGCTTCCTGGTGGGCCTCGGCGGGCCTTTCCTCACGCTGCACGCCGAGTCGCAGGATCCGGTCGACGAGCTGCGGAGCGATCCAGTTGGCACCTGCCATCAGCTGGTTGAGGACGCCCGGGATCACGACCCGCTGGCGCCGCTCCGCGCAGCGCAGAAGGGCTGCTGCGATGTCCTCCGGACTGGACGCCAGGAAGGACGGAGCGCGATAGCCGGCGGCCAAGCTCGTGCGCGTGTAGCCGGGGAGGACGAGGCCGACGTGCAGGCCCGTGTCCGCCTCGAGGCGCAGCGTGCGGAGCATGTGCGCCAGCGCGGCCTTCGAGGCGGCGTAGTTGGCGTTGGTCGGGAAGGGCAGCAGGCCCGTGAGCGAGCCCACGCCCGCGATGAAGCCACTCCGCCTGCCGAGCTTCGGCGCCAGGGTCGAGACGAGCTGCGCGGGAGCGAGGTAGTTGACCGACATCTCTCGCATGCGCTCGTCTGCCGTGCTCTCCACGAGGGTGTGATTGCTCGCGATGCCCGCGTTCAAGACCAGGCCGTAGAGAGTCTCCGATCTGGCCAACCTGCGGGCGAGGTTCGCTGCTGCCTCGAGATCTCCGAGGTCACAGACGCGCGAGTGGGCGGAAAGGCCCTGCGCCCTCAGCTCGCGGCAGACACCTTCCAGGGACGTGCCGGATCGCGCCACGCCGATCACGTCGTAGCCAGCCCGAGCGAAGGCTGCCATCGCCGCGCGTCCGATGCCGCGGGACGCGCCGGTGATCACGATGGTTCGCCTCGTGTTCTGCACGAGGCGGAAGCATATCCGCGGCACCCGCCCTGGCCAGCCGGTCCGGCCGCCCGTCCACGCGGGCCGCGCCGCGTACCCGGACGGCCCGCCAGGTTGCAGGAGCGGCCCGCTATGCTGCACCCATGGGCACGGTCTGGATCGTCGGCAGCGCCGGCTTCATCGGACGTCACCTGCGCCGGCGATTGTCGGAGGAACCGGCGCCGCCCTCCGTGCTCTGCATCGACCGGGACGGCTCCGACTCGGCTCTCGGCGAACACGAGCAGCTCATCACCGCCGAGCTCGGGCGCCCGGAGGACCACGAAGCCCTGTTCGAGCGCCTTGCGCCCGAGGCGGCCGACTGCGACGCGGTGGTCTTCCTCGCCGCCTACTACGACTTCTCGAACCGGCCGTCGCCCGCCTACGCGTCCTTCCACACCGGATTCGAAGCCTTCGCAGACTGGACGTTCGCCCACGTCTCGCCCGATACGCCCTTCGTGTACGCGTCCTCGATGGCGGCGCTCGAGCCGACCGAGCCGGGCCTGCCGCTCGGCCCCGACGGCCCGCGCTCGTCCAGCTGGGCCTACCCGGCGGCGAAGCGCCACTGTGAGGGTTTTCTCGAGCGCCATCCGTCGGAGCGGACCGTCCTGGAGCTCGTCGTGGCGGGCGTATACTCCGAGGACTGCGAGCTGGTTCCGCTCTTCCAATCTCTCGAGCTCGCTCGCGCCGGCGGTATCGAGAGCCGCTTCTATCCTGCCGATCCCGACCGCGGTCTCACCTATGTCCACATCGAGGACACGTGCGCGGCCTTCCTCTCCGCGATGCGCACGCAGCACGAGCGGGGGGTGCACCGCTATCTGGTCGGGGAGCCGGCGCCGTGCACGCAGCGGGAGATCATGGACACCGCCTCGCGCTTCTTCCGCGGCCAGCCCTGGAGGCCGGTACGCGTCCCGCGCGCCGCGGCAGCGCTGGGCGCCCGGGGGCTGTCCGGATGGCGTCGATTCCGTCGCAGGCGCTCGTTCTACCAGCCCTGGATGATGCGCTTCGCCGGCGAACACTACGAGATGGATCTCCGCGCAACCCAGGTCGGCCTCGACTGGTGGCCCGAGCGTTCCCTGGCGAAGACGCTGCCCGACATGCTCGCCCGGGCCGCGAGCGACCCCGACCGCTGGCTGGCCGTGAACCGTCTCCGACGCTGGTAGCGCCCACCCTCCATTCAGTCCGCGACGGCCTTCATCGCGCTCCCGAGCGCGGGCCGTCGAGGTGCGGGGCCAGCACCTCCGCCAGGCGGGCCCCGACTGCCTCGTGGCCGGCCGGGGCCAGGTGGATGGCGTCCAGGAAGCGCGCGGAGGCGGGCACGGCCGCGACGGCCCGGTCGACCGCGTGGAGCGCGAGGCCGTAGTCTGCCGCCGTCTCCCGGATCGCGGCGCGATAGGCCTCGTGGCGACGGTCGCGCGGGCTGGCCTCGATCTGCCAGCGGGAGGTCTCGTCGAGGAGCACTACCGGCCGGCCCCGGGCTCGCGCCCGATCGAGGATGGCCCGCAGCGTGCGTCGGAAGCGGCCCCGATTGCCGGGCTTCGGCGCGAGGAGCTTGGCGAGCGCCAGCCGGGTGGGGCTGCGGATCAGGTTGCACAGCGTCGCGGCGAGCAGGCGACCGTCGCACCAGACCGGGCGGGCCTCGGGAAGACGGAAGTGCGCGTTGTTGAGGACCGAGGCGATCACCAGCCCGTCGGGCGCCAGCGATGCGCCCAGGTCGCGCAGGAGGCGGTCGATCTGGCCCAGGTTCCAGGCCTGGGCGCCCGCATTGAGCAGACGCACCCGGTGCCCGGCGGCTCGGAGCTGGCGCTCGGCGGTCTTCACGAAGGTGGCCTCGGGGGCGACGCCGTCGCCGAAGGTCACGGACCCGCCGAGCACCAGCCAGGTCTTCTCCTCGCCGGCGGGCGGGTCGCCGCGGAAGCTCAAGGTCTGGTGGAAGGCGGCGGGATGCCAGTAGGCCGGGTCCGTCCACAGGCTCGGGATGGGCGCGGGCGGGGAGGTCTTCGACGCCGGAAGCGACTGGGGATGCGCGATCTCCTCGCCCGCCAGGGCCACCGCGAGGGCGGTGAGGGCGTACGCCGCGTCCCATCCGGAGAGCTTGCGAACGCGCTGCAGGAGGCGGACCACCGCCAGGGCGAGGGCCAGCGCCAGCGTCCCCAGAGCGACGCGGGGATCGATGCCGGCGGGGTCGAGCCAGGCGGCGAAGGAGGCCGCGGCGGGAAGCGCCAGCCCGACGAGCCAGGGCGTCTCGGCCCTGCGGCGTCGCACAAGCAGCGTTCCGCCGACTGCGAGCGCCAGCGCCAGCAGCGACGGCGGCAGCGGCGAGCCCCGCCCGGGCGGGGCCGGCGTCGGACAGGGACGCAGCGAGGCCCGCCAGCCCGGCGCGAACGCGATGAGCTGCACGGCGCCGAGGGCGCGGCGCGTGCGGCCGCAGGCCGCGTCGCCGTTCGACGTGGCGAAGCAGAGCCCGCGCCCCCGACGATGCCAGCGCAGCGATCCGCCCGGCGAGAGCGCCGCCGGGTACAGGCCTGCCCGATCGAAGAAGACGGCGCTCGCCGGGTCCGAGGGGCTCGGGGGGACCACCAGGGACGCGCCCGAGCGCTTGGCGTCCGTGCCGGTGGCCGCCAGGGGAGCGGTGGGAAAACGCAGCTCGAGGGGGGCTGCGCCCCGGCGGCCCACCACCAGCTGCTGGCACTCGTTCTCGGGGAGGGGGAGGGGAGCCGAGCGCGTCCACGGGGGCAGCGGGTCGGCCTGCGCGGAGCCGGCGCCGGCCAGGAGCGCCACGGCGAGGCACGCGCCCGCGCGCCTCACCAGTAGGTGACGCTTCCGTCGCTGCCGACGACGGGCACCGCGCGCATCCAGCGCATCCCCTCCCACCAGTCCCGGTTCGCGCGGTACCACTCCACGGTCTTGGCGAGGCCCTCGTCCAGACCGACGCGGGGCCGGAAGCCCAGCACCTCGGCCGCCTTTGCGGCGTCGCCCCGCTGCTCGTCCACCTGACCGGGCCGGTCGGCGGTGTGCCGGATCGCGGCGCTTTCCCGCCCGGCCAGCTCGGCGATGCGGCGCGCCACGCCGAGCACGTCGGTGGCCTGCCCGGTGGCGATGTTGAACACCTCCCCCCGCACCCGTTCGAGTGGGGCGTTCACCACCGCCTCCACCGCCCGGCAGGTGTCGGAGACGTGCAGCCAGTCGCGCAGGGCGCCGCCCGTGCCATGGACGGTGAGGGGCTCGCCGAGGAGGGCGCTGGTGATGAGCCGCGGCACCAGCTTCTCCAGGTGCTGAGCGGGCCCGTAGTTGTTGAAGGGCCGCAGGATGACCGCTGGCAGCCCGTAGGTGATCGAGCAGGCGTGGACGAGTCGATCCGCGCCGCACTTGGCCGCCGCGTAGGGCGTGTGGGGCGAGAGGGCCTGGGACTCGTCGATCGGCCCCTCCGCGGAGCCGTAGACCTCGGAGGTGGAGATGTGGACGATGCGGTCGAGGGACGCCCGGTGGCGCACCGCGGCGGCGGCCAGGGTGTGGGTCCCCAACACGTCGGTCTCCATGAAGATGGTTCCGTCCGAGATGCTTCGCGGCACGTGGGTCTCGGCCGCGAAGTGCACCACCACGTCGGCACGGGACACCAGCGAGTCCACTACGCCCGCGCTTCGCACGTTGCCGTGGACGAACTCGAAACGTCCGGACTCGCGCACGTCGGAGGGAATCGAGTCGATCCGGCCCGCATAGGTGAGGGCGTCGAGGACGATCACCCGATCCCGGGGGCAGCTCGTCAGGTGGTGGGCGACGAAGCGGGAGCCGATGAAGCCTGCGCCCCCGGTCACCAGCAGCGTGCGCGGCGTCCTCTCCATCGGACGAAGCATAAGGGAATCCCGACCCACCCGCGCTCACTCCTCCGCCGGCGGCCCGGCGGGCGCGAACAGCTGCACGTAGGGCATGGGGGGCCCCCCGAAGTGGTAGGCGATGGCGTCCTCGTAGGGATTCCGGAGGGTGGCCACGAGACGGAAGTCCCGGGGAAAGTCGAAGGCCTCGATGCAGGCTCGCTGGGGGAGGGACATGTCCTGGCCGAGGATCAGGAACGGGGGCGCGGCGGCGTCGGCCCGGTTGAGCGCCCAGCAGTTGAGCGCCACCGCGTCGAACATCAGGAAGGGAAGCCCCGGGGCTCTTCCGCCCAGGTAGTGGACCAGACCTGGCATGAAGTCGAGGGCGACGACCGGGGCGCCGGGGGCGAATCCCGCCCCGGCCATCCGCTCCGAGATGGCCTCCAGGAAGGCCCGGGTGGCCCGGTCGGTCCGCACCCCCGGGAGACCCGCGACGGCGTGGGACTGGCGGTGGAGGGGGCTCGGCAGGCCGTAGGGGCGCAACCAGTGGTGCTGGACGAACAGGACGCTGGTGGTGATCGCCAGCACGCCGAGCGACGCGGCGCAGAAGCGGCGATGGCCGCGAGGCGCCAGGAAGGCTGTCGCGACCGCCAGCAGCAGGAAGGCCGGCAGCACGTGGGACGGCAGGCGCAGGGTGAGGGCCACGTTGGTGCCGGCCATCGCCACGAAGGGGAGCACGAGCAGGGCGCCGAGGGGCGCGACGAGCTCCCAGCGCGACGCCTCCAGCGCCCCGGCCTCGCGCCAGACGAGCACCAGGAAGACCGTCCCGAGCAGCAGTACGAGGCAGAACAGCGCGACCAGTGTGGGGTGCACGTTGGTGGCGTGGTAGGTTGCCGCGCCGGGGATGAGGACGGCCACGCCCACCAGCAGCGCGATGGCGAGGGCCCGGTCGAGCCGCTCCGGACCGGCCGGCAGCAGTCGGTGGGCGAGGGCGAGCGCGCCGGCGAAGGCCGCGGCGAAGCGGGCCAGATTCACGTGGCTGCCGATGTCGTGGAGGACATAGACCCGGAGCAGGTCCGCGACGCCGTAGCCGGCCACCTCCCGCAGCTCGAGCATGAGCGCGAGGTTGGCGGCCAGGGGCTCGACACCCCCGTGGACCGCCACCAGCAGGAGGATCGCCAGGCCGACGCCGCCGAGGATCGCGCCCACTACCGCCAGCCGCGCGGGGGCCCGCGCCCGGAGCACGCGGGCCGCGGCCAGCATCGCCACGCCGAGCAGGAGGAGCGCCGAGGGCGGCTTCACGAACAGCTGAAGGCCCGACCCGAAGCCGGCCGCCAGACCCCATGCGAGCCGCCGGCCCGCCCGGTCGGGCCGGGCCGAGACCAGACCGAAGAGACAGGCCGTCACCCCGAATCCGAGCAGCGTGGTGGCGTCGTTGTAGCCGAAGGCGCGCGCCGCCACCGAGAGCAGCGAGCCCAGCAGCCCGATCCCGAGGAAGGAGCCGAGGCCCGCCCGCCCGACCCCGGGGAAGCGCGTGCGCGCCCAGGCGAAGACGGCGAGCGCCAGCGCCGCGGAGGCGACGGCCTCGCTGAGCAGACGCAGCCCGCGCGCCTCCACCACGCCGAAGCGCAGGGGCGGGTCGAAGCGGGTGAGCAGGGCGTAGAAGCCGTAGAAGGGGGCCGCCCGCTCGGGATGGTTCAGGTTGAGCAGGAAGAAGCCGCCGTCGCCCAGGTCGAAGCCGCGATCGAGGCCCCACACCACGACCGCCAGCCTGGCGGCGAACAGGCTCCCGAGGGCGAGCTTCGCTGCCGTCACGCGTCGCCGGTCGCGACCGGCTACGAGCCCGCGGCCGCGACCGCCGCGCCGGCGTCGATCTCGGCGAGCGCGTTGCGGTAGCCGCTGCCGTCGGCAAGCTGCCAGTCCGTGCAGGTGGCACACGGGCCGACGTCCCCGAAACGTCCCTCCCGGTGGGCCCGGCGTCGACGGGCGAGCTCCCCGCCGTTCCAGATCGAGGCGATGTCGCCGTCGGCCAGGGTGCCGAGGGGCGCTGCGGCGTCCCAGTCCGCGCCGCACATGGTGACGGTCCCGTCCTGCAGGATCACCAGGGACTCGAACAGCCAGGCGCAGGGCGGGCGCGGGGCTGCCGTCGTGCCGTCGTCCACCCGTTGCGACGGGCTCGCCACGGCATCGCCGAAGGAGGCGGGCTCGATGGTCATCACGAAGTCGCGGGGACCGAGCAGGGGACGCCAGCGCGCCACGAGGGCGGGGAGGGCAGCCTCGACATCGGGGGTCCGCATGAACTGGATCGAGGTGACGGGGAGCGCGAGGCCGCGCTCCCGCTTGCGGGCCAGGAAGCCCTCCACGCCCGCGACCACCCGCTGGTAGTGGTCCCGGCCGCGCATGGCGCGGTAGGCCTCCCGGTCCGCCGCGTCCATGGAGCACTCGAGCCGGTCGAGCCCGGCTTCGAGCAGGGCGTCGCTGGCCCGCGCCAGCGAGACCCCGTTGGTCGAGAGACCCACGCGGAACACGCCCAGCGCCTTGGCGCGGCGGATGAGGTCGAGGGCGTGCCGGTGCAGGAGCGACTCCCCGAGGAAGTGCAGCCACAGGGTGGTCTCGTGGGCGCTGCACTCCCGGGCGATCCGCTCGAAGAGGGCCGGCTCCATGAAGCCCAGGGGTCGGGTGAAGCCCTGACGGGGACACAGGACGCAGCGCTGGTTGCAGTGGTTGGTCAGCTCCACGTTGATGCGTCGCGGGAAGGGGAGCGGGACCATCGGGCGATTCTATCACCCCGCCTGCCCCGCCCGGGTGCGGGGGCGCTTGCCCCGCCAGGACGCGGGGGAGTAGACTCACCCGTTCCGCTCCCTCCGGGGCGAGGAGAGGCCATGGGGACGCGCGTCGCCGGCATCCAGCCGGGATACCTCCCGTGGCTCGGCTACTTCGACCAGATGCTGCGCGTCGACGCCTTCCTGGTCGCCGACGAGCTCCCCTACACGGCCTCGGGCTGGACGCGGCGCAATCGGGTGCGCTCCGCGGAGGGTCCGGTGTGGCTGACCCTGCCGGCGCGCGCGCGCCCGGGCGAGCGCATCGACCAAGTCGGCCTGGACCCTCGGGTGCCCTGGGCGCGCAAGCACGCCGCGACCCTGCGTCATCTCTACGCCCGGGGCGCGGACGCCGAGGAGACGATCGGCGCCTTGGAGCCGGTGCTCTCGGGGGCGCCCCACGCACTCGGGGCGGTGGCCGTCGCCAGCCTGCGCTTCCTCGCCGTGCGCCTGGGCGTGGAGACGCCGCTGCTGCTCTCCTCGGAGCTCGGGCTCGAGGCCCGCTATGCCGGGCGCTTCCCCGGCGATCCCGGCCCCACCCACCGCATCGTCGCCTACCTCGAGGCGCTTGGCGCCGACGAGCTCCTGGAGGGCGCCAGCGGGCGGAGCTACTTCGACACGGGGCTGTTCGCGTCCCACGGCCTGCGCGTGCGCTTCCACGACTACGTGCACCCCACCTACACCCAGCTCCACCCCGGCTTCGTCTCCCATCTCTCGGCGGTGGACCTGCTGCTGTGCGCCGGAGCCGAAGCGGCGCGTCGGGTGCTGCGGCAGGGACGACTGGGCGATGAGCGCTGAGCCGGCCCCCCAGATCTCCGTCGTCGTCCCGCTGCTGAACGAGGCCACCACCCTCGACGAGCTGGTGGTGCGCCTGCGCGCCACCCTCGAAGCCGCCCAGCTGAATTTCGAGCTCGTGCTCGTCGACGACGGCAGCACGGACGGCACCCGGGCCCGGCTGCGGGAGCACGAGGCCGAGGACCCGCGCCTGCGGGTCTACGAGTTCTCGCGCAACTTCGGCCAGGCGGCGGCCCTGGCGTGCGGGATCTTCGCCGCCCGAGGCGAGGTGGTGGTCACCCTGGACGGCGACCTCCAGAACCCGCCCGAGGAGATCCCCAAGCTGCTCGACGCCCTGGACAAGGGTGCCGACGTGGTCTCGGCCCGGCGCCGTCAGCGCTACGAGGGCTTCTCGCGCTGGCTGGGCTCCCGGGTGGTCCACCGGCTGGCCCGCACCCTCACCGGCGTCGCGCTCGACGACATCGGCGGTCAGTTCAAGGCCTACCGGCGCGCCGTGGTCGAGGCCGTGCGCCGGAGCTGGGCGCCCGGCAAGCCGGTGTTCCCCCTGGCGCTCTGGCTGGGATTCCCGGTGGCCGAGGTCACCGTGGAGCACGACCCGCGCCGAGTGGGCCAGTCGCGCTACACGATCCGGTCCCTGCTGCGCATCAACGTGGACCTGATCACCAGCTTCTCCACGCTGCCCCTGGCCCTGATCGGCCTGGCGGGCGCGGTCTGCTTCGTTGCGGGCCTGCTCGGCCTGCTGGCCTGTCTCTGGCTCACTCCGGTCGCCTGGCTTCCCGGGGCCGCCTCCCTCACCGGGATCGGCGTGGGCGCGCTGCTCCTGGCCTCGGGCGTGCTCGGCCAGTACCTCGGGCGCGTCTACCACAACGTGGCCGGGCAGGCCCAGGGCTGGGTGGTGCTGCGCGGTCCCCGCGCGGCCGGCGACGGCGAACGCGAGCCGGCGGGCCCGAAGCCATGAGCGCCCGGGGAGCCTCGCTCGGCTTGCCATGAAGGCACTGGTCGTGGTGCCCACGTACGACGAGCGGGCGAACCTCGCCCGGATCACCGCGGGCATCTTGGACCAGGGGCCCGACATCCATGTGCTCGTGGTGGACGACGCCAGCCCGGACGGCACGGGTCTGCTCGCCGACGAGCTGGCCGCGCGGGAGCCGCGCCTGCGCGTGCTCCACCGATCCGGCAAGCTCGGTCTGGGCAGCGCCTACGTCGAGGGATTTCGGCACGCCCTGCGCGAGACCGATGCCCGCTTCGTCTTCCAGATGGACGCCGACCTCTCCCACGATCCGGCCGCGATCCCGGGCCTGCTCGAGGCGGCCGACGCGTCCTGCGACGTGGCGGTGGGCAGCCGCTACTGCGGCGGCGTGCGGGTGATCGACTGGCCGCTGCGGCGGCTGGTGATCTCGGTGACGGCCAACTTCTACGCCGCCCGCGTCACCGGCGTGCACCTGGACGATCTCACCAGCGGCTTCAAGTGCTACCGCCGCGCGGTGCTCGAGGCCCTGCCGCTCGAGCGGATCCGCAGCGACGGGTACGCCTTCAACATCGAGGTGGTGGTGCGGGCCGCCCAACGCGGCTTCCGGATCCAGGAGCTGCCCATCGTGTTCACCGAGCGGGTGAAGGGACGCAGCAAGCTGTCGCGCCGCATCCTGTGGGAGGCAGCCTGGCTGGTGTGGCGCCTGCGCTTCCGGGGCTGAGCGCCGACCCCCGCGCGCCCGACTTCTCCCACGGCCGGGACCTACGGTCCGCCCACCTCCGCGGATCCGGGGGGATAGCCGCGGGCGGCGGCCCGGGCGTAGTGGCTTCGCGCGAGGGCGTCCCGGCCCGCGAGTTCGGCGCGGATCCCGAGGCCGAACCAGGCGGCGCCGTCGGCCGGGTCCGCCCGGGTCCGCCGGCGCAGGAAGCGGTCGGCTTCGTCCGGCAGCGTCCGGAGCCAGGTCTCCTCGAAGCCGTGCTGCGGATCGACGGCGGCCGCGGCGGCCGCGCTCCGCGCCCGAGCCGCCCCGGCCCGGTCTCCGGCGCGCTCGCGAAGGTCGGCCAGCCAGGCGTAGGCCAGCGGAGTCCGCGCGTCGAAGGGCTCGTAGGCATTGGGCGTGGCCGCGAGCGCGGCCTCCACCTGCTCGGCGGCCGCGCCCGGGTCCCCCTTGTCGAGCAGCACCCGAGCCAGCGCCAGCCGGTAGTAGAGGAAGTCCAGGTAGAAGATCTTCGACGGGGCCGTCGCCGCGGCGTCGAGCGCTCGGAAGGCCTCCTCCCGGCGGCCGGCCTCGTGGTGCGCCAGCGCGAGGCGGTAGAAGAACTCGTCGTTCGGGTGCTCGTCCAGGATGCCCCGATAGATGGCGACGTTGCTGCGCCAGTCCCGGCGGTGCTCGGCGGCGGCGGCGGCCAGCGACAGCACACCCGCCCCCGCGAGCACGACGGCCAGCGGCCGCCAGCCCGGACGCCCGCGCCAGAGGGCCAGCACCGCCGCCGAGGGCAGCAGCAGGAGGCCGATCGCGGACTGATAGAAGTAGCGATCCGCCACGAGGATGGGCAGGTCCGAGAAGAAGGCGGCGTAGAGGGCGTTGGGCGCGAGGGTCACCAGGTACCAGGCCAGGCCGAAGCCGCTGACCCGCCAGCCCCGGGCGATCGCCAGCCCCGTGACCCCCAGGAGCGCCAGCGCCCCCAGTGCGTACAGGGCGAACGTTCCCGGCAGCGCGCCCGCCGCCGGCAGCGGGTGGAAGGCGGCCAGCCCGGTCGGCCACGCGGTCTTGACCACGTAGTAGAAGAAGTTGTGCCCCGTGATCAGCACCCACTCCCCGAGGTCGAAGCCGAAGTCGGTCCGGAACGGGTTGGGCGCGTCGTAGGCGACGAAGGCCCACACGGCCAGCAGTCCGGGCGGCACGTAGGCGAGCTTCGAGGGCAGGTGAACTCGCAGGAAGTCCCAGGGCTCTCGCTGCGCCTCGTCCCGGGCCAGGTCGACGAGCAGCAGGGCCAGCGGCAGCGGGAGCGCGGCGGCCTTGGTCAGGCACGCCAGCAGGTACAGGGACCCGCTGAGCGCGAGCAGCCCGACGGCGAGCGGGCGGCCCGACGTCCGGCGCCCGCCCAGGTAGGCGGCCGCCGCGAGCAGAAAGAACAGCAGGAACAACACGTTCTTGCGACTCATCACCCACACGACGGACTCGACCTGGAGCGGATGGATCGAGAAGAGCAGCGCCGTGAGGTAGCCGAGCGCCGTGTCGCCGAAGATGCGGCCGACCAGCCAGGCCACCAGCAGCGTGTTGGCCAGATGAAGCAGCAGGTTCGTGATGTGGAAGGCCGAGGCATCCAGCCCGAAGAGCCGGTAGTCGATCGCGAAGCTCAGGTAGGAGACCGGGAAGTAGCGCAGGTCGCGGACGTCGCCGAAGAACAGGTGGCCGATGCCGTCCCAGGAGAGGTCCCGGATGGCCGGGTTGTGCACCACGTGGTGGAGGTCGTCGAGGGCGAGGAAGGGGTACTCCAGGCCCGGCGCGAATACGGCGACGGCCGGAGCGAGCAGCAGCAGAGCCCGGAGCCGCACCGCATGCGGGCTGAGCGATTGGCGGAAGACCATGGGCGGAGCCCTCAGTCGCGGGCGAAGCTCTCGAGAAAGCGCGCCTCGGCCTCGTCGGTTCCGATGAGCAGGATCTCGCCGTCTTCGGGCAGTGGGCGCGTGGGGTCCGGATTGACCTCGATCTCGTCGCCCCGGGCCAACGCTACGATGCTGACACCCGTCCTCTCGCGCACGCTGGCCTCCACGATGCTCCGGCCCGCGAGGCTCTTCGGTACCGGCAGCTTGAAGAGGTCGAGGCCCTCGGCCAGCATCAGGATCTCGCCGCGCTTGAGCAGGTTGAGCATCGTGTTCGCTCCCATCGATGCGTAGGACATCACGAAGTCCGTGCCCGCGCGATGGAGCGTGGCGACGTTGCGGTCCAGGGAGGCGCGCGAGATGATCTGCACGTCCGGCCGGAGACTGCGGCAGTAGATCGCCAAGTAGACGTTCAGGTCGTCGTCGTTGGTCGTGATGATGACCGCGGGCGTCTCCATGATGCCGGCCTTCTGGAGCACCTCGAGTTCGGCGGCGCTGCCCAGGATGTGGTGCTCCGGATCGGTCACGAGCGCCGGGTCCTTTTCGATGATCCAGTAGTCGATCTCGCGCTCCGCCAGCGCCCGCCCGGTTGCCTGGCCCACCGAGCCGCCGCCGAGGATCACCACCGGGGCCACCGACACGTTGTAGATCACGAAGAGCTCGTCGTAGCGGTAGAGCTGCTCGCGGGTGCCGGCGAGCACCAGCACCGTGTCCGAGTGGATGATCGTCGAGCCGACGGCCGACGAGAAGCGCCCCCGCTCCCAGACCCCGACCACCGTGAGACCGGTGATCTTGCGCAGCTGCGCCTCCGCCAGGCTCTTGCCCACGAGCGGGGTCCGCGTGGCGGTGGCCTCGGCGATCGCCAGCGGGCCGAACGTGCCGATCGTGTGGGTCAAGGCGTCGGCGCCGATGATGCGACGGCCGAGGGCGGAGCCCAGCTCCTCGGCGAGCTCCAACACGTGGGTGCACCCCGCCAGCTCGAGGATGTCGACCGAGGCGGGATCCCGCGCGGTGGCGACCACCGGGACGTCGGGGGCCACGCCGCGCACGGTGAAGGCGACGTTGGTGTTGGTGAAGTCGTTGCAGGTCGTGGCCACGAGCCCGGCCTGCTGCACGCACGCCCGCTCCCACGTGTCGGGGTCGTCGAGGTCGCCCACGGTGACGCGCAGGCCCCGGTCGTGGTAGCGCACGGCCTCCTCCCGGTCCGGGACGATCAGCGTGTAGCCGATCTGGCGCTGCTCGAGGCGCTCGATCAGTGCCGCGCTCACCTCGTCGTAGCGGGTGAGCAGCACGTGGTCGCAGGTGCCCTCGGGCAGGACGCGCGGCGCGCGCGCTGCGGCCTGGGCCTCCATCCAGGGCGCCCAGAAGAACTGGATCACGATGAAGGGGAAGAGCACCAGGAGGAAGAGCGTGCCGGAGATCAGCACGAGCATGGAGAAGAGCCGGCCCGCGTCGCTGTGGAAGGTGATGTCGCCGAAGCCGAGCGTCGACATCACGGTGAGGGTCCAGTAGAAGCCGGTGATCCAGCTGTACGTCTGTCCCTCGCGGGCCATCATGTAATGGAAGGCGACGGCATAGACCGTCACGATGGTCGCGAGGGCGAGCAGGAAGAGGCCCAGGATCCGCGCGTTGCGTCGCGCGGGCCGCCTCCGGAGGAGCGCGGTGAGCTGCGCCGTCAGGGACTTCACAGGGGCAAGTCTAGGCCGCGGCCGGGGCGCTCGCAGGAGGGAAGCCCACCGACTCGCGGTTCCGCCTGCCCGGCTCCCTGCCGCTCCGTTTCGAGGTGTGCCGCCCGCGCTAGAGTGGCGGGACCGCCCAACCGAGGGAGGCCTGCATGATCAAGGGATACGCCGGTCGCGTCCTGGAGGTGAACCTCACGGCGCGCAGCTTCGCCTTCGAGCCTCTCGACGAGGAGGTCGCACGGCTCTACATCGGGGGCAAGGGCTACGGCACGCGCCTGCTCTACGACCTCGCTGAGCCCGGCGTGGATCCCCTCGGCCCAGGCAACCCCCTGATCTTCGCCACCGGCCCGCTGAACGGCTCGGTGGCGCCCCAGTCGAACCGCTTCGCGGTGGTCACCAAGAGCCCCCTCACCGGGGGCATCGGCAACGCGGCCTGCGGCGGCTCCTTCGCCTACGGGATGAAGCGTGCGGGCATCGACGTGCTCGTCTGCCTCGGCCAGTCCGAGCAGCCGGTCCGTCTGGAGATCGACGGCGACGCCGATCAGGTGACCTTCCTCGACGCTCGGGATCTGTGGGGAAAGGGCACCTACGTGACCCAGCGCCAGCTGCTGAAGCGCCACGAGCACGCGGTCATCGGCCCGGCGGGCGAGAACCGGGTGCGCTACGCGGGCATCGTCTCCAACGAGCGCATCGCCGGCCGCACCGGCGTCGGCGCGGTGATGGGCGCCAAGCGACTCAAGGCGGTCAGCGTCAAGGGCAGGCGCAAGCTCGAGATGGACGACCCGGACGCCTTCCGCGAGTACACCAAGACCGTGCGCACGCTCTTCGACGGCCACCCGGTCATGGGCGAGAGCCTCAAGCGCTTCGGCACCGGCGCGATCGTCAACACCACCAACGGGCGGAACATCCTGCCCACGCGGAACTTCCAGAAGGGTCACCACCCCGACGCCATGAAGATCTCCGGGGAGTGGATGGAGGACCACGAGCTCAAGGGCGTGAAGACGAGCTGCCTGCACTGCCCGGTGACCTGCGGCCGCGACGTCGAGGTGGAGGGGCAGGGCATCGTCAAGGGGCCCGAGTACGAGACCCTCGCCCTGATGGGCTCGAACCTCGACGTGACCGACCTGAAGGCGATCAACCGCTGGAACTTCCTCGCCGACGACCTCGGGATGGATACGATCAGCCTCGGGGCGGTGCTCGGCTTCGCCATGGAGTTGCACGAGCGTGGCATGCTCGACGTCGACCTCGACTTCGGGCGCGTGGAAGGCGTGGCCGAGATCATCCAGCAGATCGGCCATCGCTCGGGCATCGGCAACGAGCTGGCGGAAGGCACGATGCGGATGGCCGAGAAGTTCGGCGGCCACGAGTTCGCGCCCCACGTGAAGGGGCTCGAGCTGTCGGCCTACGATCCCCGCGGCTCCTGGGCCCAGGGCGTCGAGTACGCCACCACCAACCGCGGCGGCTGCCACGTCCAGGGGGCGAGCATGTACATGGAGTCGGTGGGTCCGCTGACGATCAACCCCCAGAGCCTGCGCGGCAAGGCGGAGATCCCCGTCGTCCAGCAGAACCTGGCCTGCGCCATCAACAGCATGGTGCTGTGCATCTTCACCACCTACGGGATGATCCCGAAGCAGATCCACGACCTCTCGCCCGACGGCTTCGTCCACAAGGCGGCCTCGCGGGCCTTCGAGCTCTTCAGCCCCTTCATGCCGGCCGTCATGGGCATCAAGGGCAAGCCCATGCTCTGGTTCGAGAAGTGGCTCACCTACATCACCGGCGAGACCTTCTCGGGCGGCCACCTGCAGGAGATCGGCGCGCGCATCTTCAACCTCGAGCGCATGTACAACCTGCGCGAGGGCGTGGGGCCCGAGCGCGACACGCTGCCGCCGCGCATCCTCCACGAGCCCACCTTCGAGGGCATGGCCTCGGGGCATCCCCTCGATCGCCTGCTGCCCCGCTACTACAGGAACCGCGGCTGGGACGCCGGCGGGATCCCGACCCCGAAGACCCTCGAGAAGCTGCAGGTGAGGGTCTAGCCGTGGCGGTCACCCTGGAGCTCACCTACGAGATGGCCAAGGCCCTCGGCGAGCACCGCTTCGAGGTCGAGGGCGTCGCCTCGGTGGAGGACGCCATCGCCGTGGCGCGGCGTCGCCTCGGGGAGCAGGGCGCCGACTTCGAGAAGCTCTCGCGGGTGGCGGCCATCGCCGTCAACGGCGTGCTGGTCAGCCACAAGCGGGGTCGCCGCACTGCCGTCCGCGACGGCGATACCGTGACCTTCGTGAAGGCCGCCGCCGGCGGCTGAATGGCGAGGCCCGTGGCTAGGGGATTTCGACGAAGACCTCGCCGGCCTCTTCGCGGACCGGGTACGTCTTCAGCGCCTTCTCGCCGCGCACGGCATTCAGCAACTGGACCCCGGGCGGGAAGTGGGCCCAGCGCACCACCTCGCCGGTGCGGATGTCGAACTGAGCGCGGTGGAAAGGGCACTGGAGCTTGTGTCCGTCCACGAGCTTGCCGCGGCCCAGCGGCGCGAACACGTGGGTGCAGCTGGCCTGGGTCGCGAAGAAGCCGTCCTCCAGGTGGAAGACCAGGATCGACGCCCCGCCGGCCTTGCAGGCCTTCCTCTCGCCCACCCCGATCTCCGACGCGCTCGCCACCCGATGCCGTGCCATGCCCACCTCCAGCGGTTCCGCAGTAACATAGCAGGGGAGGAGGTTGTCATGTTTCCTGCGAGCACCCAGGGCAGCGGCATGTGCTTCGTCTTCCCGGACGTCTGCAAGTCGCCCGCCCCGCCGGCGCCCTCCATCCCCGTGCCGTACCCCGAGACCGGGCCGCCCCTGGGCAACAAGCGGGCGAGCAAGGTGAAGATCCAGGACAAGAAGGCCGCGGCGAAGCGATCGACCTTCTCGCGGTCGAGCGGCAACCAGGCTGGGACGATCGGCGGCGTCGTCTCGAGCAAGAGCCTGGGCTGGAGCACCCAGCGCAACGCGCTGGTCTACAAGCTCCAGACCCAGGGATTCAGCAGCGACGGGGCCAAGCGGATGGTCGAGGGCAAGCCGGTCCAGAGCGCGGCGGACGTGAAGCTGCTGCAGGGGATCCTGAGCAGCCCGTAGGCGCGCCGTCCAGGATGCGCATGGCGCCGCGACGCTGCAGCGCGTCACGGGGTCGCCGGGCGGGCTCCGTCGTCGAGGTGCTGCCGCAGGGCCGCTGCGGCGTGTCGGTGCTGATCGTCACGATCTGCACCCCGCGCGCGTCGAGCTCCGGCCAGGCGCCTCGAGTCGAAGACCTCGCCGTGCTCGTCGATGGCCGTGAAGTGGGGGGATGGCGTCGCCCACGCGAATGGCCTCGGCGCCGAGCCTCTGGCGGCTGATGGTCCAGATCACCAGCAGCAGCGAGGACGCGAGAATCGCGATCCCCGCCGCGGCGCCGCCGACCCAGCCCGGCTCCCCGCGAACCGCCAGCACCCCGAGCGCGAGGGCGCGATCCAGCTCGCGATATAGCGCGAGCGATCCTCGGGGATGGCCACCTGCCGGATCGCGCGGACCCAGAAGGCGATGGACACGGTCACGAGCAGGAGACCGGCCCAGGCGAGCAGGATGTCGGTCACGATCGAGCCCCGATGCCGTGGCCCGGATCAGGGCCCGCTGAAAGCCTTGTCCATCTTCGGCCGCGCCAGGTAGCTGGCCTTCGGATCGTAGGCCCGCGGATCGTCCTCGGCCCAGCGCTGGAGCTCGGCGCGACCGACCACGAACCAGTGCACCTCGTCGGGTCCGTCGGCCAGGCGCAGGGTGCGCTGGCTCGTGTACAGGTCCGCCAGGGGCGTCCACTGCGAGACGCCCGTGGCGCCGTGGATCTGGATGGCGTCGTCGATGATCTGGCACACCCGCTCGGGCACCATCGCCTTGATCGCGCTGACCCAGACCCGCGCCTGGGCGTTGCCGAGCTCGTCCATGGCCTTGGCGGCCTTCAGCACCATCATGCGCATGGCCTCGATCTCGACCCGCGCCCGCGCCAGCACCTCGACGTTCTTGCCGAGCTGGGCGATGGGCTTGCCGAAAGCCTGCCGGCCCAGCCCGCGCTTGGCCATCATCTCGATGGCGCGCTCGGCGGCGCCGATCGAGCGCATGCAGTGATGGATGCGGCCGGGACCCAGGCGCACCTGGGAAATCTCGAAGCCGCGGCCCTCGCCGAGCAGGATGTTCTCCTTCGGCACCCGGCAGTCGCTGAAGCGGAGGTGCATGTGGCCGTGGGGCGCGTCGTCCTTCCCGAAGACGTGCATCGGGCCCAGGATTTCGAAGCCGGGCGTGTCGGTGGGCACCAGGATCTGGGACTGGCGCAGGTGGGGGGGGCCGTCGGGATCGGTCTGCACCATCACGATCATGATCTTGCAGCGCGGGTCGCCGGCGCCGGAGATGTAGTACTTCTCGCCGTTGATCACCCACTCGTCACCCTGGAGCTCGGCGCGGCAGGCGATGTTCTTGGCGTCGGAAGAGGCGAGGTCGGGCTCGGTCATCGCGTAGGCGGAGCGGATCCGGCCCTCGAGCAGCGGCTCGAGCCACTGCTTCTTCTGCTCGGGGGTGCCCACGCGCTCGAGCACCTCCATGTTGCCCGTGTCGGGCGCCGAGCAGTTCAGGCACTCGCTCGCGATCGGGTTCTTTCCGAGCTCGGCGGCGATGTAGGCGTAGTCCAGGTTCGAGAGGCCCTCGCCGGAGCCGGCGTCGGGCAGGAAGAAGTTCCAGAGCCCGCTGGCCTTGGCCTTCGCCTTCACCGAGTCGAGCAGCTCGAGCTGGCCCGGTGCCCACGACCAGCGGTCGGCCCGCCCCTCGCCGAGCTGGAAGAACTCGAGGGTGATCGGATCGACCTCGTCCCGGATGAAGGCCTTCACCTTCTCGTAGAGCGGCTTGGCGCCCTCGGACATCCGCAGGTCGAACATCGCGTCGGTGGTCTCGAGACCCGGCATGACTTCCTCTCCTGTGCGCTCCGTGGGGGCACGGTACCCGAGGCGGGCCGCGCGGGCTCGTGGGGACGGGAAGACTGCCGGGTCCCGGGGCACAAGGGGGCTCAAGCCAGGGGAGCGGGCGGACGAAGCACCGCGAGTCCGGTGTTCGGACACGGGAGCGCGCACGAGATGGAACTGCTCCGCCTGCTCAGCTTCATTGCCCTTGCGCTGGCGAGTGCGGCGGTCGGAACGCGCCTGCTGCTGCTCGCCGCCCGCACCCGTGAGCTGCCGGAGCTGGTGGTCGGGCTCTCCTTTCTCTTCACCGGGCTCCTCGCGAGCTCGTTCTTCTTCGTCCACCAGATCTTCCTCGAGGCCCGTGGCCCGGACGCCCTGGCCACCCGCGGGATCGGCCTCCTGGGATTCCTGGCGTCCTGGGCCGGAGCAGCGAGCAGCGCGGTGGGAAACTGGCGGATCTTCCGCCCCGGTCGCCGCTGGGCCCTCGGCCTGGTGGTCGTCCTGATCGGGCTTCCGATGGTTCTGGCGGTCCCGACGGTCGGAGCGCAAGAGCGGCAGCTGCTGCGCTTCTTCGGGGGCGCCCTGCTGTGCTTCTCGGCCGTCCGCCTCTGGACCGCCACGGAGTGCTGGATGCTCGCCGCCACTCTGCACAGGCGGGCCCGCCTCGGGCTGGCCGACCCCGTCGTCCTGAACCGGGCGTTCTTCTGGGGCGGCGCCGCTGCCCTGGCGTCCCTGTTGATCACGATCCCCGCATGCTTCGGGATCGCAATGGCCGCTGCGCCTCCCCAGGGCTGGCGGGCCACGATCTCGCTCATCGGCCTGGTGGTCGCCGCCCTGGACTGGCTCGCCTTCTTCCCGCCCCGAGCGCTCAAGCGGCGTCTCCTTGCCGCCTACGGAGCTGCCTGATGGCCGGCGGCGAGGTCTTCGAGGTTGCGAGCCAGGCGCTGGAGACGGCCACGAGTCTCGACCGTCTGGAGGCGCGGGGCACGCTGCGCCTCGCCCTCAAGGAGGCCGGCCTGGACGCCTCGACCGTCTCGGCGGAGCAGATGAACGTCGTGCTCGAGCGCGTGCTCCCGGCCGAGCTCGAGGCCCGCGGCGTCGCCGACGCGGACGGCGTCTGTCGGACGATCACCGGCCAGCTCGAGCTGCGGCGCTTCGAGCCCGCGGGAGAGGATCGCGTCGCGGCGGCTGCCGCAACCCTGGGTCGCTTCGGCACCTGAGGTCGGAGCTACGCGACGCCTCCGCACGCGGCCGCGAGCCCCAAGGCGCGTGGCCGCCGAGACCCTCCACGGCGGACGGCGGATCCTCCGACGACCGCTACGACGCGGCGGGGGCGGAGGCCCTGGTTGCTGGTCGTGGACCGCTGAGCGCCGCACCTCGGCGCCGCAGCGGGGCTAGCGGCCGTAGCGGAAGGTCACCACCTCGCACGGCTCGCAGCGGAAGGCGTGCACCCGGGGTCGCCGGCGCCAGCCGAAGGTCCCCGGCAGCCCGCCGATGGCATGCGGCATGCCCACCGGCTGGCCGGGACCCCGCCAGTGCAGCCCGGACAGCAGGGGCAGGTAGCCCTCGCCCATGGGCTTCCCGCAGCGCGGGCAGCGCACGCCCTCAGGGTCGACGTCGAGCCGCGTGGTCAGCTCGGGGGCTTGCGCGAAGGCGCGGGAGATGGAGATCCCCGCCAGCACGTAGACGAGGAGCAGGGCCGCGGTGGCGGCGGCCAGTGCCTGCAGCATCCCCTCGGCCGCCTCCAGGTCGGCTTCGAGGAGGCACTCGGGCGCGTGGGCAGGCAGGACCACGGCAAAGCGGTCTCCCAACGCAGCGGCCTCGAACTCGGCGACCGGGACCCGCACCGTGCACGACTCCCCGGCCCGGCTGCCCGACGCGATCTGCAGCGCGAGACCGATCGCCTCCTCCTTGCCGACCAGGGTGGCCTCGACGCGCTCGCCGCTGGCGTGGCGCGCCACGCAGCGCCACGCGACGTGGAAGGGGCCCGCCAGCGCCGCGAGGGTCGCCAGGGAGGCGAGAGCCACCAGGGCCCAGATCACGCGCTGCGCTCGCTTCCGCACGACCCGGAATCGTCCGTGCGCGGCGAGGGCTTGACGCGGCTTTCCGCGAGCGGGGCTCAAGCGGCCGCCGGGAGGCCGCCCGACCCCTCCCGAGCCCCCCCTCGTGGGACGGACCGCCCCAGTCGCGTCCGGGATGTGGCCGATTGACACCCATGCGGGCGCCAGAACGTCTCAGACGGGGCGGGTGACGCGCATGGAAGTTGCAACTGCCCGGGGACAGGCAGCCCCAGGAGACTGGGGCGCGAAGGAGAAGCGATGGCCTCCACCACGGGCGGCGATTTCGTCGCGCGCATGCTGGCCGCCGAAGGCGTCGACACGGTCTTCGGCATCGTGGACGGCTCCTACGTGGAGCTGAACCTGGCGTTGCCGCGCCATGGGATCCGCCTCGTCTCCCCCCGGCACGAGAGCAGCGCCGCCCACATGGCGGGGGCCTACGCGCGCGCGACCGGGAAGCTCGGCGTGTGCATCGCCAGCAACGGGCCCGGAGCGGCGAACGTCCTGCCCGGCGTGGCCGTGGAGAACGGCGAGGGCAACCGGGTGCTGGTGCTGACCAGCTGGCGTCGCTCGCCGATCGTGGGACCGGACCGCGGCGGCACCTACCAGTACTTCGACCAGGTCGCCGTGGCCAAGCCCATGAGCAAGTGGGCGGGCGCCGCGCGCAGCGCCGAGCGCATCCCCGAGGTGCTGCACCGCGCCTTCCGCGTCGCCTGGCAGGGCCGGCCCGGCGTGGTGTTCGTGGCCCTTCCCGAAGACCTCCTGAACGGGCCCTTCGAGGATCCGCCCCCGGTGCGTGCGCCCGAGAGCTACCGGCTGACGACGCCCCTGGAGCCCGCGCCCGACGCCGTCCGTCGGGCCGCCGAGCGGCTGGCCGGGGCGGAGCGACCGCTCCTGCACGTGGGCAGCGGCGTCGTCCACGGCGGCGCGGGCCCCGCCGTCACGGCCCTGGCCGAGGCGCTGGCCGCGCCGGTGACGGCGAGCTGGGGCGGCCGCCCCGCCCTCGACGGCCGGCTGCCCCACACGATTCCGCTGCTGCCGCCGCTCATCGACGAGATCCGCAGCGGCGCCGACGTGGTGCTCGCCCTGGGCACCCGCTTCGGCGAGACCGACTGGTGGGGCAAGCCGCGCTATTGGGGTCGACCCGAGGACCAGGCCGTCATCCAGGTGGACTGCGACCCGGAGATCCTCGGGATGAACAAGCCGGTGTCGCTGGCGGTCCTGGCCGACGTGGGCCGCTTCGCCGACGCGCTGCTCGCCGCGCTCCGGGGGCACGACCTCTCGGCGCGTCTGCCGGAGCGGCGCGCCCGGCTCGAGGCCTGGGACGACCAGAAGCGCGGCGTGCAGGCCTTCCTGCGCTCCCTGGCGACGGATCCGGAGCGCGCGCCCATGCACCCCGCCCACGTGCCCGTGGCCTGCCGCGAGTTCTTCGACGACGACGCCATCCTGGTGATCGACGGCGGCAACACCGCCGTGTGGAGCAACCTGCTGCACGAGAACCGGGTGGCCGGCGGCGTCCTCTCCACCTTCAAGTTCGGGATGCTCGGCGCCGGTCCGGGCCAGGCCCTGGGCGCCAAGGTCGCCCACCCGGACCGCGCCGTGTACTGCATCCTGGGCGACGGCGCCCTCGGCATGCACCCCCAGGAGATCGAGACGGCGGTGCGCAACGACCTGCGCGTGGTCTTCCTGGTGCTGGCGGATCGCCAGTGGGGGATGGTGAAGTTCAGCCAGAGCATGACCATCGACGCCGAGAAGATGACCCGCGAGCGGGTGCTGCCCGAGGGCACCAACCTGAACACCGATCTCGGCGAGATCGCCTGGGACGCCCTGGCCCGCAGCATGGGGGCCCACGGCGAGCGCGTGTCCCGCGCCGTCGACCTGCCGGGCGCGCTCGAGCGGGCCGTCGCCAGCGGCAAGCCCGCCGTGCTGCACGTGGACGTGGATCCGGTGGACCACCTCTGGTCGCCCGGCCTGGACGTGTTCAAGGCCATGCACCTGGAGCCCGAGCCGTGAGCGACGCGGCCGTGCGCGAGGTCGCCGCGCCCGCGGTGGACGAGGCCGCCGCCCGGGTGGTGCTGGTGACCGGCGCCTCGGGTCTCGTGGGCCACCAGGTGGTGGCCCGCCTGGCCCTGGGTCCCGAGGCGGTGGAGCGGGTGATCGCCTTCGACCTGCGCGAGGCGCCCGCGTCGGAGCGCCTTCCGGGGGTCGTCTACGAGACCGGCGACATCCGCGACCCCGAGCTGGGCAAGCGCTTCGAGGCCCACGGCGTGGACAGCGTGGTGCACCTGGCGGCGGTCGTGACGCCCGGCCCCGAGAGCTCGCGGGAACAGGAGTACGCGATCGACGTGCGGGGCACCGAGAACGTGCTCGGCGCCTGCCTCGCCGCCGGGGTTCGCCGGCTCGTGTACACGAGCAGCGGCGCCGCCTACGGCTATCACGCCGACAACCCGCAGCTCCTGCACGAGGACGACCCGCTGCGGGGCAACCCCGAGTTCGCCTACGCCGACCACAAGCGCCTGGCCGAGGAGGCCCTGGCCCTCGCCCGCGTCGAGCACCCGGAGCTGGCGCAGCTGGTGCTGCGCCCGGGAACCATCCTGGGCGAGCGGGTGGCGAGCCCCATCTCGGCGCTCTTCGAGCGCCCCGTGGTGGTGGGCGTGCGCGGCTCCGACGCCCCCTTCGTGCTGGTCTGGGACGAGGACGTCGCCGCCGCCATCGTGCACGGCCTGCGCTCCGGTCGCAGCGGGGTCTACAACCTGTGCGGCGACGGCGCGGTCGCGCTGCCCGAGATCGCCCGGCGCCTGGGCAAGCCGTACGTGGCCCTGCCGGCGCCGCTGCTGGCCGGGGCCCTGCGCGCGCTGCAGGCGCTGGGACTCTCGAGCCGGGGCCCGGAGCAGGTGGACTTCCTGCGCTACCGGCCCGTGCTCTGCAACGACGCCCTGAAGCGGGATTTCGGCTTTACGCCCCGCCTCACGAGCGACGCCTGCTTCGAGCGCTACCGGGCCGTGCGCTTCCCCGATCCGCGCGGTGCCCCCCTGCGCGATCGGGCGGCCGTGATCACCGGGGCGGCCTCGGGCATCGGTCTCGCCCTGGCGCGTCGCTTCGCCCGCGCCGGTGCGCGGGTGGCCCTCCTGGATCGGGAGGTGGCGGAGGCCGAGCGCGCCGCCGCCGCGCTGCGGGAGGAGGGCCACGCGGCCTGGGCCTTCGGCTGCGACGTCACCGACCCGGAGGCCACCCGCCGCGCGGTGGAGGCGGCCCGGTCCGCCCTGGCCGGGCTGGACCTGCTGGTGGCGAACGCGGGCATCACCCACGTGGGAGCGGCCGCCGAGACCGACGTCGGCGTCTTGCGCCAGGTGCTCGAGGTGAACTTCTTCGGTGCGGTGCAGGTCGCCAAGGCGGCGCTCCCGGACCTCCTGGCGCGACGCGGGCAGGTGGTGGTGATGGGGAGCGTCGCGGGCCAGGTGCCCCTCGCCACCCGCTCGGGCTACGCCGCCAGCAAGCACGCCCTCCACGGCTTCTTCCGCTCGCTCCGCGCCGAGCACGTCGCCGACGGGCTGGGCGTCCTCCTCGTCGATCCGTTCTTCGTCGACACCCCCATCGGCGACCGCGCCCTGGGGCCCGACGGCCGGCCCGTGGGTGCGGGCGCCCGCTCCGGCATCGGGCCGCATCCGCTCGCGCCCGAGGACGTCGCGGAGGCCGTGCTCCGCGCCGTGGTCCGACGTCGCAGCCACGTGTTCGTCCCGCGGCGGGCGGGCCTGCTGGTCTGGCTCTCGCGGCTCGCCCCCGGCTGGTTCGAGCGGCGCATGGGACGCCGCATGTCCCGCTAGCATCCGGGCGTGCCGGAGACGCCGGATCCCCACACCGTCGAGCTGGAGATGCGCCCGGCCTCGCTCGGGAGCCGCCTCGCCCACGGGCTCGCCTTCGGGGCGATCGCCCCCGTCTCGACGGGGCTCGCCGTGTTGGCCCTGCGGGCGACCGTCGCCGCCGACGCCGAGCTCTCGGCGCGTCTGGCGACCGTGGCGTCGCCGCTGCTCGTGGGCTCGGCGGGGATCGGCCTCGCGTGGGCACTCGGCCACTTCGCCTGGACCCGGGGCGCGCGTCGTCCGCGCCGGGTGCGGGCCGGGCCAACGGGCTACGAAGGCCCCCGCAACCGGCGTGCGCCGCGCGGGATCCAGCTCGGCAGCGCCCGCATCCGGATGCTCCGGCGGCGCGGAGGCCGGCTGGCGGTGGTGTCGCCGCCGGGGATGCCGGTGCAGCTGGCCGCCGCCGACTTCGAAGAGACCGGCGCCCTGGACCGGATCGAGGCGGCACTCCGTCGGGGCGCCCCGTCGACCGGCGAGGACGGCGCCTGGCGTCGGCGCGAGCGCCTGCTGGAGCGCGGGCGGATCCCGTGGGCCAGCGCCTCGCTGGCGCTGCTCCTCGGCGTCGCCTACGTCCGGAGCCTGGACGGCGCAGCGACGCCCGAGATCGAAGGGCTCCTGGCCCGGGGCGCGGTGCTGCCCGGGTGCCTCGGCGACGGGGCCCCCTGGCGACTCGCCACGGGCCCGCTCCTCCACCTCCATCTCCCCCACCTCGCCGCGAACCTCGGCGCGCTGCTGCTCCTGGGCTGGCTGGCCGAGGGTCGACTGGGGACGGCGCGCACGCTCGCCGTGACCCTCGGCGCCGCGCTCTGCGGCGCGTTCGGCTCGGCCGTGCTCGGCACGCTCCCCTCGGTGGGCTTCTCGGGCGGCGTTCTCGGGCTCTGGGCGGCCAGTGCCGTGACCGACCTCGTCCACGCGCGCGACGGGCTGCTGCCCCGGGGCCAGGCTGCGGTGGTCGCGCTGACGGTGGTGGCCGTCCAGGGGGCGAGCGACCGCATCCTCCCGGGCATCGATGCCGTGGCCCACACGGTCGGGGCCTTCAGCGGTGCCGCGATCGGCTACCTGCTGGTCCGGCGTGTGGACCTGCTGCGCGGGGCTCCCCTCCGCGTTCGCGGTCTTGCGGCGCTGCTGGGCGCCGGCTTCCTCGCCGCCTGGACCTACCTCGTCCTGACCTGAGCCTTCGGCGAGTCGGGGCGGTCGGGGAGGTCCCCGATCCTCAGGCTGAACTCGCCGGCCTCCAGGGCCTGCACGTAGTCCTCGAAGAAGGCCCGGAAGGAGGGCGCCAGCACCACCCACTCGCAGCACTCGAGATCCACGCGGATCACCTGGCCGGGCGTGCCGCCGGGCGCCGGGTCGAGGTCGAGGAACCACTGGGTGTCGCCGTTGCAGTTCATGATCGGGACCCGGCGGGGATCGAATCCGACCACCTTGACCGGGCCGGACACCGTGATGATGCCGTCGGCCGCGAGCTGCTCCGGGTCCTCGATGGGCTCGCCGTACTCGGCGTCGACGTTCCGGAGCTGCTCGACGAACCCGGGGATTTGGGCACAGGGAAGCAGGGCACCGCAGCCGCGCCAGATGCGGTTGGGCCAACCGTCGTGCTCGCCGTCGTGCACGGCGAGGCTGGCCCGGAAGTCGTCGGGAAGATCGAGGCCCAGGGTCTGCTGGAGCCCATCGATCGCGTCCGGCGAGGCGGGGCCGTTCAGGTCGGTCAGCATCGCCGGCGCGTGGGCCCGGGCCCAGGTCTCGAGGCGCGTCCAGAGTGTGTCGATCGTGCTCATGTCGACTCCATGCGGATGGCGCCGCTGCGAAGGCGCGACGCGCCACCGCGTTGGTGCGCGGGCCTCAGCCGCGGGCGTCGGCCAGGGAGGGGGCCTCGGTCGGCCGACGTACGCCGCGGAGCTCCTGGGCCAGGTGGAACAGGTAGAAGGCCACATGGGCGGGGACCAGCCAGGGCCAGGCCGCCCGGAGCTCGGGCAGGGCGTGGAAGCCCAGCATCCCGAGGATGGAGCCCAGGATCATCGGGTGGGGCAGGGTGCCGTACGGGAAGCGTTCGATCCGCGCGGGCGCCACCAGGCCGAGCTCGGCACCGAAGTAGGTCCGTTCCCGGCCGAGCACCCAGGTGGCCCGGGTGGCGAGGCCGAAGCCCGTCGCCAGCAGGAAGAGCGAGAGCGGGTGCCAGGAGAAGTGGGCCAGGTAGAGCACCGCGAGGGTGACCGTGGAGACCGTCTTCCAGAAGACGGCGCTGCGCAGGAAGGCGCCGTAGGAGATGCGCGCGGAGTCGTGGCCGATCTGCTCCCAGGTCCCGATGTAGAGCAAATAGTGGACGAAGCTCACCGCGGCGACGAAGACGGCGGGCTGGCCGAGCAGGGCGCTGGCGCCGGCTGCGAGCAGGAGCCATGCCGCGTTCGCGAAGCCCACGTACCGGGCCACGCGCTCCCAGACCCAGGTCGCGACGAGGATCGCCCGGGCGCTGGCCCGCTCGAGGAGGTCGCGGGGCTGGAGCGTGTCCAGGAAGAGACGGCGCGCGCGGCGATCGTAGCGGCCGGTGAGGCGGGCGAGGAGGCGGGCCCAGCGACGCAGGCCGCGCGGGTATACCAGGTAGTGGAGCTTCAGGTTCACCCGCGGCTCCGCTGCCTCTTCCGAGGCGTCCGCCGGGACGTCCACGCGATCGATGTAGTGGGGCGTGCGGTTGAAGTCGAAGGCCAGGGCCTCGCCCCGGGTCAGGGTCACGGGCTCGCACGCCCCGCCCACCTGGTCGAGGGGGAAGTGGGTACGGACCGCGCGGTTCGGCGTCAGCGCGAGCATGCAGCGATAGACCGCGGCGCCCGGCCAGGCCGAGAAGGGGCCGTCTACGTGGGGCGTGTAGAACACCTGGTCCGAGCTCAGCGTGCCGGGGGGCGCGGTCACGTACACCTCGTTCATCTCCGGCACGATCTCCACCCGGGCTCCCGGCCCGTGGTGGGCGGCCAGCATGTCCCGCAGCCTCGGCGCGGCGGCCAGCCGCTCGCAGGCGGTCCGGACGTCCGCGGGCAGGTCGGCGAACCAGGCGTGGAGGGTGGTGGCGCCGTCGCCGATCCGCGCCTTGGTCCAGTCGGCCACGCGTGCGACGTCCGCCTCGGCCTCGGCGCCGTCGAGCCGGGTCCGCAGGCCCTGGCGGGCGGGCACCAGCCAGCCGAGCCGGGGGCCGCGCACCCGGACCGCGGCCGCGAGCACCAGGGGCAGCAGGTAGAAGGTGTGCAGCGCGTAGCGCCCGAGCCAGCCGGGCTCGCGCCGATAGCTGCTCTCGAAGGTCGCCTCCCCCGAGAGGGCGTGGGCCAGATCCTGCGCGAGAAACGCCCCGACCACGAGCGCTCCCGCCACCCAGGGTGAGATCGGGTGGGCCGAGGCGAGGGCCGTCAGCGCGAGGACGGCCCCGAGGCTCCACCAGCCGAGCTCCCGCGGCACGGCCAGCCGCAGCGCCACGGCATAGGTCAGCCCGGCGACGAGCGTCAGCGGCCACGCCACCTGGCTCGGCAGGGCCAGCACCCCGAACAGGCCCAGGGGCGTCGTCAGCAGGTGCAGCGAGACGTTCAGCCCGGTCTCGTGGTAGGGCAGGAACTCCCGGAGCAACCCGTCCCAGCGCGGCTCCGAGCCGACCCCTTCCTCGGTGCCCCTCCCTGCGCCCCGGTCACGCGTGGCCGCCGTCATCTGCCCCCCCTGCGCTCGGCTGCGGACGCGCGGAATGTAGGGGCCCCTCGACAGGCAGCCCAGCCCCGGGCTGGGGCTTCGAGACGAGATTTCTCGCCTCGCGCCTGCCCGGAATCCCCCGAGGATTGTAGGATGACCGCTCGGTGGGACTCCGGCCGCCTGCGCGACCGGGAGGAGCAACGTGGGAAAGCCGGCTGCCCGGGTGGGCGACATGCACACTTGTCCCATGGTGACGGGCGTCGTCCCCCACGTGGGCGGGCCGGTGCTGCCGCCCGGCTGCCCCACCGTCCTGATCGGCTTCATGCCCGCCGCCCGGATGGGTGACATGGCCACCTGCGTCGGACCGCCCGACTCGATCGTGATGGGCTCGCCCACGGTCTTCATCGGCGGCCAGATGGCCGCCCGGGTGACCGACCCCACCGTCCACGGCGGTCTGATCACCCTGGGCTGCTTCACCGTCTTCATCGGGGAGGCCGGCAGCGGCGGGGCGGCGCCCGGAAGCCCGGCGCCCCCGACCGCGGCCTTCAAGGCCGCCTCGGAGTCGGGGACCGCGCTGGTGTGCAAGGGGCCCTGCGAGGCCTGCGGGCAGCTGGGTCCCGAGGCACCCCCGGCCGCGGCGCCCGAGGGGGGCGCGGGAGCGGCCGCGGCGCCCGAGGGGGGTGCAGGAGCGGCCGCGGCGGCCGCCGCGCCGGCGGCCAAGAAGGGCGTCGACTCCGGGCTCGGCGACGGCGTCGACGCCCTGGTGGAGAAGTCGCCCACCCTCAAGTCCAACGTCGAGCAGCTCCAGAAGGACGGCTGGACGATCGAGTACGGCGAAGCGGGCAAGGGCACCTACGCCGACAAGACCCAGAAGAAGATCGTCGTCGACTCGAACAAGAAGGGAGACGACGAGGGGGTGGCCCGGTCGCTGGCCCACGAGTCCGGCCACGCCATGTACCAGGAGGAGCCCTACGTCCCGCCCGCCGGTCTCACCAAGGAGCAGTACGTCGAGAAGAACGTCCAGCGGCACCTGAAGGACGAGGGCGAGGCGACGCTCACCAACGCCCAGGTGCGCAACGAGATCAAGGAGAACGGCGGACCGGACATCGGCATCTCGGGGGCCCAGTCCGAGAAGTACGCCAAGATCGCCGAGAAGTACCCGGATCCCAAGGATCGCGACAAGGCGCGTCAGGAGATCGCCGACGTCTTCGCCGAGGGCGAGCACCCGAGCACCGATCCGTCGAAGACCTACGAGGAGTACTACGCCAAGACCTACGCGGACTTCTACGACAAGAATCCGCCCGCGAAGAAGTAGACGTGCGCTTCCGGACGGGCGCGTCCGCGATGGTCGCTGCGGCGCTCGCGTTGTCGGTGTGGGGCGCGTGTCGCTCGGATGGAGACGAGGAGGCGAGATCCACGATCATGTCTGTCGAGGAAGAGTTCCTGGAGCTGGTGGCGACGCTGGCCGAGGCCCGTCCGCTCCAGGTCGACCCGGTGTCGCAGGCGATCGGGACCGAGCTCGCGGTGGTTCCCGAGAAGAGCAACGACTACTTCGTGGTGGTGCGCTCCGACGAGGTCTCGCATCCGCTGATCGAGACCGTGGAGCTGCGCGTGCCCAGCGGGGAGGCGGACGCGCCCGACGGCCTGCTGATCCTCGAGCTCGCCAAGGACTGCCCCATCGACGAGGCGCAGGTGAAGGCGCGCTTCGGCGAGGACTTCGAGCCCAGCGTGCCCACGCCGCGCCAGCCGCCCGAGACGCCGCTCTACCACACCTACGGCTTCGACTGGGGCAAGCTGAGCTTCGGCTTTGCCCGGGAGCCCGGCGGAAAGCTGCGGGCGGTGGTGGTCGACGCCACCGCCCCGGACGCCTGACCGGGTCGTCTACGGAGGAGACACTGCGACGACCCGCACCCGCGCCCGGGCGCGTCGCCGCCAGGGGTGCTCGCGCCAGTCGGTCCCGGACATGTCCCAGACGAGGATGCGGTAGCGCTCGAGCGGCTCGTCCAAGGTGAACTCGACGACGCTCGCCGCCTCGGCGCGTCCGGCGACGACCCGGGCGCGGAGGCCCGGGACCGCGTGGGGCTCCCCCGATTCGAGCGACGCCCAGGCGAAGGGCACGCTGCCGTGCTCCTGCACGGCCTGCAATGTCGGGGCCTGCGCGCCGACCGCGAAGCGACCGCCCTCCACCCGGATACGGCGGGGGCCGGTTGCGCGCACCCGGAGCCCCGCGCCCATGGCCGGAAGCTCGCCGGGTCGCCGAGGACGCCGCAGGTCCTGCCCGGGCATCAGGGTGAGGACCTGCACGTCGAGCTCCGGCGCGTCGAGCAGGACGCGGAAGACGTCGCGGGCGAACTGGGCCCGCAGCAGATCGCCCGGAAGGTTCACGAGGAGCAGGCGTTCGGCACCGGCCAGCGTCTCCCGCACCGGGGCGAGCTGGGTCTCGAGCTCCCGCACGGCACCCGGCTGGCCCGCGATGGCCGCGTGCTTGCGGTGCAGCATGTGGGTGTGGAACGCGGCATAGACCAGCAGCGCCGCGGCGGCCGCGCGGCTCCAGCGCGGTGGCGGCCGGGCGGCGAGCAGCCCGAGCACGCCCACGTAGGCCACCGAGGGCAGGTAGAGATAGCGCTCGCTGATGTAGACGAAGCAGGTCGGGAGCCAGCTCGCGAGGCCGAGCGCGAACAGGAGCCAGAGGCGCCCGTCGCGGCGGAAGAGGACGGCCGCGCCGATCGCGAGCGCCGCCGCCAGGGGCAGGCCCAGCCCGTGGTTCAGGGCGTCCACCTCGGCGGCCCCGGAGAACGGGATGCTGATCTCGGCGAACAGCAGGTTGCCCGCGTAGCTCCGGGCCTGGAGCCAGAGGTGCTGAGGGAAGCCGGGGTCGAGCGGCGAGCGCAGGTAGGGCGCGACCAGCTCGCCGGTGTCGCCGCCCAGCGCCAGCTGCTTCAGCCCCAGCACGCCGAGCGTCGTCGCCGCGTACGCGGCGTAGAGGCGCCACTCCGCTCGGACGAGGGCCACCCAGCTGGCGGCGCGTCGCTCGACGAGCCCGTCGTGGAGCACCACGAGGAGTGGGAGGGCCACCGCCAGCTCCTTGGTGAGCAGGCCCAGGGCGAAGCAGGGCAGGGCCCACCCGCGCAGCGCGGGTCGCTCCCGCCCGGCCACGTGGAGCGCGAGCGCCGCCAGCAGCCCGAGGGCCGCGAGGGTGTCCGTGCGGCCCGCCACGTACCAGAGGCACTCGCCGTGGGAGGAGAGGCCGGCGAAGAGCACCGCGGTAGCGGCGGCCGGCAGCCCCGGTCCCAGCCAGCGTCGGAGCAGGAAGGCCACCAGACCCGTGCAGGCCAGGTGGACGAGCACGTTGCCGAGGGTGAGTCCGAAGGCGACCCGCTCGCCCCAGAGCCAGGCGTCCAGGGCGTAGGAGACTACGACCGTGGGACGGAAGAACCGCACTCGTCCCGTCTCCGCCACGAACCAGAGGTGGTCCCAGCGGTTCTCGACGACGCCGTCCGCCAGGGAGGTCAGGCCCTGGGCGGACCCCTGTTGCACGAGGTGCAGGTAGCGGTAGTCGTCGGCGTCGAGGCGGGGCTGCTCGAGGGCGGGCCAGGCGGCCCAGAGCACCGCGAGCGCGCACAGGAGCGGGGTCGCCCAGTCGGTCCAGCCCGGCCGGATCGCCGTCCAGCCCGGCCGGGCTGCGCCGCGCGGCGGTCCCGGACGCCTCCCTCGACGCGCCATCGGCGGGATCATCCGGCTCGACCGTTCCGGCCGCAACCTCCCACCCGCCTGGCGTCGGCGGGCAGCCCTGGCATCGGCGGGCACGTGCCGGCAGGGCCGAGGCCGATCCCCTATCGTGCGGGCTCCGCCACCCGCCGAGAGCCGATCCCCCGTGCGACGCCGCGTGACCCGCCGCAGCCCTGCCGCCGTCCTCCTCGCGCTCGCCCTCGTCGTCGGCGTCGCGGCGGCGGATGATGGGGCCGACGAGGGCGACGTCGAGCGCTGGTGGGACCCGCTCGCGGGCCAGCACGTGGGCCTGTTCAACCCGCTGCCCGCGTCCGGCGGGACCCCGACCCCCGACGAGGCCGAGCTGCTCCAGTCCCTGGGCTACCTCCAGGGCTACGAGGCGCCCTCCGCCCGTGCCGGCGTCCTCCGGCACGACGCCCGCCGCGCCCAGCCCGGCTACAACCTCTACGTCTCGGGCCACGAGACGGGCGCCTTCCTGATGACCATGGAAGGGAAGGCCGTCCACCGCTGGCGGCTCGCCTTCTCGGAGGCCTGTCCGCCCTCGCCCTACGGCGCGATGGCGGGGCAGCGTTGGTGGCGGCGGGCGCACCTGCTCCCCGACGGCTCGATCCTGGCCATCTTCGAGTACTCGGGCCTCGTGAAGGTCGACCGGGACTCGAAGCTCGTGTGGGCCCGCTGCGGCCTCTACCACCACGACGTGACGGTCGACGCCAACGGCCGCATCCTGGTGCTGGTGGGCGATCCGCGGCGGCGCGCGGACGGACGCGGCCTGTTCGGCGATCGCGTGGAGATCCTGGCCCCGGACGGCACGCCCCAGGCGTCGATTCCGCTGCTGGAGGCGTTCGCTGCCTCCGCGCAGGCCGCACTCGTGGCCGAGCCCGAGCACGACGACGTCTTCCACACCAACACCCTGCGGCTGCTGCCGCGCGAGACCGGCGGGAAGCGCGCGCTGGGCGGGGACGTCCTGCTCTCCATGCGCAACCTTCACCTGCTGGCGGCCCTCGAGCTCGGGACGGGCCGCCTCACCTGGTCCCTGGCCGGCGACTGGCGCGCCCAACACGAGCCGGTGCTACTCGGCGACGGCGCGATCCTGCTCTTCGACAACCTGGGTCGCGACGGGCGGTCGCGCGCGATCGAGGTCGACGCCCAGAGCGGGGCCATCCGCTGGTCGTATCCCGCGACGCAGCGCGGGCACGACCTCTTCTCGCCGATCTGCGGCTCGGTGCAGCGCCTGGCGAACGGCAACACGCTCATCACCGAGTCGACCGCAGGCCGCGCCCTGGAGGTCACCCGCGATCAGCGGGTCGTGTGGGAGTTCGTGAGCCCCCACCGGGTAACGCCGGACGGTGACGCTCGGCCGCTGGTGGCCATGCTGGGTGAACTCACCCGCATCGAGACACCTCGCATTTCGGGGTGGCTTTCCCTCGATCGCTGACACGCCTTTGACGCTCCCATGACATTCTCGCGAGGAGCGAGATCGCGCTTGCGACTGGAGGTCGGCGCGTGATTTAACGCGGAGAGCTGACCCACCTCCGGAGGCCGTGATGCGCAGTTCGCGGAAGCTCGCCGTGCTCCTCGTTCCCCTGTTCGCGCTCGTCCTGGGGGTCGATCTGGGCGCAAGCGCCTGGGCGTCCCTCAAGGAGATCTCGCTCGACGACCTCGAGGCGGCGTCCGACGGCGTCATCGTGGGCACCGTGCTCATCAACCGCGCCGATTTCAACCAGGCCCGGAGCGCCATCATCACCACGAGCACCGTGGCCGTCACCCAGCTGGTCGTCGGAAGCGTCGGTGGCGCCTCGGTGGTGCGGGTCCAGGCCAAGGGCGGCGAGGCCGGCGGCATGCAGGCCTCCGCCAAGGCAGACGCCCGCCTCGAGGTCGGCCAGGAGGTGGTCCTCTTCCTGCGGGCCGTGGGCTCCGAGTACGAGGTGGTCTCCGGAAACGGCGGCCAGTTCGACGTGGTCGGTGGGATCGTCGAGAAGACCGGCCAGACCCTCGCCGCTTTCGTCACCGAGATCCAGAGCTGAGGTGCCGTCGATGAGGCCGGGAACCCGACGCCTGCTCGCCTCCCTCGCGGCCGCCTTCACCGCCGCGGCCGTCTTCTCCGTGTTCTCGAGCGTCTTCGAGCGGGAGGCCCGGGCCTGGGTCTGCTGCTCGACGGCCGCCGGACACTGGGACGACCCGCCGGTGGACTGGGTCTACAACCCGACCGGTGTGCCCGCGGCGCCGATCACCGCCGTCAACTCGGAGGCCTCCTTCATGGCGGCTGCGGGCACCTGGGAGGCCGACCCGGGCTCGAGCGTCGACCTGGACTACCGGGGCTCGGCCGCCAACGTGATCCTGACCGGAGCCAACGGAATCTCCAACTCGACCGCCATCGGGGACGACGTGCAGGCAATCCCGGTGGGGAATGGTCTGCCCGACACGGTCGCCGTCGACACCGGGGCAAACGGCATCGCGAACACGGCCGCTGCCGGGGACGACACGCAGCTGATCCCGGTGGGGCAGGGTCTGCCGAACCAGCTCTGTGTGGCCTTCAGCGGCGGACCCGCGGCCGGCGACGATCAGGTCGTGGTGGCCGGGGCGGTCTCCTTCGTCACCACGGGTGCGGACGGGGTGTGCGACACCACCGCCGGCCTGCTCCCGGAGGTCCAGGTGCTGCCGGTGGGGCAGGGTCTCCCGAACCAGCCTGCGGTCGACACCGGGGCCGACGGCGTGGCCGATACGGCCGCGGTCGGCGACGATGCGCCCAACCTCATCCCCGTGGGCCAGGGCCAGCCGAACTCCGTCGCCGTGACGGCAGGTCCCGACTTCGTGCTCAACACGTTCGCCGGGCTCCCCGACGACATGCAGAGCACCGCGAGCTGCACCAACAACTTCGACGGCATCAACACGGTCGGCTGGGACAACACGCTGGGCGCCCAGACGCTGGCCGCGACCGTGAGTATCGGCGGTGTGCTCGACAACGGCATCGCCCAGCTCGTCGAAGGCGACATCTGCTTCAATCCGGCGCCGAACACCTTCGACGTGGCCATCCCCGTGCCCGGCAACCGCTTCGATCTCGAGAGCGTGGCGCTCCACGAGTTCGGGCACTTCCTCAACATCGACCACCCGATCGGGCCGCCGGCGATCGTGGCTCCCAACGGCCAGCGCACCGATGGCGCTCCGCTTCCCGGAGACGTGTACAACAAGGTCGTGATGTACAACTGGATGCCCGTCGGGGTCCCGAAGCGGGCGCTCCTCTGCGACGACCAGGCGGCGGCGAGCTTCCTGCACCCGCCCGAGGTGGGCGGGGTGCCCCTCGTCACCGAGCTGTCGCCCGTGGGGGGTGGCCAGCGGACGGGGCGTGACTACATCTTGCAGAACTCGGGCGGTTGCGATTTCGGGGATGCGCCCGACTGGTTCATTCCGATGGTGATCGGGAACTACCCGACCCTCGAGTACGGCGAGGACTTCAACAACAACGCGGCCTTGTCGCCCAATCCGGATCCGGACCAGATGGGCTTCGACTGGAACCAGGATGGCGCGATGAACACGGAGGATCTGAACGGGAACGGCGTCCTCGACATCGTCCCCGGGGCCACCCACAAGGATTCCCGGATGGAGTGGCTCGGGCCGATCTTCCCGGGCATCGTGAATCCGTTCCTGCTGCCGAACTGGCCCGAGCAGTTTCCGATTCTCTCGCCGGACCCGGCGTCGATCCCGGCGCCGGGCAACGTCATTGCGGGACAGATGTCGCCCCGCTTGCTCACTGCGG
Organism: uncultured Spirochaetales bacterium; assembly: GCA_964442285.1. Taxonomy (GTDB): domain Bacteria; phylum Myxococcota_A; class UBA9160; order UBA9160; family JAFDET01; genus CAYTZH01. The sequence continues at coordinate 73,868 of CAYTZH010000006.1, read as the reverse complement.
CCGTCCCCGCCTCGGCCACCTTCGAGCCGGAGATGCGACGGATCCTGATGCCGGACATGGACGAGCTCGACGACGGCGTGAGCTATCGGGGACCGTTCATCCCGGGGCAGACCGTGCTTGTGGACGTGGTGGTGAAGACCAACGGTCTGGCGAAGATGCCTCCGGTCGACCGCTACGACGCGGGCGACGCCAGCAAGCGTCTCTACCTGCACGAGTGGATCGACTGGGACGCCAACGGGGCCTGGGCCGGCGCCGTGCCGGCGCTGGTGGCCGTGGCTCAGTGTGCCGTGCTACCGCCCAACGAGCACGTGCTGCGCTGGACAGGGACGCCGACCGCGGACGTCCTGTTCTCGGCCAACTTCTGCGGCGGTACCCCGGTGGACGCGGACACGCGCATCCTGACCTTCCGGGTGAACGTCCCCGCAAACGTGGCGCGGACCACCTTCTACGAGCGCTGGCGCCTCGACTACGCCGAGGACTCCGGCCTGAACGCGCAGCCGTGGACCGACGGCCTGCTCGCCCTGACCCTGGGCCAGGCGGGCTACGGCGAGGTGGAGGACAACCCGCGCATGCCAGTGGAGGTCTTCTGGCTCTTCGAGGGCATTCCGGACGGCGGCTACGTAAAGGTGACCCTCTTCAGCGACGTCGTTCTGGTGAAGACCAACCCCGGCGACACGGTGGTGGACGTGGCCGAGGACGTGGCCGACGCGATCAACAACCATCCGGACCTGCCCGGTCTCGGCGTGACGGCGACGACCCAGGGCAGCACGGTGATCGTCGAGGGCGCGAGCGAGTCCGACATCACCACGACCGTGACCGACACCGGGATCCTGCACAACGGCCACGGCGTGCCGCCGCAGGATCCTCCCACCTTCGTGACCAACGACATCACCACGGACACGACCTGGGGCGTGGCGCCGAATACCTGCCCGATCATCCTCGAGCGGCCGGTCTTCGTGGGCGATCCCGGCGGGGGCAACGAGGCGACCCTCACGATCATCCCGCCCTGCGTGGTGCGCGGGCAACCGCGCTCGGCAGCCGTGGCGCCGGGCTCGACCGCGGGCTCGCCGGGGGCGCTCATCGTGACCCAGGCGGGCAGGCTCGACGCCCAGGGGGAGGCGACGAACCCGATCGTCTTCACCACGGCGGCGACCGACGTGGACGACGACGGCTGCGCCGACGGCGTCCCGCCGGACTCGTTCTTCCGCTACTCCGGCGTCGAGCCGTTCCTGGACGACATCCCGCTCGTGGCGGCGCTGGCGCCGCTCGACAAGTGCGGTGGGGCCAACCTCTCGCTCTGGGGCGGCGTCGTGCTTCTCGGCCGGGCACCCACCAACGTGGGCAACGCGGCGGGTCTGGGCATCGGGCGCACGACCATCGAGGGCCTGACGATCCCGGGCTTCCCGGTCGCGAGCGCGACCTACGGCGGCCACGACCCGCACCACGGGTCGGGGGTGCTGAAGTTTCTGTCGATCCGCCACGCGGGCGACGAGATCGGCGAGGCCAACGAGCTCAACTGCCTCTCGCTCGGCGGCGTCGGTGACGGCACGATCCTCCACCACGTGGAGTGCTATGCCAACTTCGATGACGGCTTCGAGTGGTTCGGGGGCACGGTGGGCGGGAAGTTCCTGGTAGGCGTGTTCATCGGCGACGATACGTTCGATCTGGACCAGGGCTACACGGGCGTGAACCAGTTCCTGTACGGAGTCATGCCCACGTTCGACACGGCCATCGGCGCCAGCTACGGCTCGCGCTCGGGCGACAAGGGCTGTGAGTGCGACGGCGACGACTACGAGGAGGGCGGCAACGTGGCCACCCGCTACGCGCCCTTTGCGCCGGGCGGGCCGCAGCTCGGTCTCGAGCCGTGTCCGTTCTCGAAGGCCATCCTGGTGAATGTCACCATCCTGGGCTCGCAGCCACTGACCAACCTATGGGGGTTCCCGGCCAGCAGCAACCGCGGGATCCAGCTGCGGAACGGCTTCGCCGGCAGGATCGTGAATGCGATCGTGGTGAACGCGGGCGCGGCGGGCCTGGACGTGGCCGGGGGCGGCACGCCTGGGTTCGACACCTCGGAGAACGTGCTCGCGGGCTGGGTGGCCGTGGTTTCGTCGGTGTTCTTCAACGCGGCGCCCTTCACCGGCGACGGCGCGGGGGCGCTGGCCAACGGCGACGTCCTCTGCGCGACCACGGGCTGCGCCCCCAACGAGTACAACCCGTTCTTCGGCTTCGCGCTCAGCAACGACGAGTCGGCGCTGGTCGATCCCACCGGCGACAGCTGGGGCAAGCTGGTTCCCGGCCTGCTGCCGGCGGGTCCGCTGGACCCGCGGGTGAGCGCGGTCAGCTTCATCGGCATCGGCAACGCCTTCCCGCCGAGCTGGCCCGGGAAGGACGGCACCGCCTCCTATCAGGGAGCCTTCGAGCGCTTCGTGCCGCTCTGGACCGACGGCTGGACCACCCTCTGGATGGCGGGCCTGAACTAGCGACGCCGAGCCGGGCAGGCCCGCATCCAGGGGCTCTCCATCGACGGCAAGTTCGCGGTGGCCGCCGGAGGGACGCTCACCGTGACCACCAGGGTGCTGAGGTGTCGCCCTAGCCGGCTCGCCGCAGCAGGCGTCGGAGCCGGCGCGGGTCGTAGCCGCGGATGACCTCGTCTTCGATCACCACCACGGGAACGCCGGTGCTGCCGGTGAGGTCCACCAGCTCCCGGGCCCAGCGGCGGTTCTGCTCGACGTCGCGGTTCTCGTAGGCCACGCCCTTCTTCTCGAGAAGCTCGAGGGTCTGACGGCAGTAGCCGCACCAGGAGGTGGTGTAGACGATCACGGGCGCCGCGGCGGACACGGGGCGGACCGCGAGATCGGCCCCGCCCTGGCCGCCGCGGCGCGGCCTGCGGGGCTTGCCGGGGCGCTTGCGGGCCGCAGGAGCCCCCGGCTCCAGGGGCGCCTCGAACTCGATGCGCCCGGCCCTGTCCCGCCACGCGGGCGGCACCGCGTCCAGGCGGTCCACGAAGCGGACCTGGCCCTTGTCGTCGAGGTACTGGTAGAGCACCCGCACGGGGCGCTCGGGGTCGCCGACCAGGTCGCGCGGATCGCGCGCGTGTCGCGCGGGCGGCCTGGGCTTGGCGACATCGGTCACGCGGGAGGCGGCCTCCTTGGCGGGCTCGGCCACGTCCACCGTACCGGTAAGCTGCAGGGCGAGGACGGCGAGCGCCAGCCCGCCGAGGGCGATCATCAGCTTCTTCATCGGCGCTCCTTCGCCTGCGGGGAGCATCCCCGAGCCGGGCTGCGGGAGCATTCCCGAGCCGGGACGGGCCTGCCATCGGAGGTCGGGTGAGGGGGACGCCGCCTCGCGGCCCCGCCCCTTGTCGACGGCCGACCGGGCCCCTTTCTTGAGTGCCCGGCCTGCCCGCTCCATGCCGGGGCCCCCGAAGGCGAGCACGTCGCGGGCGTTCGGACAAGTGGGGCAATTGGCCCCCAGGGTGGACGGGCGGACGCGGGTCTAGTCCGTCGGCGCGTCGGGGCGCAGCAGGGCGTCGAGGAGCAGGCCCGCCAGCTCCTCCGGGCCGATCGCCGCCAGACGCTCGTCGACGCGGGACGCCACCGGCTCGAGCTTGCGCACCGGCGGCGGCGGCGCCAGGGCCACGACGGCGTCGCCCGGGGCGGGCGCCAGCCCGAGGCTGCCGTCGCCCGTCACCGACACCACCCAGCGACCCTCGCCGAGGGTGCGGTAGGCGGCCTTGCCGAAGGCGGTCCCCGGGTCTTCCCAATCGATCTCGGCGAGCGCGGGGTCGATCGCGATCCCCTCCCGCGGCGGGGTGTCCTCGGCGAAGATGCGGCGGATCCAGAGCCGCCCGTCGACCACGGCGAAGTCCACGTAGATCTCGCGCCGGGGATCGTAGGGCGTCGGGATCTCCCGCAGCCGGCCGTCGGCGGTGCGCACGACGACCGAGAGGCGCCCGTCCTCGACCCGCAGCTCGGTCACGGCCGTGCGGCGCAGGGCCTCCTCGTAGCGGGCGTGGAGCGCTTCGTAGTCGCCCGCGAGCGAGGTCAGACGCGCGCGGTAGACGTCCCCGGCCAGGTGGGAACGCACGAGCCGAAAGCCGATCAGGCTGGCCGTGCCCCCCAGCAGCACCACCAGCAGCAGGGCGAGCGCGCGCATCATCCGGTACCCCCGACCAAACGGGTAGCACGCGCGGGTCCCGGCCCGAGCGGGCCTTTCCGGGCCGGTGCGCGCGGTTGTAGGATGGAGCGGGAGGCCCCCCCGTGGGCCCGTGCCGTTCGCTCGCGCCCGCCCTCCTCGCGCTTGCTGCTCGCCGGGGTGGGGACGGCGCGGGCGCCGCACTTCCTGCTAGCTTCCAGCCCCATTCCGGGCCGCCAGCAGGTCGGCGATCCGAGCCGCGGAGTGTTCTCGACCGATGACCGACTCCCCCGACCCGGACGCCGCCCCGGCCGCCCGCCCGGGCAGGCGTCGCTGGCTCTGGGTCCTCGGCGGCCTCCTGGCACTTCTGCTCGTTCTGCGTCTGCTGTTGGCGCCGGCATCGCGCTGGCTCCTGGAGAGCCAGGGCGCCCGCGCCCTGGGCCTGCCCGTCGCGGTCCAGAACGTCGACTGGGAGCTTCTGGCGGGCCGCCTCGCCGTGGACGGGCTGGTCGTGGCCGGCGCGCCGGTGGCCGACGTGGAGCCCTTCCTGTCGTGGTCGCGCCTCGCCCTCGACTTCGAGTGGCTCGCCCTGCTGCGGGGGGAGATCGAGCTGGCGAACCTGCAGCTCGACGGCCTCTCGCTCGCGCTCTATCAGGACGACCGGGACCGGCTCGAGATCCCGGTCGCTCCGCCCGCGGCGGCGACCGAGGCGGCGGCGGCCGAGGCGGCGGATCCGGCGTCGACCGCAGCGGAGGACCCGGCGAGCGAGGCGGACGCGGAAGACGGCTGGCCGATCCTCGTCGGTCGTCTGGAGCTGAACGAGGCGACGACCCGGATCCTGGACGCCGGTGGGGGCGCCCTGCTCGCGCGCCTGGGGATCGGTCGCTTCGGTCTGGACGGCCTCGCGCTGCGGGGCCGCGAGATCGGCCTGGCGGGCCTCGACCTGAGCGACCCGTCGATCGCGCTGCGCACGGATCGGCTGCCGAGCGGCGTGAGCGGGCCGCTGTTCCCGGAGGAGATGGCGACGGAGCCCGCATCGGAGCCCGAGCCGGCGGGCGCCGCCACCGGCTACCGGGTCGGCGCGCTCGCGATCCAGCGGGCGGCCATCGCCGTGACGGGTCCGGACGGCGAGGCGCTCTCGCTCGTGGCGCGGGTCGGGGCCCGGGACGTCGACATCCGCGAGGGACGGGTCTTCCCCCTGGAGGTGGACCTCTCCGTCGGCTCGGGCGAGCTCGCGATCCGCGGCCTGGCCGGATTGCTGCCGCCCCGCTTCGAGGGGACGCTTCGCTGGAGCGACCTGGTCCTCGCCGAGCTGCTGCGCCCGGTTCGTACGCCCTACGACCCCTGGCTGCGGTCCGGGCGCACCTCGGCCGAGCTCGAGCTGCAGCTGCAGATGGCCGCCGCGGACTCCGGGACGGAGACGGCGCCACCGCTGCTCAGCGCCGCGGGAAGCCTCCGGATCGAGGACCTCGACTTCTCGGTGCCCGAGGGCGACGCGCCGAAGGTGGCCTGGGAGCGGCTGGCGCTGGAAGCCGACCGGATCGTGATCCCCGTCGGCGCGGCGGCACCCGAGGTCCACCTGGCCGCCGTGACCCTCGAGGGCCCGCGGATCGCCTGGCGCCAGCCTCCCGAAGCCCTCGACGCGCTGCTGGCGGCGAACGGCGAGCAGGCGGGCGAGGAGGCGGCCGCGCCGGAGCCGGAGGCGGCCGCGCCGAGCCCCGAGGTGACGGTCGCGGCGATCCGGGTGAGCGACGGCGAGATCGTCATCGAGGATCGCAGCGTCGATCCGCCGTTCCGGGATCGGCTCTCGGACTTCCAGCTCTCGGCCAGGGACTACCGCCTTGCGCCCCGGCGCCTGAAGGATCTCCAGCTCGAGGCGCGCTCCCTGGGCGGCGGGCCGCTGCGCGTCACCGGCGGCATGGACGAGGGCGACCTCGATGCGCGCCTGGTCCTGCGTCGGGAGGGACTTCCGGCCTACGACCCCTACGCCCGCAGCTTCGCCGGCTACGCCATCGGCCGGGGCGCGGCCAGCGTCGAGATCGACCTGCGCCAACGGGGCAACCGGACCCGGGCCGAGACCGAGCTGACCCTGCATGACCTGCAGCTGGCGCCCCAGGGCGAGGACACCTTCGCGAAGCTCTTCGGGGTGCCCGTGAGCGTGGCCCTGGCCCTGCTGCGCGACCCGGCTGGCAACATCGGCCTCTCGATCCCCGTGGAGATGGACGATCGGGGCGTGCAGGCGGGGATGCTGCCGATCCTCTACGACGCCTTCCGGCAGGCCATGGTGGGCGCCCTGGCCTCGCCGCTGAAGACATTGGGGTTCATCGTGAAGGGCGACGGGGATGCGGGGATCGCCCACATCGCCGAGCCGATCTTCGCGCCGGGAAGCGCCGCGCTCAACGAGCGGGCCGAGCAGCAGGGCCGACGGATCGCCGCGCTGCTGGCGAAGCGGCCCGAGCTGCGGGTGGAGGTCCAGGGTGCCACGGGAGCCCGCGACGGCCGCGCGCTGCGGGAGCAGCGGCTGCTGGCGCTGCGCCGGGCGGACGAGCCCTGGCCGGAGGTCGAGGGCTCGGGCTTCTTCTCCCGCCGCAGCATCCAGCGCGCGCTCGAGGAGCGGGAGCAGGGCGAGGCGGGCGTGCTCGGCGCCGGAGAGGCCGCGCTGCTCGACCGCCTGTGCGCGGCCATCCAGCCCACGCCCGCCCAGAAGGACGCGCTGGCCGATGCCCGCGCCCGCGCGCTGCGGGCGCTGCTGGTCGAGCAGCTCGGCGTGTCGGTCGCCCAGGTGGGGCTCGAGCCCGGCCGGGCCGAGCGCGACGCCGGCGTGCGCCTGGAGCTCGGCGTCCGCCCGAGCGCCTGATCCCGGGCCGGGCTCAGGAGGCGGGGACCTCGACCCGCTTCAGGCCCTTGCGCTCCATGCAGGCGAGCATCTCGACGGCCCACTCGATGTGGCTGAAGCGCTCGTCGTCGCCGCCGGCGCCGGGGCTGCCGGTCTCCGCCGAGCACGCGTCCGAGGCGGCGTCGATCTCCGCCTGGCTGGCCGGCGTGCCGTCGGCCTTCTGCCACTCGGCCGTGGTGCGCGGGGCCTGCCGGCCCGCGCAGGCCGCCACGCTCAGGGCGAGAACGAGCAGCAGCAGAATTCGCTTCGGGACCACGCGCATTCCTCCTAGCCGCCGTCCGACGGCACCCGGAACATGATGGAGTAGACCACGGGCAGCACCACCATGGTGAGCACCGTGGCGAAGAGCAGGCCGAAGATGATGGTCACGGCCATGGAGACGAAGAAGGCGTCGAGGAGCAGGGGCAGCATGCCGAGCGCCGTCGTGGAGGCCGCCATGGCCACCGGGCGCAGGCGGCTCGCCCCCGAGTCGACGATGGCCGCCAGCGGCGGCTTGCCTTCGGCGAGCTGCAGGTTGATCTCGTCCACCAGCACGATGGCGTTCTTGATCAGCATGCCCATCAGGGACAGGAAGCCCAGCAGGGCCATGAAGCCGAAGGGCTGGCCGGTGGAGAGCAGGCCCACGGTCACGCCGATGACCGCCAGGGGCACGTTGGCCCAGATCACCGCCGGCTGGCGCAGGGAGTTGAACAGGATCACCGTGACCAGGAACATGAGCAGCACGAAGCCGGGGATGGCCGCCAGGAGCGGGCCCTGGGCGTTGGCGCTGTCCTCGTACTCGCCGCCCCACTCGAGCGCGTAGCCCGGCGGAAGCTCGAGTGCCTCGATCTGCGGTCGGACCCGGGCGAAGAGCGTGCTGGCCGGTCCGGAGATCGGATCCGCAAACACCGTGATGGTGCGCTTGCGGTCCCGGCGCCAGATCACCGAGTCCTCGAAGCGGGTCTCGAAGCCCGACACCACCTGGCGCAGGGGGATCGAGCCCTGAGCGGCCGGGCTCCAGATCTGCAGGTTGCGCAGGTCCGAGACGTCGCCCCGGTACTGCTCCTGGCCCCGGACGATGACCGGGAGCAGCAGGTCCTTCTCCCGGTAGACGCTGACCGTCTCGCCCTCGAAGCCCAGGAGCAAAGCCTCGGCCACGTCGCGGCGGCTGATGCCGTTGGTGTCGGCCTCCTCCTCGGCCAGCACCGGCGTGATCACCTTCACGCGCTGCTGCCAGTCGGTGCGGATGCCCTTGGCGTTGCCGTCCGCATCCAGGATGGCGGCGGCCTGCATGGACAGGCGGCGCAGCTCGTTCGCGTCGGGCCCGCTGAAGCGCGCCCGGATCTTGCCGTTCGAGCCGGGGCCCAGCTCGAACTTGAAGGCGTAGGACAGCATGCCCGGGTAGGTCTCGGCCAGGTGGGTCTCGATCTGGCCGCGGAGGCCGTCGATGAGCTCGGCGTCCTCCACGTCCACCAGGATCTGGGCGTAGGCGGAGTTGAGCTTCTCCGGCTGGTAGGTCAGCAGGAAGCGCAGCCCGCCCTGACCCACCAGGGAGGTCATGTGGGTCACGCCGTCGAGCTCGCGGAGGTAGCGCTCGACCTCCTCTACGCGCGCGGTGGTGTCGTCGATGTGGGTGCCCTTGGGCAGCCAGAGATCCACCATGAACTGGGGCCGCGTCGAGGGCGGGAAGAAGCTCTGGTCCACCAGGCCGAAGCCGCGGAGGCCCAGGAAGAACACCGCCACCACCACGCCCAGGGTGAGCCAGCGCACCCGGATGAGGGAGCGCAGCAGCCCCTTGTAGCGGCCGTAGAAGCCCTGGTCGTAGGGGTCTCCCTCGGAGGCCGGCGGCGCCTTCAGGAACATCACGCACAGCAGCGGTGTCACCGTCACCGCCGTCACCCAGGAGAACCCCAGCGACACGAGCACCACCTGGTAGAGCGAGCGGCAGAACTCGCCGGTGCTGTCGGGCGAGGTGCCGATGGCCGCGAAGGCCAGGATGGCGATGAACGTGGCGCCGAGCAGGGGGATGGCGTTCTGCTTCACCACCGCTTCGGCCGCGGGCTGGGCCTCCTCGCCCCGCTGCAGGCGCACGAGCACGCCGTCCACGATCACGATGGCGTTGTCCACCAGCATGCCCAGGGCGATGATCAGCGCACCCAGGGAGATCCGCTCCAGCGCCACGCCCCAGGGATCCAGGAAGATGAAGCTGCCCGAGATGGTCAGGGCCAGGATGAAGCCGATGATCAGCCCGCTGCGCAGGCCCATGAAGAAGAGCAGCACCACGATCACGATGACGACGGCCTGCACCAGGCTCGAGGTGAAGCCCTGGATGGCGGTCGTCACGGCCTCGGACTGGAGCGAGACGATGCCGCCCTCGATGCCCAGGGGAACCTCGGCCAGCAGCTCGTCGAAGCGCTCGCCCAGGGCCTCGCCCATGGTGACCACGTTGCCGCCGCTCACCGTGGAGATGCCGAGGCCGATGGCCACGTGGCCGTCGTAGCGGAGCAGGGTGCTGGGCGGCTCCTGGTACTGGCGGGTCACGGTCGCGACGTCGCCCAGGTAGATCTGTTTGTCCTGCCCGGGGGTGATGAGCAGATCCTCGAAGTCCGCCACGCTGCGGATCAGACCCGTGGGCTCGACGGTGATGTACTCGGGGCCCACCTTCACGCGCCCGGCATAGGCGGCGACGTTCTTGTCCTGGAGCACCTGGACGATGGCGTCGGGCTGCAGGCCGAGCTGGGAGACCCGGTCCCGGTTCAGCTCGACGTAGATGGCCTCCTGACGCTCGCCGAAGGTGGTGATCTTGGCGACGTCCTCCACCAGCAGCAGCTCCCGGCGCAGGAAGTCGGTGAACCGCTTCAGCTCGGCGTAGCTGTACTCGGGGCCGTACATGGCGATGAAGACGCCGTAGACGTCGCCGAAGTCGTCCACCACCACCGAGGGACCCGCCCCGGGCGGCAGGCTGCCCTGGGCGTCGTTCACCTTGCGCCGCAGCTCGTCCCAGACCTGCGGCAGGGAGCTCTTGTCGTACTGGTCCTTGATCGTGACGGTGATGGTGGACAGGCCGCGGTCCGACTTGGACGTGAGCCTCTTCAGCTGGCCGAGCTGCTGGATGGCCGTCTCCAGCTCGTCGGTGACCTCCTCCTCCACTTCGGTCGCCGACGCCCCCGCGTACGGGGTCATCACCAGGGCGTCCTTGATGGTGAACTCCGGGTCCTCGAGGCGGCTCATGCCGTTGTAGGCGTTGAGGCCGCCCAGCAGCACCACGCCGGTGAGCACCAGCGTGACGACGCGGTTCTCGATCCAGAAGCGCGAGATGTTCATCGGGCGGCCGAGGTCTCGTAGCGGCGCACGGGCCGGCCCTCGAGGAGCTGGCGCAGGCCGGAGACGGCGATGACGTCGCCGTCGGAGAGGCCCGCGGTCACCTGGATCCGATCGCCGCGCAGCTCGCCCACGCTCACGTTGCGCCGGTGGGCGGTCATGGCCTCGGTGTCGATGGTCCAGACGAAGGGCTGGTTCTCCTCGTCGGCGATCACCGCGTGCACCGGGACTGAGATCCCCGTCGGCGCGGTCTCTCCGGCGCGGTCGGCCAGGAGGCGCACCTTGGCGGTCATCCCCGGCAGCACGTTCACGTCGGGCGGGTTCGCGAAGGCGAAGGTGGCCTGGTAGGTGCGGGTGGTGGGGTCGGCGGCGGTGGCGATCTCGGTGAGCCGGGCCGGGAACCGGCGGTCGGGCAGCGCGCTCACGGTGACGACGGGCTGGATTCGGGCGTTGATCTCGTCGTAGTCCCGCTCGCCGGTGGACCGGCCCGCAAGGTCGCGCTCGGGAATGGAGACCCGGATCTCCAGGTTCGAGTCGTCCTGGAGGATCAGCACCGTCTCCTTGGCCTGGACGTTGGTGAAGTCCTCCACCAGCTTGCGGGCCACGACCCCATCGAAGGGGGCCTTGAGGACGGTGTCGTCCACCGCCTTCCGGGCCGTCTCGAGCTCGGCGAGGAAGACCTTGTAGTTCCGCTCCTTCAGCTCGAGGTCGCGCTGGGAGCTCACACCCTGCTCGACCAGGTACCTGTACCGCTCCACGTCCTTGGCGGCCTGGCTCGCCTTGGCCCGGGCCTCCGCCAGCTTCGACTCGTAGTCCCGCGGGTCGATGCTGGCCAGGACGGTGCCCGCGGCGACCTCGTCGCCTTCCTTCACCGGGAACTCGGTGAGCTTGCCCGGCACCTCGAAGCCCATGTCGGCCTGGCGGGCGGGCCGGATCTGGCCGGGGAAGTCGAGGGTCTCCGCACCGGCGGGCCCGCCGATGGTGAGCATCTTCACCGGGCGTGCCACGGGCGGGGCGGCGACCGGCTCCTCTCCGCAGGCCAGCGTCAGCGCGGCGGCCAGGGCGAGGGCGAGCGCGAGGCGTGCGACATCCATCGTTGCGGGCATCTTCCCTCCGGGCGGTTCGCGCGAAAGCTTAGCCGCTGCCGTTCCGGGCGGGGCGTCGGCGCTACCGTATCATGCGGGTCCACGGACAGGGGGTCTCGAGATGAGGGTAGGGGGTCGAGTCCGCGTGCTGCTCGCCTCGGCGGCGCTGCTCGGTGTGGCCTGCGCCACCGGAGGGAAGATCGAGTGGCAGCGGGCCGGAGCCACTCAGGCCGAGCTGGAGAGCGACCGCCGCGACTGCATCGCGGAGGCCTCGTCGGCCATGTCGGGGGCGGCCGGCTCGTCGCACATCGCGGGCTCCCGCGATTTCGACTTCTGCATGGAGTCACGCGGCTGGCGCCGGGTGCAGCAGTAGGTCCCTTGGCCGGCTCCGTGGACTCGCGCGCCGGCCGCTACGGCGCGCTCCTCGGCAGCCTCGCCCTGGCGATGGTCGTGGTACCACCCCTCGCGGAGAGCGGCTTCGACGTGCTGGCCGCGGCGCTGGTCTACCCGATCGTGCTCGCCGTGTCGGCGCTGGCCGTGGTCGATGCCCCACGCTGGCGTACCCCGATGCTGGGCCTGGGCCTGGCGGCGATCGCGGGCGACGTGGTGCTCCACACCACGGATCGATCCTCTGTGGTGGTCGCGGCGCGGCTTCTCTTCACGGTGTTCGAAGGCGCCGTGGGCGCGATCCTGCTCGGGCGCATCGTGCGGGAGACCCACGTCTCCCTGGACACGATCCTGGGCGGGATCTGCGTCTACCTGCTGATCGGTCTGCTCTTCGGCTCGGCCTTCGGCCTGGTCGAGTACGTCGACCCGGGGGCCTTCGCGCTGGGCGGCGTGCCCATGGACGCGGCAGAGGGCGTGGCGGCGGTGGACGCGCGCTCCCAGGACCTGGTCTATTTCAGCCTCGTCACCCTGACCACGCTCGGCTACGGCGACATCACCCCGGTGGCCCCGCTGGCCCGCATGCTGGCGACGGCGGAGGCCCTGGTCGGGCAGCTCTACCTGGCGGTCTTCGTGGCGTCCCTGGTGGGGCTGCACCTGGCGGCGCGACAGGGTCACGGCGGCTAGGAGGGGTCGCCCGCGCGCGCCTCCAGCTGCTGCAGCAGTGACCGGATGCGCGGGTCGCCGGGATGCCGCGCACGGGCTGCCGAGAGCACGGCGATGGCGCGCCGGGTCGCGCCGGCCGAGTGCAGGGCCACGCCGTAGACGTAGACGTAGCGCGCGTTGTCCGGGTCCAATCTCGCGGCCCGGGCCAGGGCCTCGATCGCCTCGTCAAGCTGCTCTGCGCGCACCCGGGCGAGACCCAGGGCGTGGTGGAGGTCGGCGCTCTCCGGGATCCGGGCGAGCCCCCGCTGGAGGACGTCCAGCGCCTCCGCCTCCCGCCCCTGCTCTCGATAGAGGTCCGCGAGGTTCACGTAGGCCGGGACGAAGAAGGGGCTCAGGGCCGAGGCGGCCCGGTACTCGCGCTCGGCGGCCGCGAGGTCTCCGAGCTGGCGGTCGAGCACGCCCAGGTTCACGCGCGCCTCCGGCCGGTCGGCGTTCGCCTGCTGGGCCTGGCGGTACTCCGCGAGGGCCGCCTCCCACTCACGACCTGCGAGGGCACCGGCCCCGGCCAACGGCGCCAGGACCCGCGCGGCCTCGATGCGGACCGCACGGACCGGGTCGGCGAGTAGTGGAGCCACGGCGGCCCCGAGGAGCCGCGGCGGGAGGCCCTCCGCCGCACCCGCTGCCGCCATGCGCAGCAGCGGCGCCGTGTCGCGCAGGCCCGCCTGCAGAGCCCCGAGCGACGCCGTGTCCAGCTGGCCGCCGAGCAGGGCCAGCGCGGTGGCGCGCACGAGGGCCGGCTCTGCGGAGTCGAGCGCGAGTGTCGCGAGGTCCGTGGCGGCACCCGGCGCGCGGCGGCGTCCCGCGTGGAGCGCCTCGGCGAAATGGGGCCGGGCGGTGCGCCCGGGTCCGTACCAGCGGGCGGCGGCCTCCGCGGCCCATGAGGCGGACTGGTCGGCATGACAACCCGTGCAGGCATTCGGCACGCCGATCGACGCCGAGAGATCGGGCCGCGGCACCCGGAAGCCGTGGTCCCGACGATCGTCCACCCGCATGTAGGTGCGGGTCGGCATGTGGCAGGCCACGCACGACGCCCCGGCCGAGTCCACGGGATGATGGTGGTGGGCGGTAGCGGCGAAGACCTCGGTTCGGTGGCAGCTGGCGCAGACCCGGTCCGGTTCGTCGATCGCCAACGCGTGGGGATCGTGGCAGTCGCTGCACGAGACACCGGCCGCGTACATGCGGCTCTGCACGAAGGAGCCCCAGACGTAGACCTCGTCGAGGATCTGGCCGTCGGCGTGGTAGAGGCCGGCATCGAGCAGGGCGGGGCGGTAGCCGTCCAGGAAGGCGGCGCCGGGCTGGGGGCCGGCGACGATGCGCTCGCGCCGGGAGTGACAGGGCGCGCAGGTCTCGAGCTCGGTGTCCCGGGTGCGGGCGGGAACGCGGTGGGCGATGGCGGCGCCCTCGGCGACCTGCCACGTCCGCTCGTCCCGCAGGTCGACCGGCATCGGCCTGGCCGGCTCGGCGGCGTGGGCCGAGCCGGGCCCGTGGCAGGCCTCGCAGGCCACGTCGATCTCGGACCAGCGGGTCTGGTAGGTGTTCCGTCCCGGGTCGTAGCCCTTCGCCAGGTTCGTGGAGTGGCAGTCGGCGCACTGGGCGTTCCAGCTCCCCGCGAGACCGGTCCAGTGCAGCGGGTCGCCGGGCGGCACGGCCTCCTCCCGGAGAGGGAGCCAGCGCTGCCCGCCCTCGGCGGCCGGCCGCGCGTCCCAGGCGACGCCCAAGGCCTGCAGGCGGCCGCCCCCCGTCGGGACCAGGTACTGCTGCAGCGGCGCCACCCCGAAGGTGTGGGTCACCTCGAAGGACCGGACGCGGCCGGCGCCGTCGGTGGCCTCGATGCGAAAGCCGTCGCCCTCGCGGACGAACCGGAACGACTCGCCGAAATGGTCGAGCCCCGCGCCGGAGAAGTCGCCGAGGACGGTCTCGGCGCTGGCCTCCTGCATGGCGCGGTCGTGGTGGGAGCCCCGCCAGCGCCGGGTCTCCGCCGGGTGGCACCCGGCGCAAGCGGCGCCCCCCACGAAGCTCGGAGCTCCGATTGCGGCGGGAGCGGGCGCTGTCGGGGCGGGCGCGCTGCCTTCGCCGCAGGCCGCGGCCAGCAGCAGCGCCCCGACGACGTCGGTCGCGGCGATACGCGTCGGCCGCCGTCCGGCCACTCAGCCGGCGCGTCCCTGGTCCCGATCGTGGTACATGCTGCGCACGTCCTCGACGGCCTGCTCGAGCTCGCCTCGGAAGCGCGGGTCGGCGATGCGGATGAGGGCCTCGATGCGCTCGCGCACGCTGCGTCCCCAGAGGTCGGCCACACCGTGTTCCGTCACCACGATGCGCACGTCCGCGCGCGAGGTCACGACCCCGGCGCCCTCGGCGAGCCGCGGTACGATGCGCGACACGCGTCCGCCCTGGGCGGTGGACGGCAGGGCGATGATCGGGATGCCGCCGTCCGAGCGCGACGCCGCGCGGATGAAGTCCACCTGCCCGCCCACGCCGGAGTAGATGCGGTAGCCGATCGAGTCGGCGTTCACCTGCCCGGTCAGGTCGACGGAGATGGCGCTGTTGATGGCGACCAGCCGGTCGTTGCGGGCGGCCTGGGTGGGCTCGTTGGTGTGGTCGCAGGGGTGCGCCTCGACCATGGGATTCCCGTCGAGCCAGTCGTAGAAGGCGCGGCTGCCGAGGGCGAAGGTGGTGACCATCTGGGTGCGATGCAGCGTCTTGTAGCGGCCCGACACCACGCCTCTCTCGTAGGCCCGCATCACGCCGTCGGAGATCATCTCGGTGTGCACGCCGAGGTCCTCGCGGTCGGCCAGCAGCGAGACGACCGCGTTCGGGATGCCCCCGATCCCGAGCTGGAGCGTCGCGCCGTGGGGCACCAGGCCGACGATGTGCTCGGCGATGCGCTTCTCCACCGCCGTAGGCTCGTTCGGCGGCAGCTCCACCAGCTCCTCCTGCGCCTCGACGATGGCGTCCACGTCGTCCACGTGCAGGTAGCTGTTGCCGAACACGCGCGGCATGCGCGGGTTCACCTGGACCACGACCCGCCGCGCGCAGCTGGCCGCCGCCTGGGAGGCCAGCACCTCGACCCCGAGCGAGAGGAGACCGTTGCGGTCGGGGGGGGCGACCATGAGGAGCGCCGTGTCGATCCGGGGGCGTCCCGCGCGGATGAGCCGCGGGATGTCGGAGAGATGGCATGGGACGTACTCCGCCCGGCGCGCCTGGATCGCCTTGCGATCCGCCGGCCCGACGAACCAGGAGAGGTGGCGCACGTGGCCGGCCGCGGTCGCCTCGGCGAAGGGGTCGTCGCCGAGCAGCAGCACGTGCACGACCCGGAGCCCCGTCACCTCGCCGGCGCGGGCCGCCAGCGCGCGGCACAGCGCCCGCGGCGTGGCCGCGTTGCCGCCGATGTAGACCACCTCGCCCGACGCCACGGGCGCGACCGCCTGCTCGAGGCTCGTGAGCTTGCGTTCGTAGCGCCTGCGCCAGTCGCTCAAGCGTCCTCCGTCCCGGGGGTGAGCCGCTGGAAGACGCTGCGGGCGATGCGGCGCTCCTCGTCGGTCTCGAAGACGTACACGGGCCGGTTCGAGGTCGGGCTGATCCGGCCGCGCACGGCGGCCTCCGCGTTGCGGCTCGGGTCGAGCGCCACGTTCCAGGCGCGCAGGCCGTCCGCCACCCGCTGGCGGATCGCGGCCGAGTGGGTGCCGATGCCGCCGCCGAAGACCAGGCTGCCGCGGCCGCCGAGAAGCGTGAGGTAGGCGCCCACCGTGGCGACCAGGCGCCGCACGAACATCGCCACGGCTACGCCGGCGCGTTCGTCCCCGTCGGCCTCGGCCGCCAGCACCGCGCGCATGTCCGCCCGACCCGCGACGCCCGCCAGGCCGGAGCGGCGGCCGAGCAGGTCGCGGACCTCCGCCGCGGACCGACCCCGTTCGACGAGCTCGAGCACCAGCGAGGGATCCACGTCGCCGGCGCGTGAGGCCATCACCAGGCCTTCCAGCGGCGAGTAGCCCATGGAGGTCTCGAGCGAGCGACCGCCGTCGACCGCGCAGGCCGAGCAGCCGGCCCCGAGCTGGAGCGTCACCGCTGTCACCGCATTCTCCGCCGTGCTCTCTTCCGCCGCCAGAGCCTCCACCAGGGAGGCGTGGGCGATGCCGTGGAAGCCGTAGCGGAACAGGCCGAGCTCGTCGGAGAGGGACCAGGGGAGGGCGTAGCGATAGGCCTCCGGGGGGCGGCCGGCGTGGAAGGCGGTGTCGAAGACGGCCACGGCCGGGCGGTCCGGAAAGAAGGTGCGGGCCACGCGGATGCCCTCGAGGGCCGGCGGGTTGTGCTGCGGCGCCAGGCGCGCGAGGGCGTCGATCTCCCGCTCGACGGCGGCATCCACGAGGACCGGCTCGGAGAACGCCCGGCCCCCGTGCACGACCCGGTGTCCCACGGCATCCGCGGCGTCGGCGCCGGCCTCTCGCAGCGCCTCGCGGAACGCCTCGCCGCGGTCGGCATCGCCGGCCACCTCGCGGGAGGCCCGGCCGAGGAGCCGGATGGCCTGGACCTCGACGTCGGCGACGGCGGCCTTCACCGTCGCGCTGCCCGCGTTCAGGACGGCGACGCGCATGGGCGCGATGCCGGTCGCTCTTCGCGGGCCTCGGCCGAGGCGGCCTGGATGGCCTCCGGATTCCTACGCAGGATCTCCAGTCCGGACTCCCCCCACAGCGAGGAGCCCCGGTCGGGCTCGTCGCTTTCCCACGCCCCGACCGCGCGCCCGGCCGTCCGTCCCAGGTCCTCGGGGGTGGCCGAGACCGGCACACCCGGGACGCCCGTCGACCCGCGGTGCTGCCGGATCGCCTCTCTCTGCATGCGCAGGGCCTCGGCGAACTCCTCCCCGACCCGGGACCGAGGCTCGGGGGCCTCGTCGTCGGTCGCCGCTTCCGACTCCGGCTTGGGTCGAAACCATGCCGCCAGGCAGTCGAGGAATCCGAGATGGTTCTCGCCCATCGCGCTGCTCCGCTCCGGCCCGTCGCGTCGGGCTCGATTTCGAACGCTAGCCAGTTCCCGCGAGGCCGGCATCGACGTCACCGGCTCGTCGAACGACGCCGCCGGACCGGCGCCGTGTCGATCGTTCCCCCGTGTCGATGGGTCCCCCGCCGTGTCGATTGCTCCGGGCGGGGCCGCTGGTATCGTGAGGATAGAGGCGTGCACAGGAGGAGGGGACCCCGTGTCGAGACCCGCACCGGCCGTGAATCCGACGCCACTCTCAGCGGAGGAGCTCCGCCAACTCCACGCCTTCTGGCGCGCCTGCAACTACCTCGCGGCCGGCATGATCTACCTGCAGGACAACCCGCTGCTGCGCAAGCCCCTCGAGGTGGAGCACATCAAGCGCCGCCTGCTGGGCCACTGGGGCGCGAGCCCGGGCCTGAGCTTCGCCTACACGCATCTCAACCGGGTGATCCTGAAGCACGACGTGGATGCGATCTTCCTGGCCGGTCCGGGGCACGGCGCGCCGGGTGTGCTCGCGCCGGTGTATCTGGAGGGGACCTACGCCGAGATCTATCCGGAGAAGGGCGAGGACGAGGACGGCATGCGCCTGTTCTTCAAGGAGTTCTCCTTCCCCGGCGGCATCGGCAGCCACTGCACCCCCGAGACGCCCGGCTCGATCCACGAGGGCGGCGAGCTCGGCTACAGCGTCTCCCACGCCTTCGGCGCAGCCCTGGACAACCCGGACCTGCTGGTCGCCGTCATGGTGGGCGACGGCGAGGCGGAGACCGGCCCCCTGGCTACCGCCTGGCACTCCAACAAGTTCCTGAATCCGATCCGCGACGGCGCGGTGCTCCCGATCCTCAACCTGAACGGCTACAAGATCCACAACCCCACGCTGCTGGCGCGGATCTCCCACGAGGAGCTCGAGGCGCTCTTCCGCGGCTACGGCTGGACGCCCTACTTCGTGGAGGGCGACGACCCGGAGAAGATGCACCAGACCATGGCCGGCGTGCTCGAGCACTGCGTGCTCGAGATCCGGCGCGTGCAGCAGGAGGCCCGCAGCAGCGGCAAGCCGAGCCGCCCGCGCTGGCCGATGATCGTGCTGCGCAGCCCCAAGGGCTGGACTGGTCCCGCCGAAGTCGACGGCCGCAAGGTGGAGGGCCATTTCCGCTCGCACCAGGTGCCCCTGGCCGGGGTGCGCGAGAACCCCGCCCACCTCAAGCAGCTCGAGGACTGGCTCCGCAGCTACAAGCCCGAAGAGCTCTTCGACGACGACGGCCGTCTGCTGCCGGAGCTGCGGGCGCTGGCGCCCCGGGGCGCGCGGCGCATGGGCGCCAACCCCCACGCCAACGGGGGCCTGGTGCGGACGGCGCTGCGCATGCCGGACTTCCGCGACTACGCCGTCGCCGTGGAGCGACCGGCCGCGACGCGGGCCGAGACGACCCGCCCCCTCGGTGCCATGCTGCGCGACATCCTGCGCCTCAACCCCGACAACTTCCGGGTCTTCGGACCCGACGAGACCAAGTCGAACCGGCTGGACGCGGTGTACGAGGTGACGAAGAAGACCTGGCTGGCGGACGTGCTGCCCGAAGACGCGGACGGCAGCGAGCTGGCCGCCGACGGGCGCGTGATGGAGATGCTCTCGGAGCACACCCTGGAGGGCTGGCTCGAAGCCTACCTGCTCACGGGGCGCCACGGCTTCTTCTCCACCTACGAAGCCTTCGTCCACGTCATCGACTCGATGTTCAACCAGCACGCCAAGTGGCTGGACATCTCCGAAGACCTGGCCTGGCGCGCGCCGGTGTCTTCCCTGAACCTGCTCATCACGTCGACGGTCTGGCGCCAGGACCACAACGGCTTCACCCACCAGGATCCGGGGTTCCTCGACGTGGTGGTGAACAAGAGCCCCACCGTCACCCGGATCTACCTGCCGCCGGACGCCAACTGCCTGCTCTCGGTGGCCGACCACTGCCTGCGCAGCACCGACGACGTCAACGTCATCGTGGCCGACAAGCAGAGCCACCTGCAGTATCTGGACATGGACGCCGCCGTCCGCCACTGCACCAAGGGCATCGGCATCTGGGACTGGGCCAGCAACGACCAGGGCCAGGAGCCGGACGTGGTGATGGCGAGCTGCGGCGACGTCCCCACCCAGGAGGCGCTGGCCGCGGTGGCCCTGCTGCGGGAGCACCGGCCCCAGCTCAAGATCCGCTTCGTGAACGTGGTGGACCTCTACCGGATGACCCCGGAAGGCGAGCACCCCCACGGGCTCAGCGACCGGGATTTCGACAGCCTCTTCACCACCGACAAGCCCATCATCTTCAACTTCCACGGCTATCCGTGGCTCATCCACCGGCTGGCCTACCGGCGCACGAACCACAAGAATCTGCACGTGCGGGGCTACAAGGAGCGGGGGAATATCAACACGCCCCTGGAGCTGGCGATCTCCAACGAGATCGACCGCTTCAGCCTCGCCATCGACGTGATCGACCGGGTCCCCGGGCTCCAGGCCGTGGGGGCCCATGCCAAGGAGGCCCTGCGGGACCTGCAGATCGATTGCCGGAACCATGCCCATCAGTACGGGGTGGATCCTGCCGATCAGGCCGATTGGACCTGGCCGGGCTGACTCCGGGGGAGGAGCATCATGACCTCGTGGCGCGAGCTCGAAGCCCTGCTGTTCGATCTCGACGGTGTCCTGACCGACACCGCGCGGCTCCACGCGGAGTGCTGGAAGCAGACCTTCGACGACTACCTGCGGGCCCACGCCCGGCGCGTCCACGAGCCGTTCGTGGCCTTCGACCCGGACAACGATTACCGCGCCTACGTGGACGGCAAACCGCGCTACGACGGGGTGCGGGACTTCCTCGCGGCCCGCGGCATCCACCCGCCCGAGGGCAAGCCGGGCGATCCCCCCGACGCCGATACGGTGTGCGGGATCGGCAACCGCAAGAACGAGCTGGTGGCCCGGGCGATCCGGCCGGACACCATCGAGGTCTACGAGGGCTCGGTGGAGCTGGTGCGGCAGGCGCGCAAAGCGGGCCAGAAGACGGCGCTGGTCTCGTCGAGCGCCAACGCCGAGAGCGTCCTGCGCGCGGGCGGGATCGACGACCTCTTCGACGTGCGTGTGGACGGCGCGGTGGCGGCCGAGCGGCTCCTGCGCGGGAAGCCGGCGCCGGACACCTTCCTCGAGGCGGCCCGGGAGCTCGGCGTCGAGCCCGAGAATGCGGCCGTGTTCGAGGACGCGATCGCCGGCGTCCAGGCCGGGCGGGCCGGCGGCTTCGGGCTGGTGGTGGGCGTCTCGCGCCACGGGGATCGCGGCGCGCTGCAGGCGAACGGGGCCGACCAGGTCGTCTCCGACCTCTCCGAGCTGCTCGACTAGCCGGCGCCGTGCTCCAGCGAACGCTCCAGCTCCCGCCGCCGCACATCTACCCGCCCGACGAATGGCGGCTGGTGGAGAAGGAGTACTACCCGGGGCGGCTGGCCCAGTTCGAGACCCTGTTCACCGTCGCCAACGGCTACATGGGCATCCGCGGGGCCTTCGAGGAGGCCGAGCCGGCCCACCGGAACGCCACGCTCATCAACGGCTTCCACGAGACCTGGCCCATCGTCTACGGCGAGGAGGCCTTCGGCTTCGCCACCACCGGGCAGACCCTGGTCAACGTTCCCGACGCCAAGCGCATCCGGCTCTACGTGGACGACGAGCCATTCTCCCTGAGCCACGCGAGCCTGCTCTCCTACGAGCGGGCCCTCGACATGCGCGAGGGCGTCCTGCACCGGGAGCTGCTCTGGGAGCTGGCCTCCGGCAAGGTGGTGTCGATCCGCTCGCGCCGCCTCGTGAGCCTCACCGACCGGCACGTGGCGGCCCTCGAGTACGAGGTGACCGTGCTGAACGCGAGCGTCCCGGTCGTCGTCGCCTCGGAGATCGTCTACCCGCCCCACGCGGTCGACGCCGTCGGGGCCTGGGATCCCCGCGCCCGCGGTCTGGACGGGCAGGTGATGCGCTCGGAGGCCCACGAGTGTCGCGAGCAGCGCATCCTGCTCGGGCACCGCACCCAGAACAGCCGGATGGCGGTGGCCTGCGGCGTCGACCACCAGATCGATACCGCCTGCAACCATCACGTCGAGACGAGCGTCGGCGAGGACGCCGGCCGGCTGGTGCTCACGGTGGACGCCCGCCAGGGCGAGCCCATCCGGCTCACGAAGTTCATCGGCTACCACTGGTCGCGGAGCGCACACAGCCAGGAGCTCTGCGAGCGGGTCGACCGCACCCTCGACCGCGTGGTGCCCGCGGGCTTCGAGGTCCTGCAGCATTCCCAGGAGCAGTTCGTCAGCGACTTCTGGCGTCGCAGCGACGTGCAGCTCCAGGGCGACCCGAGCCGGATCTCGGCCGGCCGCGCCCTGCGCTCGGTGGAGGCCATCCAGCAGCTGGTCCGCCTCAACCTCTTCCACATCCTGCAGGCCACGGCCCGAGCCGAGGGCGTGGGCGTCCCCGCCAAGGGGCTCACAGGGCTCGGCTACGAGGGCCACTACTTCTGGGACACCGAGATCTACGTCCTGCCGTTCCTGACCTACACGGAGCCTCGCATCGCCAAGAACCTGCTCAAGCAGCGCCACCGCCAGCTCGACTTCGCACGGGCCCGGGCCCGGCAGGTGAACCAGCGCGGGGCGCTCTTCCCCTGGCGGACCATCAGCGGCGAGGAGGCCTCGGCCAACTACGCGGCCGGAACGGCCCAGTACCACATCAACGCCGACGTGGTCTACGCGCTGCGCCAGTACGTGGAGGCCACCGGCGACCTGGACTTCCTCTACGGCGAGGGGGCCGAGATCCTGGTGGAGACGGCCCGCCTCTGGCGCGACCTGGGCTCGTTCCTGGAGGAGCGCGACGGCCGCTTCTGCATCGTGGGCGTCACGGGTCCGGACGAGTACAACACGGTCGTCAACAACAACGCCTTCACCAACCTGATGGCCCGGGAGAATCTCTGGTACGCCGCCGAGACGGTGGAGTACATGCGCGAGCACCGGACCGAGCGCTACCGGGGGCTGGTCCACCGCACCTCCCTCGAGGACGCCGAGATCGGCGAGTGGCGTGAGGCGGCGGACCGGATGTACCTGCCCTACGACGAGAAGGCGGGCATCCACCTGCAGGACGACGACTTCCGGGACCGGAAGCCCTGGGACTTCGACGGGACGCCGCCCGAGAAGTACCCCCTGCTGCTCCACTACCACCCGCTCGTGATCTATCGCCACAAGGTGATCAAGCAGGCGGACGTGGTGCTGGCGATGTTCCTGCTCGGCGACGAGTTCTCCCTGGAGCAGAAGCGGCGGAACTTCGACTACTACGACCCCCTGACCACGGGCGACTCCTCGCTCTCGGTCTGCATCCAGAGCATCGTCGCGCGCGAGGTGGGTCGCCGGGAGAAGGCGGAGGAGTATCTCCGCTACGCGGCCCTGATGGACTACGCGGACATCGGCCGGAACGTGGCCGACGGCTGCCACATCGCCTCCATGGGCGGCACCTGGATGGCGATCGTCTACGGGATCGCCGGCTTCCGGGACAAGCGCGGGCACTACTCCTTCGCGCCGCGGCTCCCGGAGGACCTGGGGCGAATCCGCTTCTCCCTCTCCCTCGGCGGGAACCTGCTCGACGTGGACCTGGTGCCGGGCGAAGCCACCTACGCGATCCGCGACGGCGTGGGCCTGACCATCCGGCACGAGGGCAAGGAGCTCAAGGTGCGTCCGGAGGCTCCGGTCACGGTGCCGGTCAACGGGCGAAACGGTTCCTGACCCCCGGCATCCTTCCAAGGGCGCCCCTCACCCCACCCTCATCGGAGATCCCATGCCGAGCCTTCTCGACCAGCTCAACGAGATGACGATCACCGTCGCCGACACCGGCGACATCCACTCCATCGAACAGTTCCGCCCGAGGGACGCCACCACCAATCCGGCACTGATCACGGCCGCGGCCCAGATGCCCGAGTACGCGGAGATCGTGGACCGCGGCCTGGCCTGGGCCGAGCGGGAGGCGGGCGCCGGTGCAGGCCCGGAGCGGGTGGTGGCCCTGGGGCTCGACCGCCTGGCGGTGGAGTTCGGGCTGCGCATCCTGGACGTGGTGCCCGGGCGGG
The DNA here is from genome assembly GCA_964442285.1 of uncultured Spirochaetales bacterium. Lineage (GTDB taxonomy): Bacteria > Myxococcota_A > UBA9160 > UBA9160 > JAFDET01 > CAYTZH01. The sequence continues at coordinate 50,268 of CAYTZH010000006.1, read as the reverse complement.
TCTCCACCGAGGTGGACGCGCGGCTCTCCTTCGACACCGATGCCACCCTGGAGAAGGCCCGCTACCTGGTCTCCCTCTACGAGGCCGAGGGCGCGAGCCGCGATCGGGTGCTGATCAAGATCGCCTCCACCTGGGAGGGCATCCGGGCGGCCGAGCAGCTGGAGCGGGAGGGCATCCACTGCAACCTGACCCTGCTCTTCGGCCTGCACCAGGCCGTGGCCTGCGCCGAGGCCGGCGTGCGCCTCATCTCGCCCTTCGTCGGGCGCATCCTCGACTGGTACAAGAAGGAGACCGGCCGCGAGCACTTCCCGGGCGCCGAGGACCCGGGGGTGCAGTCGGTGACGGAGATCTATCACTACTTCAAGCGCCACGGTCATCCCACCGAGATCATGGGCGCGAGCTTCCGCACCCTGGACGAGATCACCGAGCTGGCCGGCTGCGACCTGCTCACCATCGCGCCCAAGTTCCTGGCGCAGCTCGACGAGAGCGAGGGCCACCTGCCGCGCAAGCTCGATCCGGACGCCTCCGCCCGGCTCGGCGCCGATCGGATCGCGATGGACGAGGCGGCCTTCCGCGGCCTGCACGCCGACGACCGCATGGCCACCGAGAAGCTCGACGAGGGCATCCAGGGCTTCTCGAAGGCGATCGAGGCCACCGAGGCGCTGCTGCGGGAGCGCTACGAGGCGCTCCAGGGCGGCGGCAAGGTGGGCGACCTGGCGCGCGACTTCTTCCGGGTCTGCGACCTGGACGGCGACGGCTTCGTGACCCGCGAGGAGTGGTGCGGCAGTCGTGCGGTGTTCGATGCCCTGGACCGCGACGGCGACGGGCGGATCTCCCCCGAGGAGATGGCCGCCGGACTCGGCGGCGCCTTCGCCCTGCGGAGCTAGCCCTTCGGGACCGGGATCACGCCGACGGGACAGGGGGCGGCGCGCACGATGCGCTCGGCGTGGCTGCCCCGGAACACGTCCGAGAGCACGTCGCGTCCATCGGTGGCCATGATGATGAGGTCGGCCCGGTCCTCGCGGGCGACCGCGAGGATCTCCTCGACCGGATCCCCCTGGCGCAGGGTCTGCATCCAGGTCCAGTCGGGGCTCTCGGGCAGCGAGACGAAGGGCATGTTCTCGCCCACGTGGACCAGGTGGAGGGTCACCGGCGGGACGCCCAGGGCCGCGGCCGCCCGGGTCGCCAGCTCCGCGGCGTCTTCCGGGGACGGATTTTCCGCCACCGGCAGCAGGATGCGCCCGAGCGAGAGCGAGCCGTCCTCCAGCGAGACGAATCCCGGGGAGGACGCCGGGACGAAGATCGTGCGCACGCCCGTGGTGCGCGCGGCCTGCTGCGCCACGCTCTCCCGGAGGAAGCGGGGCAGCCCGTCGCGCCCCTCGGTCGCGACCACCATGAGATCGGCCGGGTGCTGCTCGATGAACTCCACGATCGCGTCCACGGGATCGCGGGCGTCGACGCCCACCTTCTGGACGCGCACGCCGAGCTTGCGGAAGACGTCGGTCCGCTTCGCGTCCGCCTCGAGGACGCCCCAGCGCTTCAGGGTCTTCATCACGCTCGGGAAGCGCGACCAGTCGTGGGGATCGAAGCGGCGACTCGCGTTGAAGATGGTCAGCGCGGCCTTGCGGGTGAGCGCGATGGCCAGGGCGTGGGCGAAGGCCCGCTCGCTGGCCTCGGAGAGGTCGGTGGGGTGGAGCACCCGGTGGACGAAGGGCTGCATGGAAGCTCAGTCTAGGGCTTCCGGGGAAAGCTCGTCGACGTAGCCCAGGGCGCGGAGCCGCTCGCGCTCGGCCTCGCTCAGGGCGGGCACCGCGGCCGGGCCGCTGCGGCGGCGCTCGGTCGCCCGGCTCCAGGCCCGGAGGGCCGCGGTCAGCCGGGCCACCCGCGCGGGCTCGCGGGCGGCGAGGTCGACGCGCTCGCCCGGGTCGGCGGCCAGGTCGAAGAGCGCCGCCCGACCCGTCTCCGGGTTGCGGATCAGCTTCCAGCCCCCGGCCACGACCGTCTGTAGCGTGTTCAGGCGGCGGGTCTCGGCGAACACCGCCGGCGGCGCCGAGCCGGCCAGCAGCGAGCGCCGCCCCGCCGGCAGCCCCGGCGGCAGGGGGACGCCGGCCAGCTCCAGCACGGTCGGGAACACGTCGGCCGTGCTGACCACCGCGTCCACGCTGCGCGGGGTCGCGCGCCCGGGCAGCTTCAGGGTCAGGGGTACGTGGAGCTGCTCCTGGTAGAGGAAGCGGGTGTGGCCGATCCAGCGGTCCGCGCGCTCGGCGAAGGCCTCCCCGTGATCCGCGGTGAAGACGATGAGCGCGTCGTCGTACAGGTCCAGCTCGCGGAGCGCATCCAGCAGCCTGCCGACCTGGACGTCGGTGAAGGCGATCTCCGAGTCGTAGAGGTCCAGGAGGAACTGGCGGTCCCGGGCCGTGTAGCGTCCGCCGGCGGCGAAGCGCCGCATCCGCTTCATGCTCTCCGTCATGCGGGCCAGCGGGCCGTCGTAGGCCTCGCCGAAGGCGTGCTCGGGGTGACGGTGGTACTGGAAGTGGGGATCGAAGTAGTGGACGAGCAGGAAGAAGGGCGCGTCGGGGTCGCGCGCCTCGAGCCAGGCCACGGCGCGCCGGGTGAGCTCGGGGGAGGAGATGGTGTGATGGTCCTCCCACTGGGACTGGTCCCAGAGCCCGAAGCCCCGATCGAAGCCGTAGCGGCGACCGATCAGCGTGTTGGAGACGATCCCCGCGGTCTGGTAGCCGCGGGCCGCGAGCAGCGGCGCGAGGGAGGGCAGGTCGTCGGGCAGGCGTGCCGGGGCGTGCCCGATGCCCAGCGCGCCCGGCGGCTGGCCCGTGAGCAGGGCCGCCACGGCCGGGTTGGTCCAGGGCGCCGGGGTGAGGGCCCGGCGGAAGACGATCGACTCGGCGGCCAGGGCGTCCAGCCGGGGCGAGGTGTCGCGGGCGTAGCCGTGAAAGCCCAGGTGGTCGGCACGCAGGGTGTCCACCACGATCAGCAGCACGTGGGGGCGCGGCGGCGGCTCGCCGCCGCAGCCCAGCGCGGCGAGCAGGAGCGCCGCCAGGACGCCGCTTGCGGGGAAGCGACTCACTCGTCCAGGTAGCCCAGCTCGCGCAGCTGCTCGATGCGCTCGGCCTCCACCTCCGGGGCGTGGGCCCGGGTGGCGACGGCCTCGCGCAGGGCGGCGCGCCAGCCGGGGCGGTCGTGGGTCTCGACGAAGCGGGTGGGGTGGCGTGCGCGGAAGCCCTCCGTGAAGAGCGCGTCGAGGGCGCGGCCGGCCATGTCCCGCCCGACCGGATGCCCGCGCAGGGCGAGCACCGTCGGCGCGACGTCGGCGAGGGAGCCGAGCTGGGGGAGGTCCTCGTAGCGCAGGGCGGCCGGATCCCGGTCGGCCAGGGGACCGCGCGCCACCCGCGGACCGGCGGCCAGCAGCACGCCGGGAGGCGCTTCCAGGTGCAGGCCCGAGTTGACGCTGGAGGGCGGGGCGTCGGCCGGGAAGGGCTGGTCCCGATTCCCCGGGACCATGCCGTGGTCCGAAACGAGCAGCACCGTGGTGTTCTCCGGCGCCGCCTCGAGCAGGCGGCCGACGGCGTGGTCCGCCCAGCGGTAGGCCGCCGGGATGGCGTCGCCGAAGTTGGCGATCGCCTCCGGGGGCGGAGGGTGCGCGTAGAGCTCGGGCTGCCAGTAGCGGTAGAAGCGGTGCCCCACGACGTCGGGCAGGCCGAAGTAGACCAGGAGCACGTCGAAGGGCTCGCCCCGCTCGAGGAGCGCCCGGGTCCAGCGCAGGTAGATCGCGTCGGCGCGCAGGGACCAGAGCGTGTTCTGCCAGAGGCGCTGCTCGAGGAGCGCGAGCGGCGGGGTGAGCGTGCCGAAGCGCTCGGCGGCGATCTCCGGGAGCTCGGCCTGCACCTGGCGGGTGAGCGCCAGCAGGGGCTCCTGCAGCGCCGCCGGCCAGGTCTGGTCCGGCACCCCCTCGAGCACGCCCCCCTTCCAGATGTTGCGGCCGTAGCGGGTGTCCACCTGGGAGGCAGTGTTGGTCTGGGCGACCATCGACCCGCGCACGGGCTCCACGGGATAGGTCATCCACCAGCCCACCGTGTGCACCGTATCCCCGGCGTCGCTCAGGATGTTCCAGAGCGCCTTGGTGCGGCGGTCGACGCTGGTGTAGAGCGCCAGGCCGTTCGCGCCACGGCGCACGAAGTGGGGAATGCCGTGGGCGTGGGGGAGCTTGCCGGTGGCGGCGGTCGTCCACAGCACGGGCGAGTAGGTGGGCTGGAAGGTCGCCAGGCGTCCGAAGGTCCCCCGCTGCATCAGATCGCGGAAGGCCGGGAGCTGCCCGTCGGCCAGCAGCGGCAGCAGGATGCGCCACTCGAGGCCGTCGATCCCGATCAGCAGGACCGGGTCTTCGGGGGATTCTTCCCGGGCGCAGGCCAGGCTGGCGAGGACCAGCAGAACCGCCACCCCGGCGCGCGCGCGGCGTCGGATCCGGATCCAGGGCTCGGGCGGAGGGGCGGGGGCGTGCGGCACGCGCGGAGTCTACCTCGCGAGGCGCCGGGTCTAGCGCGCCAGACCGTAGATCTCCGCCAGGCGGTTCACGTCGCGGCGGGTCTGCTCCCAGCGACGGCGGAAGTCCTTCGAGGTGTCGGCGTTCTTCGCCTCCGCATCGATCTGCTCGGCCAGGCGATGCAGCGAGCGCACCTCGGCGTCGACGTCGGCCGCTCGCGAGGCCTCCTGGTAGCGCAGGTGCGCCTCGGACACGGACTGCTGGAAGGCGCTCAGGTCCGCGACGAAGGGATCCGCCGGCGCCGCGCCGCCCGAGGCGGGAATCCCCACCACGTCCCGGGCAATGGCGATCCCGAGGCCGGTGAGGGCCTCCTCGTCGTCCACGTCGTAGGGCGACACCCGGGCCAGGACGTCGGCGTTGCGGCGCAGGCCCGAGAGGATCTGCCCCACCTCGCGGTCGTCGGCGGCCGAGAAGCGGCGGTCGCGGATCGGCTCGCCGCCGCGGGTGTCCGGCGCGGGCCGCACGTCGCCCGCGCGCGCCACCGAGCCCGTGCGACGCCCGCCGGTGTCGAAGCGGGCAGTGTCGTAGTCCCAGCCCTGGCTCGAGGCCAGCTCGCGGAGGCCGTCGCGCACCCGGGCCCAGCCGTCGCGGGTGCGCCGGTCGGGGTTGGCGTCCACCAGCAGGCGCTCGGCCGCGCGTCCCCGCAGCAGCACCCGGCGCGCGTCGTCCTCGAAGCCGGCGTAGGGGCCGGCCACGTAGCTGCGGTCGAGCTGGTCGGCGGCGCGGGCCAGCTCGCCCAGCTCGTTCCAGAGGTCGGCGTCGCGACCCGCCGGCTCCCAGCGGCGGCCGTCCCGCAGGAAGAGCTCCACGTCGCTCTGGACCCGCTCGCTGTCCACCGCCAGGTTGCGGAGCAGGCGGCGGGTCTCCCGCTCGTCGGCGCTCGCCGCGGGGACGAGGACCAGGCCGAGGAAGACCAGAGCGAAGGCGAGGGTCGAGGGCCGGGTTGCGGGTCGCATTCCTGTCTCCTGGGATCCCCGGAGTCTACCGCTTCGCGCGGGCCGCGTCGGAGCCAGCACAGCCGGCCCAGCGCTGCACCGGCGGCTCCGATGGGCGAGGCGGGCTCCCCATCGGGGGCCCCCGGATAGTATGATGCGGCCCCTTGCCCAGCCGCTTCCAGAGTCTGGCCCTGGCGATCCTGCTGCTGCTGCCGGCCGGCCGCGCCGCGGCGCAGGTGGTCCGCGACGGCACGCTCGGTCCCGGATCCGGCGTCCAGCCGAGCGGACCCGAGTACCGCATCTCGCCCGCGATGGGTGAGGCGGTCGGTGACAACCTCTTTCACAGCTTCGCGGAGCTGAGCTTCCGCAAGCCCGAGTCGCTCCACTTCGAGGGGGCCCGTTTCGCGGCGATCCTCGCCCGGGTGACCGGAGGAGACGTCTCCGAGATCGACGGGACCCTCGGCGCCGACACCAGCCTCTTCCTGCTCAATCCGGCCGGCATCGTCTTCGGGCCCGAGGCCGAGCTCGACGTCGACGGCGCCTTCAGCGCCAGCACGGGGGACGGCTTCGAGCTCGGCGGCGGAGCCGGCTTCTTCCCGGCCGACCCCGCCGCGCCGGCCATCCTGGTCTCGGCACCGGTCACCGACTTCGGCTTTCTCGGGGCCGCGGCCGGCGACATCCGCGTGGAGGGCGCCGCCCTCGAGGTGCCGCCCGGCGAGACCCTGCGCCTGCACGCCCGGAGCCTCGACCTCGAGCCCTTCAGCGCGCTGACCGCCCGCGGCGGTCGCATCCACCTCCGCGGAGAAGACGCGGTGAGCGTGCACGGCAGCTTGGTGAGCGTCGAGACGGCGGCGAGCGCGACACCCGGCCCGACGGCCGCTCTCGTGGAGGGCGGGGACGTGTTCGTCGACGGAGAGATCCTGGCCTCCGACCCGCGGGTCGGAGGCGGCGTCTCGGGAAGGATCGAGATCCGCGCGCGTGACCGGCTCGAGGTGGCTCCCGACGCCCTGCTGATCGCGACCGGCCGGGACGGCGCCGGCCTGCAGGCCGTGTCCCTGGAGAGCGGGGGCGACCTCCGGATCGGCGACGGGGCGGATCTCTCCGTCGACAGCCTGGGCAGCGGGCCCGGCGGCCGCATCCATCTGATCGCCGGCGGAACGATCGCCCTCGAGAGCGCGATCGTCACCGCCAGCAGCCGGGCCGAGCCCGCCGCGGGTGGCCACATCGAGGTCCGGGGTCGCAACGTGGACCTCGGCTTCGCCCGTCTGGGCGCCGACGGGCGCGAGCGCGAGGGCGGCTCGATCTCGATCCGCGCCGACGAGGACGTGCGGTTCGGGAGCTTCGTCCGGGCCGATGGCGCGCAGGGCGGCCGCGTCGAGATCGAGGCCGGCGGCACGGTCTCCAGCACGTCGAGCGCGGCCATCACCGCCGAGGGAACCCGGGGCGGCCGGATCCGCGTGGCGGGCGAGGACGTGCGCCTCGAGGGCGACGTGCTGGCACGCGGCTTCGGGGGCAGCGGCGGGGAGATCGGCGTGGAGGCCTCGCGCGATGCCGAGCTCGAGTTCGTCTCGGCCGGCGCACTCGGCGGCGCCGGCCGCGGCGGGCGGGTCGAGCTGAGTGCGGGCGAGGTGCTGAAGGCCTCGGTCGTCGACGCGAGCGGCGCCGGCGCGGACCCCGCCGGCGAGGTGCGCCTCTCCGCCGGGCGCGAGCTGCCCTTCGATGGCCTGGTGACCGCGGTCGGCGGGTCGGCGGGCGGGGACGGCGGGCGGGTCGTGCTGCAGAGCGCGGGGCGCGCCCTCGTCGACGGCCGCATCTGGGCCCGAGGTCGCAGCGGCGGAGCCGGAGGGTCGATCGAGGTGGAAGGCGCCTTCGTCGACGTGACCCGGGTCCTCGACGACACCAGCGGCGCGCCCGCCGTCGTCACCGTGACCCGCACGGCGCCGGTCGACGGCGTGGTCCGCGACGGCTCCGCGGGCGCGGCGCCGGCGGGGGTGGTGCCGGGGGGCACGGCGCCGAGCGGCGAGCGGGCCACGTACCTGATCACCGAGGAGCTCGGGTCCCGCCTCGGCACCGAGCACCTGCTGCACAGCTTCTCTCGCCTCGACGTGCGCGTCGGCGAGCTGGCCTGGTTCACGGCCTCGCCCGAGGTCCTGAACCTGCTCCTGCGGGTCACCGGGGGCGACGGCAGCGACCTCGAAGGCCGGGTGGAGGCGCCGCCGGGCACCGTGCTCTTCGTGCTCGACCCGCGCGGCGTCTCGGTGGGCGAGCGCGCCCGGCTGAGCCCGGAGGCCTCCCTGCAGGTGGCCACCGCAGACCGGGTGCGCTTCTCCGACGGCAGCGTGCTGGCGGTGGGCGAGGCCACGGCCCCGCCGGTCCTGGCCCTGGGGGCCGCGGTCGCGGACCTGGGCTTCGAGGCGGCCAACACGGCGCCCATCGAGGTGCGCGCGGAGCTGAGCTCGCCCGAGCCGGTCTTCCGGCGCTTCGAGGGCGCGGGACCCCTGAGCTTCGAGGGAGCCGAGATCGTCCTGGAGGGCGGTGGAGAGATCGTCGCGGAGAGCGCGGGATCGGTTCTCGTGGCGCGAAGCGAGCTCGAGTCCGACGCCTCGGGCCCGACGGGAGCCGGGCGGATCGCGATCCGGGGCGGCCAGCTCACGCTCACGGACGCGGAGCTGCGGGCGGATAGCGGGACCGCCTCCGGCCGGATCCTCCTCTCCGCGGACGGCGATCTGCGGGTCGAGGGCGGTCGATTCCAGGCCGACGGGCCGGGCGGCGGTCAGATCGAGGTGGCCGCCGGCGGTTCCCTCGTGCTCGCGAACCGGGTGGACCTGCGGGCCGACGGCAATCGCAACGGCCCCGGACGCGCCATCCGACTCCGGGGCGACGCAGGCATCGTGGTGGAGAATGCCGAGATCGATGCCGACGACCGCGAGTTCGGCGAGATCCGGGTCGAGAGCGCGCGCGGTGGGATCGAGCTCCTCCGGGCCCAGCTGGAGGTCGGGGACGGGGGCGCCATCGAGGTCATGGGCGAGTCGGTGGAGGTGGGGCCCGACGCCCGGCTCGAGGCCTCGTCCGGGCGCATCGAGCTCGCCGCGGCGGGCGACCTGGGCGTCGACGGTCGCCTCGAGGCCTCCGGCGAGCTGCCCCTGGGAATCGCAATCGATGCCGGCGGCGACGTGCGTATCGGCCAGGACGGTCGGCTCGCCACGATCGGCGACACGGCGGGCGGGCCGGTGACGGTCCGAGCTGGCGGCGCGCTGCGGATGGACGGCGAGATCGTGGCCGAGTCCGACGGTCCCGGCGACGGCGGCGCGGTGCTCCTCGAGGGCCGGCGGGTGAGCGGCCTGGGCTCGGTGAGCGTCGCGTCCTTCGGGTCGGGCGGACCCGGGACCCTGGAGGTCCGCTCCGACGAGCCGAGTGAGGGCGTGGTTCGCGACGGCAGCGTGGGTGCGCTGCCCGCCGGCCGGGTGGCGGGCGGTCTGGCGCCGGACGGGGAGCCGGTGACGTTCCTGATCTCGCCGGAGCTGGGTGAGCAGTGGGGCGGCAGCCTGCTCCACAGCTTCGAGCGCTTCTCCCTGCGCTTCGACGAGTCGGCCGCGTTCACGGGCCCGGCCAGCGTCGTGGCGGTGATCGCACGGGTGACCGGCGGGCGGGTCTCGGAGCTCGGCGGGAAGCTCCGCCTCACGATCCCCGGCGCCGCGCTCTTCCTGGTGAACCCGGCCGGTGTCGTGACCGGGGCCCGCTTCGACCTGGACATTCCCGGCGCGCTGCACCTGGGTGCCGCCGACGGCGTGGGTTTCGACGACGGCAGCGTGCTCGACGCCGTCGCGGCGCCGGCACCGGCGCTCCTGGCGCTGCCGGTGGAGCTGGTCATCGGGGGCGCCAGCGGCGACCTGCGCATCCTGCAGGGAACGGTCCGCGCCGAGAATGCCGAGACCCTGGAGCTGGTCGCCGCAGGCCGTCTCGAGACCGGCGCCTTTACGTCGATCGGCACGGCCGGCTCCCTGCTGGTCCGCGCGGGGGAGATCCAGGCGGGCGAGTCCAGCCGCATCGCGGGCGGCAGCGTCTCGCTCGAGGCCGAGGGAGGCCTCGCGCTCGACGAGCTGGCCCAGGTGTCCGCCTCCCGCTTCCGCCAGGCCGCAGGCTCGGTCGCGATCCGGGCCGGGACCGTGGCTCTCGACGAGCTGGCGCGGGTGGAGGCCAGCGGCAGCACCGGGGGGTCCGTCTCGATCCGGGCCGACGGCGACATCGCGCTCGGGCCCGGGGCCGCCCTCCGGGCCGATGGAGACCGCGACGGCGGCCGCGTCGAGGTCGTCAGCGGGGGCGTGCTGAGCGGTGCGGGGCGACCGAGCCGGCCCGGCGTGTTCTCGGCCACCGGCGGAAGCTCGGGCTCCGGGGCCGGCGGGAAGGTGAGCCTGCAGGCCGACGGGGGTGTCGACCTGCCGGGTCGCGACATCGCCGGCTCTCCCAGCAACCAGATCCTGGTCCCGGGTTCGGACGCGGGGGGGAGCGTCCAGCTCGAGAGCCCTGCCAGCGTTGGCTACCGGGGCGTGATCGACGTCCGCGGGACGGGCCCCGGCGCCAACGCGGGCTCGGTGCGGGTCGAGGGGGGCGACGTGGAGCTGAACGTCGAGCTCGAGGCCCAGGCGGAGCTCGGCGTGGCCGGCGGCGACGTCCAGATCCGCGGCGACGACGTGCTGCTGCGCGGCGAGATCGACACCGAGGCCGGGGTGGGGGGCGCCGTGACGGTCGACGCCCGGGGCGCTCTCGACAGCGCGGCGCGGATCCGGACGCGCGGCCTGCTGGGGGCGGGCGACATCGAGCTGGTGGCCGGCGGCGATGCCCTCGTCCGGGGGGAGCTCCTGGCCGAGAACCGGCTGCTCGGCGACGGCGGAGCCGTCGCGGTCCGCGCGGGCGCCGACCTGACCCTCACCCGGGACGTCCGCACCGACTCCGCCTCGGCCACGGGCGGGACGATCCTCCTCACGGCCGGAGGCGACCTGCTCCTGCTCCAGGGCGACCTCTTCTCGATCGGGTCCTCGGGCGGCGACATCACCCTCCGCGCCGGAGGAAACGTCGAGACCGAGGGCAACGTGGACGTGATCACGTCGGGCTCCAGCGGGCGTTCCGGACGTCTGCGCGTCGAGGCCGGACGCGACCTCCGCCTCGGGGAGTTCGGCTTGCTGGACACGCGCCCGCGCAGTCCCTCGATGGCCGACGGCGGCGAGATGCATCTGGCGGCCGGACAGCTCGCGCGGATCGAGGGCGTCGCGTGGACCAGCGCCAGCAACGGGCGCAGCGGCGACCTGAGCGTCGAGGCGGCGCGGATCGAGGTGACCGGCTCCCTGCGCAGCCTGGTGGCGGGCAACGGCCAGGGCGGCAACCTCACCCTGCTCGCGCCGGACTACGTCCGCATCGAGGGCAGCGACGTGGTCGGCGGGGGCCTGGTGGCGTCGGGCACGTCGGCCCTCTCGCCCGGTGGGGTGGGTGGCGACACGCTGGTCCGGACCGGACGCTTCGAGACCCTCGGAAGCGGGCAGCTGTCGTCGTCGAGCACCCTCGGACAGAGCGGAAACGTCACCGTGATCGCCGACGAGGCGATCCACCTCTCCAACGAGGGCGGGGCGCCGATCGACTTCGCCGCGATCACCCGGGGCAACAACCGGACCGGGGGCGTCTACGCCGCCAGCTCGGCCTCCGACGGCGGGCGGATCCTGCTGAGCGCGCCGGACGTGGAGATCCGCGACGGCGCCTTCGTGGCGGCGACGGTGCTGGTCCAGGGCGAGGCCGGCGGCGTGCGCGTGGAGGGCGAACGGATCCGGGTCCTGAGCGGGGCCGCCGTCGACGGCAGCGTGATCCTCTCCGGCCAGGGAGGCAGCATCGAGCTCGAGGCCGGCGAGTCGATCCGGATCGAGGGCAGCGACGCGACCGGCGCGCGCTCCCGCGTGCGCGCTGCCGCCCTGGGGGTCGGCAGGGGAGGCCGGGTCGCCCTCGCGGCGCCCCTGGTGGTCGTGGACGAGGGCGCGGTGTCGACCGCGAGCTTCGACGTCGACGTGGGGCCGGCGCAGATCGGGCCGGGCTTCTCCGGCCAGGTGAGCGTAGACGCCGACCGGGTCGAGGTGCGCGGCGGGGGCCGCATCGACAGCAGCAGCTTCGGCGGCGGCCCCGGTGGCAACGTCGCCGTCTCCGCCGGCGAGGTCCTCGTGTCCGGTGCGGGCAGCGAGATCATCGCCAAGGCGGCCGGGGCCGGACGGGGCGGCGACGTACGGATCGAGGCCGAGCGCCTGCGGATCGAGGACGGCGGCGCCATCAGCGTGGAGAGCAAGGCCGGGCTCGGCGCGGCCCGGGGGGTCTTCGTGGAGTTCGAGGAGGTGCCGGACGTGCTGGCCGGCGCCTCCATCCCGATCCCCGCCGTCGCGACCGGCGAGGCGGGCTCCCTGGTGGCGGTGGCGCCCGACGTCGTCCTCGACGGCGGCGCCCTGCGCAGCAGCGCCCCCGACGCGGACGGCGGCGACGTCGACGTCCGGGCCGTGTCCGTCCGTCTGAGCCGCGGGGCTGCGATCGAGGCCGACGTGGGCGACGGGCGCGGCGGCTCGATCCGGATCGAAGCAGACACCTTCGAGGCCGACGCGAGCCGCGTCACGACCGATGCGACGGGCGGGGTGAGCGGGAAGCTGGAGGTCGATGCGGCGCGCGTGGTGCTGGAGGACAGCGTGGTCCGCGCGAACGTGGTGGACGGGCAGGGCGGCGACGTGCGCATCACCGCGGACCGGGTGCTCCTGACCGACGGCAGCGTGGTGGCGGCGCGGGCCTCGGGGGTGGGCAATGCCGGGTCGATCCGGGTGGAGGGACGCGAGACGGTGGAGCTTCTCGACGCCGCGATCTCCGCGGAAGCCACCGGTGGGCTCGGCGGCAACGTCGAGGTGCTGGCGCAGGAGCGGATCGAGCTGCGCGACTCCGAGATCACCGCCAACGTCGGCTCCGGCAGCGGGGGCAACATCCGCATCGATCCCGAGTTCGTGATCCTCGAGAACAGCCGCATCGTGGCCCAGGCGGGGGACGGTCGCGGCGGTCGCATCGGCATCCGCGCCGACGTCTTCCTCAGCGATCCCGCCAGCGAGGTGAGCGCCTCCGCGGGCAACCCGCAGCTCTCCGGGAGCGTGGAGATCGATTCGCCGGAGGTCGACCTGGTGGGCGACCTCAGCCAGCTCCCGGAGAACGTGATCGCGGTGGCCGGGCTCCTGCGCGAGCGCTGCCGCGCGCGGCGCGAGGGGCGCGCGGCGGGCAGCTTCGTGGTGGTCGGGAGGGACGGCCTTCCGCCCTCGCCGGACGGCCTGCTGCCCGCGGCGCTGGACGCGACCGGGGCGGGGGCGCGCGCCGGCGCCGCGGTCTCTCTGCCCCCCGCGCGGGCTCAGCTCTGGCGCTGCGGAGCCTCCGCGGGCGTCGCGTCCGCGCGCACGAGCCCGCGGAGCGCCGCGAGCGGCAGGAAGTAGAGCAGCAGCACCACCCAGGCGAAGGTCCGATCGAGTCCGGCGGCGCCGAGACCCGCGAAGAGGAAGATGGTGAGGTGCATCTTCATCACGCCCTTGTAGGGCATGAACATCAGGCTCGCGTCGGGCTCGCCGAGCGCCCGGGCGAAGAGGCTTCGCGCCGAGATCGCGCTGCATAGCGCGAAGGGCCAGTAGCGGCTGGCGGCGGTCGTCACCAGGTCGAGCACCTGGCGCGCGGTCTCGTCGGGGGTGGTGCCGAAGGGGTTGGCGCCCGTCAGCGGCAGCATTCCGTTCATGAGGATGCCGTGGATGGCGTGGAAGAAGCCGAAGTGCAGGCCGAAGAAGCCCGTCAGGAGCAGGAAGTAGGGCAGCAGGAGGAAGGCGCGCGCCGGAGCGCGGGAGAGGTCGAGCCGCGGTCCGAGGCCTCCACGCGCCAGCAGCCCCGGATCGATCACCAGGGCCGCGGCCAGCCCGGACAGGGCCAGCATCCCGAGCACGACCGGGTGGCTGATCCGTCCCAGGAACAGCCACACCACGCCCAGGACGAGCGTCGCCGGCAGGGTCAGGGTGCGGACGGCGTCCTCGGGCGTCGAGACCCGCACGCCCTGCCCGGAGGCGTCGACCTTCCGGTTCACCAGGCGCACGAGGTCCCGGGTGAAGAGCGTCGCGAAGCCCACGGTGAGCATGAGCCCGGTGCCCACCAGCAGGCTCGAGATCCAGAGGCTCCAGACCAGGTCCGTGGCGGTCCACGCCCGCGCGGCCACCAGGGCCGTGACCAGCGTGAACAGGAGCAGGTCGAGGGCAGCCCCGCGCATGCCCCGCGCATCGGCCCCGCCGGCGTGGAGGTTGAGGGGCCGCGGGCCCGGGCTCAGCCCTGCTGCTCCTTCTCGAGCTTGGCGATCGCCCCTTCGAGCGGGCCCAGCAGGCCCGCCGCGCGGGGGTAGCCGGCGTACTGCGCGATCATGATCAGGCACTCCCGCAGCTGGGTGGCGTCGAGCTCGCCGTTCTTGAGCGCGGCCCGCGCCTGGATGGCGAAGGTGTCCTTCTCCCCGAGCGCCGCGATGATGCCCAGCAGCAGGAGCCGGCGGTCCCGGATCTCGAGCGCGGGGCGCGGCCACACCTCGGCGAAGAGCTGCTCGAGCATCACGTCGGCGAAGGCGGACTGTCCCTCGGGCGGCACCGCGACGTCTCCGGCATACACCTTCTCGATCATGTCCACGCCGCGGCGGCGGCGGTCGGGGTCTCCCATGGGCGCTCCTTCTCGTTGGGCGCCTCAGCGTAGCTAGCCTCCGTTGCGATGGCCGAGCCCGACTCCGAGAAGTGGTGCGCCTCCTGCGGCCGGCGGATCGCCTGGCGCCGCCGCTGGGCCGCCAGCTGGGAGCAGATCCGCTACTGCAGCGCCCGCTGCCGGCGCGCGCGTCCCGGGCGGCTCGACCGCGAGCTCGAGGCGACCCTGCGCGAGCTGCTCGCCGCGCGACCGCGCGGGGCCAGCGTGTGTCCCTCGGAGGTCGCCCGCGCCGTGCGACCCGAGGCCTGGCGCGAGCTGATGGAGCGCACGCGGTCTGCGGCGCGACGCCTGGTCGCCGCCGGCGAGGTCGAGATCTGCCAGGGGGGACGCGCGGTCGATCCGTCCACGGCCCGGGGTCCCGTTCGCGTCCGGCGGGTGCGCTCCTGATTCACGGGACGGGCTGGCACTGAAGACAGACGTAGGTCCTTCGGCCCGCTGCCTCGAAGCGCTGGATCGGCTCCTCGCACTGCCAGCAGGGCTCGCCGGTACGGGCGAAGACCAGGTGCCGCCAGTGGCGCCGGGGGAAGCCATCGGCCCGGAGGCGGCGCACGCGGTCGGGATCGTTGGTCGCGCCCGCGAAGCGGTAGGCACGCTGCGCGATCGTCGGGATCGCGGCCGCCAGGCGCGCGCGCGCGGGCCCGGGGAGGTCGCAGGGTCGCCGCGACGGGTGGACCCCGGCCTCGAAGAGGATGTCGGCGCGAAGGTAGTTGCCGAGTCCGGCGACGAAGCCCTGGTCGAGCAGCAGGGCGGCGAGCTGTCGGCCGCGAAAGGCGCGTGCCCCGAGCCGTTCCTCGAGCGCCCCCGCCTCCAGCTCGGGATCGAGGGCGTCGGGACCGAGGGAGGCGAGGAAGGGCTGGCAATGCAGCTTCGCCTGCTCCCAGACCTCGATCTCCGAGGCGCTGTAGAGCAGGGCGGCCCGCTCTGCGTTCTCGACGGCCAGCCGCAGGCTGCGCCGGGTCTGGGGCCGCTGCCCGGCCGGCGTCACGTACCAGCGGCCGTAGAGCTGGTTGTGGCTGTAGACGACGAGGCCGTTCCCGAAGTGGGTGAGCATGGCCTTGCCCCGGGCCCGGACCTCCACGACCTCTTCGCCGGATAGGATTGGCTCCAGATCCCGCAGATGGGGAAAGGCGAAGCGGACCTGCGTCGCGGGCCTTCCGGCGAGCGCGCGACGCAGTCGGTCGGCGGCGCGATGGGTCTCGGGTCCTTCAGGCATGGCCCCCCCCCGGGGAATGCGCTTGTGTCTAGATTCCGGGCAATTTCCCACCTAAAATCTAGCCATCAGCTAGACAGATTTCACCAGAGCATCTAACTCCTCTGCATGGCGGCACCCCTCGAGGCGCTCTCCGGCCAGGATGCAGGCTTCCTGGACCTCGAGACCCGGAACCTCCCCATGCACGTGGGCGGCGCGGCCCTATTCGACATCCCCGACGCCTTGCGGGGTCCCGACGGCGCCCTGGACGCCGCGGCATTGAGCGAGCAGGTCATCGCCAGGCTGGGTCGCGTGCCCCGGCTCAATCAGTGCGTGATCCGCGCGGGCGGCCGTCGCGTCTGGAGTCGCGCCGAGGGCTGGAGCCCGACCGAGAACGTCCGCTGTGTCCGGCTTCCCGCACCCGGCGGGTCGCTCGCTCTGGATGCCCTCGCCAGCGACTTCCTGAGTAGGCCCCTCGACCGCAAACGACCGCTCTGGCAGCTCCGCATCGTGACCGGGATCGACGGCGACAAGCAGTTCGCCCTGCTGGCGAAGATGCATCACGCCATGGTCGACGGCGCTGCGGGCGTCGCCTTGCTGCAGGCCCTCTTCACCGACGCGAGCCCCGAGCCGGCACCTCCGGCGCCGGTCGCCAGCGCGCGGGCCCGCTCGCGCGCGCGGGAGGCGCTGCGCGGTCTCATCGCCTTTCTCGGCCGCGCCTGGCCGCCGGTTCCCCGAGGCCCCCTCACGGGCCCCGCCCTTCCGAAGCGTCACATCCGCACGCTCGAGCTCGACCTCGCCCCGTTCGACGCGCTGCGAGGACGGGCGGGGGCCACCTGGAACGACCTGCTGCTCGCGCTGGTGAGTGCCGCCGCAGAGCGCTGGCTCGGCGCTTGCGGGCATCGCGTCGCCGCCGGGCGCCCGCGCATTCGCGCGTTCTGCCCGGTCGACCTGCGCCGGGACGGCGAGCGCAAGAAGCTGGGCAACCGCCTGGGTGCACTCCTGGTGGAGCTGCCGCAGGAGTCCGATCCCGCCCGCGCCCTGGAGGCGCTCGTATCCCGGACCCGCCGGGCGAAAGCGTCCGGGGAGTCCGGGGGGATGGCGCTGCTGGGTCGGCTCAGCGCCTGGCTGCCCGGCTGGCTTCCGCGTCTGATCATGACCCTGGCAGGTCGCCTCCGCCTCTACAACCTGGTGGTCAGCCACGTGCGGATGCCGGACGTGCCGATGGCGCTCGAACAGGCCCCGCTGATCCGCGTGGCCGGCTACGCCCCGCTCTTCGCCCGGCAGCGCCTCTCCGTGACCGCGTTCCGACGCGGTCGTCGCATGCGGGTCGGTCTGCTCTCGTCGGCGCCGGGGGCGCAGGACGTCGAGCGCTTCGCCCAGACCTTCGAGCAGACGGCGCGAGAGCTCGCGGCTGCATCCCGACCGGGCCTCGCGGACGAAGCCAGCGCATGAATCGCTTTTCCGGATCGATCGCACGGCGCGGTCGCATCGAAACCCGAGAAGAAGGAGATGAGATGAAGACTTCGTTCCTCCGCACCGCGCTCGTCGCGGGCATTGCCGGCGTTGCCACCGTGGCGACCGCCGGCGACTACGGCCGCTCCAGCTACGGCACCGGCCATCACGCCGAGACCGCAGCGAAGCAGGACATCGTCGAGACCGCGGTGGCGGCGGGCTCGTTCGACACGCTCGTGACCGCCGTGAAGGCCGCCGGCCTGGTCGAGACCCTGAAGGGCGAGGGCCCGTTCACCGTTTTCGCTCCCACCGATGAGGCGTTCGCCCAGATTCCGTCGGATCAGCTCCAGGCGCTGCTGGCGGACAAGGAGAAGCTCCGCGCCGTGCTCACGTACCATGTCGTGGCCGGCAAGGTGACCGCCAAGGACGTGACGGGCCTGGACTCCGCGACCACGGTGCAGGGCCAGTCGGTCGCCATCGAAACGTCGGACGGCGTGCGCGTCGGCGGTGCCCGGGTCGTTCAGGCCGACATCGAGACGTCGAATGGCATCATTCACGTCATCGACCGGGTGATCATGCCCAAGCTGTAGAGTGGGCTCGGGGAGGGGGAGCTGCCCCCTCCCCGCCACGCTTCCCGCTGCGCCCCGCCGTCTTTCAGCGCCCGTTTCAGGAGATCCAACGATGAAGTTCGAGCTACCGCCCCTTCCGTACGCCAAGGACGCCCTCGAGCCGCACCTGAGTGCGCGGACCGTCGAATTCCACTACGAGAAGCATCACCGCGGCTATCTCAGCAAGCTCGAAGCCGCGCTCCGGGGCACGCCGGACGCGGACAAGAGCCTGGAGGAGATCATGACCACGGCTGAGGGCGCTGTGTACAACAACGCCGCCCAGGTGTGGAACCATACGTTCTACTGGAACAGCATGCGTCCGGACGGGGGTGGCGAGCCGTCTGGGGAGCTGCGGGTTGCCCTCGAGCAGGCGTTCGGCTCGGTCGACGCCTTCCGTGAGGCTTTCGTGCAGTGCGCCACCGGGCTCTTCGGCTCGGGCTACGTCTGGCTCGTGGCGAACGCCCAGGGCGGTCTCGAGCTGCACGGGTTGAAGGATGCGGACAATCCGCTGCTGCACGGAAAGACGCCGCTGCTGGCGACCGACGTGTGGGAGCACGCCTACTACCTGGACTACCAGAACGACCGGAAGAGCTACGCAGAGCGGTTTCTCGCCGACCTCGCTCACTGGGCTTTTGCCGAGGACAACCTGCGCAAGGTGCGTGAATAGATCCGGTCTTTCGACGAATAGAACGACCGAAAGCTGGTCCCCGTCGCCGGGGACCAGCTTTTCTTCGTTGACCTGCTCTAGCCCTTCGTCGTCCCCGCTTCCGCCTTTCCCGCCACGACCCCCTGGGTGAGCATCTTGCGCCGCAGATAGGCGTACTGTTCGAGCAGTGGGAGACCCTTGGGACAGACGTCGTGGCAGGCCATGAGCCCGATGCAGCCGAACACTCCGTCCTCGGTCGAGACGACCTCGAACCAGTCCTCGCTCGTGCGCGCGTCGCGGGGATCGAGCATGAAGCGCGCGATGCGGTTGAGCCCGGCCGCGCCGACGAAGCGCGGATTCACCTGGGCGACTCCACAGCCAGCGATGCAGCAGCCGCACTCGATGCAGCGCTCGCCCTCATAGATCGCCTGCGCCAGATCGTCGTCCATGCGCGCCTCGGGCGCCTGCGGGTCGAAGGGCGCCCGTTCTTCGATCCACGAACCCACGCGCTGCGCCATCTCCCGGAACCAGGTCCCCGTATCGACCGACAGGTCCCCGACGAGCTTGAACGCAGGCAGCGGCTGGAGGCGGATCTGGTCGGGCAGGTCCCTCGTCAAGGTGTTGCACGCCAGCCGCGGACGGCCGTTGACGAGCATGCCGCAGGAGCCACAGACGGCGGAACGGCAGGCGAAATCGAATTGCAGGCTCGGGTCCTGCTCCTCGCGCAGCCGATTGAGCGCCAGGTAGAGGGTCATGGACGGCTCTTCCCGAAGCTCGAACGTCTGCAGGTGCGGCTCGGCGGCCGGGTCCTGCGGGTTGAACCGAAACACTTCGAAGGTCAGCGTGCGCGCGTCCTCACTCATTCGCTCCTCTCGGGCACCGGGCCCAGGCGGACGCCCTCCCAGGCGCCCCACCGCATGCGAGCGCCGCCGGGCTCCGCGGTCGGGAGGTGGCCCTCTCGAATGCGCGCCTCGTCGACGGTCGCGTTGTAGGTTTCGATGGATTCCTGCATGGGAATCGTGCTCGACCTGCCGTAGCCCCGATCGCCGGGCGGTAGATCGAGCAGTCCCACCGGCTCGTACGAGAAGGTCGGTACGGCCGCGTCCCGGGCCCAGCGCACGAGGGTCCGGTTGAGCCAGCGCGCGTCGTCGCGGGCCGGATGATCCGTGCGGGCGTGGGCCCCGCGGCTCTCGGTGCGAGCCAGAGCCCCGAGGGCCGTGACCAGACCGAGGCGAGCCATTCCCCGCAGGCGCAGCGCGAAGGTGAGCTCGGGATTCATGCCGGGCCCGCGGCTACGGAGACCGGCGCGCTCCACCTGGGCCAGCAACGACTCGAGCTCCTTGACCGCCAACTCGAGCTCGTCGCCCGAGCGGAAGACGCCGACGCGGCTGTTCAAGGTCTCGCCCAGGGCGTCGCGCAGTGCGTAGACGTTGGGTCCGTTGCTCGGGCGCGCCAGCCAGGCCTCGATGCGGCCGTGCTCGGCGGCCAGGAACTCGGCCGCGATCCGAGTGTCCACGCGGAGGCTCTCTCGCGCAGCGAAATCGGCGACCCGCGCCCCGACAACCCGCCCGGCGACCACCGTCTCGGCCAGGCTGTTGCCGCCCAGGCGGTTGAAGCCGTGAAGGTCCCAGCATGCGGCCTCGCCGGCCGCAAACAGGCCCGCCAGTCCGTAGGCCTGGCCGTCCTTGTTCACCCGCACGCCGCCCATGGAGTAATGCTGAATCGGCCGCACGGGGATGCGCTCCCCGGCCGGGTCGATGCCGTTGAAGTCGCGGCAGATCTCCCAGACCTCGCGCAGCTTGGTGCGGAGGTGGCGCTCGCCCAGGTGCCGCAGATCCAGCCACAGATGGGCGCCGTAGGCGCTCTCGACACCGAGACCGCGCTTGATCTGGTCCATCATGTGGCGCGACACCACGTCGCGGCTGGCCAACTCCTGCTTCTCGGGCTCCGCTTCCACCATGAAGCGCTCACCCCGAGCGTTCAGGAGGTAGCCGCCGTCGCCCCGACAGCCCTCGGTGACCAGGATGCCGCTCGGCACCAAGCCCGTCGGATGGAACTGCACTGCCTCCATGTTGCCGAGCGGCACGAGACCGGTGTCCAGTGCGAGGCTGGCGCCCGTGCCCTCGTTGATGATCGCGTTGGTGGTGTACTGACCGTAGATGCGGCCGTGACCGCCCGTCGCGACGACGGTGGCCTTGGCGAGCCAGGCCGAGAGCGCGCCGGTGCGCAGGCAGCGGGTGACCGCGCCCCAGCAGCGTCCCGCGTCGTGGATGAGCGAGAGCGCCTCGGTGCGGTCGAGGACCGTGATGCCCAGGCGCACCACCTCCCCATCGACGGCGTACAGGACCGCGTGGCCGGTTCCCGCCGAGGCGTAGCAGGCGCGCCACTTGGCGGTGCCGCCGAAGTCCCGGTGGGTGATGAGCCCCGCCTTGTCCTCCGGCTCCTCGATCTCGACCTTCTGGCCCTTGATGAAGTACGTGTTCGTACCCGGCCGCACCCGCGTCCACGGGACGCCCCAATGAGCCAGCTCGCGTACGGCCACCGGCGCCTCGTCGGCGAACAGATACGCCACCTCCTGATCGGCGCCCCAGTCCGAGCCGCGCACGGTATCGAGGAAGTGGGTCGTGGGGTCGTCGTTCTCGGCCTTGACGCAGTTGCCCAAGGCGGCCTGCATGCCGCCCTGTGCGGCGCAGCTATGGCTGCGGCGCGGGGGAACCAGCGAGAGCAGCACCACGTCGAGGCCGGCGGCGGCGGCCTCGATGGCGCACCTCTCCCCCGCCAGTCCACCGCCGATCACCAGCACATCCGTCGTTCGAAGGTCCATTCAGCCCCCCACCAGGAACGTCAGCGGCGGCTCGACCCAGCCGGCCAGCACGACCAGGGTGAGCAGGCCGAGACCGAGGAAAGTCACCAGGATGACCCGCTCGAGCGCCAACAGGCTGCGGCGGCCCAGACGCGCGCCGATGCCCCACTTGACCGCGAAACGGTAGAGCCCGACGCTCGCGTGGAACTCGACACAGACCAGGAGCAGGGCGTAGACGAGCCACAGGCCGCCGCCCACGCGGGCGAGCGTCGAGCTCGCCTCGATCCCCACGCGCTCGCCGAACAGGGGCGTGAACACGTCGAGACCCACGAGCACCAGGTGGAAGCTGCCGAGGACGAGCACGACCATGCCGGTGCGCACTTGCCAGATCCAGAGTGAGGACTCCAGGTGGGCGCCCAGGCGCGGGTCGCGGACGCCGAGCTGGCGGCCGATCTCGCGCATCTTCCGCCGCTCGCGGAGCTGGGCGGGGATCTTGCGGCTGGCCAGGGCCCCATGAACCAAGAAGAGGGCGGAGATGGCGAGTACCGTGGGCTGGGCCACGTAGATGTGCTCGAGCCCGCCGGCGAGCCAGTCGAAGCCCCGCTCACCCGTCAGGATGGAGCCCACGAGGACCATGTGACCCCACATGAACAGGGCCAGGGCGACCCCGCTGAGCCCGCTGGCAAGCTCGTAGAAGAGCTGCCGACGGGCCGCTCGGCGAGCCTCCCCGACCGTCTTCTTTTCTTCGTAGAAACGATTCCTTGCGCCAATGGAAACCATGTGAGGAAGCTAGGAGCGGGCCCGAATCAGTCAAGGTTTTGTCTAGATATATAGCTAGACAAAAGCTCGACATTCGCTAACGTCCGAGCCGAGGAGGCAAGCAATGGCGACCAATAACGAGAACCGCGGTTCGGATCGTGGCAGCCGCAATGTGACCCGGCGAGAGCTCGGCACCCTGGCTGCAGGGGCAGCGCTGGCCGCACTGGGCGTGAGCCCCATGGCGGCCCGAGCGGCGGCCGACGACTCGACCCTCGTCACGGAGATTCCCGCGAACGCCGGTCTGATCAAGGCTGTACAGTATGTGGATCAATCCGCGAAGGCGGGCGAGATCTGCAGCGGCTGCATCCTCTGGCAGGGCGGAGACGCGCGGCGGGGGAAGTGTCCGCTCTTCCAGCAGGGCGTGGTGAGCGCCGGCGGCTGGTGCTCGTCCTGGAGCCCGCGTCCGACCGGCTGAGCGCCGTCGCCGCGGCGGGATGCAGCCTGTGTTGAGATCTCTACGCGATCGGATGGGCCTGGGTGGGAACAAGGGCCTGCTGCTGCGCGCGGTGAAGGGCACCGAGTGGAGCCAGTTCCTCGACTACTTGTCGCCATCCTTTCTGGAGGTGGTCCCCGCATCTCACCTGATCCGTCAGGGCCGCGAAATGCTGGCCAACGCCGGATCGCGCGATCGCTTCCGAGAGATCCGTGAGGAGCTCGAAGAGCTGCTTCGCGACTGCGGGATCGACGTCATGCTCGATACCTCTGGGGAGCGCTCGGGCGACGTCGCCTCGTTGCCCGTCGCGGCGCGGCGGCGGCTCGGGCAACGCGCCCTGGAGGTCTACTTCGCGCAGCTGCTGCGGCTCGACAGCGCCATCCTCGATCTCCGCGCCGCGCGCTTCGCCATGTCCGATCCATCAGCCGCGCCATGCTGGTTCCCGCGCCCCTTCTTCGTGACCTGGGATCGCGCCTTCCTGGAGGGAGTCCGCGCGCTCTACGAGGGCTTCTACCGGGAAGACGACGCGCGTTTCGGCGAAGGTCTCGAGCGCCTCGAGCTCGAGGATGCCGGGGACGTGTTGAGAGCGCACTTCGGTACGGGCAACCAACGCGAGGTGGTCTTCCGCAGCGCGGTCTTCCACTCGAGTTTTCACGACGTCTTCGTGCGTTGTCGCGACAATGGCGTGAGCCTGCACCGGAATTTCCTCGCCCTCGGGCTCTACCTGGCCTGCCTCTACGATCTGCTCGAAGCCCTCGAAATCCCGTTCGACGTGCGAGACGCCTTCGAGCGCGCTGCCGCCTGACGAAGTCGGAGCGTGGATGTCACCGGGCTGGCACGGAGGGCGCACCCCCGCGCAGCCGCGCCACCCAGGCACGGCGTACGGCCTCGCCCCGCTCGGCCAGCAGCGCTTCGCGCAGCTGGGCGCGGACGTCGTCGAACTGCGCCGTGCTCTCGGGCATGCGCTCGAGGACCCGAACGCGGTGGTAGCCGTAGGCGGAGGGCAGGGGATCCGACCAGCGTCCCCCCGGCAACGCCGCGACCGCCTCGGCGAACGCCGGTCCGAAGCGACTCGCCAGCTCCTGCTCGGTGAGCGGGGGCAGCCGCTCGGGCTCGGGGAGCGGGTCCGACGGCGTGGGCGCCGCGGGATCGGCTTGCGCCGCGCGAGCCCGTGTGCGGTAGTAGCGCTGCTGCAGGCGGAAGCGCGCGGGCTGTCGCCAGCGGCCGGGATGCCGAGACCAGTAGGCGCGCAGCTCGGCCTCGGCCTCGGCCTGTCCCCGCGCGGCGCCGTGCGCCAGGAGTGTCATCTTCTGCACGAGCCGCTCGCGCACCACCGCGTCGGTCTCGTGCAGGCCCAGGGCGAGGGCCTCCTCGAGGACGGCCGCATCTGGACCCGCGGCGCTCAGGGCGAAGCGCACGCTCCGGATCAGGTGATTTCGGACCAGGGGGTCGCTGCGGTGGTAGCCGCGCGCCAGGGCCTCGCGGAAGAGCACGTCCTCCGCGCTGGTCGCCGGGGCGAGGGCGGCGGACGGCGGCGTCCGCGGGGCTCGCTCCCGGACCGAGACGGCCGCGAACAGCAGCCCCCCGATGACGGCGAAGTGGAGCAGGCTCCTCACGGCGCGTACCAGACGGGGGAGGTCCAGGCCCGCTCCTGGATCACGCGCGGCACCCGGGGATCGCTGCAGCCCGCGGGACGGTCGTCGGCCGGCTGAGCCAGGCACTGCCAGGTCGACCAGCGGCAGCTCGGGTTCTCCACCACGCGGGCGTAGTAGACGCTGGCGCGCCCCGCCTCGAAGTCCGGGTCGCGCCAGACGGCGCACAGGGCCGCGGCGCCGGGACCGCGCGGCGTGCAGTTCGTCAGGTCCACGTCCGCCCCGTTGTCGGGCTCGCCGGCCACATCGAACACCGCCTGGTGGAAGAGCCCCTCGTCGTCGACCCAGCCCTTGATGATCTGCAGCCGCTGGAGGAGGCCGCCCGGCCGGCCCTCGGTGCCGGGATCGCGCAGCGCCGACACCGCCAGCACCGGGGCCGCGTCCGGACCCGGCGCCGGGGGCAGCACCGCGCCCATGGGCACGCCCCGGGCGTCTCCCTCGCCGGCGAAGTCCGGCCGCCCACAGAGATCCTCCGGGAGGTTCCAGCCGGCGAACAGGCGCGGCCGGATCCGGGGACCGCTCGTGGCGAAGGCCTCGCGGCGCTTCAGGGCGTCGAAGATGGCGTCGCGGCTGTTCTCCTCGGCCCAGACGCCGACCAGGCCACCCGGGTTGTGCCAGAGGATGGGCGAGGGTGGCGTGCCCCGGGGCGAGAGCCGGCGACGGGGTCCGAGTCCCAGGCGGCCGAGGGGTGCGTCCGGGGAGGCCTCGTCCACGCCGCCGGGCGCCGCGAGGTGGGTGTCGGTGCTGCCGATGAAGCCGAAGCGGTACGGATTGACGCCGATCCGCGCCTCCTCGCGGAGGCCCTCGAGGAGCGCGTAGCGGACGTAGTCGAGCCGGGAGATGCAGCCCCGGCCCGCCTGGCCGCCGCGACCGGTGCCCTCCTCGCAGTCCGCGGCTCGCCCGCCGGGCAGGTCTCGCTTCTTCTCGAAGTCGCAGAGCTCGTCGGGGCCGCCGACCACGCCGTAGAGGCCGTTGCGGCACTCTGACTCCCCCTTGATCTGCACCATCTCCACCAGGGGCTCGAGGGCGGCCCGCTCCCGGGCGCGCGCGCGCTGCTCCGCGAGGGAGCCGTCCTCGGGGTCCACGGCGAAGAAGTTCCCGTTGGAGAGGTTCGGGTTGTGGGGGATCACGAGGGCGTCGCAGGCGGTACCCGACTCGGTGCATAGCGTGCGGAGCCGGCGTCGCAGGTCGGCGTCGGTGGGGGAGTCGATCCAGGAGAGCGGAAGCTCCGGGCCGATCTCGTTGCGGAGGATCACGTTGCGGTGGAGCTTCGTGTTCGCCGGCGTGCGGCTGTACTCCCAGGCGTGGAAGGTGGTGAAGCGACAGGCGGGCGAGCGGTCGTACCAGCGCTCGGCGGCGGCGCGGGTGGCCTCCCAGGTCGTGAACAGGGCCTCCCGACACACGGAGGCGTCGTCTCCGCAGATCTCCCGGCTGCGCCGGCGGAAGCCGGCGATTCCCGCGACCCGCGAGGCCATCTCCTGGAGCCCGAGGAGCCGGGCCAGCCACCAGCGCTTCTCGTCGCGGAAGATCCGGCAGCCTTCGGTGTCGAAGGCGGCCGAGCCCGGAGTGGTGCAGAGGGCCACCTCGCCCATCCACTCCGCGTGGTCGGTGACCGCCGCGAAGTCCAGCGGGCGGTCGATCCGCAGGCGGCGCTCGCGCCCGTCGCGCTCGGTGAGGGTGATGGTCTCGCCT
This sequence comes from uncultured Spirochaetales bacterium, assembly GCA_964442285.1. GTDB lineage: Bacteria > Myxococcota_A > UBA9160 > UBA9160 > JAFDET01 > CAYTZH01. The sequence goes on along the minus strand of CAYTZH010000006.1, from coordinate 24,703 downwards.
CGGGCGTAGCGGTAGGCGGCGTCGGGCCCCACGGTCAGGCCCCAGGTCCGCGCGTCCATGGAGTAGCCCGTGTGGACGTGGAGGTCGCCGAAGAGGGCCCGACGCCGAGGCGAACGCGCGCGGCACGGGGCGCGCGGCGCCGGCGCCTCGGGCCGGGCGGCGGCCACGGCGGGCCTCCAGCCCTCCTTCCCGGGCTCCGACAGCTCCGAGAGCTTCTCGCACCCGGCCAGGCCGAGCGCGAGGCCCGCGCCCAGCACGAGACGAAGCGGAGGTCCGAAAGACGATCGCGGGCGCACGCCCTCTTGTACCACGGCCGCCGGACCCGACGATCCCCGTTGTTCGGACCCGACGATCCCCGTTGTTCGGACCCGACGATCCCCGTTGTTCGGACCCGACGATCCCCCGCTACGCCGGCTCGAAGAGCCGCGCGATGGCCGACTGACTGCCGCTTGCCAGCAGCCGGCCGTCCTCGGACCACAGCCGCATGAAGCCGTGGGCGAAGCCGTTGCGGAGGCCTTCCACCTGGATCTCGCCCAGCACCCACTCGCTGCGCGCGACGTCGAGGACGCGGATGGTGTTGTCGAGGCTGTTGCCGCCGCCGTGACGGCCGAGGGCCCGGCCGATGCCCGACGGCATGAAGTCCGCGATCAGCGCCAGGGCGGCGGCGCTGTCCGCCAGCGGCTGGCGGAAGCGGGCCCAGATCAGGGAGCGGCCGTCGGTGCTGGGGGTGCCGTCGCGGACGGCGGGCTCTCCCGCCGCCACCCGCAGCTCGATCCGGGAGTGGATGCACTCGACCTCCTCGAAGGGATGGTCCATGGGCGGACAGTCGTCGGGTGGCGGCGCGGCGGGCCGGCGGGCCCACTGTCGCTCCACGTCGAAGTCGCGCCGGCCCAGGGCCGCGTTGACGGTGAGGATCTCCTGATCTCCTACGTGACCCACGGCCCGGGCCTGGGTGACGTGGCGGCCCGACACGGCGATGCGGGTGTCGAGGTCCAGGATGGACGGCGGCCGGGCGAAGGCCAGGTACTGGGCCGTGGCCCAGACCAGCGGCCGGCCGGTGCTGGCCTCGAGGGCCTCGGCCGCGGCGGCCAGCCCGCTTCCGCCGAAGAGGAAGCCGACCGGGGTGCAGACCGGGGGGTGCACGGGCAGCACCCAGCGGTGGGGGTTGTGGGTCGACTCCAGTCCGAGCCAAGCGCGGGGGGTCGGGACCGCCGGGGCGGCCGCGGCGACCGCGGGGGCATCGCTGCTCAAGGGATCTCCTGGCTGGGCGCGCTGGCGGCGTAGGATATCCACTGCCGGCCCTGGCGTCCGCACCGGCGAGGCCGACTCGGGGTTTGCGACCAGGAAGGGATAGGGACGAGCCCCGGGAAGGCGGCGCGTGGGGCGCGCTGCGCTCCGGAATCCCTCAAGCTGCGACCCGGTTGCTCCGCGATACAGGCACGACCCATCGGATGGGGAGGGCGACCGATCCATGGAGCAGGCCGGCGACTGGATCCAGCAGGTGGTCGAGGACCACATCGCTGCGGGCAAGACCGAGCTGCCGTTGTTCGACCCGGTCGGGATCGAGCTCCAGGAGCTGCTGCTCGAGCCCGACTTCGACATGGGCGCCGTCGAGACGCTGATCCGACGCGATCCCACGCTCACCACGGCGTTGCTCCGGCTCGCCAACTCGAGCTACTACCGCGGTCTCGAGAAGCTCCTCGACGTCCACGACGCCATCATGCGGCTCGGCGTCCAGGAGGTGTCCCACCTGGTGTTCATGATCAGCCACGGCGCGGCCTACCGGGTGCGCGAGGTGGAGCTCCGCGGGCTGCTCGAGCGTCTCTGGCGCCATGCCGTGGGCAGCGCCGTCTCCGGCCGCTGGCTGGTGGGCAAGCTCCGCCGTCCCGATCTCGGTCAGGCCGCCTTCCTGGGCGGCCTGCTCCACGATGTGGGCAAGCTCTTCGTGCTCCGGGTGCTGGACGACGTGGACTGCGAGGAGCGCCCGGCGCTGATCGCGGCCGCGCCCGAGCTGCTGGCCTCGATGCACAACGAGAAGGGGTACGACCTCCTGCAGCGCTGGAACCTCCCCCCCGTCTGCGCCGAGATCGCGCGCCACCACCACGACGACTGCGTCGACCCGAGCGACACCCTGAGCCTGGTGGTCCGGCTGGTGGACCAGGTGTGCAACCGGGTCGGGATCGGGCTCCAGGACGGAGGCCCCGACCCCGTCGGGTCCGAGGAGGCCGCCGCGCTCGGCGTGCCGGAGAAGGGCGTCCAGGCCCTGGAGAAGAAGGCGCGCGAGGCCGTGGAGCTCGCCGCCCAGGGCTGAGCGGCCGGGTCAGTGGTCGTCGGTGTCGAAGAGCACGCGCTCGTAGTCGTCGGCGGTGCGCGCCAGGAAGGCCACGGCGGCCTCCATTTCCCGCGCGTCGGCCTCGGCCACCAGCAGCGTATCGGTCATCACGAGCTCCTCGTCCCGCACGGCGAGGGCGCCGTGGGCCAGCTCGCCGTTGGCGCGCAGCGCCTGGAGCAGCCGCGACCGCTCCAGGTCGCCCACGGGGCCGATGCTCGTCAGCAGCCGGACGACGGTCTGGCCGTCGTGGTCGAAGAGCTCGAGCCGGACGAGCTGGTGGCGCCCGTCGCCCCAGCGCACCTCCACGCCCGTCGGCAGCAGTCGCCAGCCCTGGCTGGCACAGACCTGCTGGCAGAGCCGGCCGAAGGTCTGGCGGGCATCGAGCTCGGACACGGCTACTCGCGCGCCTCGAGGCGGTAGACGAGGCGTTCGGGGTCGAAGCCCTCGCGCTCGGCCGGGTCCCGGACGAGGGTCGCCCGGAGCGGATGGATGACGTCGCCGAAGCGGGCGCGCACGCGAGGATCCTTGCGGATGTGCGCCAGCCAGCGGCGGCCCTCGGCGGGGTCGATGTAGAGCCGGCCGTTGCGGACCCTGTAGTTGAGCTGCACCGAGTAGGGATCGTCGGGCCGGGTCTCGAGCTCGAAGACACCGTCCTGCAGGGCGGAGAAGTCGCTCGGGGCGGGCCGCTCCTCGCCGGCCAGGCGACCGCCGGGGATCATCAGCAGGGGGCCGCCGCAGCCCACGATCCCGGTGAGCGCGGCGGTGAGGGCCAGAGCGGGCATTCTCGGCACGGGCCTCCCCATGGCGGCGGATCATAACCTTCGTGGCTGCCCGCGTCCCGCCCGGGGTCGGGCTAGAGTGCCCGCGGAGGACCCACGCGATCCGACGTCGGCTGCTGCTCGCCCTGGCGCTGGGCCCCGGTCTTGCCTGCGCGCTGTCGGCCCCGCTCCTGCGCGGGGGGTGGGAGGCGCCCGCGCGTCGCGCGGACGACTGGGCGCGGCACGGGCGCACGCCCCACGAGACGCGTTTCAGTCCCCTGGACCAGATCCACGCGGGCAACGTCGGACGCCTCGGGCTGGCCTGGAGCCACGACTTCGGGACGGCTCGGGGGCTCGAGGCGACGCCCCTGGTGGTGGACGGTGTCCTCTACACCACGGGCACCTGGAGCACGGTCCACGCCTTCGACGCCGCGAGCGGAGCGCCGCGCTGGTCCTTCGATCCGGAGGTGCCGCGCGCGATCGCGCGGATCGTGTGTTGCGACGTGGTGAATCGCGGTCCCGCCTACCACGCGGGCCGGATCTTCGTCGGGGCCCTGGACGGTCGCCTGATCGCCCTGGATGCCGACAGCGGGCGGCCGCTCTGGAGCGTCCAGACCACGAATCCCGAAGAGCCCTACACCCTCACCGGCGCACCGCGCATCGCCGGGGGACGGGTGGTGATCGGCAACAGCGGTGCCGATCTGGGCGTGCGCGGCTACGTCTCCGCGTACGATCCCGACGACGGTGCGCTCCTGTGGCGTACCTACACGGTTCCGGGGAACCCGGCCGACGGCTTCGAGTCGCCGGCCCTGGAGCGCGCCGCGCGGACCTGGGTCGGTCGCTGGTGGGAGCACGGCGGCGGGGGGACCGTGTGGGACTCCCTGGCCTACGACCCGGAGCTCGGTCTCCTCTACGTCGGGACCGGCAATGGCGGTCCCTGGAGCCGCGACCTGCGCAGCCCGGGCGGGGGCGACAACCTCTACCTGTCGTCGATCCTCGCCCTGGACGTCCGCGACGGTCGCCTCGTCTGGCACTACCAGACCACGCCCGGCGACAGCTGGGACTTCACGGCCACCCAGCACATGGTGCTCACGGAGCTGGTGCTGGAGGGACGGCGGCGGCGCGTGCTCCTGCAGGCGCCGAAGAACGGCTTCTTCTACGTCCTCGATCGCGCCAGCGGCGAGCTCCTCTCGGCCGAGCCCTACGTGGAGGTCACCTGGGCCGATGGCGTCGATCCGCGCACGGGGCGCCCGCGCGAGCGCCCGGGGGTGCGGGCCACGGATCGCCCGGTGCTGATGCGGCCGTCGAGCAGCGGCGGTCACAACTGGCACCCCATGGCGTTCCATCCGGGCACCGGGCTGGTCTACATCCCGGCCCAGGAGATGCCGGGGCTCTACACCGTGGACCCCACCTACCGCCGGGTCGGTCGCGGGCACAACACGGGCCTCCACATGGCCATGTATCGGGGGCTGCCGCCGCCGGGTGCAGGTGGCGCGGTGGTGTCCGGGCACCTGCTGGCCTGGGATCCGGTCGCGCAGCGGGAGGTCTGGCGGGCGGAGTACGGGGCTGCGAACAACGGCGGCGTGCTCGCCACGGCGGGCAACCTGGTCTTCCAGGGCACCGCCGACGGCCGCTTCCTGGCCTACCGGGCCGAGGACGGCGCCGTGCTGTTCGAGCATCCCGCGCCCACCGGAATCGTGGCCGCGCCCATCACCTACCGGGTGGACGGCGTGCAGTACGTGGCCGTGATGGCGGGGTGGGGCGGGTCCTTCGCCCTGGCCGCGGGCGACGCCGCGGCCGAGGCGGGGGTGCGCGGGGCGGGACACCTGCTGGTGTTTGCCCTGGAGGGCGCGGCGCCGTCCCCGGCGCCACCGCCCGCACCGGCCCGGATGCGCCCCCGCTTCGAGGTCGCAGCGGGCGCGGAGGCCCTGGGCCGGGGCGCCGAGCGCTACCACCAGTGGTGCGCGGTGTGCCACGGGATCGGGGCGGTCGGGGGCGGCGTGCTGCCCGACCTCCGCTACGCCCCGGACGCGGTCCAGCGCACGTTCGGGGAGATCGTGCTGGGCGGGATCCGCGCCGACCACGGCATGCCGTCCTTCGCCGACGTGCTCTCGGCCGAGGAGGTGCGCTGGATCCAGGCCTACGTGCTCTCGCGGCTACCGCCGGTGCCGGCCGGCCCGTAGCAGGCCCGCGAGGCCCAGGCCCAGGAGCAGCTCGGTCGACGGCTCGGGAACCGCGGTCTCCACGTTGAGAACGTCGAACGCCCAGAAGCCGGTACGGTTGTCTCCGTTGACGCGTCGATCAGGAGCCCGGTGCCGTCGAAGTGGGTGAGGATCGGGTCGAACCCCCCCGCCGCGATCGGCGTCCCGTCGGCCTGGGTGCCGCCGGCGTAGCTGTAAGTCCGCAGGGTGACCGTGGAGGCGCCGTTGGCGGTGAAGTCGAAGAGCGCGACCTCGTCGTCGGCCCCGAAGGTCCCGCGGAACGAGAAGTCCTGAGGCGCCGCCAGCGCGCCCGTCGCCGTGCCGACCCACACGGCGAGGCTCCAGGCCGATATCCACCGCCATCGTCGAGTTCCACCCGGTACCCTCCTGCGCTTCGGTACACACCGATGGGTGGCGCGGGAGGGACGGAAGTGTCACGAGGTCCGGGGGCCGCGGGTGGTGCCGTTCAGACCCAGTGGATCGCGATGCCGACCGCGTCGCTCCGGCGACCCGCCTGGGTCGGGTCGGCGGCCTCGACGTCGATGCCCATCAGGCGCTCGCGCTCGCCCGGGACGAAGCGGAGCATGCCCGGCGCCAGGGGGATCTCGCACTCGCCGGCGTGCCGCCCGGCGACCGGCAGGTCGAGCACCTCGGACCAGCGGCGGGCCAGCGCCTCCGGATCGGGCGCGGCCAGCTCGGCGCCCAGGAGCCGGCGGGCGCGATCCGTGCGCACGTGGTCGCGCCAGTCGGGCCCCGCCCAGCGCCAGGCCTCCGCGGGCGTGGGCGTGTCCAGGGAGAGGATGGCGCCCCCGGTGTCCTTGGGGTGGAGGTGGACGCTGCGGATGTCGTCGAGCTCGGCGCTCCACACGGTGCGGACGCCGAGCCGCTCCAGCCGCGCGCGGTCGGCGTCGAGGTCGGCGCTCTGCAGCATCACCATGTAGCCGCCGTCGCTCCCGTGGCGCTCCAGGTAGCGGGCGGCGGGGGCGTCGTCCGCCACCGGGGACACGATCTCGAGGAAGGTGTCGCCGACGGGCATGACCACGTTGCGCAGGCCGAAGATCTTCACGCCGGGGTCCCGGTAGGCGACCTCGACGCCGAGGGTTCGCGTGACCTCCTGGGTGGCGGCGTCCAGGTCCCGGGCGACGAGCGCGATCTGGCGCAGGAACACGGCGGCCCTCACGCCCGCGGCGGCCCGTAGGCCTGCCGGGCGGGCTGCACGAACGTCTCGTAGAGCGGCGTCGCATCCCGGGAGCCCTCCACCAGGGCCTCACAGGCGGACGCGTCGAGTGGCGCGAAGCGCTCGGCCATCTCGAACAGCGCCGGCCAGAGGCCGATGTCCGAGGGGAGCACCGTCGTCGCGATCGGGTGCGACAGCGAGAACCGCAGCCCCGTCTCCTGGGCCTCCGCCTCGCCGTGGGGCTCGTACCAGGTGGTGAACTTCCGCCAGACGCCGTTCGGCCAGGGCCCGCGCGCGATGGCCTTGATGCCGATCGCGCCCACGCCGCGCTCGGCGGCCGCGGCCAGCAGCGGGCGGTAGTCCGCGGCCTCGCTCGGATCCGCGCCCTGGGCCGGGTTCAGCGGGAACATCACGGTGTCGAAGGGATGCCGCTCGAGGGCCGCGCGCAGCACCCCGCAGTGATGACCCGTGATGCCGAGGAAGCGCACGCGTCCGTCGGCCCGGGCCTCCTCGAACACCTCGATGGCGCCGCCGGGGCCCAGCAGGGACTCGAGGTCGCGGTAGCTGCCGAGCGCGTGGGCCTGGTAGAGGTCGAGCCGGTCGGTGCGCAGCCGCTCGAGCGAGCGCGCCAGCTCCTCCCGGGCGCCGCGGGCGCGGCGCTCCCGGGTCTTGCAGGCCAGGAACAGGCGATCCCGGTGGCGCTCCACGGTAGGGCCGAGGCGCAGCTCGGCGTCGCCGTAGGAGGGGGCGACATCGAAATGGTTCACGCCGCGCTCCAGGGCGTCCTCGGCCGCCGCCGTGGCGGCGTCGGGATCGAGGGGCCAGAGGGCGGCGCCGGCGAAGGCGAGCAGCGACGAGGCGTGGCCGGTCCGGCCGAGGGGGCGGGTGGCGAGGGTCATGCGCGCTCCTTGAGTCCGTGCTGCGCCAGGCGCCAGTGCAGGAGCTCGAGGCGGTCCTGGCCGAAGAAGGGCTCGCCCTGGAACACCAGGGTGGGGACGCCCCAGTGGCCGGCGGCGGCGAGGGCCTCGTGGCTGTCCTCGATGACCTGGGCGTGGCGCTCCGGCTCGGCTTCGATGGCGGTGTCGAGCTCGGCCAGGTCCAGGCCGGCGCGCTCGGCCGCCTGCGCCAGGTGGTCTCCCTCGTTCCAGCCCGCGACCTCGCCGCCCCAGATCAGCTGGGACACCTCGTCGATGAAGGGCAGGCCCCGGCCGCGCTCCACCGCCGCCACGCCGAGGCGGGTGAGCCGGTGGATGTAGGGCTGCTCCTCGGGATAGCGACCGTCCGGACCCATGACGACGGGATCCGGTCGCGGCCAGCCGTAGGGGATCCCCTGCTGCTGGGCGATCCGGAAGGTGTCCCGCACCAGGTAGCGGGGCCAGAGCGGGTTCACCCGCTCGAAGAACTCGGGCGTGCGCACCGCGATGGGAAGCACGGGGCGGACGTGGAGGTCCACGTCGTAGCGTTCTTGGAGGGTGACGAGGCGTCGGGTGGCGAGGTAGGAGTAGGGGCTGCGGAACGACCAGAAGACGTCGACGTCGAGGGGCATGGGCCGAGCATAGTCGAAGCGCGACCCGGCGTCGGGCGAGGTCCGGTCAGGCGGGGAAGAGGTCGTCGAGGGCCGCCGCCGTCTCGGCCGGGAGCGCCACGCCCGAGGCCTTGGCGTTCTCCGCCACCTGCTCGGCCCGCGTGGCCCCGACGATGACGCTCGAGACGCCCGGCTGCCGCAGGCACCAGGCCAGGGCGAGCTGCGCCAGGGAGACGCCGAGGGCGTCGGCCAGGGGGCGCATGCGGTCGACGCGCTCCAGCACGCCGTCCTCCAGGTAGCGCTCCATGAACATGTTGCTGTGGGGATCGCTGGCGCGGCTGTCGCGGGGGATGGTTCCGCCGGAGTACTTGCCGGTGAGGACGCCCTGGCCGAGGGGGCTGAACACGATCTGGCCGAGCCCCTCGCGGTCGCAGACCGGCAGCACCTCGCGCTCGACGTAGCGGCGCGCCAGGTTGTAGACGGGCTGGTTCGACACCGGTCGATAGGCGTTGCGGCGGTCGGCCACGCGGCAGGCGTCGACGACCTGCTCGCCGGTCCACTCGGAGACGCCCCAATAGAGCACCTTGCCCTGCCGGATCAGGTCCTCGTAGGCGCACACCGTCTCCTCGATCGGGGTGTCGGGATCGGGGCGATGGCACTGATGCACGTCGATGTAGTCGGTGCGCAGCCGGCGCAGGGAGGCTTCGACGCTCTCGAACAGGTGCTTGCGGGAGAGCCCTCGGTCGTTGGGCCGCTCGGACATGGGGAAGAAGGCCTTGGTCGCGACGACCACGTGGGGGCGGGGCAGGTCCGCGAGGGCCTGCCCCAGGGCGTCCTCGCCGCGGCCCCGGGCGTAGACGTCTGCGGTGTCGAAGAGGTTGATGCCGGCGTCGAAGGCCGCGTGCACCACCTCGCGGGTGCGGGCCACGTCGACGCTCCCGCCGAAGGTGAGCCAGGAGCCCAGGGACACCTCGCTGACCCGCAGACCGCTGCTCCCGAGTCGTCGATACTCCACGCGCCGACCCTAGCAGGGCGGCGGGGCCCGAGGCGAGCGGACGCCGCGTTCGGGTCGCACCCCTGGGCTAAGGTCCGACCGTGCTCCATCTGGCCGAGGAGACCCAGCCGGGCTGGCTCGAGCGGGCGATCGCCGGGATCGACGAGGTGCTGCTCGACCACGCCCACGCGGAGAAGAAGGCGGCGGCCGCCGCGGTCGGCATGCTGTTCCGGTATCCCGACAAGCCCGGCCTGCTGGCGCCCCTGGCGGCGCTCGCCCGCGAGGAGCTCGGCCACTTCGAGCAGCTGCTCGCGGCGCTGTCCGCGCGGGGCCAGGCCTTCCGCGCCCAGCGGCCCAGCCCCTACGCCGGCAGCCTGCACGCGCTGGTGCGTCCCACCGAGCCGGAGCGCCTGCTCGACACGCTGCTCGTCTCCGCCCTGATCGAGGCCCGTAGCTGCGAGCGCTTCCAGCTCCTGGGCGCGGCCCTGGACGAGCCGCTGGGGGCCCTCTACCGCGATCTGGTGGCCTCGGAGGCGCGCCACCACGGGCTCTACTTGGAGCTGGCCCGCCAGGTGGCGGACCCGGACGCGGTCGCGGGCCGGCTCGACGCGCTCGCGGAGGCCGAGGCCCGGATCCTGGCCGACTCGCCCCCCTGGCCGCGCCTCCACACTTGAAGCAAGCTCCCGCGCCGTGAGTCTCCGCAACGTCCACGTCGATGGCGTCGAGCTGGTCTACGAGGACTGGAGGGCCGACGCGCCCGGTCGGCCGTTCCTCCTCGTGCACGGCTTCACGGGCCAGCGCCAGGACTTCGCCGACCACCGGGCGGCCCTCTCGGATTTCGGGCGGACGCTGGTGCCGGACCTCCGCGGCCACGGCGGCTCCGGCAACCTCGGAGACGCGACCGCCTACACCTTCGACCACGTGGTCGCGGACCTGCGCGGGCTCCTCGACGCCCTGGACGTGGAGCGCTGCGACCTGCTGGGCCACTCCATGGGTGGTATGGTGGCGCTGCGCTTTGCGCTCGCCCATCCGGAGCGCGTGGCCTCGCTGGTGTGCATGGACACCGCCGCGCGGATTCCCGACGAGATTCCCCGCGACGCCCTCGACGCCGCCATCCGCGTGGCTCGGGAGGTGGGGATGGAGAAGCTGCAGCTGCTGGTCCAGGCCCGCATCGAGCAGGACCCGGCGCGCCCGGCGGCCGACCGCGCCCTGGAGGAGCGCCTCGGCCGGGAGGCGTACTGGGGTCGGCACGTGGAGCGCTTCCGGGCCATGGATTCCGAGGCCTATGCGGGCTTCGCCCGGGCGATCCTCGATCAGGAGCCCCTCGGCGGCGAGGTCCGGAAGATCCGGGCGCCCGCGCTCGTGATGGTCGGGGCCGAGGACCAGCCGTTCCTCGCGCCCGCCGACGAGCTCGAGGCGGCCCTGCCCGACGCGCGGCGCGTCACCTTCGAGGGCGCCGCCCACCAGCCCCAGCTCGAGACGCCGGAGGCCTGGATCGGCGAGATCCGCGCGCACCTGGAGCGGGTGCGCGGAACGACCTAGTCACGCGAACCCCCTTGCGGAAGGAGGACCCATGGCCACGACGAGCGAGCGCGTCACGATCCCCGTGGACGGAGCCACGATGGGGGGCTTCCTGGCCCGTCCCGACAGCGGTGGGCCGCATCCGGCCGTGCTGGTGTTCATGGAGATCTTCGGCATCAACGCCCACATCCGCGACGTCACCGAGCGGGTGGCGGCGGAGGGCTACGTGGCGCTGGCCCCGGACTACTTCCACCGCACGGGGCCCGGGCTCGAGCTCGGCTACGACGAGGCGGGCTTCGCCGAGGGCTTCAAGCACCTGAACGCGCTGCAGGCGGACCAGATGCTCGCCGACGTGCGCGCCGCACTGGCCTTCCTGCGGGCCCGGCCCGACGTGCGCGGCGACAAGATCGGCTGCATGGGCTTCTGCATCGGGGGCCACATGACCTACCTGGCCGCCTGCGAGACGGATGTGGTGGCCTCTGCGAGCTTCTACGGCGGCGGCATCGCGGCCGACGCCGGTCCCGGCGGCGCTCCTTCCACCGTCTCGCGTACGCCGCGGATCCGGGGCCGGATCGTCTGCTTCTTCGGCGGCCAGGACGAGTACATCCCGCCGGACCAGGTGGAGACCATCCGCTCGGCCCTGGCGGACGGGGGCGTGCAGAACGAGGTGGTCGTCTACGACGGGGCCTCCCACGGCTTCTTCTGCGACCAGCGCGACTCCTTCGACGCGCCGTCCCGGGACGACGCCTGGGGACGCACCAAGGCGCTCTTCGCCGACGCGCTGACGTAGCCCGGCGCGGCTCCGGGGCCGGCGGTTGACGCGGGTCTCGGGGTGGGGTTACAAAGAAGCCCGACAAGACGGTGGAAGGTGTCCTCCGGGGTCGCCGGGCCGACGCATGCGTCGTCCCGAGGCCTTCGCGGAGGCGGTCCGGAAACGGGGTCGGTGTGGCGCGCGCTCCTGCGCGCACTGGGAAGGCGCCGCCCCCCTCTGGACCGCGGGAAGCCGGTGAGATTCCGGCGCGAGCCCGTCGCTGTGACCGGGGACGGTCGTCGAACGTTGCCACTGGTCCCAACGCAGTCGCCCAGAGCGGCTCGGCGGGGCTGGGAAGGCTCGGCGGCCGGTGGATCCGGGAGCCAGAAGACCGGCCTTCCAGCGGGCGTTTCTCCTCTCCGGGTCCGAGAGGGGAAGGCGGCGCGGCTGCGTCTCCATCCCTCTATCGCACTCCGAGCAGAACGACCGCGTGCCGTCGCGTCCGCGGCGGCGAACGGATCGCTTCCGCGCACTCGAACGAGCGCGCCCGGTGTCGGCGCGCGGGAGGGATCTTGATGTCGTTCCGGCTTCGTGTTCTCGCAGTGCTGCTCCTGATCACACCCCTGGCCCTGGCTCCGGCCGCCGAGGCCGTCAGCGTCGTCGACTTCGAAGACGTCGGCGGCGGCCTGGCACCCGAGGGCTTCCTCAACGACTCCTTCGGCTTCACGAGCGGGGGGGCGGGCTTCAACAACACCTTCTCGACCAGCCAGTTCGGGGACTTCTGGGCCGGCTGGAGCGTCTCCAACCAGACGGATCCCAGTCGGCCGGGCGGACCGACCGGCGATCCTGCGCTGTTCCTGGCCCGGCAGTACACCGCGCAGCCCGGCGGTGGGGCCGACCCGCTCACGGGCAACGCCGTGCCCGGCGAGGCCTACGGCGTGGGCTTCGTCGACTCGTTCACACCCTTCATCCCGCGCATCACCTTTGCGAGCCCGACCCCGGTGGTGGGGACCCACGTCACCAACGTGGCCTACCCATTCCTCTCCATGAGCTTCGGAGACGCGTTCGCGAAGCAGTTCGGGGGGGCCACCGGCGACGATCCGGACTTCTTCGAGCTCACGATCACCGGCCTCGACGCCAGCGACCAGGCCACCGGCTCGGTCACGGTGGCCCTGGCCGACTTCCGCTTCGCGGACAACGCTCAGGACTTCATCCTCGACACCTGGGAGTACGTCGATCTCTCGGGGCTCGGTGTGGTGAGCGCCCTGAGCTTCGGCCTCGAGACGAGTGACGTGGGGCCGTTCGGGGCCAACACCCCCTTCTACTTCGCCGTGGACAACGTCGTCACCCCGGAGCCGGCCACGAGCCTGCTGGTGGCCCTGGGGCTGGTCGCGCTCGCGCTCGGGAAGCGCCCGGGCGCATGAGAAGACGACGGACGGGGCCCGGCCGCGCCGGGCCCCGTCTCGGCGCTGCGCTGCTCGCCGTCGCGGCCGGCGTTCCGGCCGCGCGAGGCGACGATCCGCCGGCTCCGCCCGATGCGTCGCCGCCCGAGGTGACCCGTGAGGTCGAGCCGGTGGTGACCGAGGCCGTGCGCCCGGGCCGGGTCCGCGAGGATCCGACCTCGTTCACCACGGTGATCGAGCCCGAGGCGTTCCGGGGCGAGCAGAAGGACCTGGCCGACCTGGTCGGGCGGAGCGTGGGTGTTCAGGTGCGCCGGCTCGGCGGGCCCGGACAGCGCTCCGAGGTCTCGATCCGCGGCTCCACCTCGTCCCAGGTCGTGATCCTGCTGGACGGGGTGCGGCTCAACTCCGCGCAGTCCGGCGCGGTGGACCTCTCCACCATCCCGGTCGACCTGGTGGAGCGGGTGGAGATCAGCCGCGGCGGCGGCTCGGCCCAGGTCGGCAGCGACGCCATCGGGGGCGTCATCAACGTCATCACCCGTCGCGCCGGCGATCCGCGCACCCGGCTGGCCGGCGCCGCCGAGTCGTTCGGCACCGGCGAGGGCTCGCTCTTCCACGGCGGAAGCCTGGGGCCCCTCGAGTACGCCCTGGGCTATCGCGGCTTCACCACCCTCGGCGACTACGAGTTCCAGCGCCCGATCGTGCGCTTCGGCGGAGCCGAGATCCCCTTCGATCCGCCGAGCCTGCGGCGGATCAACAACCAGGCCGTGAGCCACGCGGGTCTGCTCAAGCTCGGCGCGGACCTGGGCGAGCGGGTCCGCGTCGAGCTCATCAACGACCTCTTCCGCACCAGCCGCGGCCGGCCCGGGCTGGACACGGACCCGGGCACCCTGGGCGGCCAGCGTCCCAATGCCCACGAGCGGCTCTTCCGGCACCTGGCGCAGCTCTCCGCCGACGTGGCGGACCTGGGGCCGGCGGACCTGCGGCTGCAGGTCTACCACCGCCTCGAGGACGTGCGCTTCACCGATCCGGATCCCCGGCCGGGGGGCGTGATGGATCCCATCGACACCACCAACCGCAACCAGGCGCTCGGGGGGCGCGCCGCGCTCGAAGGCGGCGGCCGGCTGGCCGGCATCGACCACCGGATGCTGCTGGCCGTCGACTGGCGCCAGGACCGGCTGCTCTCGGACGAGTTCGACGACACCGAGCGCAACACGCTCGGCATCTTCTACCAGCACGAGCTGGCGCTCTTCGAGCGGCGGGTCCGCGTGGTTCCGGCGCTGCGCCTGGACGACACCGACGGCCTGCGCCTGGAGTGGCTGCCGCGGGTCGGCGTCGTCCTCGAGCCGCTGCGCTGGCTCCGCATCAAGGGCAACTGGGAGGAGTCCTACCGGGCGCCCAACTTCGACGAGCTCTTCTTTCCGGACAAGGGCTTCATCCGCGGCAATCCGGGGCTGCTGCCCGAGGAGGCCCGCAACGCGGACGTCGGTCTCGAGGTGGCGGTGGAGAAGCTCGGCTTCGTCACGGACCTGCGCTTCGAGGTCGCCGGCTTCTACAACGACATCGAGAACTCGATCGTCTTCCTGCTGATCAGCCCGAACACGGTGGCGCCCGTGAACACCGGCCCCGCGACGGCCTGGGGGGTGGAGGCGTCCCTGGCCTTCCGGCTCTTCGACTGGGTCGGCGTCGCCGTGAACCACACGGAGCTGGAGACGGAGCTCGCAGCCAACGGAGCCCCGCTCCCCGGGCGCGCCGGGCGCGAGACCGCGGGCCGCCTCGAGATCGGACCGGCCTCGGGCCTCTTCCAGCTCGTGGGCGAGGCGCAGTTCACCGACGACATTCCCGTCACCGATACCGGGGCGAGCTTCATCAGCGACCGCCTGACCTTCGACGCGAGCCTGTCGGTGAACCTCGCGCGACTGGGCTTCGTGCGGGACCGGCTGCCCCTGGACGATCTCCGGGTGACGGTCGGCGGGCGCAACCTCACGGACCAGGCCGTCCGCGACGCCCTCTTCTTTCCCCAGCCGGGCCGGGTGCTCTACGTGAGCGGGGAGGTGGGCTGGTGACCCGGCTCGCGCCGTGCCTGCTGCTCCTGCTGCCGCTGCTCGTCGGCGGCTCCTGCGGTGGCGGAAGCGGGAGCGGCGGCTCGCCGCCCGTCCTCGACCGCGACAGCGACGAGCGTCGGCGCGACCGGGACGACGACGGCGGCGGCGGCGGCGTGGCGGTCTTCTGCACGCCGCTGCCCGGCCGCTTCCCGCCGGGCCTGGACTTCGTCCCCGGGGAGCCCGATCGGCTGCTGGTGGCCAACGGTCAGCCCGGGGCGCTGCTCCGTTACGACGCGGACGCCGCGCCCGCGGCGCTGCTCACGCCGAGCCCGGTGCCGCCGATCCCGGCCGACAGCGACGGCGACGGCGTGGACGACGACAGCGTCGCGTTCCCGCTGCTCCCGCTGGTTCCCGTGATCGACGGCGTCCTGGCGATCAGTGACGAGCTCGCGCTGCTGACGGCGAGTGGGCTCGATGAGGTGATCTTCGTCGACCCCGAGGACGGCACACTCGTCGAGGGGGAGGTCGGGGTGCCCGCGCCCGTCGACGCCGCGCTCTATCCGTACGCGCCGGTGGCGCCGGAAGGCCGGACCGCCGCCTCCACGAAGGTGTGTCTGCTGCCGCCCGCGGGTCGCACCGACTCCTTCGGGGATCCGATCCCGTCGGGCCCCCCGGTACCGCCGGGCTGCAGCGGGTCCGCCCGCTACTTCTCGAGCTTCACCTCCGGCGCCGCGGTCGCCGGAGGGCACCTGTTCGTCTCCACCTCCAACCTCGGGAGCGGCGCGGGAACCCTGAACACCCAGTTCCTGCCGGGCAGCGTGCTGGTGTTCGACTTCGATCCCGCCGGCCCCACGGCCACCGTCGATCCGGGCGTGCCGGTCATCTTCACCGAGTTCTTCAACCCCACCCACGTCACGGCCTTCGCGACGCCCGCCAACCCGGGCCGGCCCTTCGTGCTGGTGACCTCTAGCGGGGCGCTGCAGCTGATCCAGGACGACCCGGGGACGCCCGAGATCGAGTCGGGGGGACTGGCCGACTCCGACGCCGCCATCGAGGTGATCGATGCCACGGCCCTGCAGCTCGTGGCGACGATTCCCCTGGGTCGGGTGGGTCTCTCCTTCGATCGTCTGGCCATCGACCCGAGCGGCCGGGTGGCCGTCACCGGCAGCGCGGTCTCGCGCTCCGTGTATGCCGTGGACCTGGAGGCGCTCGACGCCATTCCCGCCGCAGCGATGGCCGTGCCGCCGGTGGTCCTCGACGGCAGCGACGCGCGGGTGGGCAACACCGACGCGCGGATCTTCTTCGAGGGCGAGGCGCTGGAGCTTCCGGCGCGCCCCGACGGCGCCCCGGCGGTCACCTGCGCGGGCTTCACGCCGGGCACCGGCTTCGACGCCGACGGGGAACGCCTGCTCGTGTCCGACTTCTGCGACGGCACCGTGACCGCGGTGGACGTCGACCTCTCGGGGTCGCCATCGGTCCCCCTCCCGCGGGACCGCTTCGACGTGGGGTCGCAGCTGGCGGTGGTGGCGCCGGTGGGTGCCGCCGGGCTGGGTCAGGCGCGCGCGCCCGGCGCGCTCCGGGTGCGGCCCGACGGAGCGGGGGGGCCCGACACGTTCGTGCTCGTGGGGGAGCCGGAGGGCGAGCTGTGCTCGTTTCGAAGCGCGGATCTCTAGCCGGCCTCGTGGCGGTGCTCGGCCTCGCCGGTTGGCTGGCGCAGGGCCTCGCGGCCTCGCGGACGCCGTGGCCGGGGGAGGATCGGGAGGCTGCCGCTCGTCCGGCCGACCGGGAGGGCGCCGCTCGTGCGGCCGGTCCGGCGGGCGCACAGGCGCCAGGGGCGAGCGGCGGGCCGCCCGCGCCGCGGCGGGATTCCCCGGCCTCCGCCCGCGCGGCGCTGGCGAGGCGCGAGGCCGGGGAATCCCGCTGGGGCACGGGCTCGGAGGCCCCGCCGGCCGCGTCCGCGTCGGTCGGCCCCGGGCCTCGGCCGGTGGGAGGCGATGGCGGCCGCGTCCGACTGACCGCCCGCCCGGAGGCGCTGGCCGCGGCCGTGACCGGCTACGACGCTGGGGCACCGCGCCCGCTCTGGCTGTGGCGGATCGATCGCGAGGAGCCCTACGTGGTGGCCCGGGCCGAGAGCGGCGTCTCGGGTCGCGTGGACTTCGGGCGGGTGGCGCTGCCGGACGGGCCGCTCTCCCTGGCGGCCACCGGGGTGGGGGGCGACCCCGGGGTGCGGGGACCGGACGTGCTCGTGCTGGCGTCGTCGTCGTCGCCGCCGCCGCCCCTGGCCGAGACGGTGGAGAGCGGGACGGGGCGCTGGCGCCTGCGGCTGCTGCCGCAGCGGAGCTCGGGCCACGTGCTCGTCTCCGACCCGGCGGGGGCCGGCCTCGCGCGGCTCGCGGTTCCGCTCGCGGGTGAGGCCTCGCGCCGCATCCTGACCGTCGACCTGGAGCTGCCGCCGGCAGCGGACCACGTGCTCGTCGCCCACGAGGCGGGCGACGGGCGCCGGTCCGCGTGGCGGCCCGTGTTCTCGACAACCGAGGAGGGGGAACAACCGTGAACCGAATCCGCGTGCTCGCGCTCGCGGCCAGCAGCCTGCTGGCCGTGGCCGGAAGCTGCAATTCGCCGGTGGTGGCGTTCCTCACGCCGACGGCCGGCGGCGAGGTGACCTTCAAGCCACTCCGGATCGAGCTGCGGCTGCGACAGGACGTCGTGGTCTCGAGCTTCGCCGCCAGCCTGAACGGCGCCGACGTGACGGCGGCCTTCTCGCTCGTGCCCGAGTCCGGGGGGTCGACCCTGGCGGTCGCGCTCGACGTCTGGGACGGCGTCGTCGTCCTGTCCGGCGCCAACACCCTCGAGGTCTCGGTCGAGCGCGACAACGGCGCCACCGCGCAGGTCTCCGCCACGTTCGACGCGGTCGGCGATCCCTACGCCGACGCCGTGCTCGCCTTCAACCCGGGCACCGGAGCCGGGGTGGGCGTGGCGGCCGACGCCCTCGGCCCGCCTACGGGCAGCGGGCTCTACAGCGGCGCGGACCTCGGCGTCGTCACCCTGGGGCTCGGGGGCAGCATCGACCTGGCCTTCACCGACAACGTGATCGTCGACGGTCCGGGCGTCGACTTCCTGGTGTTCGAGAACGCCTTCCTGGTCTTCAACCAGTCGACCTTCGTGGTGGAGCGGGTCTTCTCGGAGCCCGGCACGGTCTGGGTGAGCCAGGACGGCCTGACCTGGCACGCCTTTCCGTGCAACCTGGCCGGGGTTCCGTTCGAGCCCGGCAATCCGGAGAGCGCGGTCCTGTATCCGGGCTGCGCCGGCGAGTACCCGGTGCTCGCCGACGCGAACGATCCCCTGGAGCCCCACGCGTCGATCCCCACCGACAAGCCGATCGAGGAGTTCCTGAACCAGTTCGTGGCGCCCCAGCCGCCGGGCGCCGGCGGCGACCGCTTCGACCTCGCGGACCTGGGTCTGGGCTGGGTGGCCTACGTTCGCATCGTCGGGACGAGCGTCGTCGACGGGCCCGTGGGCGGCAACAACGCGGGCTTCGACCTGGACGCGGTGGCTGCCGTGAACGCCGCGCCCGCGACCGACGTCGACGGCAACGGCATCCCCGATGCCGTTCAATAGAGCGGCACTGGCGCTCGGCCTTCTGCTGGTGGCGCCGACCGGGCCCGGGGCCGAGCCGCCGGACGTGGCGGCGCGCCCGCCCGCCGTGGACGCCATCCCCCGCGGCCCGAGCGTGGAGGCGCGCCTGGCAGAGATCCGTCGCCGGGTACAGGCCGCCCTGCGCTACCCGGGCGTGGGCCGCATGCGCGGGCTCGAGGGCGTGGCGCGGGTGGGCTTCGAGCTCGATCGCGACGGCACGCCGCGGGAGCTCGCGCTGGTGCGCTCCTCGGGCCACCGCACCCTGGATCGGGCCGCGCTGCGCAGCGTGACCGAGGCGGCGCCCTTGCCTTGGGTCTACGGCCGGGTGGTGATCCCGGTGCACTTCGAGCTGGAGGAGGCCGGCCCCTAGGTCGAGGCGGGACTCAGGCGAGCTCGGCGCGCAGGGCCTCGGCGAGACGCGCCGCGTGCTCCGGCCGGGCGTTCTCGCCCATGAGGCCCACCCGCCAGACCCGACCCGCCAGGGCGCCCAGGCCGCCG
Source organism: uncultured Spirochaetales bacterium (assembly GCA_964442285.1). Taxonomy (GTDB): domain Bacteria; phylum Myxococcota_A; class UBA9160; order UBA9160; family JAFDET01; genus CAYTZH01. The sequence continues at coordinate 5,865 of CAYTZH010000006.1, read as the reverse complement.
CCGACCTCGATGCCGTGACGCTCGAGCAGCGCCTGCCGCACGGACGCCTCGCCCCGGCGGGTGACCGCCTCCGGCAGGCGCAGGGTGGTGAGGGGCGGGAGTCGATGGGCCTCGGCCACCAGGGGCTCGAAGCCCAGGGGGGCGAGGCTCGAGAGCAGGGCCGCGGCCGCCTCCCGGTGTCGCTTCCAGCGGGCCTCGAGGCCCTCCTCCTCGACGATCCGCAGGGCCTCGCGCAGCGCCAGGATCATCGAGACCGGCGCCGTGTGGTGGTAGACGCGCTCGCCGCCGTAATAGCCGGCGAGCAGCGAGAGGTCGAGGTACCAGCTCTGCACGGGTCGCACGCGGCGCTCGATCCGCGCCATGGCCCGGGGACCGAAGCTCACCGGCGAGAGGCCCGGCGGGCAGGACAGACACTTCTGGGTGCCGCTGTAGGCGGCGTCGACGCCCCACGCCTCGAGCGTCACCGGGACGCCGGCCAGGGAGGTGACACAGTCGAGCACCACCAGGGCGCCGGCCTCCCGGGCGTTGCGGGCGATCTCGTCCACGGGCTGGAGCACGCCGGTGGAGGTCTCCGCGTGGACGAAGGCCACTGCGCGGGGCCGGGCCCGGCGGATCGCGTCGGCCATGGCCTGAGGGTCGAGGGCCGTGCCCGGCGGGGTCTCCACGCGGAAGACCCGGGCGCCGATCCGCGACGCGACCTCGGCCATGCGGCCGCCGAAGACGCCCGCCACGCCCACCACGACGGCGTCGCCCGGCTCGAGCAGGTTGCACAGGCAGGCCTCCATGCCGGCGCTGCCCGTGGCCGAAAGGGGCAGGGTCATCGGGTAGCCGCAGCCGAAGACCCGCCGCAGCCGCTCCATGACCTCGTCCATCACCGCCAGGAAGGCGGGATCCAGGTGTCCGACCAGGGGCCGGGCCAGGGCCCGGCGCACCCGCTCGGGCACGTTGGACGGGCCGGGGCCCAGGAGCAGTCGCTCGGGAAGCGTGTCGGCGGAGGTGGGCATGGGCGGACCTTAGCTCGCCGCGGCCGCGCGGCCGTCGACAGGCAAGCCACGCGTTCCGCGCGGCCGTTGACACCCGGGCAGCCCGTTCGTACCGTCTGAACGTCTGCCCCGGGGGACGCGATTGTCCCTGCCTTCCCGGGTGCCTCCGCAGACCGGTTCCGGTGGTTCCACCCCGGCAAACCACGGAAGAGGAGACAGTCGCGCCCATGCGCCGTTGGCTCGTATTCTCCCTCGGGCTGGCCCTGGCCGGCGTGGGTCTCTGGGCCCTGCTGACCACGAGCCTGCCGCCCGAGGAGGAGATCGGCGATGCCTCCCGCGCCGCCCTCGAGCGGGTCCTGCGGGACGCGCCCGGCGAGGATCCCACGCGGTGAGCGGGGTTCGCGACCGCCGCGGCGTGGAGGCGGAGGAGGCGGAGCGGCTGGCGCCCTGGGCGGTTCGCAGCGCCGACTCGCTCGGACGCGTGGTTCCGGAGCCCGAGGCCCGCTTTCGCACCGCCTTCCAGCGCGATCGCGACCGGGTCGTCCACTCTCGCGCCTTCCGGCGCATGGAGTACAAGACCCAGGTCTTCGTCCACCACGAGGCCGATCACCATCGCAACCGCCTCACCCACACCCTGGAGGCGGCCCAGATCGGACGCACGGTGGCCCGCACGCTGCGGCTCAACGAGGACCTGGTGGAGGCGATCGTCCTGGCCCACGACCTGGGTCACACGCCCTTCGGCCATGCCGGCGAGCGGGTGCTCGACCGCCTGCTGGCCGACGACGGCGGCTTCGACCACAACCGCCAGAGCCTGCGGGTCGTGGACCTGCTCGAGGAGCGCTATCCCGACTTCCGCGGCCTGAACCTCACCCACGACACCCGGGAGGGGATCCTCAAGCACGGCTGCTCCTGGGAGCATCCGATCCCGCTTCCGCCGGCCTCGTCGCATCCCTCGCTCGAGGCGCGCGTCGGCGACCTCTGCGACGAGATCGCCTACGTGCACCACGACCTGGACGACGGCCTGCGCTCGGGCCTGCTGCGGGTCGAGTCGCTCGAGGAGGTCTCCCTCTGGCGGGAGGCGCAGCGATCGCTCCCCGCCGCGGCGAAGGCGACCGAGCGCCTGCTGCGGGCCCAGGTGCTGCGGGCGCTGATGGACCGGCTGGTCACCGACCTGGTGGAGGAGACGGCCCGGCGCATCGCTCGCGCGGGAATCGCCGACCTGGCCGACGTGCGGGCCTCGGAGCTTCCCCTCGCCGGGTTCTCGGAGCCGGTGGCCTCGGCGCTGCTGCGGCTGAAGCGCTTCCTGCTCACCCATCTCTACCAGCACTACGAGGTGCTGCGCATGGTGCGCAAGGCGGAGACGGTGCTCGCGGACCTCTACCGCGTGTACCGCGAGGATCCGGCACGGCTGCCGCCCCACGTGCGCGCCCGCTTTCCCGAGGACGGAGCGGCGCGGGCCGTCGCCGACTACGTCGCCGGCATGACCGATCGCTTCGCCCTGGCCGAGCACCGCAAGCTCCTGGATCCCCATGCCCTCTTCTGAGCCCCTGCAGGTCGTCCTGATCACCGCCCCGGATCCCGAGACGGGCCGCCGGCTCGCCCGCGCCCTGGTGGAGGAGCGGCTGGCGGCCTGCGTGAACCTGGTGCCGGGCCTGCGTTCCATCTACCGCTGGGAGGGCGCGGTGGAAGAGGAGGAGGAGTCGCTGCTGGTGGTGAAGACCCGCGCCGATCGGCTGGCGATGCTCACCGAGCGGGTCCAGGCGCTGCATCCCTACGACGTGCCCGAGGTGCTCGCCCTCGCCGTGGGTGGAGGCAGCCCGGCCTACCTCGACTGGGTGCGCGGGGAGGCGGCGCCGTGAGTCTCGCCGAGGCCCTGGAGCGGGCCGCCAGCGCCCTGCCCGCGCTCGCCGACGCGATCCGCCCCTCCAACGGCGACCCCGACCGCCTGCTGGAGACGCTCTCCTCCGAGGGCGCCGCGGAGGTCGCGACCTGGCTGCTGAACGAGGATCCGGACGCCGCGGCGGAGCTGCTCGACGTCTGGCGCGAGCGGGAGGAGGGCGCCGCCGTGCTGGCCGGGCTCTCGGACGCCGGGCTGCCCAAGGCGGGCCGCAAGGCGCTGCGCCGCGTGCGACACCACCTGCGCTCGCGGGGCGTGGCCCTGGAGGAGGCCCCCGCGGAGCCCCGGGTGGCCCACCTGCCGAGCCGGGACGAGGACGATGTGGAGGGCACCTGGGTTTCGCCCGTCGATCCCACCGGAGCCCAGTTGGTGACCTTCGTGGATACACCGCCGGGTGGCGGCGCGCGCATCTTCCAGCTGGCCACCGACCTCCGCAAGGGGGTCCTGGAGTGTCACGTCTACAGCTCGACCCGGGGGCGGGTGCGGCGCTTCATCAAGGACCTGGTCGAGCGCGAGCAGTTCCAGAGCGTTCCCGTCTCGCGGGAGGCCGCGCGGGCGAGGGTGGGACGGGCGGTCGCGGTGCAGCCGGGCGATCGGCCGCTGCCCCGGGCCTTCGCCGAATGGCGCTCCCACCTGGCCGACGAGTCGGGCGAGGCCGCGACCCCGGGCCAGCTGGCGCGGGAGGCCCTCGGCGCCGAGGTGTCCGTCGCCGCGACCCGCCGGGTCGTGGAGCGCTATCGCGAGCGCGAGCTCGGTCCCTGGCTCCCGGCCGAGGCCGGGCTGCGCGCCGTGGCCGAGGAGCTCCAAGGCCTGCGCGAGAGCAAGATCGTGGTCTCGGGCGCGCAGCGCCGCGAGCAGGCGGAGGGAATCCTGCGGGATGCGATGCCGACGCTCTTCGACGAGGCCGAGCGCGAGGCCGTCGCCGCCTGGCTCGAGGAGACGGCCTTCGGGCTCTGGCACGGCAGGCGCGAGGACGAGGCCCGCGACGCGCTGGCGGCGGCGCAGGCGGTTCGCGAGCGCCCGCCGGCCGAGGACGAGCTGCTGCGGGTCCTCCTGGAGACCGCCCTGGGGCCCCTGATGGCCAGCCTGCTCGAGGAGGAGCAGGAGCGCGAGTCGTCGTCGCTCCTGGTGAAGCCGTAGGAGGATCGATTGCTGCTGGCCCAGGGAACCAGCTGGCGCGCGGAGCTCGGCAGGAGCTCGTCGCGGGGCGCGATCGTCGTGCTGACGCTCGTGCGCGACGGTCTTCCGCCCGAGCTCGAAGCGGCGCGAGAGCTGCGCATCGAGCTGCCCCTGGCGCGCTGGAACAAGGTGATGAAGCACGTGGAGTCCGATCGCAAGCTGTTGGGGGGCCTGCTGTTGGACTCCGCCAACCCCGAAGACGCCCTGTCCCCGGCCCTGGCCCACGACGCGGTGTGGCTCGACCTGGCGGGCGTGAGCCTGCGCGCCACGGCGAGACTGATCGCGAAGGAGCGCCTGGTGCTGGCCCAGCCGGAAGACGCGAGCGGCTGAGCGCGGGCGGGCGACGAGAAGAGGAGAGCATGAGACGACGCTTTGGACGCAACCGAAGGGCCGAGGGTGGACAGGCCATCGATGCCGCGCGCTGGCTGGGTCGGCTGGCGGAGGAGGGGATCGTGGCCGGGAGCCTCGAGCCGGTCTCGGTCGAGGGGATCCCGGCGGAGCTCGCCGCCGTCGGTGTGGGGGAGACGCCGGAAGGGCAGCCCCTGGTGGTCGGCTTCTCGCCCCGTTCCGGGGGCGATGCGGCCCTGGGCGCCGTGGCGCTGGCGACCGAGCGCGCCGCGACGGGGCAGCTCGAGAACGGCGTGGCGCTGGCCGTGGCGCCGAGCTGGAGCGTGGCAGACCGCCGCCGCCTCGGCCTGCTGGCCCCGCGCGGCTTCCGCCTGGAGGCCCTGGAGCCCCAGAGCCTGGCCGAGCACCCCGGCGAGATCGTCTCGGAGCCGATCGACGAGCCGCGGGCCGTGCCCATCGAGCGGGTCGTGGGGCAGCTCGGCGGCGGCGAGCGCGATCTGTTCGAACGCGCCGTCGCCGGCCTGGCCGGTCTGGCGGCGAAGCACGGCGGCGGGGTTCGCGGCCGCGGCAACGCGGTGGAGCTGGTGGTGCTCGCCCGGCGGGTGGCCACCGTGCGACCCGACGAGAGCGAGGTGGTGCTCGAGACCTGGATGCCGCGCCGCGCCGCCGAGCGGCTCCACCTCGATCGCCTCTCCGATGCCCTGGACCGGCTCGAGGGGCTGGTGCGCAAGCGCCTCAACGAGCGCGGGGTGCGCGACGCGGAGGAGGGGCTGCGCGGCCAGGCCGTGGCCCGGGTCGCCGCGACCGCCGGGCTGCGGGCCGTGGTGCGCTGGCCGCTGGGCGGCTGGGACCCGGAGATGATCGACTTCGTCGGCGTCGACGCGGCGGGCAAGCCCGTGGCGGGGGTGATCCGCCAGGCCTTCGGGCTGGGCGGTCTCGGGCCCGTGCTGGACGCCGCCGTGGCCCTGGGCCCCTATCTCCCCGTCGTCCTGGGCGGCGCGGAGCCGCCGGTCCAGCTCGGCCCCGCGCGGCTGCTGCTGGTGGGAGAGTCCTTCGACGACGCGGTGATCCGCGTGCTCTCCGAGGCATCGCTCGAGGTCGAGCGGGTGGCGCTCGCCGAGGGCGAGCTGGCCGTCGAGACGCTCTCGGAGGGCGCGCCGGCTCCGGACCGCAGCCGCGGCCGTCGCCGCCGGGGCGGACGCACCCGCGGCCGTCGCCGGCCTGGCGGAGAGGAGGCCGAGGCCGAGGCCGAGGCGGTGGAGGTCGCCGACGCCGAGGCGGTGGAGTCCAGCGAGCCTGCCGACGCAGCAGAGTCGGCGCCCGAGCCGGAGCCCGCGGCCCGGCGCATCGAGCAGCTCAGCACCTTCGATCTCCTCGATGGAGACGACGACGTCGACGACGACGACGGCGGCGGCGGGGGCGGCCGCGGCCGGGGCCGAGCGCGGCGGGGCGGCCGTC